>DKZL01000025.1:42911-49380 GCA_002493635.1 Ruminococcaceae bacterium UBA7075 | reverse complement strand
GGGGTCGTTCCCTACGAATGTTGAAGAAAAGTTCTGTTTAATTTAAGATGAACACCCGTAGGGGCGACTATCAGTCGCCCGAAAAAATGGTGCTAAATTATAAATTCAATCGGGAAATAACTGTTTCCCTTTATTACGACCTATCTTCTTGACCTTAATTGTTAATTGTAAATTGTTAATTGTTCATTGTAATGTCGGCAGTCTGACCATTTGTCAAATTTATTAAATCCTGGGGATTAAGGTCAATCTGATAGCCAATTTTGCCGGCACTTACTATTATGTGCGAAATATCATTTGCGGTTATGTGATATACTGTACGGTACTGTTTTTTCATACCAATCGGTGAGCATCCGCCCCTGACATATCCCGTGACCTTATTAATATCCTTGACGTGTATCATTTCAACCGACTTCTCACCCACTGCTTTAGCGCATTTTTTTAGGTCAAGCTCCTTGTCGACAGGGATTACAAAAACATAGTAATCACTTCCGCAGCCCTTAGTAACGAGAGTTTTGAACACACAATCCGGATTTTGGTTCATAAGATTTGCCACGGTCACACCGTCAACCGCATCCTTTCCGTGTGGATATTCATGAGCGATATATTCGATTTTTTCCTTATCAAGTATTCGCATAACATTTGTTTTAAATTCAGCCATTTTGTCCTCCGATTAAACCAAAAAACACAACCATACAGGCTGTGTTTTTTTATAGTTAGATTTTGTTGTTAAGTGCTCTTTCAAGCCAGATGTCGGCAATATCCATTGCAAGGAACATTCCGCTTTTTTCACTTGTCTTTACAAGCTGTCTTCTCGGTGAAAGGTCCGGATCGGTTGAGAGCAGCTGAATTGTTATTTTATCAGCAACTTCGGTTTCACCAAGAGTTTTCTTTGACTTTATAATCATTTTTATTACAAACGGATCACTCATACTTCCGTAGTAAATTTCATCTCCGCAACGCACAAGAGGTCTGCCCTTGTATGTCTGAAATTCCTGTCCGGCTTTCTTTTTGTCTGCCACAGGTCATCATCCTTTCTTAAAAATCAAGATATTATCAAACATCAAGATATGATTTTACGAGTGCTTCAAGTAAGTCGTCACGGTCAATTCTGCTGATGATATTACGAGCATTGTTGTATGTGGTAATATAGGTTGGATCCTCACTGAGAATGTAGCCTACAATTTGATTGATAGGATTATATCCCTTTTGTCTGAGTGCATCATATACGATTGACAAACTGTTTTTTATATGGTCGTCTTTTTCTTCACCAAGTGAAAAAATCATTGTTTTATCCAACATACCGAAACACCTCCCAAATAATATGTATATTTTATTATACTATAATATTTATACAATTTCAAGTGAAATATTTATATTTTCTTGTATTTTATGGCTTGCCGTTTAAAAACTTCCAAAATAGAACTTATGATATATAACTAAAAAATACTTATGGCGGAAGCAAGCCTCCGCCATACTTACTTGTAAATTTATCTTAAGTTAACTCCTATTGCAGAAAGATTTGCAATTACCTTATCCATAATCTCCTGAACTTCTGCGGACGACAGTGTTCTCTCGTTTGATGAAAATTCAAAACGCACCGTAATGCTGTGAACTGTATCGGTATCGTAGGTATCTACAATTTTTGTATTCTTAAGAATACTTCCCCCTTCTTTCTTCCAACACTCGGTAAGCTTATCATAAAGAACACCGTTTGGCAATTCAAGGCTCAAGTCGTAATCCATCGGAGGGAACTTTGACGGCTCCTCATATGAAATGCCGTTGTCTTTTGCGTCTGCAAATGCGTTCATATCAATTTCAGCAAAAACAATATTAGCCTTCTTGTCAATCTTTTTACCGACAACAGGATGAACAATTCCGACTGTACCAATTTCTTTGCCGTCAAGAATGACGGTATTGAGATTAACCGGATGCTCATAACTGTGCTTTGGCTGTGAAGTTTTGAACGAAAGAGTACTGTGCTTAATATCATCTGTGATAACAGCAAGAATATCACGGAGTTCAAAATAAAGTGACTTCATATCCTTTGTCTTGCTGTAAAGTGTTACGGCAAGCTTTTTCTTTTCAATGCAAAGGTTATTTTCATCAAGTCCCTCAACCACTCTGCCGATTTCAAAAATTCCGAAATCCGGCGCAAAGCCTGTATTTGTCTTGACCTGACAAAGCTGTGTGGGAATAATTGAGTTACGGATAGTTTCAATATTGGGATTTGTGGCATTTGCAAGCTTTATATTGTCCTCAACAGGAATCTCAAGCGCTTTAAGCTCATCATAGTATGCCCATACATAAGAATGAAGCTCGTGAAGATTGTAACGCTTTACAAGAATGTCTTTGATCTTGCTCTCGTTATTCTTTACAGTTGCCATTCTTACAGGATAAAGAGGTGAACGTGCTGTATTTACGTCAAAATTATCATAGCCGTAAATTCTTGTGATTTCTTCAATTATATCAGCCTTGATTGTTACATCCTTTGTAGCTCTCCATGACGGTACAACAACACTGAAATTATCACCGTCAAGAGTAACCTTGAATCCAAGGCTTTCAAGAGTCTTTACGATTGTTTCATTTGAAATTTCAATGCCTGTATAGCGGTCAACAAACGCCTTATCAAAATCCAGCTTTACGGTATCATAACGGAAAGCATATTCATCAGTAAGCGCAGACACTACCTGTACACCACTGTCATATTTCTTTAAAAGATTAATGAATCTTGCAATGGCAGGAACAGTGTTTTCAGGATCTAGGCACTTTTCATAACGTATTGAAGCATCTGTTCTGTGAGCAAGTCTGACTGTCGACTTTCTTATAGAAACAGCATTAAATGTTGCAGACTCAAGTGTAAGCGTTGTAGTATCATCAACAATTTCAGAATCAAGACCGCCCATAATACCTGCAATAGCAACTGGTGCATCACCGTTGCAGATCATAAGAGTATTCTCGTCAATGTTTCTTTCAATACCGTCAAGAGTTTTAAAAGTAAACGGAGTATCAAAACGCTTAATTCTAATATTTTCAACCTTGCGTGAATCAAATGCGTGCATTGGTTGACCCATTTCAAGCATAAGATAGTTTGTAAGGTCAGCAAGGAAATTAATTCCACGCATACCGCAGTAGTAAAGACGAATACGCATATTAACAGGGCTGATATGGCGTGTAACATTTTCGACCTGCATACAGCTGTAACGCTGACAAAGGTCATCTTCTATCTTCATATCAATCTGCTTTAGATTATTATAAGCCTTTAAATCCTCAACCTCAAGAGGTTTAAGCTCTCTGCCTGCAAGAGCAGCGAACTCACGGGCAATTCCGTAATGACCCCAAAGGTCAGGACGATTTGTAAGCGACTTATTGTCAACCTCAAATACTATATCGTCAATTTCATAAATTTCTTTTATATCAGTACCGTTTGGCACATCGTCTGTAATATCCATAATACCGGAGTTGTCATCCGAAATACCGATTTCAGCCTCACTGCAACACATACCGTTCGAGGTATAGCCTGCAAGCGGACGAGGCGCAATGGTAATTTCACCAATTCTGGCACCGACCTTTGCAAAAGCAGTCTTCATACCTACACGGACATTGGGAGCACCACAGACAACATCTGTAAGCTCATCATCACCTGCATCTACTTTAAGAAGGTGCAGTTTTTTAGAATCGGGATGATTTTCAACCGATTTAATTTCGGCAACAACAACACCGCTCAAATCTGAACCCTTAAAGAAGATTTCATTTTCTACCTCTGCTGTCGAGAGGGAAAACTGATGTATTAATTCAACCTTGTCAAGACCTGAAAAGTCAACAAAGTCAGAAATCCAATTCATTGATAAAAACATATTTTTCTCCTCCCTTATTCCTCATCATCAGTAAACTGTGAAAGCGACTTCAGACTGCCGCTGTTCAGATCTCTGATGTCTTTAATTCCGTATTTCATCATTGCAAGTCTTGTAAGTCCAAGACCGAAAGCAAAGCCTGTGTATTCTTCGGGGTCAATACCGCCCTCACGCAGAACATTCGGATGAATCATTCCGCATGGGCAAAGCTCAAGCCAGCCTGAATGTTTGCAGGACGGACAACCCTCGCCGCCGCAGATAAGACAGCTTATGTCAAGTTCAAATCCGGGTTCAACGAATGGGAAAAAGCCGGGGCGAAGTCTTACCTTTATATCCTTACGGAAAACCTCCGAAAGCATAGTCTTCATAAAGAAAATAAGGTTAGAAATTGAAATATCCTTGTCAACCATTACACCCTCCATCTGGAAAAATGTATTTTCGTGACAAGCGTCCGTTGCCTCATTTCTGAAGCATCGTCCGGGGAAAATCGCCTTAATTGGCTTTCCTGTTTCCATAAGTCTTTTGCCGTATTTTTTGAGAATTGCATTCTGTGCTGCGGAAGTCTGCGACTTAAGAAGCTGACCGTTTTCAAGATAATATGTATCCTGCATATCTCTTGCAGGATGGTGTTTAGGGATGTTTACCGATTCAAAGCACTCGTAGTCCGTTACAACCTCTGAATAGTCTTCGACATCAAAGCCCATTGACTTGAAAATCGTTTCGCATTGACGCTGAACAAGAGTAATAGGATGGTAAGAACCTCTTGCAAGATTTGCAGGAGTTGTAATATCAAACTGAGGCATTGAAGCAATTTCAAGCTGAATTTCCTTTTCCTTTAATTCAGCTATTTTTTCCTCAATTTTCTCAGCTGCATAAGCCTTAAGCTTGTTAACATCTGCGCCAAACACCTTTTTTTCTTCAACCGACAAATCCTTCATACCTTTTAAAAGCGCAGTAATACTGCCCTTTTTACCAAGGTATGCAACCCTGACCTTGTCAAGATCCAAAAGGTCTGCGACTTCATTAAGTTTTGAATTAATTTCATCTTTTAATCTGATAATTTTCTCGTCCATAAAAACCTCCATAGCTCAGTAAACTTCACAAAAATAAAAGCCCCTGCGTAAAATCTACGCAGGGACGAAAAATCCGCGGTACCACCCTGATTCCTGCATTCTATATGCAGGCACTCCGAAACGTTCACTTCTTAAACCTGTAACGGGGTCAACCGTTGAAACCTAATTATACTTAAAAATGTTCAGCCTCACCACTCGGAAGTGAACTTCACAACAAGCTTTTCGCAATGCACTCGCAGCCAAGGTGCATATTCTCTGAAGCGACAAATCAAATTGCTACTCTCTTCGTCAGCGTGTTATCTCTTTATATAATATCATTATATTTTAAATAATTCAAGTGTTTTTCCTGCTTTTTCATATTTTTTGTATTTATGATTGTTCAGAGTAAAGACATTAATTCATACATTGTCCGAATCAGGTTTTTCATCTGCTTTATTGAAGATGTTTTCAAAAAGTTCACACAGAAAATAATAAACGGGAATTGTCAGAAACACAATCCAGCCCAATGCCCATCCGCCGCATACATTTAAATAACCAAACAAAATATACGCAATCACAACAAGCACTGGATAACAAAAATGACTTGCCTTCTTTTTAAAGATTGCGTCGCCTAAGGTGTAGTAAATCGGAATTGTCAGGAAACATATCCAGCTTAAAGCCCAGCCAAAATATGCGCCGCTGAAACCCCATGCAAGGAAGCCGATTATGGCTATCAGAAAAAACGGAAAGCTGTTCCAAATTTTATGCGCTTTGCTCTTCTTTTTCGATTCTTTGATATTCTCGCTTACATATACATTGCCGTCTTCGTCGGTATAAACCCGATGCTTTCCGTTTTCCTCTACATGGATTCCATGCCAGCCCACATCGACTTTATCGCCGTTCTTATCGTGAACATGAACACCGTCTTTAAAATTTATATGTACATGGTCGCCACACTTTGAATCAATGTGTATTCCGTTTTTAAAAGAAACTTTATCTGTCTTCTCATACTTTTCATATTCCGTTTCGCCGTCAGGCCCGTAAGAATAATTGTAATTGTATTTATATCCCTCATCACTTTCACTGACATCGTTCTGACAACATTTTTCAGTCTCTTTTTTTGAAGGAATTTCTCCCTTTAAAAGTTCATCAAGACTAACTCCGTAAATATCAGCAAGGAGAATCAGGTTATCCGTATCAGGTGAAGCCTCAGCACGCTCCCACTTAGAAATCGCCTGTCTGCTGACGCCGATTTTTGCAGCAAGGTCTTCCTGACTAAGATTATGTTGCTTTCTGTACTGTAGTAATCTGTTGGCTGTTTCAATATTCATTGATGTTGCCCTCCTCATTGAATTGTTGAGTTAATTATAATGTGCAACTAATGCAAAACGCCATACATTTTAGTTTTCATAGCCGCAACTATTGGTTGCAACCGCATAGCTATGCAGTTTTTACTTTATAGGGAACTGCTTGGAAACAGCTGGCATAGAAGTGAGTTTTTATATGGTGCTGTCTGCCCGAGTAGGTGCAACCCACCGGCTACTTTTTTACTTTATAGGAAATTGC
>DKZL01000025.1:27048-42637 GCA_002493635.1 Ruminococcaceae bacterium UBA7075 | reverse complement strand
AAATTGCTCGGTTGCGCTCGGGCATAGAAGTTAACTTTTATATGGTGCTGTCTGCACGAATAAGTGCAGGCCACTGCCTGCTTTTTTATATATCAAATATCAAGACCGCTTGTTGTGCTCAGAAATTCATTGAGCTTATCAAGAATAATTTTTACTCCGCCCTCACTGTCACTCTCAACATTGAGAGGCATAATCGGGTCATGAACGGAAAGTCTTAACAAAAACCAACCGTTTCCGTTATTCTCATCAAAAGAAACACGAATGCCCTCACGGTTGTCGTCTGCAACATTCCAACCTTCCCTGCTCTCTGCATATGCTGTAAGATCGTCAATAATCTTTTCACCGCAGGCTCTGAAATCCTTTTCCAGAATTTTATATCTGATTTCACGGCTTTCAAGCGGCTCCTTAAGATTTGCCGTAAGTTCATCAAGTCCTTTGCCTTCTTTACGAAGCTGTGCGGCTTTAATTATGATTTTTGTACAGAGATATGCACCGTCATCAAGAAAATAATTTTCACGCATTGCAGCGTGGCCTGAGGTTTCTATTGCAAGCGGACAGTTAATGCCCTCTGAATTAAGATCTAAAGCCTTATCAATTACATTTTTATATCCCCTGCGATAGCGGTAATGCTTGCCGCCGAGGTCTTTTTCAATAAATTCCTTTAATCCGCTTGAAGTAATAGAGTCCGTAACAATTGTACCGCCCTCGTTGTCCTCAAGAGCAATAGCTGCTGCAACGGCTACCAGACGGTTACGGTTGATTTCGTTGCCCTTTGAATCAACAGCACCCCCACGGTCAACATCAGTATCAAAAATCACGCCTAAATCAGCATTTGATTCTCTTACAGCTTCACATATTGAAGCCATTGCCGTTGCGTCCTCGGGATTCGGCACATGATTTGGAAACATTCCGTCAGGCTCAAGGTAACGGCTGCCTGTAGTATCAGCTCCCAATACAGAAAGAACCTTATCTGCATAGAAGCCGCCTGCACCGTTGCCTGCGTCTACAACAATTTTAAAGCCCTTTAACGGATGTTCGTAATCTTCTGCATTAACTTCCTTTTTAATCTTATCGCAAAGTCCCTTTGCATAATCTGTCATATAGTCAACATCAGTTATTGACCCTCCCGCAACCGGCTGGGGATGCTCGTCATTCTGAGCATATTCAAGAATTGCTTCAATGTCAGAGCCTTCAAGTCCGCCCTCACGGGTAAAGAACTTAAGTCCGTTTCTGTTAAAGGGATGATGACTTGCAGTAATCTGCAATGCACCGTCACACCCCAAGTCTACGGTTGTCATAAACATTGAAGGAGTTGAAGCAAGACCACACCTTAATACCTTAGCACCGCTTGCCTTAAAATATTCGGTTGTAAGCTCCATAATGTGAGGGCCTGAAATTCTGCTGTCACGTCCGACTGATATTGTAAGCTCGCAAGGTTTTTTGCCGACCTTTTCAGAAAGCCAAAGCACAAAACCATCCGCCATATTGGCAATTACATCATCAGTAAGATTGACGTTCTGCCCCTCTACACCTTCGCTTGCCACACCTCGAATATCTGTTCCGCTTTTGAATTGTTTATAAAAATCATTTAACATATTAATGCAGTCCTTTCGTGTTGTTCCTATTTTTTTATTATATCATAATTATTGTGCGAAGCACAATACACTGCCGCAGGCAGCAAAAACAAAGTTTTTGTAAATTATGATTCAATTTTCTCTCAGCTGTCAAAATCTTTGATTTTGGTAACAGCGTGAGGTTATTATATCATAATTATTGTGCGAAACACAATAGAAGTCTTATAACAAATCGGATAATGACACAAATACATACTGAATTTGCAGTACAAGGCTTTATATTCAATAATCGTACATCAGGCAAAATTTACCTGAATGCAAAAAATACAAGTTTGTTAAAAAATAACTCTCTTTTATGCCGTATTCGAAATAAGTTGTGAAATTTGACTAAAGTGATAAAAAAACTTTATTAAAATATAAATTACGGCAAATTGTCATTATAGCATATTACACATAAATTTAAGGTTAGAGTTATATGTTATTGACATTGTTTTGATTTATTGCACAAAACTAAACAAGAAAAATTGTTGACTTTTTCAAAAAAAAGAATATAATAATAATTGTCAAGTAAATAGTCCGCTTGACTATCGGCTGATTTCCAAGTTAGCCTTACTCGAGTAAAATTGAATTTCTAAAGTCGATAATTTAATCATGATTTGCCAAATGGTAAATGGCGCACGAAAAAAACTTTATATTTTTTAAAGAATTGAAGGAGGAAACATTTATGACACCAATTCTTAGCTTACACAACATTGATGTAACTAAATTCCTCGCCGTGCTCGATACCTGCGAGGGCAATGTATATCTCGTAACAAATGAAGGCGACAGACTTAATCTTCGTTCAAAGCTCTGCCAGCTCGTAGGTCTTACAAAACTTATTGAGGGCGGCAAGATTGCTGAGGCAAGCATTATCTGCGAAAACAAAAATGACGAGAGCAAACTTTTCAGATTCAACTTCTTTGGTGAAACAGGCGACGCACAAGTAGGTTAATCTGAAACACTAAACACAACATCCACGTTTTCACGTTAATTTCAAAACTTCTAAATCCGAAAACGGCTGCGTAATACTACGCAGCCGTTTTCGGTTTTTTATAGGTTCTATAATTAATGTTGGGGTAATTGCAAACTGTTAAGGTAAAATTCATACAAATGATAGTTTAGTTTTTATCTGAACAGTTATTAAACAATTGTAGGGAACACAAAAAGATAACTTCAATAATGCTTTAAGATTCCGAGTTTTTAAATAAGCCGTTTTTTTATATTTTTACCCCAACTATTGATATTGAACCAATATTAAATTATATTTATAAAAAGGGTGAGAATCAAATCTCACCCTTTAAAATTTGTTTATTCTTCTGTTGATGAGGTATTTTCCTCATTGCTTACTGACGATGTTTCATCTGTTTCAGCATCATCGTTTTCTTCAACATCAACCGGCTCAACATATGTGCCGTTCATTACAGCTTCAAACTCTTCACTGCCCATTTTTTCGTGCTTAATAAGGAATGCAGCAATTTCGTGAAGCTTATCAATATTGTCACTCAAAATCTTCTCTGCCTTTTCATAAGCGTCATTCACAATACCGAGTACAAGCTCGTCAATCTTTGCCGCTGTCGCCTCAGAGTAGTTCTGAGTTGTGCTGCCCATATCTCTGCCGAGGAATACCGAACCGCTTTCCTGACCGTAGCAAATACAGCCAAGCTCCTTTGTCATACCGTACTTTGTAACCATTGCACGGGCTGTCTTGGTTGCCTTTTCAATATCGTTTGAAGCACCTGTTGAAATATCGTCAAGTATAAGAGCCTCAGCAACACGACCGCCAAGGTCAACAATGATATTTTCAAGCATTTCATTGCGTGAATTGTATGACTTATCCTCAGTAGGAAGCGGCATTGTGTATCCGCCTGCCATACCTCGTGGGATAATTGAAATTTCGTGAACAGGATCCTGAGTTTCAAGCTTGTCAAAGCAGATAGCGTGACCTGCCTCGTGATAAGCAGTCAGCTTTTTCTCTTTTTCGCTCATCACCTTTGATTTCTTCTCGGCACCCACAACAACCTTAACTGTCGCTTCTTTAATTTCTTCCATTGTGATTGCCTTTTTGTCCTTGCGTGCAGCAAGAAGCGCAGCTTCATTCAGAAGATTTTCAAGGTCTGCACCCGTAAAGCCTGCTGTTGTCTTTGCAATAGTCTTGAGTTTTACATCAGGAGCAAGAGGTTTTTTGCGTGCGTGCACCTTAAGAATTGCCTCACGTCCGTTTACATCAGGATAGCTCACAATAACCTGACGGTCAAATCTGCCCGGACGAAGTAGTGCAGGATCAAGAACATCCGGTCGGTTGGTTGCAGCAATCAGAATTACGCCCTCGTTTGCACCAAAACCGTCCATTTCAACAAGCAGCTGGTTGAGTGTCTGCTCACGCTCATCATTTCCGCCGCCAAGACCGGCACCTCTCTGGCGACCGACTGCGTCGATTTCATCTATAAAAATAATGCAAGGTGAATTTTTCTTTGCCTGATCAAAGAGGTCACGAACACGGGACGCACCGACACCGACAAACATTTCAACAAAGTCGGAACCTGAAATTGAGAAGAACGGAACACCTGCTTCACCTGCAACCGCACGGGCAAGAAGTGTTTTACCTGTACCCGGAGGTCCTACAAGAAGAACGCCCTTTGGAATTCTTGCGCCAAGCTTGTTGTACTTGTCGGGTGATTTTAGAAATTCTACAACCTCTGTAAGCTCTTCCTTTTCTTCATCTGCGCCTGCAACATCATCAAAGGTTGTTTTGCGCTTTTCATCATTTGTATTCTTGATTTTCGCCTTGCCAAAGCTCATCTCTCTTCCGCCAAGACCGCCGCCGCCCATTTTCTTCATAATAAAGAACCAAACGGCTATGAAAAGAACTACCATAATTATCATTGGCAGGAACTCTAAAAGAAGCGAGTTATCACTTGCACGGACAAGGTTATAATTTACGGCCTCGTCGGCAGACGCCTGATAAGGCTTAATGTCATTAAGGAAACGCTGAATATCAGCAAGCTCACCTTTAACAACTACCTTTGTCTTTTTGTTGTTATTATTTGAACCGCCAAACAAATTAAAAGGAGAATTATTGCCCTGCGTTGCAGCCTGAGTTGTCACTTGCTCGGTTGTGGGCTGTTCGGTTGTCAGCTGGGTTGAACCTTCAGCTGTGTCCTGAGTTGACTTTTTATTATCATAAGCCTTCTCACCCTCTTTGAGAGTAAGCTCAATAACACCTGTACCGTAATTTATGGTATAGCTGTCAACCTTATCATCAACAAAATATTGCACAAGCTCTGAAGTCTGAGGCTTTACAGCCTGATTTGTGCTTAAAAACATTGTTATAACCAGTATCAAAAGAATAGGTACAGCAATGTAGAGCAATATATTGCGGATTTTTTTCTTATTATCCAATGCTTGTCACTCCTTATTTTTAGTATCACTTACTGATCAGATATATGTATAACATCAAGAATAAACTGATGGTTTAAGTACACCTACATACGGAAGATTCCTGTATTTTTCATCATAATCAAGCCCATAGCCCACAATAAATACGTCGGGGATTTTCATTCCGACATAATCAACCGTTATATCGGCTGTACGCCTGTCAGGCTTGTCAAAAAGCGTACATAACTTTATGGATTTTGCTCCTTTAACAGTCAGATATTTTTTAATAAAATTCAATGTATTGCCGGAATCAATTATGTCCTCAACAATAAGAATTTCCTTGCCTTCAACAGACTGTGAAATATCTTTCAGAACATTAACTCTGCCTGTGCTTTGCGTACCGCCGCCATAGCTTGACACAACCATAAAGTCAATCGAAAAATCAAGATTAATCTTCTTCATAAGGTCAGACATAAATGCAACACTGCCTTTAAGCAAACCGACCATAATAAAATCCTTATTATTGTAATCTTTTTCGATTTGATTTGCAAGAATGTTCACAATATTTTCAATTTCCTTTTCAGAAAACAACACACTTTCTATATCTTTGTGCATACTTATACCTCTGATTCTATTTTTATATTCAATTCTTTATCGGAATCATTTTTTCCGTCTTCTGATACACCGATATTTTCACACCATAATATTGTATTGTAAATAGCCAAAACAAGTAAATTGTCTCTCTGCTCTGACGGTATTTTCATTTCATTAAGAACCTTTCGCAAAGGCTTTGTAACCTTGCGCTGAGGATAAGTAAACTTATCGCCCTCTTTTCGGGTGCGAAAAACTGCTCCTTTATCAATAGAATCAATGGAAACAGAGTTTTTATTTTCTTTATTGGAATTTTGTTTTGTAATTGAATAAATTTTTCCATTATAATTAATACTGAAATTTTCTGAAACAGAAACAGGCTTAAACTCTTCATTATCATTGACAGAAATTATCCTGAATATTCCCTGCTTTGAAACAGCGATAAACTTACTGCTCAGATTTACTGCTCCTCCGTTATTTAGAATTTTAATCATTAATTCTATGTGTCTGTGCTCAGGAGTAAGCTTTGCAGTTCGTTCACACAAAAGTACAAGCGAATGCTTTAAAACGGCTGTATCAAGCTGCAAAAGCATCTTACAGCTAAAGCCAAACTGAGTTTTACATTTGTCCAGCGCAGCCTGTGCCTGCTTATTGAGATAATCTGTTACTTCTCTTGCCGATTCGCTAAGCTGTGATACAGACTGCTCAAGCTGAGGATTAATGTCCCTCAGCGTTCCCATAACACTGTGGCGAATTCTGTTTCTTGTATAATCGTCAGTCAAATTAGTGCTGTCTGTAACAAAAGCAAGCCCCTTTTGCTTGCAGTATTCTTCAATCTGAGCACGGCTGACTTCAATAAGAGGACGAATAATTCTGCCTCTCTTCGGCGGAATTGCAGACAATCCCCTGACCGAGGAGCCTCTTGCTATATTATAAATTAAAGTTTCAGCATTGTCAGACGCAGAATGTGCGGTTGCAATTTTTGCATTCAGTCTTACTGACAATTCATCAAAAAATTTATATCTTTCGTTTCTGCCGCAAAGCTCTTCACTGATTTTCTGTTCATTTGCAAGAGTATGAATATCTATACTTTTGATGAAAAGCTCCACTTCATAATTCTTACAAAGAATTTTACAGAAATTCTCGTCACGCTCAGCCTCTTCCCCACGCAGATTATGGTTCAGATGTGCGGCATAAATAGTTAAATTATATTTTTCTTTCAAAGAACATAATGCATCAAGAAGTGAAACTGAGTCGGCACCTCCCGACAAAGCAACAACAACTCTGTCACCGGTACTTATCATATTATACTTCTCAATAGCAGCCAGAACAAGATTATTCATCTCTTGACTCCGTACCCGTAAATCTCATAAATTCACCCTGCCAATGCAGCTTAACCGACCTTGCCTCACCGTGACGGTTTTTGGCAACTATACACTCGCCCGAATTCATATCCGAGGTTTGTGCCGCTGCGTTATCTGCATTTTTGTCAGCATAATAGCCCTCACGATACAGGAACAGAACTATATCGGCGTCCTGCTCGATTGAACCGGAGTCACGCAAATCGGAAAGCTGAGGTCTGTGGTCATCACGCTTTTCAGAAGCACGGGAAAGCTGTGAAAGCGTAATAACAGGGACATTCATTTCTTTGGCTAAAATTTTAAGATTTCGTGTAATTTCCGAAATTTCCTGAACACGGTTATCAATCCTTTTACCGCTTGCCATAAGCTGCAAATAGTCAATAACAACCAAATCAAGATTATGTAACCGTCTTAGTCTCGACTTCATCTCAGTTATCGTGATTCCCGGAGTATCGTCAAGATAAAGCTCGGAATTTGAAAGCACATCGCTTGCGGGAATAAGCCTGCTCCACTCTTCTTCACTTAGCTTACCTGTGCGGAGTTTAGTACCGCTTATAAGAGCTTCGGTTGACAAAAGACGGCTTGCAAGCTGCTCTTTTGACATTTCCAATGAGAAAAATGCAACAGTCTTTTTTGCCGTGCATGCGGCATATCGTGCAATATTAAGCGCAAAACTCGTTTTACCCATACCGGGACGTGCCGCAAGCAGGATAAGGTCGCTTCGGTTAAGTCCCGTAATGACACGGTCAAGATCGCCGATACCTGATGGAATCGGCTTCATACTGTCGTCTGTCTCTTTATTTAAAGAGTCAAGCCTGTCAAAGGTCTGCAAAACAACAGATTTGATATTTTCAAGTCCTGACTTTTCATTGCCTCGGCGAATCTCAAAAATCTTCTGTTCTGCCGAATCAATCAGCACTGACGGTTCTTCTTCACCTGCCGACGCATCGTCGATTATTTCCCTTGCCGCAGTAATAAGTCTGCGGATGTTGTACTTGTCGGCAATTACCTTTGCGTATTCCTCTGCATTTGAGATTGACGGACAGTTATTGACCAAATCCATAAGATAGGTTTTGCCGGTTGCCTCGTCAAACGCTTTATTCTGTTTTAGTTTTTCAAGCAGTGTTACAAAGTCGATAGCCGCACCGAAATTAATCATTTCCTGCATTGTTGCAAAAATTATCTTGTGCAGTGCAACATAGAAATAATCAGCTGACTTTATATGGTCAACCACCCTGTCAAAGACATTGCTGTCAAGAATCATTGCACCCAGAACAGCCTGCTCTGCCTCGGGACTGTACGGCATATTCAAGCCGTCATAACTGCCGATAAAATCTGAATCTGCCATTTTTTTACCTTTTTAACTTTAACGCTTCATAAGTTTGTCTTATTTTTCGTAAACCCATTTAAGAAATTATTTTGCTTCGGATACCTTAACATCAATTTTAGCTGAAATGCCTGTATAAAGCTTTACCTCAGCCTTGTATGTTCCGAACTCTTTAATATCAGATTCAAGCATAACCTTGCGCTTATCAACCACAATGTTATACTGCTTTTTGATTTCCTCAGCAACCTGCTTTGAAGTTACGCTTCCAAACAGTCTGCCTCCCTGACCTGCCTTTGCGGTCATCTCAAAAACCTTGCCCTCAAGCTGTTTTTTATAAACTTCAGCCTGTGCCTTTTCTGTGGCTATCTTGTAATTTTTTGAATTTTCTGCATTTTTATATTCATTCATCGCCTGTGCGTTTGCCTCTTTGGCAATCTTTCTCGGCAAAAGATAGTTGCGTGCATATCCGTCTGATGCTTCAACCAGCTCACCTTTTTTGCCAAGTGATTTTACATCCTGCAATAAAATTACCTTCACTATTATTCATCCTTTCACATTTCGCATTTATTAATTGCTTACATCATCAAGAACCTCGTCAATTACCGACATCAGCTTCTGATAAGCAAGCTCCATTGTTATGCCATAAAGCTGTGCAGCCGCCATAGTCTGATGACCTCCGCCGCCAAGCTTTTCCATTATAATCTGAACATTTATACGTCCATAGCTTCTTGCCGAAATATTAATTTTCTCTCCGTCCTCAAAGAGCACAAATGAGGCATCAACACCCTGCAAGGAAAGCATTTCATCTGCCGCCTGAGCTGCCGCAAGGCGGATTTCACTACCCTTTTGTTCGGCAACCGAAAAGGCACAGTTTTTATATATGTTTGATCTGCAAACAATATCGACCTTATTCTTATATGTTTCAACGCTGTCTGCAAACATTTCTCTGACAGTTAGTGTATTTGCACCCTTCTTTCGCAGATAAGCCGCTGCTTCAAAGGTACGGACGCCCGTTTTGATGACAAAATTCTTGGTGTCAAGCATAATACCCGAAAGCAACGCATCAGCCTGAACATAACCGAGCGGTGCGTCATCAAGACAGCTTATAATCTCACTGCACATTTCCGAAGCAGAGGATGCTGACGGCTCATGACAGAATACAAGCGCATTATCAATATAGTTCACAGCTTTTCTGTGATGGTCAATTACGATCACACGCCTACACTTTTCATATACCTCAACACTTTCCAACGAATTTTTGATGTGTGTGTCAAGAATAATCAACAGAGTTCTCGGAGTTATATTTTTTAGAGCCTCCTCAGCAGAAATAAAAATACTGTTATCAAGTCGGCTGTCTGCATATGTAATAATTTGTTTTGCCATAGAATTTTCCTTGTCTATGACAATTTTACTGTAACGCTTGAAAGATTTCTCCATAATGCACTGCATACCGATTGCAGAACCAACACAGTCAAGATCCGAAAAACGGTGTCCCATAAGCAGAACCTTGTCGCAGTCGGCAACTGCACGGCTGATTGCGTTGGCTATGACACGCATACGCACCTTACTCAGCTTTTCAGAAGCTGCTGCGGTACCTCCAAAGAAATCATAGCTATTATTTTTAATAACTGCTACCTGATCTCCGCCTCTGCCAAGCGCCATTTCGAGCGCTTTTCTTGCTCCAAGTTCACTTTCTTTAATAGTCTTGGCACCACGGCACAATCCTACGGATATTGTAGCAGTGTGATGTCTTGCTGCAATGTCATGCATTTCCTTTAGCACAGGAAACTTTAAAGCAATCATTTTTTCAACATCGGCTTCACGGAATATAATCATATATCTGTTATTGCTTATCTTTTTGTAGAGTGCATTATATGAATTAGCCCATTTTTGCAGAGATGTTTCGACTGACATTGTAACCTGAGAAAGCTCTTCGTCAGACGACTCGGTAAAATCATCTGCATTGTCAAAAGTAATAAGTGCAACACAAGGCAACGATGTATTGTATTCACGCACCATTTCCTTGTAATAAGTATTATCAATAAAATGGCAGATATATCCGTTGTCCGTATTTATACAGTATGCAGTATATTCCTTACCGTCGTGAACAATGTCAGTACCTTCGCCGACAATAAAATTTTCAAAATCAAAACCCGAAAGATAGGCACTGATATTATCTCCCTCAGGATTTTTGGCATTGCTCATCTGTTTGCGGAAACGCACATTACACCAGAGAATGTCACCCTTTGTGCCGACAATTGCAATCGGATACTTGTATCTTTCAAGAAAAGACGAGTCTATACCGTTAATTTTATCGGCAGAAGAGCGCACAACATACGATATATAGCTTCTGAAGCGTATCAGAAGCACGGCTACCACGGCAAGTGACGCAACCGAAACACCCATTTCAATATAACATAATATTTTATTATAGGAAAGTGATGCAACCGCCATAAACAGCATTATCACACCGAATATAAAAAACAGAGGTGTGACTGTCCAATGCTTTTTTCTCATATCATAACCTCAGATTACCGCAAAAACACATTAACGCTGAGCGGTACAGCGTGCAGGATTAAACCTCCTGCAAAATTGGTAAAATCATAGGACTTCTTCGTGTACGCTGGCCAATCAGCTTTGACACATCTTCCTTGATTTTATTTTTAATTACGCCCCATTCGTGAATTCCGTGGTTTGCACAGCTTTCAAGAATGTCAAGTGACAGCTGTCTTACCTCTTCAAGCAAGCCCTCGCTCTCTCTGACATATACAAATCCTCTTGAAACCACGTCAGGACCGCTGATTACATGACCGTCATAGACATCAAGAGATGCAACAATGATAATAAGACCGTCTTGTCCCAGATGCTTGCGGTCACGCAATACAATACTTCCGACATCACCTACACCGAGACCGTCAACAAATACCTTGCCTGACGGAACGGGTGCAAGCTCCTTAATATAATTTTCGTTAATTTCTATTGCGCTGCCTACATCGCCGATAAATATATTCTTCTTGCTCATTCCCAGAAATTCAGCAAGCTCAGCATGCTTTCTGAGGTGCTTTTGCTCACCGTGAACAGGAATAAAATACTTGGGCTTTACAAGGCGGTGCATAATTTTGAGTTCCTCCTGGCAGGCATGACCTGATACATGAACATCATACATTGATTCATATATAACCTTACAGCCCTTTTTGAGCAACTCGTCAACAACATTGCCGACTGTTTTTTCATTGCCAGGAATAGGATTTGCCGAAATTATAATAAAATCTCCTTCACCAACCATTACCTTACGGTGATCGGAATAAGCCATTCTGGAGAGTGCACTCATCGGCTCGCCCTGACTGCCTGTTGTTACCAGAACAACCTGTTCGGGCATAAATTTATCGAGCATATCTATATCTATAATAATATTCTCGGGAATGGTCAAATATCCCAGTCTGCCGGCAACATCCATATAATTAACCATACTTCTGCCGGAAAAAGCAACCTTTCTGCCGTATTTTGCAGCACAGTTAATAATCTGCTGCACACGGTTTACATTAGATGCAAATGTTGCAATTATAATTCTGTAATTCTCGGCACTTTTAAAAAGTCCGTCAAGACTGTCTGAAACCATTCGCTCTGTCGGAGTGTATCCCGAACGCTCTGCATTTGTACTTTCTGCAAGCAGAGCAAGCACTCCGTTATCCCCCTCACGGGCAATGCTCGAAAGGTCAATCATATCGCCCGATATTGGTGTGCAGTCGATTTTAAAGTCACCTGTATGCATAATAGTACCGGCAGGTGTGTGAATTGCAAATGCAACGGCGTCGGGAATTGAGTGATTAACGTGAATAAATTTAATATCTATACAGCCAAGTTTTATGCTGTCGCCCGCATTTACAACATTGAGCTGTGATTGATTAAGAAGACTGTGCTCCTTCAACTTGTTTCCCACAAGACCAAGTGTGAGCGGTGTACCGTAAATCGGAATGCTCATCTTTGAAAGAAGAAAAGGAAGTCCGCCTATATGATCCTCATGACCGTGAGTAAGCACAATACCTTTTACTTTATCAAAATTCTGTTCTATATATGAAAAATCAGGAATTACAAGATCTACGCCGAGCATATCACCGTCAGGAAATGCCATACCGCAGTCAACGATTACAATATCGTTTTCACATTCAATCAGCGTGATATTCTTACCGATTTCATTTAATCCGCCCAGGAAAGCAATCTTGACAGATGGTTTGTTTGGTACTCTGTTCTGTTTTTTATAAGGTCTTTTTCCGTTTGCCCTTTTAAAATTATTCGGCGTATTGCCGTTAAAGTTTCTTCCCTTTGAGCCATTTGCGGCAGAAGAAGAGCTTTTCTTGTAGGTCTGCCTGTTATTTCCCTTTGAGTACTTATTTTGTCTTGATTGATAATTTATTTTATTTTCTGTACTCACAAATTTACCTCCATTAAAATAATAATTTTTTTAGGAATACCTTATAACTATGTTGCACATCAGCCTAAACAGTTTTTTGAGGTTTTCCTTTTACTACTGCTGCCATAAAATAAATACACGACCGTACTGCGGCAGACAGTGAATTTAAAATTTTATATTTATCCGTTTGCAACCTACGGAATAAAAATTTACATAACTTAAATTCTGGGCATAGTATAGCAATCCCATAATATTACATTATATTATTTTAACTCAAATACATTGGTTAGTCAAGGTGGCAAAAAATAAAAGTAATTATTATTCACTTTATATCACTTTATAAGTTAAAAAAATATTATTTTCAGTTGACAAAGAAAGGTATTAATGGTATATTATAAATAGATTATATGAACATATAATCATACATTCAATAATATTTCCGAAATCATAACAAATAGAACAAAACACTGTTTGCTTTTGTAAAAGAAAAGATTTGCACTTATATTATGTACGTTTTTTGGAAAAATAATAATCAAATAATGGTTGCATTTGGCTGTTTTGCGTATTATAATATAGTTTGAACATAAAATGAGGAGAATCGGCTTGAAACAGGTTGAAATTTTTACAGATGGTGCATGCAGCGGAAATCCCGGTCCGGGCGGCTGGGGAGCAATTTTACGCTATAACGGTGTTGAAAAGGAATTATCGGGTGGCGAAGCAAACACCACCAACAACAGAATGGAGCTTTCTGCCGTAATTTTTGCACTTGAAAAGCTCAAAGAGCCGTGCAAAGTTACGCTTTACAGCGATTCTCAATATGTGTGCAACGCTTTAAAGCTTGGATGGGCAAAAAAATGGAAGTCAAACGGTTGGATGCGTAACAAAAAAGAACCTGCTCTTAACCCGGAACTTTGGGACAAACTTCTGAAGCTTTGTGACATTCACGAAGTTGAAGTAAATTGGGTAAAAGGTCATGCAGGACATTCCGAAAATGAACGCTGCGACCGTCTTGCTGTTGAAGCGGCACGCAAGTATTCATAAGTTATATACGAAGGTGATTATAGATGAGAAATATTTATGCCGACAATTCGGCTACTACTAAAATCTCTCCTGAAGTCCTTGAAAAAATGATGCCTTATCTGACTGAGGTTTACGGAAATCCGTCAAGCCTTTACAGTGTCGGCGGCAAGGCTAAGGAAGCACTTGAGACAGCTCGTGAGAACATCGCAAAAAATCTCGGTGCAAAATCTGCAAACGAAATTTTCTTCACATCCGGCGGCAGTGAATCTGACAACTGGGCTGTAAAGGGTGTAGCTCACGCACTAAAGGCAAGCGGCAAAAAACACATTGTTACTTCCAAATTTGAACATCACGCAATTCTTCACACATGTGCAGCTCTTGAAAAAGAGGGCTTTGAGGTAACATATCTTGATGTATATGAAAACGGTCTTGTGCGTGTTGAGGATGTTGAAAATGCAATCAGAGAAGATACGGCACTTGTTACCATTATGTATGCAAACAACGAAATCGGCACTATTCAGCCTATTTCCGAGATAGGTGCCGTGTGCAAAAAGAAGGGTGTTTTGTTCCATACAGACGCTGTTCAGGCAACAGGATATGTAAAAATCAATGTCGCTGAACAGAATATTGATTTACTTTCAATGACCGCTCATAAAATTCACGGACCCAAGGGCTGTGGCTTGTTGTATATCAGACGTGGCGTAAAAATCCAAAATCTGATAGACGGCGGAGCACAGGAAAGAAACAGACGTGCAGGCACTGAAAATGTAGCAGGAATTGTCGGTCTTGACGTTGCTCTGCAAATTGCGATAGATACAATGGAACAACGAAATGCAAAGCTCACAAAAATGCGTGACCGCCTTATTGACGGTTTACTGAAAATTGAGCGTTCAAGAATAAACGGCGACCGCATTCACAGACTTCCGGGCAATGTTAATATGTGTTTTGAGGGTATTGAGGGCGAAAGCCTGCTTTTAAGGCTTGACCTCAAAGGTGTGCAGGCGTCATCAGGCTCTGCCTGTACTTCAGGTAGCCTTGACCCGAGCCATGTTCTTCTGGCAATAGGTCTGCCTCACGAAATTGCACACGGCAGTTTGAGACTTTCATTTTCGGATGAAAACACGGAGGAAGACATTGACTATATTCTTGAGATTGTTCCCGAAATTGTATCTTATTTAAGATCAATGTCGCCGCTCTGGGAAGATATAAAAAAGAAAGAAGCTCAGGAGGTTATGAAATAATGGCATATTCAGAAAAGGTTATGGACCATTTTGCAAACCCGCGCAATGTCGGTGAAATAGAAAATGCTGACGGCATTGGTGAAGTGGGCAACTCAAAATGCGGAGATATTATGAAAATGTACATCAAGGTTGAAAACAGTGTAATCACAGATGTTAAATTCAAAACATTTGGATGCGGTGCGGCGATTGCGACAAGCAGTATGGCAACTGAGATGATTAAAGGCAAGTCAATAAATGACGCCTTAAAACTTACAAACAAGGCAGTTATGGAAGCTCTTGACGGACTTCCACCGGTAAAGGTTCACTGTTCAGTACTTGCCGAACAGGCAATAAAGGCGGCTATCTCCGACTACTACAAAAAACAGGGTATCGACCCCGAACCTATTGTCGGTGTCATTCCGGAATGTGACCATTGTCATTAATTATCTTAGAGGTTTTATTTTCGTATCACTTAAAAATGTTAAATTTAAAGCGACAGCAATCGGTATGAAATGCTGTCGCTTATTTTTTGCAGCTGGTGGGCTGCATCTACTCGGGCAGACAGCACCATATAAAAACTCACTTCTATGCCCGACTGTTTCCGAGCAGTTTCTTAAAATAAAAAAGCAGCCGGTGGGCTGCACTTATTCGTGCAGACAGCACCATATAAA
>DKZL01000025.1:0-26787 GCA_002493635.1 Ruminococcaceae bacterium UBA7075 | reverse complement strand
TTAACTTCTATGCCCGAGCGCAACCAAGCAATTTCCTATAAAGTAAAAAATCAAAAAATTTCTGCATAAAATCTGCTCTGCTTTCAAACAATAAAATTGCAAATATTTTGCTAAAATTATTTAATCAAGGGAGATTTTAGATATGAAAGCAACAGGTATTGTCAGAAGGATTGACGACCTTGGCAGGGTTGTCATTCCTAAGGAAATCAGGCGAACTCTTCGCATTCGTGAGGGTGACCCTCTGGAAATCTACACTGCAACCGACGGTGAGGTTATTTTCAAAAAATACTCGCCTGTCGGTGAACTGTCCGCATTCGCAGGACAGTACGCAGATGTGCTTGCACGCATAAGCTCACTGCCTACTCTGATTTGCGATAAGGACCATGTAGTGGCTGCCGCCGGCGTTTCTAAAAGAGAATTTCTGGAACGCAGAGTAAGCACTATTCTTGAAAGCTATATGGAAAACCGAAAAAGCTATGCCGCAACCCAACAAAGTGCAGGCGATGTACAGCCGATTGAGGGTATTGAACACAGTGCAGCGGTAATTTATCCGATAATCGCAGCGGGTGATGTAACGGGTGCTGTCGTAATGCTGAGCGGTGAAAGTATGAAAGTACCGTCTAATACCGAAATAAAGCTTGCACAATCGGCAGCTGCATTCCTCGGAAAACAAATGGAAGAATAAATCAAATACTTTTTCACAAAATCTGTCTAACTAACTTAAGGCAACACCGCATAATTATAGTATGCAGTGTTGCCTTAATATTTTTCCTTTTTACTTTATAGGAAATTACTCGGCTGCGCTCGGGCATAGAAGTTAATTCATTTATGGTGTTGTCTGCCCGAATGAGTGCAGCCCACCGGCTGCTTTTTTATAAAAATAAATCTGAATGTCTGTATGCAGAATTACTCGTAGTACGAAAATTAACAGTTATTGCTCCGATATTATTGACAATCAAATCATCTGAAATAAACCCTAAAACAGCTATTTAGTTAGTTTGAACTAATAACATTGTTACTATACAACTAATAATTGATTTTTGATTTATTCTATGTTATTATTTAGTAAATGCAATAAATTCTATTAAAAATCCACTATGGGGGAATTTAACAATGATACTCAAGGAATCCGGTGAGATGTATCTTGAAACGATATATGTGCTCAGTCAGAAAAGCAGTTATGTGCGTTCAATTGATGTTTGCGAAGAAATGGGATATTCAAAACCAAGCGTCAGCCGTGCTGTAGGACTATTGAAAGACGGCGGTTATCTTTCTGTAGGCAAGGAGGGTGCGCTAAAGCTAACATCACTCGGCAAGGAAATTGCCGAAAAAACATATGAACGCCACACGGTTCTTTCAAAGCTATTTATGTGTCTTGGTGTTTCAGAAAATGCGGCAACCGCCGATGCCTGCAAAATTGAACATGTTATAAGCGATGAAACTTTTGACGCACTAAAAAAACACTTGAACGAACATATGCAAAATTCATAATTAAAAAATGCTGTTCAGTATTCTGCTGAACAGCTTTTTTTCGCACTATTTTATTTTTCATCATAATCATCAAGGAATGAATGCTCGACACCTTTTGACTTGTAACCGACCATTGTGTCAAGACAAACAGAATGAATACTGTTAAATATGTTTTTATCAACATTCGGATTTGTCTTTTTAAGAGTTTTGATTAACTCTTTTATTTCCTGACGCTTAGAACTACCTATTTTGTTATCAGAATTACTGATATTTTCTGTAAAACGGCAGGCACACTGAATAAATTCAAGCTGATTGTATTTCTGCCATGAAATAATTGCAGATTCATGGACACAATAGAGCGGCCGTATAAGCTCCATTCCCTCAAAGTTTGTACTGTGAAGCTTAGGTGGCATTGACTGTAGCTGTGAGCCGTAAAACATACCTATCAAAGTTGTTTCGATGACGTCATCAAAATGATGCCCGAGTGCAATTTTATTACACCCTAAATCCTTTGCTATTTTATAAAGATGTCCCCTTCTCATTCTTGCACAAAGGTAACAGGGAGATTTAACAGTTTTATTTGCAACATCAAATATATCTGTTTCAAAAATTTTGATAGGAATGTTTAGCAGAGCAGCATTGCTTTCAATTTTTTGTCTGTTAATCTCATTATAGCCGGGATCCATAACTACAAATTCGAGCTCGAAGGGAACCTCGCTGTACTTTTTAAGCTCCTGCAACAACTTTGCCATAAGCATTGAATCCTTGCCGCCGGAGATACACACAGCAATTTTATCTCCAGCATTAACAAGTCTATACTTCTTAATTGCAATTATAAAAGGATTCCATATCACTTTACGGAATTTCTTAATTATGCTGCGCTCAATAAACTCATATTGCTCAAGCTTCCTCCCCACTAAAATACACTCTCCTACTCATTTTTATCGTCAATTATTTTTCCTGATACAACATTAGGCATTATAAACTTTTCCAACTGATAATTCCAAAGTTCTTCTGACCCGTCAGCCGTATGCCCGTTGCGCTTTAATATCTGACTTAACCTGACATTGTTATCTTTCCACTTTTTGCCCTTAGTTTCATTATTAAGCATACAAGGCTGAAAATTATCCATTGTATGAGCAAATTTTGCCTCGTTAGTCTTGTTCTCTTCAAACTCATTCCACAAGGATATATATTTTTCTCTCTGATCATCCGGTAATAATCCAAAAATTCGTTCGGCTGCCTTTTTCTCACGTTCATATTGCGATTGTATGCCTGCATAATCATAAGCATAGGTGTCACCTGCATCTATTTCTACAATATCATGAATTAAAATCATTGTTATTGTCTTAAGTAAATCAATATTATTGTTTGAATATTCAGACAAAATCAAACACATTATAGCCATATGCCATGCGTGCTCAGCATCATCCTCATATGTTGCACCATCACGCAGTAATGTCTGACGCTTTATAAATTTTTCTTTGTCAAGCTCTTTGCAAAATGTAAGCTGCTTTTCAAGCCGCTCATTATTCATACTACCACACCTATTATAAATTTAATAAAATTTACATAATACAAATTTACATAATACTTAAAATAATAATTAAAAAATACTGAAATATCTAAACATAACTTTGGTTTTAAAATCAGATCAAAAGTTATGCATTTGAGTCAATACGCAAAATCATTGCATTTGCAAGAGAATTATTTCTTCCAAAACAGACTTACAAAATATTATGCTAAGTCAAAATTGTAAGATTATAAGTAAAACACCTCTTTTGCCGTTACTTGTTTTAATTAATAACAGCGTATTGCCACTTATTTAATAAAAATTATATAACAAAAACATATATTATTCAATAGCATAAAAGTCAAATTACTTAAGATATAAACAAATAGGGCTGACCAAAAGGTCAGCCCATTGCAATTATTATGAAATAATTAAGTTAAGTTCAATTAGAACATTTCTCTCTTTCTGAGTACGAACATTACTGCTGTACCAGCAACAAGAACTGAGAGAATGATGATAGCCATAGAAGCATCACCTGTCTGAACTGTACCGTTACCACCGCTGGTTGTACCATTAGGTGTGTCTGCTGTAGACTTTGGTGTGTCAGCAGTTGAGCTGCTCTTATCTGTTGCAGGCTGTGTTGGAACTTCCTGATCAACTGTAGTAGGTGCTACTGTTGTAGCAGGAGCTGTTGTTGTTGGAACAGGCTCTGTTGTTGTTGGAACTGGCTCAGTTGTTGTTGGAACTGGCTCTGTTGTTGTTGGAACAGGCTCTGTTGTTGTTGGAACTGGCTCTGTTGTTGTTGGAACCGGCTCAGTTGTTGTTGGAACAGGCTCAGTTGTTGTTGGAACTGGCTCTGTTGTTGTTGGAACAGGCTCTGTTGTTGTTGGAACAGGCTCAGTTGTTGTTGGAACTGGCTCTGTTGTTGTTGGAACCGGCTCTGTTGTTGTTGGTACTTCAGAAGCAGGCTTAATTACTGTCTTAAGATCTGTAACAGTAGTAACCTCTTCAGCAACCTGACCATTGAATACAACACGAACCTGTGAATCCTCATTAATTGTACCATCTTCGTTCAATTCAGCTGTTTCAAGAACTGAAAGAATAAGTGTTACAGTAGTATCGCCTTCAGCAATCTTCTTAAACTGTGCACCAACGAATGGAGCGTCAGCTGTTACATTGTAAAGACCAAGGTTAGAAGCTGAACCTTCAACAACACCAAGTACCTCTGCATTATAGTCAGCACCTGTTGTCATCTGTGGCATAAAGTTAGTTGTTGTTACAAGCTCAAGAACTGTAGGATCGTAATTGAGTTTCCACTGTGTTGCAAATACATTTGCATTAAATGAATATTCAACATCTACAACTTCGCCAACCTTTGCATCATAAGTATCGGTTGGTAAGAAGTTAGAGTTAGCAGTAATTACATTACCTGCAACTGTTGTTGTAGGAACTGGCTCTGTTGTTGTTGGAACTGGCTCTGTTGTTGTAGGAACCGGCTCAGTTGTTGTTGGAACCGGCTCTGTTGTTGTTGGAACTGGTTCCTCTGTTGTTGTTGGAACTGGTTCCTCTGTTGTTGTTGGAACTGGCTCAGTTGTTGTTGGAACTGGTTCCTCTGTTGTTGTTGGAACTGGCTCTGTTGTTGTTGGAACTGGTTCCTCTGTTGTTGTTGGAACTGGAGTTGTTGGAACAGGAGACTCAGGCCAAAGAGTTGTTGTAGCCTTAACATTGTTCTTTGCCACATTAGCTTCGTTAACAATCTTGTCTCTTACAAGATAATCCTCAGTTTTAGGATCAACTAATTCATTTGGATTGTTCTCATCAATATTTGCAACGATCATTGATTCAAGTTCGCAACCGATTGTTGTTGTTACTGCGCCCTTGCCTGTAATATCAAGAACCTCAAATTCAACCTGAATAAAAGGTACATCAGATTTTACTTCCCAAAGGTTAAGGTTTGAACCGTTAAGCTTAATTGAACCAGAAATACCCTTAAGGTTGATTGCACAACCAGCTATACCGCCTAACATTGGAACTGTCTTCTTATTTGTCCAATCATCAGCTACCTTAAGAACTTCAGGATCATAAGTAATACCGTCGATTACTGTAGTTGTAACATCCTTTGTACCAAACTGGAAGTTAAGGATATTCTTATCACTTTCAAGATAATAAGAAACTCTTACTCTTTTTGTATCAGCATTGTACTTAGCTTCAACTTTTGAGAAGAAGTTAGATGTAGCATTTACTGTAAGTGAATCTGCTGCAGGAGCTGTTGTCTCAACAGGAGCTGTTGTTTCTACAGGAGCTGTTGTCTCAACAGGAGCTGTTGTTTCTACAGGATCTGTAGGAATCGGCTCATCGCTCTGAACTTCCTGTGAAATTGTAAACTTAGCACCTGAGTTTGTTGCAGGATCAAAACCTGAAAGGTCAAGAGTAACTGTTACTTTGTAGTAGTTGTCATCATCTTCACCAATGTCAAATGTGATGTTATCAGCAGCGTTATAAACAGCGTCTGTTTCTACATCAAAGCCTGCAAACGTACCGCCCCAGTTAGTTCCCCAAGAACCGTCAGCTGCAAACTTGAGCTGAGCATTTGGATAATACTCAACATCTGTCATAACGATCTGATATACACCCGGTGCAATCTGCTCCATAAGGTTTTCGTCAGCTGCAGGATCCCATGCAACATCGTTAAGGAAACCTGAACCGCCGTTACCAACTGCTCTTAATGTATCAACGCTGAAAGCATACTCAGTTACAAATTCACCTGAATATTTAACTTCATTTGTTGCTGGATTATATGTGATTGTTACATCACAAGGAGCAGTAACATTGAATGCAAAGTTAAATGCGTCCGGAGCTGTGCTAACAGCACCGTCTGCACCCTTACCGATACAATCTGTACCGTCAATACCGTTTGTACCGATCTTGAACTGTGCGTTTGTGAATTCCGGTACATCTTCAACTGTAAGTGTGTAAACACCATCAACTTCTGTCATAACATTGCTTGAAGCTGTTTCAGCATTAAAGTCCCATTTAACACCAAAAACTTCTTCTGAACCTGCTACAACATAAGTTGCGCCTTCGCCTGTTTCAGCTGATACGCTGACTGCAGCAACGGCTACCATTGATACAGTAAGCATTACAGCTAATAACAAGCTGATAATTTTTTTGGACATTTTATGTTCCTCCCTAAAAATTTTCCGAGATATCGGTATAAATATTATATTATAATTAATGACAAAAATCAAGTACTTTAGCTAAAAAAGTTTTGAACACAATATGTAAATGTAAGGTAAAAATACTATTATTTTCGTATATTTTCACCTAAGGAAATTAATATTTATCGCAACAATATACAAATAATTCAAATTATTATAGAGTATTTATAATATATCACAAAAATAAACGTATAAATTTGTGCTATATTTTTGTTTTATATTTACTTTATATTTTTTTGAGTTCGGCTATTCGGCATAATAGTATAACATTATGGCTAAATCTACAATCAATTATGTCTATTATTCTCGCTCCTATAAAAAATTGGTTAAATTCATCATATTAATTTTCAATACCGTTAAACGGATTGACATATAAGGTTTTGTTATTAACATAAATCACCATTCCCGGCTTTGCACCGTTTGGCTTGCTGACATATTTGATTAATGTGTAATCCACAGGTACTCTGCTGCTGTTCTGAGCTTTGCTGTGATATGCTGCAATGCGTGCCGCCTCATAGATTGCAGTATCGCTCACCTCTCTGCCATCTGCAAAAACAACTGCGTGCGAACCGTGAATATCTTTGGTATGCAGCCATATGTCATTTTTTCCTGCCATTTTTAACGTAAGCTTATCATTTTGTCTGTTGTTTCTTCCAACCAGAATTTTAAAGCCGTCACTTGAAACAAATTCATAAGGAGGAAGCGCTGCCGAATTTTTCTGTTTGCCCTTTTGACGATGCAAATAACCCTGCTCTGTAAGTTCATCACGTATCTGAGCTAAATCACGCTCATTCTCTGCTCTCATAACCGTGTCCAGCACTGATTCAACATACAAAAGTTCATTATGTCCTTTTTTTATTTGCTCGGTCAGAACATTTTCAGCATTTTTCGCTTTCTGATAATCCTTATAAAATTTCTGAGCATTCGCAGCAGGTGATATGGCTGGATTAAGCTTTATACGCAAAGTTCCGTAATTTTCATCATAGAAATTTTCAACATCAACATATTCTGCGCCTCGCTCAATACGATATAGATTTGCTTGTAAAAGATCACCGCAAATACGAAGCTGCTCCCGATTTTCACAATTTTTAAGTTCTGTTTGCTGTTTGCTGAGTTTGCGTGCAATCCGTTCCGATATATTAGTTAAAAGCTTCACGAGGCTTTGTGATTTTACACGCATACGCTCCTTTGTATCACGGGCATCATAGAAAGCGTCGAGCAAGCCCGAAAAGCTGTCAAAGTATTCAATCTTCGCAAAACCGCCATACTGGCTTATCGGCATAAAGCTGAAATCCATTGGTTTTCCGTCCTCACGATAAATTACGCAAGGTTGTCCCGAACAGTTTTCGGCAATTTCTTTCATCGTTTTTAATTCTGAAATAAGCTTGTCATACAGTACGCCCTCTATAAGATTCGTTGCTCCCTCCATAACCTTATGCTCAATTTCACGGCAAATCACTGGCGAAACACCCTGTATCACACGCAAAAGAGCTTTGTTAAGAGGCATTTCACTTTCAAGATTTCTGAGCTTAAAAGCAATTTCATCAACATCAGTCTCAACAATGTTAAGTTTTTCCTGTGGTTCAGGCAGTTCATACATTATATTAGGCAAAACAAGTCGTCGGCTGCTCATCGTCATATCAACACGTTTAAGCGAATCAATTATAACTCCATCGGAATTTACCACAATTACATTGCTGTACATCCCCATAATTTCGCATACTACGGTGATCATCACCGTGTCGCCAAGCTCATTGATACACTCAAAATCAAAAAAAATCACTCTGTCGCAATCCATCTGACGAACAGCAACAAGCTTACCTCCACCTATGCGCTTGCGAAGAAGCATACAGAACATCGGAGGCTGTGCAGGATTTTCAGGAGTGGTTGTACAAAAATTAACTCTCGGAGAATTAGCCCTTGCAGACATCAAAAGCTTTTTGTTGCCATTCATAGTGCGCAATGCAAAAACAAGCTCTTCTCTGTTTGGCTGATAAATCTGAGAAACCCTTGCACCGAGTGCCACAGATTCTATCTCACTTTTTATATGCCGCAGAAATATACCGTCAAGTGCCATATGAATCTCCTTTTAACGTAATTTTATGTATCTATTAGTATTACTTATGGTATTTGCCGTTTGAAGAAATTTCAAACGCACGATAAACCTGCTCACTCAGAATCATTCGTGCCATCTGGTGAGGAAAGGTCATTTTGCTCATTGAAAGTTTCAGATTTGCCCTACTCTTAACCTCATTGCTAAGTCCGTAACTTCCGCCGATTATAAAATCGACAGTACTTTTGCCCGACAGACTTACATTGTCAATAACCTTAGAAAGCTCTTCGCTTGACATCAGTTTTCCTTCAATACACATTGCAACAACGTAATCTCCGGTGCCAATCTTCTGTAAAATACGTTTACCCTCAGAATTAAGAACCTCTTGAATCTGTGATTGATTTGGTGTGTTACTGCGGATTTTTTCTTCATTAAGCTCTGTAATGGCAAATTTGCAGAATGCAGTCAAGCGTTTTGAATACTCGGCTATTGCGTCTGTAAAGTATTTTTCTTTAATTTTTCCTATACATATTATATTAATTCTTATCATATTTTTACATCATCAAAAAATAACTGAATGCACCCGTGTTTCAGGCGGAGCAATATCAAGTGTATAATCGCTTCTGAACTTTAGCCCGGCATTTTCAAGTGCAGAAACGGAAGTTGAAAATGCTAGGCGCGGAGTGTTGTTCTGTTCACTAAGATGCCCAAGCATAAGTCTGAGAGTTCCACCCTTGACAAGCTCAGCAAGCTCCTTTGCGCAGGCGTCATTTGAAAGATGCCCTTTCTCTGATAATATTCTTCGCTTTAAAGGATAAGGGTACATACCTGTCTTAAGCATTTCTATATCGTGATTTGACTCAAGAACAACAAAATCGCTCCGATGTGCAGCTGTTCGAATTTCAGGGAGCATTACACCCATATCGGTTGCTATCAAAGCTGATTTTCCATCGGTAGCCGTCACTCTGAAGCAACAGCTTTCAGCTGCATCATGGGGAGTATCGTATCTTTGTATAAGCATATTTCCGATTGCAATTTCGGTTTCTATTAATATAGTATCCGTGCCGAGAGCTATTTTGTTGCCGCACTCAAGCGCTCTCAGTGTTCCGAGACTTGCGTAAACGGGAAGGTTGTACCGCTTTGCAAGCACCTTGACCGCACTGCAATGATCGGTATGTTCATGGGTAATGAATACTCCACTAACATTACTCATTTTAAGACCGTTTGCCTCCATGGCATTCTCAATTTGCTTGCAGGATCTTCCTGCATCAATCAGCACACCTTCATTCAATGTACCTATGTAGTAGCTGTTACCCTTACTTCCGCTGAAAAGCGGCACCACTCTTGCCAAAACAATCATCCCTTATTTTGTCCGTTTCATATTTCTGTCAATAAATAATCTGTATTATATAATAGCATATTAAATATTATTTTACAAGCAACCGGTGGGTTGCACCTACCCGGGCAGACGGCACCAAATAAAAACTCACTTCTATGCCCGACTGTTTCCGAGCAAATTCCTATAAAGTAAAACACCCTCTCAAACGAGAGGGTGTAAATAATCATAAATTCAGATTATAAATTAACCAAAAATCTTCTTACGTGCAAAGATTGCTACGCCGGCTGCTGCTACAACTGAGAAGAGTACGATGAATGCCATAGAAGCATCACCTGTCTGAACTGTTCCGTTGTCATTCTTATTAGCAGAATCCTTAGTTGAACTTGAAGCATCATTTGAAGGACCGCCTACTGTTGGCTTTGTAGCATCAGTATCATTATTACCGTCAACAGTTGTTGTAGGAGCTACTGTTGTTGGCTCTGTAGCAGAAGGCTGTGGAAGTTCAGGTGTTGAATCATGGTCGATTGCAGGGTAATATTCTGAATCAAATACAGCGCCTGCTGCTTCAGCTTCTTCAAGAGTTGGCTGAATACCATACTTACCGGCGCCATAGTAATAATACCATTCACCAACGCAAGTAATCTTGCCGTTAAGAGCATTTTCCTGTGTCTTAGAGTAATCAAGAACATAAATCATATCGCCAAAGTCTTCTAAACCATCAGGATATAACTCTTCGTTAGCATATAATTCAGCATCATCTAAACCGTTAACATCAGCTGTCTGCAGTGCAGAAGTATACTGTTCCTTAGAGAACTGATATTCGCCTGTTTCTTTATCAAAGGTGCCGCCGTTTACATAGTTGTTCCAAATGATAGTAGCTACATCATCCGGGCAGTCAATATAGTAAACTGAACCGTATTTATAATCAGCTTCATGCTGAGCAACATAACCCGGCCAAGCAGCGCCATCATCATCAGTGCCGAACTCATTGCATTTGTCAGTACCTGCCCACCAATAAACACCTGCGATAGTATCCTGTGTGTAGCTGTTCTTCCATGAATTAGGCATATAGAAATAGTATCTGTATGTATCCTCTGTTGATGGTACATAACGACCGTTTTCGTCTATGCTTGCAGATACGCTAACCATTGCTACTGTCATCATAGAAGCAACAAGTACAACTGCAAGAATAAGACTAAAGATTTTCTTTTTCATTGTAGAAACTCCTCCAATTAATTTTCCGAAAACTATCGGTTGTAATTATTATATAATAAATAAATCCAAAAATCAATTACTAAATTATTGAAACAAAGCAAAAATTTCAACAAAATATCTGTAAAATATTTAGTGATTTTTACAATCAATGTTATTTTTCGGCATAATGTCCTTTCTTTGCTTCTTCTGAAGACTTTTTGGAATCATCTTTCTTTTTTACTATGATAACAGCAATAATTGCCAGAACTACTACTGCGACACCCACTATAATTAACACGGTGGTACCCGAACCGCCTGACGAGTCCTTGCTGTTGACTACTTCATAATGAGTAGCCTGTACAACCTTCGTTACGATTTCCGAACCCTTAATTTCTTTGTGGGTATCCTTGTTCGGTGAATTGTCACCCATACCGTCATCATAGTTTACAAACGAACCGGTATGAGTATTAAGAAACTCTTCGTCAGTTGTAATTACTGCCTGTTGGTCAGTCTTGCTGTCGCCGTTTTCCGTTGAGTAGTCATAGGTAAACTTATAATTTGAAAGCGTTACCATATCCATATCATACATATGCGCAATGTACTGTGAAATTGATGTTTCACCCGTACCTACAACTTCAAACTGAACAGAAAGAAATGAACCCTGTTTTGAAAAGTCAACTTCCTCCATAACATTAGTCCAGGTAATTGCAATCTGATTGTCAAGCTTTGCATTGTATACAACACCGTCAAATTTGTCAAACTTAAGTGATCCGTCAACATACTTAAGCTTTGAGTTGTCATAATTTAAATACATCTGCAAACCAACAATCTTCTTGTCACAATCCGCAAGATTAATTGTAAAAGTAAGCTTATCGCCCTTTTCTACAGTAATTGCAGAGTTTACATTGAGTTCTTCAGCAGCAAAGGCTGTTGTTCCCATTGCTGCAAACACAACAAGAAGAGCTGCTAACAATGATGAAATTTTTAATAGGTTCTTTTTCATTTGTTTCTTCATTCCTTTAAAATGTAAAATTACAAAAATGATTATACAACAAATTAAAACAAAATTCAATAAAAAATAATGAATATATTGTGAATTTTTTGTGAAGACAAAATATCTTATTTGTAACCGTTGATATTATTTGACTGCCAATTCCATGAATCACGGCACATATCCTCAAGATTTTTATCAGCAACCCAGCCAAGAAGCTCCTTAGCTTTGGATGCGTCAGCAAAACATTCGGCAATATCTCCTGCACGACGAGGTTTAATCTGATAAGGAATTTCAACACCGTTCGCCTTTTCAAATGCCTTTACGATGTCAAGCACGCTGTAACCTGTTCCCGTACCAAGGTTGAATATCTCGGTTCCCTTGTGTGCAGCTGAATACTCAATAGCCTTGACATGACCCTTTGCAAGATCGACTACATGAATGTAGTCACGCACACCCGTACCGTCATGTGTAGGATAATCATCACCGAAAACACCGAGCTGTTTAAGTCTTCCTGCGGCAACCTGTGTAATGTACGGCATAAGATTGTTTGGAATTCCGTTGGGGTCTTCACCTATTCTTCCGCTTTCGTGGGCACCGATAGGATTGAAGTAACGGAGTATAACAATGGACATTTCAGGATTGGCATTTGCCGTATCCGTAAGAATCTGCTCCATCATCAGCTTTGTCCAGCCGTAAGGATTTGTCGGAGAACCTGTCGGCATAGTTTCAACAAGAGGAACAGAAACAGGAGTTCCGTAAACTGTTGCAGATGAACTGAAAATAAATCTGTTTACATTATACTTTTTCATTGCTTCAAGCAAGGTGAGCGTTGAATCAATATTATTTCTGTAATATTCAACAGGCTTTTCAACGCTTTCACCAACTGCCTTAAGACCTGCAAAATGAATTACTGCATCAAGATCGTTTTCGGAAAAAATTCTGTCAACGGCATTCTTGTCGCAAACATCAGCCTCATAAAGCGGAATTTTTTTGCCTGTTATTTCTTCAACACGAGCTACAGCTTCGGGACAACTGTTTGAAAAATTGTCCGCAATTACAACCTCATGACCGCTGTTTATAAGTTCTACGCACGTATGCGTTCCTATATAACCTGCGCCTCCGGCTAATAAAACCTTCATATTTTCATCCTTTCAAGATAATAACTAAAGAACACAATTAACACTTTTCAGGCTCAGGATAATCAACACCCTTTGTATCAACTGTAATTTTTTTGATAACCTGCGGGTCAAGAGGTTTATCGCTGAAATCCGTATCAACCTCTGCAATTTCATTGACAACATCCATACCGTCAGTAACCTTGCCGAACGCAGCGTACTGACCGTCAAGATGCGGAGCTGCCTTGTGCATAATAAAAAACTGTGAACCTGCTGAGTCAGGCATCATTGAACGTGCCATTGAGAGCACACCCTCAGTGTGTTTAAGCTCATTTTTAAAGCCGTTGCCGGAAAATTCGCCTTTTATTGAATAGCCCGGACCTCCCATACCTGTGCCTTCAGGGCATCCGCCTTGAAGCATAAAGCCGTAGATTACTCTGTGAAATGTCAATCCGTCATAAAAACCTTTTTTGATAAGACTAATAAAATTATTAACGGTATTCGGTGCGATTTCAGGAAAAAGCTCCGCCGTAATTGTTTTGCCGTTTTCCATTTCAATAGTAACAATAGGATTGCTCATAAACAATATTCCTTTCTTTCTGTATAAAATAGTATAATAATATCATTATGATTTTAACCTATATTTTGTCAAATATCAAGTATTTTTTGGATATGAATATAGATTTACACAATTAAGCACTGCACAAGATATATAACATAATATTACAATAAGTAATATATTAAAAGAAAATTACCTGTAATATATTATGAAATGCGATTAAGACTTGTAAAATACTTGAAACAGGATGCAAAGTATGGTATATTATGTAATATGAGTTTTATGTGAAAGAAGGATTAATATGAATATAGTATGTCTTGACCTTGAGGGTGTACTTGTACCTGAAATCTGGATTGCCTTTGCAGAGGCTACAGGAATTGAAGAGTTAAAGAAAACTACCCGTGACGAACCTGATTATTCAAAGCTTATGCAATACCGCATTGATATTTTAAAGCAGCATAATCTGGGTCTTAAGGAAATTCAGGAAACAATTGCTACTATTGACCCTATGAAGGGTGCAAAGGAATTTCTGGATGAACTTCGTTCAATTACACAGGTTATTATCATAAGTGATACATTCACACAATTTGCAAAGCCGCTTATGCAAAAGCTCGGCTGGCCTACAATTTTCTGCAATTCGCTTGAAGTGGCTGAAAACGGAGAAATCACAGGCTTTAAGATGAGAATTGAAAATTCCAAATATACAACCGTTAAGGCATTGCAGTCAATCGGATATGAAACTATTGCAAGCGGAGACAGCTACAATGACCTTGGTATGATAAAGGCAAGCAAGGCAGGATTTTTATTTAAGAGCACAGACAAAATCAAAGCTGACAATCCTGAGCTTCCTGCTTTTGAAACATATGACGAGCTTCTTGCAGCTATCAAGCAGGCACTTTAATAATTTGTAACAACAAAATTACACCCCGCTTTCAGGCATAATTATGATATGCCTGAAAGCGGGGTGTTCTTGCGTATTAAACATCAATCACTGTATACACCGGCTGAAAGGTAACGCTCACCTGTGTCGGGGAGCAGTGCCACAATAGTTTTGCCCTCATTTTCAGGACGCTTTGCAAGCTCAACAGCCGCCCACAAGGATGCACCGGATGAAATCCCCACAAGAATACCCTCAGATTTTGCAATGGTATTCGCTGTTGCAAAAGCATCTTCATTCTTGACTGTAATAATTTCATCATAAATATCTGTGTCAAGTGTATCAGGCACAAAGCCTGCTCCTATACCCTGTATTTTATGCGGACCACCGTGTCCCTCTGAAAGCACCGGTGAAGTTGCCGGCTCTACGGCAACAACCTTTACACTTGGATTTTTACTCTTAAGATATTTGCCTGTACCGCTCAATGTTCCGCCTGTTCCAACACCTGCAACAAAAATGTCAACATTGCCGTCAGTGTCCTCAAAAATTTCTGGTCCGGTAGTTTCATAATGAACCTTTGGATTAGCGGGATTGACAAACTGCCCGAGAATTACTGCATTCTCAATTTCTTCTTTAAGCTCATTTGCCTTTGCAATAGCACCGCTCATCCCCTTTGTTCCGTCTGTAAGTACAATCTCAGCACCGTATGCCTTAAGAAGATTTCTTCTTTCAATGCTCATTGTTTCGGGCATTGTCAGTATTGTTTTATAACCCTTTGCTGTAGCAACAGACGCAAGACCAATGCCCGTGTTGCCCGAGGTCGGTTCAATGATTGTCGCATCCTTTTTAAGCACACCGCTTTTCTCGGCGTCCTCAATCATAGCCTTAGCCACTCTGTCCTTAACGCTTCCTGCCGGATTAAAGTATTCAAGCTTTGCAAGAACAGTTGCTTTCAGATTGTGCTTTTCTTCAATATTTTTTAATTCAATAATCGGTGTTCTGCCAATAAGTTCCGTCACACTTTTATATATTTTTGACACAAAATCAAGTCCCTTCGTATTAATATATATTAAATTAAATTGAGTCAAATGCTTCCTGCAAGTCAAATATTATATCATCAATATGTTCCGTACCGATAGAAAGTCTGATTGTATTCGGCTTGATACCCTGTTCCTCAAGCTCTTGTTCATTAAGCTGTGAATGTGTTGTTGAAGCAGGATGAATTGCAAGCGACTTTACATCCGCAACATTGGCAAGAAGTGAAAAAATCTTGAGGTTATCAATGAATTTCTTTGCATCATCCTCAGTACCCTTGATTTCAAAAGTAAAGATTGAACCGCCTCCATTTGGGAAATATTTATCATAAAGCGACTTGTACTTTGAGTCCGGAAGCGACGGGTGATTGACATTTTCAACCTTTGGATTGCTTGCAAGATATTCGATAACCTTCTTTGTGTTTTCTGCGTGACGTTCAACACGGAGCGAGAGTGTTTCAAGTCCCTGTAAAAAGATAAAAGCGTGGAATGGAGAAAGCGTTGCACCCGTATCTCGCAGAAGAATTGCACGCACAAAGGTTACAAGTGCCGCACCCGGTGCAGCCTGTGTGAACACCGCACCGTGATATGAAGCATTTGGTTCGCTGAACTGTGGGAACTTGCCTGAAGCCGCCCAATCAAAATTACCGCTTTCAATAATTACACCGCCGATTGCCGTACCGTGACCGCCGATAAACTTAGTTGCAGAATGAACAACAATGTCTGCGCCGTATTCAAACGGACGGAGCAGGAACGGAGTAGCAAATGTGCTGTCAACAACGAGCGGAATATTGTGTGCGTGTGCAATGACAGCAACCTTTTCAATATCAATAAGGTTTGAATTAGGATTCCCGAGACTTTCAATGTATATAGCCTTTGTGTTTTCGTCAATAGCATTTTCAAATGCGCCCTCTTCATCAGGGTCAACAAATTTTGCATTCACTCCGTATGTCGGCAAAGTGTGTTCAAGCAGATTGTATGTACCGCCGTAGATAGTCTTTGCAGCAACAACATTGTCACCTGCTTTAGTAAGCGCCTGAATTGTGTATGTAATAGCCGCTGCGCCCGAGGCAACCGCAAGAGCCGCTGAACCGCCCTCCAAAGCTGCTATACGGCGTTCAAAAATATCCTGCGTAGGATTAGTAAGTCTGCCGTAGATATTACCTGCAGCTTTCAGTGCAAAACGGTCGGCTGCGTCTTGGCTGTCGTGAAATACATATGATGTTGATGCGTAAATCGGAACAGCTCTTGCATCCGTAACGGGGTCTGCCTGTTCCTGTCCTATATGAAGCTGGAGTGTTTCAAATTTTAAATTTCTATCTTTAAGTTCGCTCATTTTTATTTCCTCTTTTCATAATAATATTTTGATATAGATATATTAATGGTCAATCAAAGGCTGATTTCACATTCGTGTATCAAAGCAACATCGTTTTAATAAAAGATACATAGACACCATTCCTTTAATTCCTATATGTTTGATAGGTTTTAATGTATCTATATCATATCATAAAAAAATAAAATGTCAATAGCCTTTTTGAAAATTTTTACTATTTATCCTATATAATTAGTAGGTATTGAATGTTATATACCTGTGAACACCAAAAAAAGTACTGGAATCGTGACTATTGCACTAAGCTGTGATACAAGTGCCATACTTGCTCCTGCCTCCACTGGTTTTCCGTATGCTGACGGAATAATAACCGTGTTTAACCCCAAAGGCATTGCATGAGCGCAAAGAGTAGCTATAATAATCTCATTTGGCGTATTCAAAAACTTAAGCACCAACACGACAACCGAAGGAATAGCGACAAGTCTGATTGCAGCAACAACATATGTCTGCCACTGTGAAAAAAGATTTCTGAATTGGTATCCGCCTATTACAAAACCGGTAAGAATCATTGCAATCGGTGACATACAATCAGCAGCTCCGGTGATTATAGTTGTGACAATATCAAATTTCGGCAAATTCAAAAGTCCGAGGATTGCACCTATGAACAGTGAAACAAAGATTGGATTAATAAATGTTTTAAGCGAAAAAGTCTTTCCTCCGTCGGGAACAAGCCATGAAATACCTATTGAATAGGTAAATAAATTCAAAGGCAGAGTGAACATCAGATAATCAAAAACCTCAATACTGTCACCGCCGTAAATTCCCACAACCATTGCTGTTCCGACAAAGCCGAAGTTCGAAACAGAGAGTGAATAGCGGTAGATTTTTTTAAGATATTCTGTCTTGCCCAGAAAGCGTGAAACAACAAATCCCACAATAATGCAAAAAGTCAGTACTGCGGCACTGTATGCAATAAACACCCATTTTTCACTGATATTTTTAACAGTGCAATTTGTGCGAAATGTATTGATAACAACAGCAGGCATCAGAATTTGATTTTCAAGTTTAGAAAAAACCTCACTTGCTTTTTCGGGAAGCAAAGCAAAACGCCGAAGAATAAAACCTATGAATATAAATGAAAACAAAACTCCGATTTGCGAAATTACCGCATAAAAGATTTCCACTTCTACTCCCCCTGTATGTAATACACAAAACACCCTCAAAACTTGATGAGGGTGTTTTGCATAGCTAAAAGATTACTTGCAGCCGCAATCTTTTTTGAGTTCAAAGCTCTGACAGTCAGTGCACTGGCAAACTGTCGGGTTAGCCTCATGTGTGCCTACCTTGATTGACTCAAGTGAGCAGAAATTCTTTGTGCTGTTGTGGTTCTTGCAGTTTGTAACAGTGCAAGCAATACTCTGATTTGCATAAGAATTGTTTGTCATATTAGTCACCTCTAAAATTTATGTGGCTCGTACCACTTTTATTATTATTTCAACGAGCAGTTAAAATATACTGCACAAATTTTGTTTTTTGCAATAAAATATATTGAGGTGAGTTATATGAATGTTGTTGCTGCCGGTATTCTTGTTGTATTCGCCGTATTAGGTGTTATTTATTTTGTCCGAGATATATCTTTGTTTTTGTTCCGATATAAGAAGGACAATACCATAATGTTTGTAACTCCTGTAAACGGCAAGTGTGATGATGCGGAATTTATGCTCAGAAGTGCCGCAAGCAAGGTCAAATGGATAAGCCGCGGTAAAAACGATTATGTAATTTGCCTTAACTGTGATATGGATGAGGAAACAAAAAAAGTTTGTGAAAACATTTGTAAGGACTACGGATTTGCAAGGATTGTAAGCAAAAAGGAATTTTTGGAAATGATTTGAATTTTATGTTTCTGTCATATATCTTTGCGGCAGGCATAAGTCATCCTTATGCCTGTCTTTATTTTTTATCCCTACCACAAAAAACACTTGCAATAATTATTTATTATGATATAATTATTATAATAAAATAATAATTGTTACTATTTTATAAAATAATATTATCAAATCTCATACATATAATAACCCCGAAAGGACTGATATTATGGCAAATGCAATGCACAATCTGACATACGGTCTGTTTGTTCTCACGGCAAAGGACGGCAACAAGGACAATGGCTGTATAATCAACACTGTTACGCAGGTAACATCAGAACCAAACCGTATTTCAATAACAGTAAACAAATCAAACTACACACATGATATGATTGTCAAAACAGGCGAATTTAATGTATCGATTCTCACAGAAAATTCAAAATTTGAAACCTACAAGCACTGGGGCTTTCAAAGTGGAAAAGATGTGGACAAGTGTGAAGCAATTTCATTTAATAGAGCGGAAAATGACATAATATATATTGCCGACGAAACAAACGCATATATCTCTGCAAAAGTAATTTCATCAATTGACCTTGGAACCCATACAATGTTTATAGCCGATGTAACAGCAATGGAGGTTTTCTCTGATGACAACTCCGTGACATACGACTATTATCACAAGAACATCAAATCTACAAATCAAAAATCTGATGCAAAGAAGAAAGGCTTTATATGCACAGTCTGCGGATATATATATGAGGGTGATACACTTCCCGATGATTTTATCTGCCCGTGGTGCAAACATCCCGCCTCAGATTTTGAGCCAATTAAATAAAAATTGTAAACCGCCTGCAAACTGCACAGGCGGTTTTTTTAGCCCGCTAAATAAGTTTGATTTAATTTATAATGCAGTATCACGAAGTTTAAACTTTCATCTATGATTTTACTACCATTATATATAGCTGAGAATAAAGCGGTCACCACCGACTATTTTTTATTAAAAAATTTAATGATTATTTAATAATTAAGGTGTTATTATATATGCGCAGTAAGAAAGCAGCCGGTGGGCTGCATTTATCCGGGCAGACAGCATCATATAAAAATATACTTCTATGCCCGACTGCTTACAGACAATTTCCTATTAAGTAAAAAACAACTAAAAACGGAGGAACAATTATGAATAAAACTGAATTTATTAAGGAACTTTCAAAGGTAACTAACTGCACAGAGGACGAATGTGTTATAATCAATGATGTTTTGGAAAGCCACTTTTTCATCTCAAAAAAGAACAAGGACAAAATCATTGCCGACCTAATCAGCAGACTGTCATTCGACGAAAACAGAGCTGACGAAATCTACAATGCATCAATGCAAATCATCACGAGCAATGTAAAAGATAAGCTTAAGCACCCGTTCCGTTCACAAGACTAACCCCAAACAAATACAGAGGGAGATAAAAATGTATCTTGATATTTTGAAAAAAGATTTAAAACGCAAGAAAACAATGAATGTTATTCTTCTCATTTTTGTTATTCTTGCATCAATGTTTGTTTCAAGCAGTGTAAACAATATATTGGTTGTGTCCGGCACGCTTGATAATTTCTTTGAAAAGGCAGAAATGACCGACTATTTTGTAGGCATAACCGGTGAAGGCTCTGACAAACAGCTTTCACAACTGCTCGACAACACAGACGGCGTTACATCATATAAAATAGAACCTTTCACTGTTATTGATAACAAAAACTTAAAATTCAACGGTGAAAAACTCACAGGGAATGAACCGATTATCACTCCGCTTTCCAAAAGCTGTATTAACTTTTTTGATGAAAATAACAACGAAATCACAAACATAAGTAAAGGCGAATGCTATACTTTGGCAAGCGTTATCGACGAAAACAATATTAAAATCGGCGACACACTTGAAGTGACCTATAATGACAAAACAGTCAATCTGAAAATCAAGGGGTATCTTAAAGATGCTTATCTTGGTTCAAGTATGATGAGTATGTCACGAATTTTGGTAAATGAAGCTGATTTTGATTATTTGTGCAAAAACTCCGATAATACCGTGAATTATACAGGATATATGGGTTATATAAATTCAACCGATATTGACGGACTTGAAGCCGAACTAAACAGCACTAATGATGTTGTTCTGATATTTAAAGGCAGCGCAAGCCTGGTAAAAATGACTTATATTATGGATACCGTCATTGCATTTGTACTGCTTATTGTCAGCGTATGCCTTATTTTAATTTCCTTTGCCGTGCTGAGGTTCACAATTAACTTTACTCTTGAAGAAGAATTCCGAGAAATCGGAGTAATGAAAGCAATTGGCATAGGCAACGCAAAAATAAGAGGACTGTACCTTGTAAAATATTTTGCAATTTCGCTTGTGGGTGCAGCAATCGGATTCGTGCTGGGTATTCCGTTCGGCACAATGCTCCTGCAAAGCGTATCACGCAATATGGTAATGGATATAAACACAAACTATATTCTCAATGCTGTTTGTTCATTCGGAGTAGTCTTAATTGTAATGCTGTTCTGCTGGCTCTGCACTCGCAAAATCAAAAAATTTACACCGATTGACGCAGTACGCAACGGTACAACAGGTGAACGCTTCAACAAAAAGAGTAAGCTTTCTCTTGCCAAAAGCCATTTTAAACCCATTCCATTTATGGCAGTTAATGATATCCTGAGCAGTATTAAACGATACATTGTAATGATACTCACCTTTACAATCGGATTTCTGCTTATTGTTATTGTTGCCAACACAGGCAACACATTAAAAGACGGCAATCTTTTAAAAACAATGTGTCAAAAAGGAAGCGATGCCTACATCAGTGTAGAGGACTTTGCAAACTACTACAGCGAGGACGGCAAGCAAAAATTAGAGAAAAAATTTGAGGAATATGAAAAAGACCTTGAAAATAACGATATGGATGGCAGATGCAGTATAGAAATTATGTATAAGCTGTCTATCAAAAACGGAGATAAGTCATATAAATCTATATCTTATCAGGGTGTTGGCACCGACACATCGGAATACACCTATCTTGAGGGAACGGCACCGCAAAGCACAAAGGAAATTGCCGTTACACCATTGGTATGCGAAAAAATAGATGCAGAAATCGGTGACAAAGTAACTATTACCGATATGAACGGCGATCACGAATATATAATCACTGCAACATTCCAGTCAATGAACAATATGGGCGAGGGCATTCGTCTTCATCAGGATGTTGAAATGAATTATATGCAGGCAAGCGGAATCACCAGTTTCCAGATTGATTTTGATGACAATCCAAATGATACCGAAATAAACAAGAGAATTGAAAAACTTAGAAAAATGTACCCTGACAGCACAATTCAGAATGCGGACGACTATGTTGATACAATGATTGGCGGTATATCAAAAACAATTGACGGAGTTAAATTCCTGATTATTCCGATGGTACTGCTCATTTGTATGCTTGTTGTTGTACTTATGGAACGCTCATTCATTACAAAAGAAAAAGGCGAAATCGCAATTTTAAAGGCTGTCGGTTTCAGAAACGGAGCAATTTCAGCACTGCACACACTGCGAATTGCATTTGTAATGATAATTTCAATCATAATCGGTGCGGTAATTTCCACACCGCTGACAGGGCTTACCTCGGGTCAGGTATTCAAAATGATGGGCGCACAGCAGATTGAATTTGCTATAAAGCCACTCGAGGTTTTCGTAATATATCCGATAATAATGATTGTATTCACGCTTTTAGCAGTTGCACTGACTTCACTTTACACACGCAAAATCAACGCTTCACAAATTTCCAACATAGAATAAGGAGAATTGCTATGAATAATATTCTTGAGGTCAAGGACCTTTGCAAAACATATATTGTAAACAAACGCCAGAACAATGTGCTGAAAAATGTAAATTTTTCTGTCAGCGAGGGTGAAATGGTTGCCGTTATGGGACCGTCAGGCTCAGGCAAGTCCACCCTGCTCTACACAGTATCGGGTATGGACAGTGTAACGGCAGGCGATTCACTCTTCTGCGGCAAGAGCATTGCAAAGCTCAGCCAAAAAGAACTTGCAGACCTTCGCCTTGATGAAATGGGATTTATCTTTCAGCAGATGTATATGCTCAAAAATCTGACAATTCTTGATAACATCCTGCTCCCTGCCTTTCAGTCAAAGCAAAACGCAAAGAGCAAAAAAGAAAAAATCAAAGATGGTCAGGACTTAATGCGAAAGTTAGGCATTATTGACATTGCTGATAACGACATCAACGAGGTGTCAGGCGGTCAGCTACAGCGTGCCTGCATTTGCAGAAGTATGATTAACAATCCTAAAATGATTTTTGCCGATGAACCGACAGGTGCCTTAAACCGCACAAGCTCAGACGAGGTTATGACAGAGCTTTCAAAGCTGAATGACGAGGGCACAACAATAATGCTTGTTACTCACGATGTAAAGGTTGCCGCAAAGTGCAGTAGAGTTATGTATATTGTTGACGGAAACATCAAGGGCGAGTATAATTTAGGTAAATGCACAAACGAATCACAACTACGTGACCGCAAACGCACCCTGAACAATTGGCTTATGGAACTCGGCTGGTGATTTTTATCACCGCTTCATAGGTTTGATTTATTGTATAACCGTTGCGACCCGAAGGTATACTTCGGTTTATCATTAAACATCATAACTCACTGATATAAGTTAAATTATAGTTTAGCGGTTTAATAAAACTTTTAATAAACCACCGTAGGGAACGACCCCCGTGTCGTTCCTAATATAGAACAGTGCTATTGTTGAAGTCAGGAACGACACGAGGTCGTTCCCTACGAACTGATAAGGAAAAACTTTTGAAGCGGCTAAAAAATGCGGCTAAAAATTATGGAGCGTTATTAAATATGACTGACATCTTAATTGTGGAAGATAACAAAGAAATCGCAGACTTGCTCTGCGACTTTCTGCGTGCTGAAAATTTTACAGTGTCTGTTGCCTCCGACGGCGAAAAAGCACTGCACCTCTATGAAAAATATGGTGCAAAGCTAATCATTCTTGACATTATGTTACCTAATATTGACGGATTTGCAGTCTGTCAGAAAATCCGAGAAAATGAAAACACCCCTATAATCATTGTGAGTGCTAAAACCGACAAAGAAGATAAACTCAACGGACTTTTGCTTGGTGCTGACGACTACATTGAAAAGCCGTATGACATCGACCTGCTCATTGCAAAAATCAAGGGTATTTTCAAACGCCGCTATCAAAGCAGCATTATCATTTCGGGCAACATAAAAATTGACAAAGTAAAACAGATTGCATACAAAAACAACACTCCTCTGCAAATGACCGCAAAAGAATTTGAACTGCTTTTGTATCTTATTGAAAACAAGGGGCAGACGCTCTCAAAGGAACTGCTTTTCAACAAAATCTGGGGTGTTGAAAGTTTTTCCGAAGTGCAGACTCTTACTGTTCATATCAAGTGGCTTCGTGAAAAAATTGAGGATAACCCAAAAGAACCAAAGCACATCATCACTGTCTGGGGCAAGGGTTATCGCTTTGAGGAATAAATATGAAACGCTTTAATATTATCTTCATCTCTGTAATCGTTGTATTTACAGCACTCTTTGCAGGAATCAATATACTTATGCTGAACAGCAGTACAAACAGCAACCGTGAATATATAGTGCAGATTGAACGGCTTTGCAGTCAGATTGAAAATAACGAGAGTTACAGTCTGTCTGACTATCCGCTTATTACAAATGTTGAAAAATGCGAAAACACAAAGGACAGTAATTTTTTTGAAGGTAACAACAGCGATTACGTAATCAGGGTTATTGATAATTCATACTATCGCTTTGATTACAAGTTTGACAGTAATGCAATCAGTTTGGTCACAATAATTCTTATTGACAGTTGTCTTGCTGTACTTTTTATTGTAATACTTATAACATTGATTTTTATCAAGCTGCAAATTCTAAATCCGTTTTTTAAGCTGCGTGATGTGCCCTATGAGCTTTCAAAGGGCAATTTAACTGTACCGCTGAAAGAAAATAAAAGCCGTCTTTTCGGAAAATTTGTGTGGGGGCTTGACCTGCTGCGTGAACACCTTGAACAGCAAAAAGCAAATGAACTTGCGCTGCAAAAGGATAAAAAGACGCTGATAATGTCTATATCACACGATATCAAAACACCGCTTTCGGCAATTAAACTGTCATCACAAGCGCTGTCAAAGGGGCTTTACAAGGATAAAGAAAAAGAGATTAAGGTTGCAAAAAACATCAAAGAAAATGCCAATCAGATTGAAAATTTCGTAACCGACATAATTAAGGCTTCAAATGAGGATTTCATAAAATTTGAAGTAAACAACAGAGATTTTTATCTTGATGACTGCATTAGTGAAATTAATAACTATTATAAAGAAAAATTACGTCTTAACAAAACCGTCTTCACCATTTCTGAGCACTCCAATCATCTAATCAACGGTGACCCCGACCGTGCAATCGAGGTTATGCAGAATATAATTGAAAATGCAATTAAATACGGCGACGGTGAGTTTATTAATATTGATTTTTCAAGCGAAGAAGATTGCAGTCTTATCAGCATTTCAAACAGCGGCTGTACACTTAAGGAAAGCGAAATGCCGCACATTTTTGACAGCTTCTGGCAAGGTTCAAACGCCAAAAAATCAGGCGGCAGCGGACTAGGACTTTATATCTGCCGACAACTTATGCACCTTATGAACGGTGAAATTTTTGCAGAAATGAAAGACTCTGTTATGACCTTAACACTGGTATTCAGGAAATATTAAGGAATAACTGATAAAACAAAAGCGTGGTTATAATTCCACGCTTTTGTTTTATTTCTCTGCCTTTTTAGGGGCAAGTTTTATTATTTGTTTTTTTATAGGGGCTGAAATCCACTTGCAAATCAATGCAATCAATATCGGTAAAAAAATTCCTGCCGTCAGATATACTATTGCATACAGCTTTTGACCGTTCGGCAAATAGTAATACCAAATGCTTGAATGCATTTTTGAAACATCAAAATCATTAAACAAATTCGGAATAAAGCTTAGAACATAGAAAATCCACTTTACCGCCATAAATCCAAGCAGCTGATGAATCATTATGCTGTATGTATTGTCCGCTATCAGATTGACAAACTTCCAGTTTTTCACAACAGGAGTTAAAAGCTTTGAAATTCTGAGCCAGAACGCAATGCCCGTAATGGCAGTCACAAACGGTATTATACATCCGTTTTCAAAGCCTGAGCATTTTGACGGCGTATATTCAAGATTTTTGAAAAATGTATTCAGAATCAGCTGAATTGCAAACAGAATTGCAAAATATGCAATGCTGTTCAGATTGTCGTGCTTTTCAAGCTTTTCTTTATATACCTTGCCAAATTGCAGCCAAGGTAAAAACAGCATTGAACGGTATGCAAGCAAAGTAAATCCGTGAACGCCGCCTGTATCCTTTGCATCAATAGAAAGCTGAACGCCGATAATGCCGACAACAAGATAAATAACCAAAATCAGATACTCATTCTTCAGCTTTATCAAATCAAGCAGTTTTCTGAAAAGCACATTGACAACGCATACCACAAAAAGAGGATATACAAACCATGAGCCGAGATTATACTGAAATCCCTCGCCGTCAACAAACGGCATCACGAAAAGATTGTAGGCATTTACCTTAGCACCGATTGTGTAGCCGAAATTAGACATAAACATAACAAACAGTCCGTAGGCAATGTTCCACAAATACGCTGGAATAACAAGCCTTTTAAAGCGTTTCCATATGTATTGCAAAAAATTTCCCTCATACTTATCCTTGTAAAAATATCCTGAGATAAACACAAACAAAGCCAAGTTAAACGAATATGTAGGAAACCAATCATACGCCGTAGGAAGCGCACCGTGATAGCAATGCCCGCCCACGATTATTAAAATTCCTATTGCCGAAAGCAATTTGAACTGCAAGTTTACAGCTCCGCCTTCTGCCCTCAAAGTTTTCAAAACCCCTCACCTCAAACTTAAATAATATTATCTTGCATATATTACAACAATAATACCAAATATGATTCATTAAGTCAATAAGCAAAGGCAGCCGGTGGACTGGCAACCAGTGGGTTGCAACTGCCTGAGCAGATAACAACATATGAAAATACTCTTCTGTACCCGACTGCTTACAAGAAGTTTCCTATAAAAAAGCAGCCGGTGGGCTG
>DKZL01000073.1 GCA_002493635.1 Ruminococcaceae bacterium UBA7075 | reverse complement strand
AAACTGAGCGGGCAATATAAATTAGCGGTATAATAATCGAAGCTATGAGATTATTATACCATAAAAAGATTTGTTCAACAATAAAAAATAATATTCGACAGCACATAATGCATAAAATAAGAATATATTGTAAAACCTTGAATATTATGTTATGATTAGAAAAATTCATTTTGGAGGAATACTATGATTGCTGTGTTTCTGGCTCCTGCTTATCTTGGTGCCTGCACATATGTTCTTATACGACTTTTCCGGTCGCTTGGATATTGCAACAATAAATTTAAGAGTTTATTTTTCAGAATTCCCGTAACTTTAATTTATGCCTTCTTTGCATTTTCACCGTTAATTGCTTTTTTTCTGCCAAAGGCAACTCAAATCCGCAGAGTTATGCAGCTTATCGGGAGCTATTGGTTCGGTGTAATGCTGTATACACTTCTTATAATAGCTATAAGTCAGCTTGTATCTGTGTTGCTAAGACGTGTTTTCAAGGTTTTACCACGTGATTTTTTCAGAAAGAAGACGGCAAATTTTGTATGTCTGCTATTGTCATTTACAATTATCGCATCTGTCAGCGTGTACGGTGCGGTAAATGCAAGAAATATTAAAGTAAATAATTATTCAGTCAGTGTAAATAAGCAAGTTGAGGGAATAGACAGTCTTAATGTAGTTCTGATTGCCGATTTACATATGGGTTACAGCATAGGTGTCGACCATATAAAACAGATGGTAGAAAAAGTAAATGAACAAAAGCCTGATTTAGTCTGCATTGCAGGTGACATATATGACAATGACTTTGACGCATTTGAAAATCCTGATGCACTTTCAGAGGAGCTTTCAAAGCTTTCAAGTACTTACGGCACGTATGCCTGTTGGGGTAATCACGATGTAAATCAGAAAATACTTGGCGGTTTTACCTTTGATAACGAGCCGATAATTGAGCACGATTCAAGGATGAACGATTTTTTGAAGAAAGCTGAAATCAATTTGCTTGCTGATGAAACTGTGCTTATTGACGATAAATTTTATGTTTCAGGACGTGTTGACGGAGAAAAGCCTGCAACTGAAAATAATATAAGAAAAACTCCCGAAGAACTTTTGGACGGCACTGACAAATCAAAACCTGTTTTTATGATTTATCATGAACCTGATGAACTTGCAGAAATTTCGGAAGCCGGAACAGATTTACTTCTTTGCGGTCATACACATGACGGTCAGATTTTTCCTGCAAATATTATTACTGCATTAAAATGGGAAAACTCCTGCGGATACCTGAAAAAGGGAGATATGCATAATATTGTAACTTCCGGATTAGGAGTATGGGGCCCTTTTATGAGAGTCGGAACAGATGCAGAAATTTGCAGTATTAAAGTAAAACTAAAACCTAATTAAATCATAAATATCTTTATAGTAAAAAAGTAGCCTGATATAAAAATATCGGCTGCTTTTTGCTATATATTTTGTAATAATAAAAATATGAATTGTAACATTGAACAAAAAAATATGGTTTGTCTTGTGTAAAATATTTATAGAAAGTGTTGAAATTTAAAAATAAGCGAGTATAATATAAGTAAAATTGTTTTATATTAAACAGTTTTATGTAAAACAATTTTATGTCATATTTTGTGTATTTGGAGGTGTTTTTGTGGATGATTATTTGGTAACTCACCGATATAATTCAATCTGTCATGAGGTAAAGGCGCTTAATCACATAATAACAAGAAAAATACTTGCTTCGGCTGACAAGGCAGGTGTAGATAAGGTCACATTTATGCATGGCTGGATAATGTGTTATATCAACGATAATCGTGACAGGGATATATATCAAAAGGATTTGGAAACCGAGTTTGGTATTTCCCGTTCTACTGTGACAAATATATTAAAGATTATGGAGAAAAAAGGATACATCGAGCGTGTTTCAGTTGAGAATGATGCAAGATTGAAAAAACTTATACTTACTGAAAGAGGAAAAGTGACATATTCAATTTTAAAAAATACATTGAGTGACAATGAAGCTCGTGTCAACAGCCTTTTATCTGAAGAGGAGAAAAATACTTTTTTGGCATTAATAAGAAAATTGCGTGACGGTTTAGAAGCATATTAATGTTTTTATGAAAGGAGATAAATTATGCTTAAAACTTTGGCTCATAATATTAAGGGCTTTGTCAAAGAATCAATCATAACTCCATTGTCAATGATTCTTGAAGTTATAATGGAGATGCTTATTCCCCTTTTAATGGCTTCTTTGATTGACGAAGGTGTTAATACAGGAGATATGAATGCAATTCTGTACTATGGCGGTTTGATGGGCATTTGTGCTATTATAGGATTATTTGCAGGTGTATCGGGCGCTGTTTTCGGTGCTAAGGCGTCGGCAGGTTTTGCAAAAAATCTTCGTATGTCGTTGTTTGAGAAGATACAGACCTTTTCATTTGCAAATATAGACAAATTTTCAACCGCCGGACTTGTTACCCGTCTTACAACTGATGTAACAAATCTGCAAAATGCTTATCAGATGATACTCAGAATGTGTTTCAGAGCGCCTGTAAGTCTTATTGTTGCAATGATAATGACTTTTTCAATTAACGCAAAGCTTGCAAGCATTTATTTAATTGCAGTTGTTTTTTTGGCTGTTGTATTTACATTTTTAATGAAAGCAACTTACAAATATTTTCAGCAAGTGTTTGACCGCTACGATGATCTTAACGCAAGTGTTCAAGAAAATGTAACTGCTATCCGTGTTGTCAAGGGCTTTGTTCGTGAAGAACACGAAGTTAAAAAATTCGATAAGGCTGTCAATAATTTGTATAAGCTTTTTGTAAAAGCAGAAAACAGAATGGTTTCAGTTTCTCCTATTATGATGATTACAACATACGCCTGCATCATTGCGATAAGCTGGTTTGGTGCAACTCTGATTGTAGGCTCGGAGCTTACTACCGGTGAGCTTACAAGTATGTTGACATATTGTATGAACATACTAATGAACTTGCTTATGGTTGCGATGGTATTTGTAATGATTACAATGTCTTTGGCAAGTGCTAAACGTGTAACAACTGTTTTAAATGAAGAAACTACAATTAAAAATCCTGAAAATCCTGATTATAATATTTCTGATGGAAGTATTGAATTTGATAATGTGTACTTCAGCTACACAGAGGGCAGTGAAAAGCCTGTTCTAAGCAATATAAATCTTTCAATCAAATCAGGTGAAACAATAGGTATTATCGGCGGAACCGGCAGCTCAAAAACAAGTCTTGTAAATCTGATTGGCAGACTTTATGATGTGAGCAGCGGTACAGTTAAAGTAGGCGGAAAAGATGTTCGCAGCTACGATATTGAAAAACTCCGTGATGAGGTTTCCGTTGTTCTTCAGTCGAATGTACTGTTCAGCGGTTCGATTTTTGATAACCTGCGTTGGGGAGATGAAAATGCTACTGACGAGGAATGTATAAACGCTTGTAAGCTTGCTTGTGCAGATGACTTTATTCAGGGTTTCCCTGATAAATATAACACTCACATAGAGCAGGGCGGTTCAAATGTTTCGGGCGGACAGAAGCAAAGACTTTGTATTGCAAGAGCATTGCTTAAAAAGCCGAAAATTCTTATTCTTGATGACTCAACAAGCGCCGTAGATACAGCAACAGACGCAAGAATCAGAAGAGCATTTAAGGAAGAAATTCCGGACACGACAAAACTTATTATTTCACAGCGTATATCAAGTGTTGAAAATGCAGACAGGATAGTTGTCCTTGAAAACGGAGAAATCAATGCAGTAGGCACACATGACGAGCTTTTGGAAAACTGTGATATTTATAAAGAAATATATGTTGCACAGACAAGCGGCAACGGTGACTTTGATCAGAAAGGAGAGATTTAATTATGCCGGGACCAATGGGCAGAAGACGCAATATGGGACAGGGAGAAAAGGCCAAGAATCCTATGAAAATTCTTGGCAGACTTTTGGGCTTAATCTTCAAGAAAAATAAAATTAAGATTATTATAGTTTTTGTCTGTATTATTATAGGTGTACTTGCAAATGTACAGGGAACGCTTTTTATTCAGACTCTTATTGATTCCTATATTACTCCGATGATTGGTGCAGAAAATCCTGATTTTATGCCGCTTTTGATGGCGATAAGCAGAGTTGCTCTGTTCTATCTTATCGGTGCAGCTGCAACTTATACATCTTCAAGAATTATGGTGTATGTAACACAGGGTACAATGCGTGATATCAGACTTGATATTTTCACTCATATGGAAAATCTCCCTATAAAATATTTTGATACACATTCTCACGGCGACATTATGAGCGTATATACAAACGATGTTGATACACTTCGTCAGATGATTAGCCAGAGCCTTACACAGGTTTTTCAAAGTGTAATTACAATCGTATCAGTGCTTATAAGTATGATAAGTCTCAGTTTGCCTCTTACAATCATAAATCTTGTTGTAATTTCATTGATGTTTTTTGTAACAACTAAGGTTGCAGGTCGAAGCGGAAAATTCTTTACAAAACAACAAAATGCGCTTGGTGAAGAAAACGGATACATTGAAGAAATGATGAACGGTCAGAAGGTTGTTAAAGTCTTTAACCACGAAAAGAAAAGTATCGAAGAATTTAAGGAACTGAATGATAATCTCTACACTGCGTCGTATAATGCAAATAAATTTGCGAATATGATCGGTCCCATCAACAGCCAGCTTGGTAATGTAAACTATGTAATCTGTGCAATTATCGGCGGACTTTTCGCTCTTAGCGGTTTTTGGGGATTTACTCTTGGCGGACTTGTAAGCTTTTTGTCATTCAATAAAAGCTTCAGCCAGCCAATCAATCAGGTAAGTCAGCAGTTCAACAGTATTATTATGGCTCTTGCAGGTGCTGAGCGTGTATTTGATCTTCTTGATGAAGAAGTTGAAGTTGACGATGGTTATGTAACTCTCGTCAATGCAAAATACGAAAACGGTGAGCTTAAAGAGACAGATGAACGCACAGGTTTGTGGGCATGGAAGCATACACATCAGGAATCAGGCGAAACAGAATATCGCGAGCTTAAAGGCGCAATAGTGATGGATGATGTTGATTTCGGATACACAGATGAAAAAATTGTACTTCATAATGTTGATTTGTATGCTAATCCGGGGCAGAAACTTGCTTTTGTCGGCTCAACAGGCGCAGGCAAAACAACCATAACTAATCTCATAAACCGTTTCTATGATATTCAGGACGGTAAAATCCGATATGACGGAATTAATGTGAATAAGATTAAAAAGTCTGATTTAAGGCGTTCTTTGGGACTTGTGCTTCAGGATACACATCTGTTCACCGATACAGTAATGGAAAATATCCGATATGGCAGATTGGACGCTACTGATGACGAGGTAATAGCAGCTGCAAAGCTTGCAAATGCCGACTCGTTCATTCGTCAGCTGCCTGACGGATACAACACAGTCCTTAAAGGTGACGGCGGTAATTTGAGTCAGGGACAGCGTCAGATGCTTGCAATTGCCCGTGCAGCTGTTGCAGATCCGCCGGCTCTTATTCTTGATGAAGCTACAAGCTCTATTGATACCCGTACCGAGAAAAATGTACAGGAGAGTATGGATAATCTGATGAAGGGCAGAACAACTTTTGTAATTGCACACAGACTGTCAACTGTCAAAAATTCAGACTGTATTATGGTTCTTGAACACGGAAGAATTATTGAGCGTGGCACACACGATCAGCTTATTGAACAAAAGGGCAAGTATTACCAGTTGTATACAGGAAAAACAGCATAAAAATCAGTTTTATATAAAGTAAAGAATAAGGCAGAGCGGCAATGTGCCGTTCTGTCCTTGTTATAATTTTTAAGAAATTTATATAGAAAAATGCATCGTATGCAAAGATAAGCTAATTTTTGCTTCGTGTCATATTTTAGCAAAACAGCTCGAAAAAATAAAAATTAAAAAAATTAAAAAAAGTTATTGACATTATTGTTTAGCTATGCTATAATAACACTCGTTGAGTTGAGAAATACATCAACGAATATTAAATTTGCGAGTGTGCTGGAATAGGCAGACAGGCACGTTTGAGGGGCGTGTGTCTTTGACGTACGGGTTCAAGTCCCGTCACTCGCACCACAAAAAGCACCGTTTATTCGGTGCTTTTCTTTTTTTGTGTTGCATTTCGTGTTGCATTTTCAAAATTGTTATTAAAAATATTTATAATTTTATCGCTCATAACTTCCTGCTTATCTCGCAGAGTATGCTGATAAATTTTTTGAAGCATTTCAACCGTTTCCCATCCTCCAATTTCAGCTATGTATTGGTCTGGTATTCCTTGTGCATGGAGCTCAGAGGCAAAATAATGACGTAGCTTATGAAAAGAGAATTTAGGAATATTCACCTTCTGTTGAAGTCTATCGTACCAAGTACTTAATGTTCGGGGCGAACAACCAAAATATTTCCATTCTTTTGCTTCCACAATAACACTTTGAGGTAAAGGAACAAAGCGAGTTCCTGCAATGGTTTTAGTGGTTTTTACAACCACTTTTTTATTTACATCAAGAACAGCAGCTTTATTTATATTAACGCCAAAGTCTGTAAAATCGGATAGTGTTAATGCACATATTTCAGAACGCCGCAAGCCTCCCTGACTTGCAAGTAATATAGGAACTCTGATTTTTTCGTTTGCGTTTTCAAGTAAAATGCTAATGTCTGATGTCGTGGGAATTGTATATTGAGGTTTTATTCTTTGTGGGAGGGTTGTATTAAACTCAAAACTTGGGCGATATGCCTTAATTACTGAGTGTAGAAGTCCGTGGGCATTTCTTACGGTCTTAGGTGAGTGAGTTGCTGAAAGTTCGTTTACAGCAGTTTGTATCAGCTTAGCATTTATTTTTGACAACTTCATCGGCATAAGTTTCTGAAAGTAGGTTCGCTTTGAATAGTCATACCCCGCAATAGTGGAGGGCGAGAGGACAGCCGATTTACTGTCTATGTAACGCTGATATGCCTCTGATAATGTTAAATCTTCATAGCTTGCGTCTTTTCGGTTTAGTGCATATTCTGCCGCCTGGTATTCAGCTTCTTTCTTTGTAGGGGCAGTGATGGACTTATAGTGCCGCTTCTTGTTCTCGTCCGTGTATTCGTAAACAAGCACACGCCAGTTACCACTCTTTAATTTCTTTGCTTTTGCCATAAAAATAGCCTCCTATCAAATTTTATTTGACACAGAGGAAGAATTATCCTATAATAATTTTAGACTTCCTACGTCTATTTGTGTAGCCTCTGTGCTATACAGCCGTCCTATCTTGCGCCAACAGGGTAGGGCGGATTTTTTATTTATTCATCATCGTCAGCATCTTCAAAATCGGTTGTGTAAACCTCATCGGAAGATTGCGACTGTCTGAATTCTTCTGCCAGCATTGTTTTATTAAACTCTGCTGTGGGCTCAATTTCATTTACAAGTGCTTCCAATTCATCAACTGATGTATAGAAAAATTCTTTTCTTGCATTTACTTTGTTTACACGCTTTTCGTTTAATATATCGTGCAACTTCTTTTCAAGTCCTACTGCATCTTCTGAGAATATGAAACTATGTACATCAAATTTGAACGGGACAGAAGCATCTCCTAATTCATTTACACGGTCCTGAGGATTAATTCTTCTTGTCATACCAACCTTGAACACATTCTCGCCAAATGAACCGAGATTACTGATAATATACACATTTCCTGCTTTTCCGTTTTGCAGTTGTGTTATATTATCTTTCTTTACTATAACATCTGATAATTTTGCCTGAAGCTCAAGAATTTTAGCATTTAATAAATCCTTTTCCTTATCAGCTGTTTCTTGTAACTGTAATTTTAATTTTTCTATTTCATTGTTGTATTTAAGCTCTTCGTTCTCAACTTTTTTCTTTTCCTGTTCAAGAGCTTTTCGTTCTTCAGCTTCTTGCCTCATTTGTTCACGAATAGCGAGTTGTTCTTGACGAGCCTGTTCCTTTTTTACATAATAGTTATACTCAATCTTAACGGAGTTAATAAACAAGTATTCTATTTCTCCGATAAATTTTGTCAGAGTTCCGGCAATGCTTTGATTACCCTGTGCGGCAACACTTAAATATTTTTGCGTAACCTCTTTTACCTGTTCAATACCATTTTCAAGTTTTTCAAATTTTAGATTATAAAGAATATTTTGTAATTCGGATCTTAAAGCAATAACCATAAGTTCATATATGGTTCGATTGGCTTTTGTTGTGTATCTGCTTTGGTATTGAGCTAACACCTTTTCAATTTGCTTATCATTGTCACGGAACGCCTTACGCAAACTTTTTACATCCATGTAATGAAGTTTAAGTATGACTGACGGGGATAACTCATCCAAAGCGTTTAAATCTGTTTCGGATAGTTTAAGTGTACTTAATTCAGGATTATACTCAAAGAAATTATTAATTGAATATTCAATACTCTTATAAATTTCCTTTGATTTTGCAATTTTATTTGTGGAAGTTTTTAGTTTCTTTTCTGACTTTGCAAATTCTTCATTTAAAGAGGAAATTTTATTGTTTATGTTTTCTTTAAACTGTTCAAAGTCCCTGTTAGCTATTTGAGTTTCATCAAATAATTTCTTTTCTAAAGAACTGCGTTGATTTTCAATATTAGATATTTCATTTCTCTTGTCATTTGCTAATTGGTTAAGTTGCTGGATTGTCCTTTGTGCTGATTCGTAATCGCTGTAACACAATCCGTCTAATTTTTGCTGTAATAAGGCATTTTGCTGTTTTAGTTGTTCAATCTCATTTTTAAATTTAGATACTTTAAAAATATCAAAAAATCCCATTTTGAATCCCTCTTATATAAATTTACACATTGACAAATAATGTCACATAATGTAGAATATTGTCAGAGGAATAGTTTTTTTAACCACAACTGTTTCTTGTTTGTACCGTCAGCTACTGCGAATAGCTGACGGTATTTTTTATACCAATATAGAGCTATTTCCCATAATAGTATGTTGACAAATAAAATATAACGTCAGCTACATAAGTCTTGCTCATTGGTATTTGAATATTATTTTTTAAGACTATAGTTTCTTCAAGGGTATCAGTAATCTTTTTGGCATTGACTATATAAGATTTGTGACACCGAATAAAGTTTTTTGGCAGTTTGTCAAGTATCTTCTTAATAGAGATAATCTGTTTGTACACATCAGTTTCAGTGTAAATCATCATTGTGTTACGAACTTGCTCGCAATACAATATTGAGTTAATGTCTATATTATATAACTGCCTTTTGTAATTAAAATTATAGTAAGCGTGTTGAGAAGATAAATCATTAAATAATTGAATGATGCTATCTTCAAGTTCCTTGCTGTCCCCCTTAGATATAAATCTGTAAACCCTATGCTTAATAGACTGCCGTGCGAAATTATCATAACTCGTTGTATAAATTATGAAAATTTCTGTATTTTTAGCAAACATCTTATCTGCAACATCAAATCCGTTTATATCCGGCATATCAATATCAAGAAACACAACATCAAAAGTTGACTTATCATGTTCCAATAGCATTAGTCTGGCATCAGTGTATTGAAAAAATTCTAAATCAAGATTTAAAACATTATGTTTTGTTATAAATTTTTTGCATCCTTCATTGTGATTTGAGCGTGCGTCAAATCATCATCACATACTGCTATTTTCATACTTGTAGTTTTAGTAGAAACAGCAAAAATATGTATTTTCAAAAAAAGATGTCCTTCGTAGAAAGCATAATGTCCCTTTTATATTGATTTCTGATATTAAATATGGTAAAAAGAAATTACCAAATCAACCTACTAATAATTTCAAAGTCCTGACTATTGGACTATGCGAAAAACTATAAAATTTAGGGGTTGTAAAAATCGAACAAGTGTTCTATAATTAAAACAAGATGAATGTGAAAGGGGACAGTAAAAATGAGTTTAAAAGATCAGATTCATGCAATAGTTGAAAGAATTGATGATGAAGGAATGCTAAAGCATATATTAAATATCGTAAATAAAATATACATACTTTATATATCTGGTCGTTGGGGACGCTAAATTTAAGCGTTCCCAATATTTTTTATGTAATTTTTAAATACCTGTCGCTCAATGGGCGGCAGTTTTAAATATCCTTCTATAATTTGTATATCTAAGTCATCTAAATCGTATTCTGATTTGAGTAACAGTATAATTGAATCATTAGAGTTATGGTTGTAAATTTCACCAACCTCATCTTTTAGCCATAAGTAATTTACATGAAACACACTACATATATCCGCAAGAGTTCGTTCAGAGGGATTTCTACGACCGCTTTCAATTAATGTTATAGTGTTACGAGCAAGTCTTATTTTATTTGCAAATTCTTCCTGAGTAGCTCCGTTATCTTCTCTAATGTGTCTAATTCGTTCGCCAAGTGTCACTATGATACCTCCTACAATTGTAATTATATCCATATTATAACCACCCTCTGCAAACTTGTCAACATAAATTTTAAAAAATTTTACTCTAAAGTGTTGACAATTTAGCTTATAAATGCTAACATAGTAGCATAAATTCAATTTAAGGAGGTGAATATTATGGCTGAATCAAAAACACCTACATCTCAAATAGAATGGGAGGAAATCAAAGAAATTGTAGATATACTTTCTCCGATGTCCAAGGATGATAGAAAACAAGCTGTGGCTATGCTAACAGGGATGCAAGCCGGTAAATTTTTAGCAACACAAAATGAATCCGCCTGACAGCGGCAACCAGAAAGCGAGGTGAGAACATATGCCAAAATTGCTAAAACCGCCTGAGGATAAGAATAAGCGAGTCTTGCAGTCTAATATTGACTATCTTAGCAACTTGCAAGGCGTGACAGAAAAGAATCTAAAAGCAACAGCGAGATTAAGCGACTATCAGTATCGTGAACGAAAAAAGGACCCTGGAAAGTACACATACGATGAATTGCTGAAAATCGCCAAAAAGTTTCATACGACCGTAGCTGAACTTACTTTGGAAAGGAGTGGATAACATTACAATGAAACATCTAAGTAAACCCGAACAGGAAGGCACGAAAACACCGCCGTATCTGTACATACTCGGCGCACTGATTAAATTAGTCGAATTAATAAAAATCGGCTGTATGGGCGTTATATAAGAAATTAAGGAGATGATTAAAATGTCAAACATCAAAATCAAATTCAAGGGCGGAAAAATCCGAGCGTACGGTGACCCGTATGATTATGACCACATTATGCTGGCAGCAAGTAAGCTTAGGCTTTCAGAGGTTGAACCTACAAAGCGAGTGAAGATTAATAGAGCTTACAAGCGCTTTTTCAAGAATGTTCGCAAGTTTTTCAGATGTCTTGCATATGCGCTATTCGGCAATGATGATAGCGGATACATAAAAGTAAGAAAATTCTAATCAAGGAGGTGTGACAAATGTTTAAATCAGAAATTATATGGCACGATGCGAGCGAGGAACTGCCTAACAAGAGCTGCGAGGTTGTAGTGGCGTGTGAGCGTGACGGCAGGATTAATGAAATATTTAACATAGATTATTCTTCTCGTCACAAAAAGTTTAACTGTCTGGATTATTACAGTGAGGACACCGCAGATAAATATGGATGTAGCAATGTCAAATATTGGGCGTATTTTGATGAAGTGTGTTCTCAGTTTCAGAAACATGAAAAAAAGACCGCAGAGAACGGCAATTCTCAAACGGTCAATAAGAAATAACTTAATTTAATTGTAGACAAATTTAAGCGGTTTGTCAAGGAGGATTTAAAAATGTGCAGATTTAAAAGTGCAATTATTTTAAAAGACAGAGTATTTATACCCGATTATGACAGCCATTCGGATATGCTTGATGAGTTGGGCATTGAAGATACCCGACAGAATGCAGAAAAGCTGTTTATCAGAGCTGAGCTTTCACCTGAAAATGGTGATGTTTTCAGCAATATTGATAACTGGAAATTTGTTGTTGATCAGGACATTCTGCCTGACTGGTATGTTAAGGACTACGATAAGCAGCGTATGATTGAAGCTGTAAAAGAGTGGGCGAAAGACCGCATACATATCGGTGTTGATAAATTAAAGATTAACAGCGGAGCAAACCATTACATAAAAGACTGTAAAGATGTGAGCATCTGCGGCAGTGCTACGGTT
>DKZL01000012.1:20589-87640 GCA_002493635.1 Ruminococcaceae bacterium UBA7075 | reverse complement strand
TCCACTTTTTTAGTATACATCCAAGAGGCTGATTTCACAATTAAGAATGAGAACTACAAAAAGAATGCTATGGAGATATATTCCGAACTTGCTGACCTTATTAACGCAAGGAGAGAAAATGTCTAAATCATATAAAGTGTTTATAATCGGCAATCCCAAAAATCAAGATTCGGTTAATAATGTATGGCAAAACAATATAGTTAATAAACTTACAGAATATAAGGATAACAGAATCTCATTCGTTTGTACTCAAAACTATTTTGATAAACCATATTCAAATGAAACAAGATTATGGGAATTAAATCAAATGCAGGATAGCGACCTTATTATAGTTGACCTTTTTGACATTGCAAATAACATCTCTGCACACTGTATGCTTACTGCAATTCAAATGATGAATAAGATAAGAACTAAACATACTTTTGTTATTGGCATTGGAAAATCCGATACCGATAATATATGGCTCACTTCCTGCATATTCAAGCAGTTTCTCACTTTAGATGAAGCCGCCGAATATATTGCCGATAAAATAATAATTTAAGGAGAAGTCAAATGGAAATAATTTTATATTCCACTAATTGTCCTAAATGTAAGATTCTCGAAAAGAAACTTACAGAAAAAAACATCAAATTTACAAAGAACAATAATGTTATCGAGATGACTGAACTCGGCATTGACCAAGTACCTGTTCTCTCTATTGACGGTAAATTGTTGAACTTTGTAGAAGCAAACAAATGGATTAACGAAAGAGAGGATTGCCAGTGAATATTCCTATTAAGGTAAATCGTGACTTTGAAAAGTCACTTATGGCGTTGAGCGATAAGTATGGAGAAGATTTTGAAATACTCAATGGTATTCACGAGTCACAGTTAAATTTCTCGGATTTTGTTGATGGTTTTGTCGATAAAAAGGTTGCAGATGTTACTATTGATGCAAATGCAAATGCTTCAACCAAAGACATTAGAAGCCTTTTAAGCGAGAAAGGTAAATCCGAGGATAAGTTATTTGCTTTCAATAAAATCTTCTATGAAATGAAGAAAAGGTACAATCTGCGAACTGCAAAAGACTGGCTTGAAACAGAATATAACGGTGGCTTTTATTTGCACGATGCATCTACATCAACTTATTTGCCCTATTGCTATGCTTATGACCTTACGAGGTTAGCTACCGAAGGTTTGTTCTTTTTGAAAAACTATAATAATAAGCCGGCAAAGCATTTAACAACTTTTCTCGATGATGTAATTGAGTTTATCAGTTATATGAGTAATCGTAGCTCTGGAGCAGTAGGTATTCCGAATATCCTTATTTGGACTTACTATTTCTGGAAAAAGGACTGTGAAACTGGTTATTATATCAAAGATAAGGATTACTATTTAAGACAATCGTTCCAAAAACTTATCTATCGACTTAACCAACCGTTTATGAGAATTGACCAAACAGCATTTGTTAATGTTTCTATTTTCGATAAGAACTACATCGAGTCGCTATTTGGCGGTGTTGAATATCCTGATGGAACTTATGTAATTGATTGCGTTGATGAATTGATTGAACATCAGAAAATCTTTATGGAAGTAATTTCAGAAATTAGACAAGAGAATATGTTTACATTCCCTGTCCTCACATATTCACTCTTAAAGAGAAATGATATAACTAAAGAGGAAGCAGAAGAAATGATTAGAAACAAAGACTATAATGTTTTTGTTGACAAGGATTTCGCAAGATGGTGTTCTGACCATAATGTTATGTGGAATGATAGCAACTTCTTTATCAGTGAAGATGTTACAACTCTGTCTAACTGTTGCCGACTTCTTTCCGACACCACTAAATTGAGTGGATTTATCAACTCTATCGGTGGTACTGCACTTTCAATCGGTTCTGTTAAAGTTAATACAATAAACCTTATGAGAATTGCCCTTGAAACTGAATGTGATGAAAAGAAATATCTTGCGTTGCTTCGTAAACGTGCAGTTCTTTGTTGTAAGGCACTTGAAACAGTAAGACACATAATTAAGAGAAACATTGAAAAAGGTTTATTGCCTAATTATCAAGATGGTGCAGTTGAAATGGATAAACAATACTGCACAATCGGTATTCTTGGTCTTTATGAAGTAATTGAGGCATTCGGTTATACAAAGGTTGATGAATTCGGTTATACATATTATTCAGACGAAGGAATTGAGTTAGCCGGAAAGATTTTTGATGTATTAAATGATGTCAAAGATAATTTTACACAGGATTTCTCATTTAACATTGAGAGTGTTCCCGCTGAAAGAGCAGCAGTAATCCTTTGTCAAAAAGATAATCTGTTATACAATCTTGATGAGAAATTTATCTATTCAAATCAGTGGATTCCACTTTCAACAAAGTGTACTATTCAGGAGAAATTGAAATTAAGTTCAATCCTTGATGCTAAATGTTCAGGTGGTTCTATTAGCCATATCAATCTTGAGGCTAACTTCCCGAACAAAGAATCTGCTTGGGATATTCTTAATAAGATTGCACTTTCAGATGTTATCTACTTTGCATTTAACACTCGTATCAATGAATGTGAAAACCACCACGGATTTGTAGGAACAAATATATGTCCTACTTGTGGCAAGCCTGTATATGATACATACCAGCGTATAGTCGGTTATCTTGTTCCGACAAGAAGTTATTCAAAAGACAGGTTTAGAGAGTTTAATACTCGTCAATGGTATGAATATGCCGAAATGGTTGGTGAGCAATAATGTTGCTTAAAGCATTGGTTGATGAAGATTTTGTAAATTACAAAATCACATCAATGTTTATAGGCTGTCACTCCTGCACTTTTAAGTGCGATATAATGTCTGGAAAGCAAGTGTGTCAAAATGGTGCACTTGCTAACCAGCCAGATATTGATATTTCTATTGATAATATTGTGGATAGGTACTTAAAAAATCCTTTATCAAAAGCTATCGTATTTGGTGGATTAGAGCCATTTGATGATATTTTGAATGTATTATCTGTAATAGAAACCTTGAGGCATAAAGGTAATAGTGATGATGTAGTTATATATACAGGATATACTGAATCAGAAATTGAAAGTCTTTTTGGTGATTTGTATAACACCTTAAAAAGTTTTCCAAACATAATTATTAAGTTTGGTAGATTTGTGCCTGATATGCCTTCTCATATAGACCCTATACTTGGGGTTCAGTTAATGGGAGACAACCAATACGCAAAGAAAATATCATAAGGAGTCAATATGGCTAAAGTAAAAACAAATCCTGATAAAGATATTGTCAAAGAAATTCGTGACAAATTAAAAGAAAATTCTGGATATTGTCCTTGTAGAATTTCCAGAACCGAAGATACAAAATGTATGTGTAAAGAGTTCCGCGAAATGATTGCCAACGGAGAAAAAGGTATGTGTCATTGTGGTCTTTATATAAATGAATAAATATATTTATTGGTGGTGTTAAACAATGAAAAATGTTAATTATAGTAAATTTTTGATTACAAACACAGAGGACTATAATTGCAAAGATAGAATGTTGATTGAACTATATGAGGATGACCTCATCGAACTTAAAGATGACATTGATTATCTTCTTGAAAAAAGATATTTTAAGAAAGATAAAGTAGCAAAACAAATGGAAACAATAAAAATTAAGTATCATAATCCCGACCTTATAAAAATTGAGAAAATAGAGGTTGGTGATTGGATTGATTTGAGAGCAGCAGAGAATATTATGTTGAGCGCAGGCGAATTTAAGCTCATAAATCTTGGTATCTCTATGAAATTACCCGAAGGATATGAAGCACACGTTGTTCCTCGTAGTTCAACTTTTAAGACTTGGGGGCGTCCTTCAGACTAATAGTATGGGAGTTATTGATAATTCATATAGTGGCACGAATGACATTTGGAGATTTCCTGCTTATGCTATTCGTGATACAGAGATTAAAGTCAACGACCGTTTGTGTCAGTTTAGAATTATGAAAAAACAGCCAAAGGTTGAGTTGTTTGAAGTTGACAAACTCGATGATACAGACCGAGGTGGTTTCGGTAGCACAGGAATCCAATGATGATTTACTTGCTAATACGATAATCGAGGTGACAAAAAACTTGAATGATATAAAAGATAATATTCAAATGTTAGATACAAAAGATATTCAAAGAATCTTTAAGTGCAGCAAAAATACAGCATATAATTTAATGCACTCTGATGGGTTTCCAAGTATTAAAGTTGGAAGAAGGATATTTGTTTCTAACTTGTCATTACATAAATGGTTATGCCAAAACGAAGGAAAAACTTTTGTGCTTGATTAAATAATGAAGATATAGGATATTATTTTGTTTTGCCACTATGTCAAAACAAGGATAGTATCCTATATTTATTGTATTAAGAAAAAAGATAAGAAAAAATAAAAAAATGCTTGACTTTTGTTGTCAGCTTTGATATAATAATCAACGTTGTGAGAACAGTATCTCTTAAAAGTATTAAAAATATTTTTTTGATATTGTTGTCAAATTGTTGTCAAAAGGTAATTTTAATTCCGAAAAACTCAGTATTTAAGCTATTTTTACTTAAAATACGGTGTGCCTTCTAAGCAGTAGGTCAGGGGTTCGAGTCCCTTTTGGCGCGCCACATGGTGGGATTAGCGTAGTCGGTTAACGCGCCAGTTTGTGGCACTGGAGACCGCCGGTTCGAATCCGGCATTCCACCCCATATGACTCATTAGCTCAGTTGGCAGAGCACTTGACTTTTAATCAAGGTGTCCGGAGTTCGAATCTCCGATGGGTCACCACAGCCGCACATTATTCGTTGATTTTGTGCGGCTATTATTATAATGGGCTGTAGCCAAGCGGTAAGGCAACGGACTTTGACTCCGTCATCTCGTGGGTTCGAATCCCGCCAGCCCAGCCAAACATAAGTTCTTAAAAATGGCTTAAACAAGCTATTTTTGAGAACTTTTTTATTGACTCTTAGTACTTATCTTGACTATTATATAAAATATGTTATAAAATTATATTGCAGAGAAGTTGATATAAACATAATATCAGTATATATGTCACAATATATAAAGGAATAAATGAAATGTTATGAGTATTAAAAATATTTTTAAAAACTTTGGTTACATATTAATGTGCACATTTTTAGGTGGAATAATTGCCGCAATAGTGTGGGGCTTTCTCAAGCTTATGGATAGCGGAATAGAATTTATCTGGCATTGGATACCATCACATATAAATATTCCGTTATATACCATTATAGTTTGTCTATTGGGCGGATTGCTGATTGGAATATTTCAAAGCAAGGCAGGACCTTATCCTGACGAGCTTGAAACTGTTATTGCAAAAGTGAAAAAAGATAAATTTTATCCGTATAACAAAGTGCTGATTATTTGTGTAGCCGCTCTTATTCCGCTTCTATTCGGAGGAAGCTTAGGACCCGAAGCAGGCTTGACAGGAGTTATTGTTGGTTTGTGTTACTGGGCAGGCAATAATATGAAATCCGCAAAAATCCACAAAGATGAATTAACAAGTATCGGACTAAGTGCGGCACTGGGTACAATTTTTGTTTCTCCACTTTTTGGGCTTGTGGTGCCTCTTGAAGAAAGAACAGATGAAAATAAGGAAACGGTTATACCGAAAGGATCAAAGATAATTTCCGTTGTAATAGCAGTTTTGTCATCATTCGGTGTGTTTATACTGCTGACGAATATTTTTGGCGGAGGTCTTGGAATGCCGCGCATTGATTCGGCAGAAATAACCAACACGGAACGGATGTGGGGAATACCCCTCGCTTTGATTGGGGTGGTATTCGGTTATCTGTATATTATTTTTGAAAAAACAACAAAAGCTTTGTTTAGCAGACTTCAAAGCAGAGTATCCGTAATTATCAGCACCTTGCTTGGCGGCTTGATGCTGGGAATAGCAGGTACCTGTCTTCCTATGACAATGTTTTCGGGGGAAGAGCAAATATTTGAGCTTTCGGAAAGCTACAAAGAGTTTGCACCGTGGTTTCTTATAATAACAGGTGCGGCAAAGCTGTTAATCACAAATGTGTGCATAAAATCAGGATGGCGCGGAGGTCATTTCTTTCCTGTGATATTCAGCGGCATCAGTATAGGATATGGAGTTGCAATGCTGACAGGACTTGATGTAACCTTTTGTCTTGCAGTAATAACAGCAGGAGTTCTGGGCGTAATTATGAGAAGACCTGTGGCTGTATCACTTTTGCTTTTGCTATGTTTTCCAATACGGGTAATTCCTTGGCTGATAATTTCTGCATTTATCGGAAGTATCGTTCCGCTCGGAAGATTGAAGTCAGCCAAAGATTGAAAGGAGAATATTAATGCGAAACAGTAAAATTTTATGGCGAGTATTAAAACGTACAAGAGCAGATAAGATACTTTACGGCTATCTAATTTTGCTTTTTGGTATTTCATTTGCAATTTGGCTTATTGAGCCTGAAATAAACACGATTTTTGACAGCCTTTGGTATTGCTTCAGTGTACTTACAACAATAGGTTTTGGCGATTTTATTGCAGTTACATTTATTGGACGTATATTGTCGGTTGTTCTATCTATATATTCAATTTTGATAATAGCTATTATTCCTGGTGTAATAACCAGCTTTTATCTTGAAAGCATAAAAATTCGCTCAAAAGAGAGTATGGAAAAATTTTTGTATGATCTTGAACGTCTGCCCGAGCTTTCAAAAGAAGAGCTTAATGATTTATCTGAAAAAGCTAAGAATTTTAACAAAAACAGGAAATAAAGGTTGAATTATAGTTTTTTAGGCTTATTGTTTTAAATCAATACGGACAATAGTTCCTTTATCAATTTCGGATAACACGGTTATCCCTGTATCAAGATTTTTGCAAATCCGTTTACAAAGGTACAAACCGAGTCCGCTTGCTTTTTTGTCGTTTCTTCCGTTATATCCCGTGTATCCCTTTTCAAATATTCTCGGCAAATCCTCGGGTGCAATACCTATGCCCGTGTCCTCAATGCAGAGCATCATATTTTCATTCATATAAATCTTTATACTGCCTTTTCGTGTGTACTTGAGAGCATTTGACAGTATCTGTTCAATTACAAAGGAAAGCCATTTATCGTCTGTCACCACAGTATAATTAATCGGATTATATACAAGTGATATTTTTCTGTCAATAAATTCGTTTGCGTATTTTTTGACTGCCTGTCTTATTATTGTATCAATATTATGCTCCTTAAAAACATAGTCGCTTGATGTTGAGTCAAGGCGCAAAAACGCCATAATCATCTCAACATACTGTTCAATACGGAACAAGTCAGACAACAGTTTTCTTGAAAGCGGAGTATCCTCGTTTTGCAGCGTAAGGCGCATTGAGGCAATCGGTGTTTTAATCTGGTGTGCCCAAACGGTATAATAATCTACCATATCGTTAAAACGATTATTTGAATCTGCTTCAAGCTGAGAAATCTCTTTCTGCAAAGATCTTATTATCCTCTGATAACCGTAATCGTTGATATTTGAGACCGACGGCAGTTCGTCTATCATTGCCGACGGCATATTGCCGAGTTTTTCAAGAATTTTATGCCTGCGTTTTATTTTTGCAAAATCAAGCACAATCAGAATTGTTCCGAACAGTATGCATAGAAGTGATGGATAAATTACTGCCTCAACCGGTAATTTATAAAGATAAAATACAATGGCAAAAATAATGCAAAATAACAAAATAATCAATAAAATTTTTGATTTTTGCTTTATATACGCACCGAAAATTTTCATATCATTTTTCGCCTTTCAATTTATTCAATAATATATCCTACTCCGAATTTTGTTTTAATAAAGTTTTCAAGTCCGGCAGCGTCAAGCTTCTTTCTAAGACGGTTTATGTTAACCGTCAGTGTGTTCTCATCAACAAATGAATCTGTTTCCCACAACTTTTCCATAAATTTTTCACGGCTGACAACCTTGCCTTTGTTTTCCATAAGACAAAGCATAATGCGGTATTCGTTTTTTGTCAGCTCAATTTTTTTGTTATTATAAGTCAGTGTGTTATCGCCGGTATTTAGAAAAGCACCTCTGTGCTCAAGTACAGGTACGTTTGATGAAAAATCATATGTTCTTCTGAGTATAGCCTGTACCTTTGCCATCAGAACACTCTGGTCAAAAGGCTTTGCTATAAAATCATCAGCGCCCATATTCACAGCCATTACTATGTTCATATTGTCTGAGGCAGACGAGATAAATATAATCGGAACATTCGAGATTTTGCGAATTTCACCGCACCAATGATAGCCGTCAAAAAACGGCAGACCTATATCAAGCAAAACAATATGAGGCTGGAATTGCACAAACTCCTGCAACACATTGCGAAAATTTTCGACAATGCAAACCTCCAAGTTCCACATTTCTGCCTGTGTTTTGATTGCGTCCGCAATTCCTGTATCATCCTCAATAATCAAAAGTTTATACATACTATCACCTATGAAAATATCATACTTCTATATCAGAATAATCAAAGTCCGTAAACATTGTCCTCGCCCTTGGCATATTTTTTAACAGTTTCAATAAACAGCTTTGCAGCCGGATTTGCAATATTTTTAGCCCATGCCATAACATAGGCTATGCTTGTGTCGGCATCTTCAATAGGATAAATTTCTGTATATTCACTTGATGTAAATTTTGCAAGTGAATTCGGAATAATGGAAATTCCTATACCTGATGAAGCTGCAACATACATTGAAATAACATCTTCAAACGAGTTTTCAATATTAGGTGAAATATGGAATGTTCTGAGCAAATCCATAATCTCCATATACACAATCGGACAAACTGATTCTGAGAGAAGCAAAAGCTTTTCATTAGAAATATCATGAAGACTTACGCTGCTTTTGCCTTTAAAGCAGCTGTTTTTTGCAGTCACTACCGAAAGACTCTCGTAATGAGTGACTATTGACTCAATACCTGAGCTTTCAGGAACCATATCACGAGGCATAAAACAAAAATCATACTCTCCGCTTGTTATTGCCTGATTGCGGTCGGTACCGTCAAAGCGCTTAACGTCAATAACAATGTTGGGGTATTTTTCTGAAAAATCAGAAATGCATTTTGACGGGAATGACAATGATGTTACATCACAGCCGAGCGTAATACGTCCTTGTCCGCCATCGTGCATTTGTTTTATAATAGTTTTTGCCTTTTTCAGTGTATCTACAACATCAACGACATATGGCAGAAGAGTTTTTCCCTCATTTGTAATTATTACATCTCTGTGCGAGCGTGTGAAAAGCTGTACTCCAAACTCTTTTTCTAGGTCATTAATATAGCGGCTTACCGTAGATTGCGACACATAATTGCGCCTTGCCGCCTCGGAAAAATTCAATGTCTGTGCAACTGAAATAAAACAGTTCAGCTGATTAATATCCATATAATTTACCTCACATCACATTCTAATAAGTTTTATATTCAATCTACTATGCAGAAACAGAAAAAAATCATATAAATTTTATCATATTTGCATTATGATATATATTGCAAATTTTTCCATTCCTGTTATAATTTAAGTATAGCATAAGAATATGCAGAATGTAAATAGCAAAAATAAAATCAAGCAAGGAGCTTAAATTATGAAGAAAATAGTAATCACAGGTATGGGAGCAGTTACCCCACTTGGTATTGGCGTTGATACTTTCTGGAAAAATCTTACGGAAGGTAAGTCAGGCATTGATACCATCAAAAGCTTTGACCCTTCAGAGCTTGCCGTTCAGATTGCCGGCGAGGTTAAGGACTTTAATCCGTCTGAATATATGCCTAAGGATTTAATAAGAAAAACTGACCCGTTTATGCAGTACGCCTACACTGCCGCCAAAGAGGCTATAAATCAGAGCGGTATTACGATTGAACCTGAACGCACAGGCATTGTAATGGGTACGGCTATGAGCGGTATTTCCACAATCGCTTTTACTCAGGACGCATTAAGCGGTGCTTCACATAAAAAGGTAGGCCCACGTTTTGTGCCAAAGATTTTGGGCAACATTGCAGCTGCAAATATTGCTATTGATTACAACATCCAGGGACCGCAGTTTACTGTAAGCACAGCCTGCTCATCGGGTGGCGACGCAATCAACACAGCCGCTATGTGTATGCAGGCAGGCAAGGCTGACGTTATGCTTGCTATCGGTGCTGAATCTGTTCTCTGTCCGCTCGTAATATACTCACTTGCAAACGCAAAGGCTCTGTCAAGAAGAAACGACTCTCCTGCTACTGCAAGCCGTCCTTTTGACACTTCCCGTGACGGTTTTGTAATAGGCGAAGGCGGCGGTGCACTTGTTCTTGAAACCGAGGAGCATGCACTTGCAAGAGGAGCTAAAATATACGGCACAATAATGGGCTGCGGTAATACGGGTGACGCTCATCATGTTACTGCACCTCATCCTGAGGGCAGAGGCGCTATTGCCTGTATTAAACTTGCACTTAACGAAGCAGGACTCAATCCTGAGGACATCGGATATATTAATGCTCACGGAACAGCAACAAATAAGGGTGACACGGTTGAAACCTCTGCAATTAAAAAGGTATTCTGTGATAAGCTTCCGTATGTAAGCTCAACAAAGGGTGCAACGGGTCATATGATGGGAGCAGGCGGAATTACAGAAGTAATCTCCTGCGTTAAGACTATTGAAACAGGTATAATACCGCCAACTATTAATCTTAATGAAGTTGACCCGGAATGTGCAGGTATCGACTTTGTGGCTAATACAGCAAAGAAAGCTGATATTAGCTACGCTATGTCAAACGCATTTGGCTTTGGCGGACAGAACTCAAGCGTTATCGTTGGAAAATATTAATTGGTTATTTTGCCAAATAACGTATATATTTCAGATAAATTGGTAAAACTATTATTCAGAATACGAATCGAGGATTTTTATGGAATTGACATACAATGCAGATATGTTTATCAATACGTTTGAACATGAATTTACCTGGCTGAATGGCTTTATGCGTAATGTAAGCCGCTTTTCAGACAGAAATGCAGCAGTAAATGCAGCAAACGGTCAGGTTTGGAGCTATGCAGAGCTTAACAGTGATGCAAATAAACTTGCAAACGCATTAAAAGCAACAGGACTTGTAAAAAGTGACGTCGTATTTGTTCAGCTTTACAATTCACCACAGTTTTTGTTCAGCCAGATAGCAACACAAAAAATCGGTGCAATTTTCAACCCTGCTAATTTTAATCTTTCACCCGGTGAAACAGCTGAAATTATTGAACACAACAAGCCAAAGGCTTATATTTATGATGCAGAAATAACTGACACGGCGGTACAGACTTTAAGCATTTCTTCTCACAAGCCGGAAGTTGTTATTGCAGTGAATAATTCTAATAAAGAAATTTCTGTTCCTGAAGGTCATATTGCATATGAAGAATATACGGCTCAAAGCAGTACGGAAAATCCTCCGATAGATTTTAACCCTCATATTTATGATGAGGTAATCCGATTGCAGACATCCGGTACAACAGGAACTCCAAAAGGTGTTCCGCTCAACAACATTAATGAGGTTTTATCTGCGCACGATGTTATTATGCACTATCCGCTTAATCCTACAGATGTTACAATGAATATGACTCCCTGGTTTCACAGAGGAGGTATTCACTCAGGCGGTCCTACACCTACTCTTTATGCCGGTGCGTCGCTTGTGATTTACAGGACTTTTAACCCCAAAACATGCCTTGAATGTGTAGAAAAATTCGGAATAACTTATCTTACAGGTGTTCCGTCGGTACTCACACTGCTTGCAACACGTCAGGAAAAACACCCTGCAGACATTTCCACACTCAAGGGTATTACAACAATGGGCAGTCCTCTTGAAAAAGAAGCTTGTATTCGTTTTCAGAAAACACTCACTCCTAATATTTTTAATGGATATGGCACTACAGAAACCTTCTGGAATACCTTCCTTCGTCCGTATGATTTGCCTGAAATGGCAGGATCTGCGGGCCGTTCCTGCACAGATGATGAGGTAAGAATTGTCAATGTATACGATGACAAAAAAGCTGAACCCGACGATGTTGTTCCGACCGACAACAAGACAGAGGGAGAAATAATTATTAAAAGTCCTTCAAAAACAACCTATTGCTATATTAATAACGCAAAAGCAACTGAGGAAAAATTTTATAAGGGCTGGATGTATACAGGCGATATTGGCACTTGGGATGATAAACAATTTGTTACTGTTGCCGGAAGAAAAGACGATATGATAATCAGCAAGGGTGAGAATATTTACCCTGCCAGAATTGAAGAAGTTATCAACCGCCATCCGAAAGTACACGAATGTATAGTAACAGGTGTTCCCGACAGTACAAGAGGTGAGTCTGTTGCAGCATATGTTATCAAAGACGACGACAGCCTGACTGTTGCAGAGCTTATAGAATATTGCCAAAGCTCACCAAATCTTTCAAAATATCAGGTTCCTCGTTATTATCGGTTTGTTAATGAACTGCCGCAGACAGCCACAGGCAAGAAACAGCACTTCAAAATTAAAGAGCAGGCAAAACTTGACCTTGAAAAAGGATTATTGTTAAGAAAGTAAGATGATTTTATATGAAAACTTATACTCGGCAGGTTCAGTATTATGAAACTGACAAAATGAAGGTTGTGCACCATTCAAATTATATTCGTTATTTTGAAGAAGCACGCAGCAATTTTATGAAGCAAATCGGATGTGACATCAGGAATATTGAGAGCAACGGCATTGTAATTCCGAATGTTGACGCTTATGCAAGATATATTAAGCCCTTGAGATTTTTTGATGAATTTATTGTTGAAACAAGGCTTGTCAAATTTAACGGTGCAAGTTTTGAGTTTGAATATAAAATAGTACTTCCGTGCGGTACAATTGCAGCAACAGGCCATACCGCTCATTGCTTTGCTACTGAGGACAAATTAATACCTGTGAGTATAAAAAGAAAATTTCCTGAAATCTACGAAAAAATGAAAAGTCAGGTTGAGTGTTAAAAACCGTCCCACTGTTTTAAGACAGTGGGATGTTTTTTACTTTTTTGGAAACTGTCCGGAAACATCCGGGCACAAAAGTGCGTTTTCATATGGTGCTGTCTGCTCGGATGAATGCAGTCCACCGGCTGCTTTTTTCAGAAAGCCATTGTTTGTTCTTGAACATATTGTGAATTATGGTATAATTAATTAGACAAAGCAAAAACAGGTGATATTATGTTGAAAATAGCAATATGCGATGACGAAAATCTATTCTTAAATGAATATAAAGTCATAATTGAAAAAATATGTACAAATAGGTTAATTGAATGTACTATTGACACTCTTAACAGCGGTTATTCCGCTATAGACAATTATAATAAATACGATTTAATTTTCCTTGATATAGATATGCCGTACTTAGACGGAATTACAACTGCAGAACAAATTAACAAGCTGAAAGGCAATCTTGATATTCCATATATAATTTTTGTTACGAGCAAAGATAATCTTGTTTTTGATGCACTCAAGCAATTTCCCTATTCATTTATCAGAAAAAATTATTTTACCGAAGATATTGAAAAATGTATTTTGAGCATTAACAATAAGCTTGCTGACAAAGCGATAAAGTATCCGATTAAGACAGGAAGAAACACAATCTTTTTGAATCCTGACAACATAATGTATATAGAAAAAGATAAAAATTATGTTGTTTTTCACACGAAATATGACGAGTACAAAGAACGAAGCAATATTGATGAAAAGCTGAAAGATTTACAATCAAACAACTTCATAAGAACCCATGTCGGTTATCTTGTAAATCTTTCATATATTGAAGAAATTGCTAATACGGAAGTAACACTTCTTGACGGAACAAAAATTCCTGTCAGCAAAAGCTATAAACAATCGGTTAAGGATATTTATTTTGATTGGATGGTAAAGCGAAGATGATTGATATAATAGTAGAAATGTTCGCCAATTTATTTCAGGCGTTTATGTTTGTAGGATTTTTATATTTCTTTTTTGGCACAGAAAAGAGCAAAAAGATTAATATAATAAGCCTGTGCAGTGTTATAACAACTCTTTTTGCAGCAATATGTTTTTTTAACTTTTATACCGGGTACATAGGTTTTAAGGATATTTTTGTTTATATTGCTATAATGGAAATATATACATTAGTATTTCTGAATGGCAATAAATGGATTAGATTAATAATGCCTTTTGTTAATATGCTTGTTAATGGTATTGTTTCTTTTTCTTTTGGTTACATTGTAAGCTTTGCAACAGGTGAATCATTCTCTGACCTTATTTACAAGTCATCAATTTACAGATATTTTTGTCTTGCTTTAGTAAATCTGACCAATTTGCTTGTGCTGTGGCTGATTGTAAGGCTTGCCAAGAAAAAAATAAATCTTATGAAATGGACTGATATTTCAGCATTTATATTGATTCCGACAGTTGCGCTGTTTATAATACACTGTACATTTTTTATACTGAGCAAAACAAGTTTTCAACCTGATATAATAGGCTATCTTGCAATAATCTGTATTGGTATGATTGCAGTTGTAATTACCATAATGCTAATGATGATAAGCATAAGCAAAAATTATGAAATAAAAACAAAGCTCTTATTAAGTGAGCAAAGAGAAAAACTGTACGAAGAAAATGTATTGCAAACACATAATCAAATTGAAAAAATAGCAAAAATCAAGCACGATATGAAAAATCGTTTATTATGTATTGAAAAGCTAATAAACGACAATAAGTATATTGAAGCAAAAGAGCTGTGCGGTGATATTTTACACAATATGTCAGGTGTTTATACACCTCTTAATACAAAAAATCCTTTGCTGAATGCTATTGTCAATGTTGAATTAGAAAAAGCAGTATCTCAGAAAATTGTATTTACAGTCGAAATCAGTGACTCGCTTGCCAATCTGGAAAATGAACATGATATAATTTCAATTATCGGAAACCTATGTGATAATGCCATTGAATATTTAAGCTCAGTTCCCTTGGAATCAAGACAAATGTCATTGGAAATTGCTTCTCATAATAAATATTACATAATTACTTGTAAAAATAAAATTCTCAAATCTGTCCTGAATGAAAATCCTCATCTAAAAAGCAGCAAAAAAGATTTTTCACTGCATGGAAAAGGCACAGAAATCATAAAAAACATAGCAACAAAGTATAATGGTGACACAAAGATTTATGAAGAAGACGGTTTTTTCTGTTCAAGCGTAATTTTAAAGAACTAAGTTTACCAGAAAACGAACCATTTTTACCACTTTTAACAAAAATAAAAATAATCTGCTATAATTTCAGTAGAAGGTGACAAAAAATGCTACACACCTTATCTGAAAAGATAGCAGATTTTTTATTTGACAATAATGATGATTATCCAATTGAAGTTTATATTTACGGAATTGAAATTACTCTGTCAACTATAATCGGAGCAATTTCACTATTGACGGCAGGACTTATTTTTAACCTGTTTGCAGAAAGCATTATATATATGATTTCACTATCAGTAATAAGAATGTTTTCGGGTGGTTACCATTCAAAAACCTATTTAAAGTGTAATATAGTTTTAATAATATCATATATTTGCTCAATATTATTTTATCGGATTTACATAAATCATTTTCTTGAAAATAATTTTATCAGCTTCGGAATCATATTCATAATTTCACTTTGCATTTTTATCTTATTTGCTCCTGTGAGCAATCCTAATAAAGATATTTCGGATACTAATAAAAACAGATTTAAAATAATCTCTTTATTGTTAGTGGTTGCAGAGTTAGGTTTATCATACATAGTTTATGAGATTACAGGAATTTACCAAGTATTGATTGTTTTGCCAACAATTGTTGTAATAGACATATCAATACTTGTAGAAATAATTTTTCAGAAACGGAGAGTTCACAATGAAAAAATCAAACAATGTATTAAAGAGGGCTGCTAAATCAGTAGTATTAAGATCTGCAAAAATCGGTTGCGAATCAGCATCAGTTCATTTCTTTGGCCAGCCTAAGGAACCAAAGAATCTTAAGCAGATTTTAAAGAAAAGCAAGTAATCTGTAAATTTTTATTTAAAACAGATGATACCAATGTTTTAAACTTGCTAAATACACAAATCAAATTATTTTCAGGTCATATATCAGAAACATTCCTGCATATATTTTTATATCAGTTACATATAAAATTCTGCTAAAATCAACGCCGAGTGATATGCTTTAACAGTTATGCAGGTCTGATTGATTAATAAATGATAACTTAACATTCATAATTAATCAAAACCTCAAAATTCTGAGCATCCGTTTATGCTCACCCTACAATTTAATATTTTAAGAACACGGATAATGAAGAAAATATAATTAGAATTTGGTTCAAAGAGTAATTAATATTTACTGAATATATTAATTTGATGAACAAGTATATTGTATGAATAATTAATTTTCTTCCAAACGACACCGGTTTTATAATTAAAACGGACAGTATGCGGGAAATATACGACAGAAAAAACAAAAATTTAGCAACCCCCCTCATTCAAATACGAATGAGTAACCTGACAATACAGCTAAACTTTACGTTTTTACAAGAATTTGCTATTTTACCATTAAGCCGAACTTATTGATCTCGAGATACCGGAAAGCTATTGTGAAATTTTAAATTCAGCTTTTGCTGTTGCAACTTTATATTTTTTCGCCGTCTGACCGTTTTAATTATAAAATCGGAGACGTTGATTTTCCCTTTATATGCAGAAATGCATAACCACACCAAGTTCGGAACGAATTTTATTGTTCCAATCATCAGACTAATTATTTGTGTGATATTAAAATTTAAAATAAAAATAATTAACATCCATAAATAATTACACACATTTTTGCGGCAAATAAATTGCACATAAATGTACTCCGTGCAAACTAAAATTGCAAGGAATTAGTATATTGAATATGACAATTTTAAAACCGCAGGAATAAAAAATCTGTTAATCAGCGTTAACAGCAAAGATTTTTCATAATAAGGAAGAAAAAATTATGAAAAAGCTTATTTCAGTTTTATTGACAGGTTTAATGGCATTCTCAGCAGTTACAGTAGGTGCAGTTTCAGCATCCGCAGCAACACCTGAATAAGAACCCGCAGTTTTAGCATTTGCTGCAGGTGACGACATTGTGTTTGATAACACAAACACTGATTGGACTGATGTATATCTCTATTCATGGGGTATGGGTTACTTCGGCGACTTTGTTAAGATGGACGCTGCAGGCAATGACTTATACACAGCAGTTGCTCCTGTTGATGTAGAAGCAGGCACTGAGTGCTTCCTCTTTACAAACACAACAGACTGGAGTGGCAAGCAGACTCCAAATATCGTTACTGAAGCAGACAAAAACACATATAAGCCTATCGTTAATGCAGCCGGTAATGTTACATCTGTTGAGCAGTCACTTACAGCTTCTTCTACTGCTCCAAAGGTGGTTGCAACTCCTAACTCAAAGTCATTCTCAGGCTCACTTGATGTTAATTTGTATGCATTTAACACTAATGATGCTACATATACAGTAAATGGCGAAGAAGATTTCTTATCAGGAGATGTAACCTTAAATCTTACTGAAACAACAACAATTGAAATTTTTGTTAATGATGTTAAGGTAAAAACATATGTATACACTCGTACAGATGTTGCAGATGCAGTAGTAAATGTTACTGCTCCTGAGGGATATACAGGCGATATCTATGTATATACTTTTGGCGGAGACAGAGTTGGTGCCGGATTTAATCTGATGACTGCAAACGGAGACGGCACATACACTTACATAATCAACGGTTCTGCACATGTTATCTTCACAACAACAAATGACTGGGCAACAGCTGTTAAGTTTATAATCTCTGACGCAAGCGGTGTTCTTCCGAATCAGGAGCCGCTCGTATAATCAGGTGAGACTGTAAACTACACTCTTTCTTTATCATAATATCTTAAATTCTGCGGAAAAATCAAGTTAAAATAATTGCCGAAATCATAACCACCCGTCAAACGGGTGGTTATGATTGTTATATGAACTTATTATAGTTTACAGAAAAATAGCTGACAGCAAAAATAAAAATCTTACGGAAACGTAAGATTTAGGCGGGAAATGTAAGCCGATTCAATGGCGTTGCATTTCCCGTTTCTGCTAAAATTATATTGAAGGGCAGAGGAAAGACCAATAAAAATGCTCTTCAAATATACTTCTGTGTTATAATAATATTCAGTGGAAAACGAACGGAGGATTAATTATGAGTATATTGGAAGTAAACGGATTACGAAAGGTGTATTCAACACGATTTGGAGGAAACAAGGTTGAAGCGCTTAAGAATGTGAATTTCAGTGTTGAAGTCGGAGAGTTTGTTGCAATTATGGGCGAGTCAGGCTCAGGAAAAACAACACTGCTCAATATTCTGGCTGCTCTCGATAAGTCTACAAACGGCAGTGTTATTCTTGATGGAAATGATTTGACAAAAATCAAGGATTCGTCTGTCAGTCAGTTCCGCAGAGATAAGCTCGGATTTGTTTTTCAGGATTTTAATCTGCTTGATACATTCACAATTGAGGATAACATATATCTTCCGCTTGTGCTTGCAGGCAAGTCGTATAAAGAGATGAACGAGCGTTTAATGCCTATTGCTGCAAGACTTGGTATTTCAGAACTTCTGAAAAAATATCCGTACGAAGTTTCGGGCGGTCAGAAGCAAAGAGCAGCGGTTGCAAGAGCATTAATAACAAATCCAAAGCTGGTTCTTGCGGATGAGCCGACAGGTGCTCTTGACTCAAAGGCGTCTGATGAGCTGTTAAAACTTTTTTGCGAGGTAAACAGACTTGTAGGACAGACAATTCTTATGGTAACACATTCAGTCAAAGCTGCAAGCGTTGCAAACAGAGTGCTGTTTATTAAGGACGGAGAGGTGTTCCACCAGATTTACCGAGGCGCTGATACTGACCAGCAGCTTTATCAGAAGATTTCTGATACGCTGACATTGCTTGCGACAGGTGGTGACAGAAGATGAGAGCAGGATTTTATCCAAAGCTTGCGTTTGACGGAATCCGCAAAAATAAGCGGATGTATATTCCATACATCCTGACCTGCGTCGGTATGGTTATGATGTATTATATCATTTCCTTTTTGCAGTACAGCGATACTGTTGTATATTTGAAAGGCTCGGGAACAATAAAATCAATGCTTGGGCTGGGCAGTTGGGTTATTGCAATTTTTGCCTGTATATTCTTATTCTACACAAATTCTTTTTTAATTCGCCGAAGAAAAAAAGAATTAGGACTTTACAATATCCTTGGTATGGGAAAGCGAAACATAGGACTTATTCTCTTGTGGGAAACTCTGATTATTGCTTTTATCTCACTTGCAGCAGGTCTTTTTTTCGGCTTCGCTTTTTCAAAACTTGCGGAGCTTGGCTTGGCTAATATGATTCAGCAGGATACTAATTACACACTGTCAGTATCGTTTGATGCAATCGGTATGACATTAATTTTATTCGGAGCAATATTTGTACTTCTCTTTTTTAATTCACTAAGACAAGTCAGATTTTCAAGTGCTGTTTCGCTTTTGAAGAGTGAAAATGTAGGAGAAAAACCGCCAAAAGGTAATTGGTTTTTAGGACTTCTCGGAATTTTGATTTTAGGTGCGGCATATTATATTGCAGTATCAATAGAGGACCCTATATCAGCGCTTCTTTGGTTTTTTGCGGCGGTAATAATGGTTGTTGTCGGAACATATCTGGTGATGGTTGCAGGTTCAGTGTTATTTTGCCGTATTCTGCAAAAGCGTAAAGGTTATTATTATAAACCTAATCATTTTGTGTCGGTTTCATCAATGGTATACAGAATGAAGAGAAACGGTGCGGGACTCGCCTCAGTCTGCATACTTGCCACAATGGTACTTGTTATGATTTCGTCAACTACCTGTCTTTATTTCGGTTGCGAGGATTCACTTTACAGTCGCTATCCGAAAGAGATTAATATGGATTATCGCTTCTTAAGTGCAAAAGATATGAGCGATGAAAATATATCTGCTCTTCGCAGTGATATTTTAAATGTTACAGAAGATTATGATATAAAACCCGATGAAATTTTTGATTATCGCACTGCATGTATAGCAGGATTACTCGAGGATAACGAGGTTGAATGCGACAGCTCATATATGAATTATTCAAATATGGTATCATATTCAGACGTATATCAGTTCTATTTTATTCCGCTTGATGACTACAATCGAATGATGAATACAAGTGAAACACTTAAAGACGACGAGGCTTTGCTTTATGTCTACCGTGATGATTATAATGAAGATACCATTAGTTTTAATCGTGCCGGGTCATTTAAAATAAAAAAGCACATCGATAAGTTTACAGACACTGCCGATGCTGCATTGTCTATGATTCCGAGTATGTTTTTGGTTGTTCCCGATATTGAAAAAACGGTTGAGAATTTTCAGAATATAGCATATGATGACGGTTCAATGATGATAAATCTCAGGTGGCAATATAATTTTGATACGGGACTTGACAAAGAAAAACAAATTGAACTGTATAACGAGCTTGAGAGCTTTTATCAAAATAATGATTCAAGCGGAATTTTTAAGATTCAGTATATTGAGAGCAGGGCAGAAAATAAGGATGATTTTTATGCTACATTCGGCGGATTTCTGTATCTCGGAATAATTCTCAGCATAGTGTTCATATTTGCAGCAGTTCTCATAATCTACTACAAGCAGATTTCAGAGGGTTATGAGGATCAGGCAAGATTTGAGATTATGCAAAAGGTGGGAATGACAAAGCGTGAAATAAGAAAAAGCATTAATTCTCAGCTTCTGACAGTATTTTTCCTTCCGCTTATCGGAGCAGGACTGCATCTTGCATTTGCTTTCCCGATTATACAAAAGTTGCTTATGATGTTTAATTTATTTAATGTTACATTGTTTGCAGTAACAACAATAATCAGTTTTATTGTCTTTGCTTTGTTGTATACACTTGTGTATAAAATTACGTCAAACGCTTACTACAATATCGTAAGCGGAGCTAAAGATAAAGTATAACAAATTAAGGGCTTTGCGATTGAACCGAATCAGTAAAACGGTCAATTTGCAAAGCCCTGTTTATAATTTTTAATCCTTAATTGGAATAATGTGTATTTTTCACAAAAAATTCACATATTATTTCGAAAAAAAGTATTTACTTTATAATGAAGTTGTGTTAAAATATCTTCAGTGAATAAAATAAATACAAAATTTGTTAAATGGAGGAAATAATAATGTTCAGATTTACTTTACCCCGTGATTTGTATCACGGTGAAGGCGCTCTTGAAGCTTTAAAAACATTTAAGGGTAAAAGAGCTATTGTATGTGTCGGCGGCGGTTCAATGAAACGCTTCGGCTTCCTTGACAAGGCTGTTTCATATCTTGAAGAAGCAGGTATGGAGGTTCAGCTTTTTGAGGGTATTGAACCTGACCCGTCAGTTGAAACTGTTATGAAAGGCGCACAGGCTATGCTTGACTTCGAGCCTGACTGGATTGTTGCAATCGGCGGCGGTTCACCTATTGACGCGGCAAAAGCAATGTGGATTAAGTATGAATATCCCGATATTACTTTTGAAGATATGTGCAAGGTATTCGGTATCCCTGCACTTCGTAAAAAGGCTCATTTCTGCGCTATTTCATCAACGTCGGGCACAGCGACCGAGGTTACAGCTTTCTCAATCATCACAGACTATGAGAAGGGTATCAAATATCCTATTGCCGACTTTGAAATTACACCTGATGTTGCTATTGTTGACCCTGCACTTGCTCAGACAATGCCTAAAAAGCTTGTTGCTCACACAGGTATGGATGCAATTACACATGCTATTGAAGCTTATGTTTCAACAGCTAACTGCGATTATACAGACCCGCTTGCTTTGCACGCTATCAAGATGATTCAGAATGACCTTGTTGATTCATACAACGGCGATGAAGATAAGAGAAATGCAATGCACAACGCACAGTGCCTTGCAGGTATGGCATTCTCAAATGCTTTGCTCGGAATTGTTCACTCAATGGCTCACAAGACAGGTGCTGCTTTTGCTGACTACGGCGCACATATCATTCACGGTGCTGCAAATGCTATGTATCTTCCAAAGGTAATTGCATTTAACGCAAAGGATGAAACTGCGGCTAAGAGATACGGTGACATTGCTGACTTTATGGGTCTCGGAGGAGATTCAACAGAAGAGAAAATTAAACTCCTTATTGATTATCTCCGCAAGATGAATGATGACCTCAATATTCCTCATTGCATCAAGAATTACGGCGCTGATTCCTATCCGACAGAACAGGGATTTGTTCCTGAAGATGTATTCCTTGAGAGATTGCCTGAGATTGCAAAGAATGCAATCGGCGACGCTTGTACAGGTTCTAATCCTCGCCAGCCAAGTCAGGAGGAAATGGAAAAACTCCTCAAGTGCTGCTACTACGATACTGAGGTTGATTTTTAATTTATCTCACATAGTACATCCGTAAAAGCTTATAATCTTTTTTTCATAAATTCTCTTTTGGGAAAAGTCTCCTGTATCCTATTGCAGGGGCTTTTCTCTTTTTCTGCTTTTTGGACATTTTTGGTTCAATGTCAATAGTTGGGGTGATAATATAAAGAAAAATAGCTTATTCAAACAATCGGAATCTTAGAGTATTATTGAAGTTATCTTTTTATGTTCGTAGGGGACGGCATCCTTGACGTCCCGCCTGATTGCCAACGGCAATCAGGAAAAACGACATCTTGTGGCAAGGTTTTGGGACGTCTGGAAGCCGTCCCCTACACAGAACTTTATTAAAGACTCCGTTGGTTGTTACCCCAACATTAATTATAGAGCCACATTTTTTTGCCACTTTGTAATATGCAACTTTTTTTATGAAACATACAAAAAAACTTGATTTTTTGGGGATAAAGTTTTACAATAATAAAGATAAAGCAATAAAGGAAGAGTATTATGCTAACACTTGATAAAATCTATCACGCTTCTTACGTATTAAAAGACGTAATCAGACCTACTCATATTGTTAAGGCTGAAAAAATTTCATCTGAATGTGAGGTTTATCTTAAGCCTGAAAATTTGCAGAACACCGGTTCATTTAAGGTAAGAGGTTCGGGATATAAAATATCTCAGCTTACTGACGAGGAAAAGGCTAAGGGTGTAATTGCCTGCTCTGCCGGCAACCATGCACAGGGAGTTGCTCTTGCGGCAACCAAGTATGGAATCAAGTCGATTATATGTTTGCCTGACGGTGCACCTATTTCAAAGGTTGAAGCGACTAAAAATTACGGCGCAGAGGTTTGTATGGTAAAAGGTGTTTATGATGACGCCTATGCCGAAGCTTTAAGACAGCGTGACGAGCACAACTATACATTTATTCATCCGTTTGATGATGAAAATGTAATTGCAGGTCAGGGCACAATCGGAATTGAAATTCTTGATGAAATGCCTGACGTTGACGCTGTTGTATGTGCAATAGGCGGAGGTGGATTGATTTCCGGTGTAGCTTGTGCAATAAAAAATCTCAACCCCAACATCAAGGTTTACGGCGTACAGGCTGAGGGTGCTCCTTCAATGTATGAATCCATAAAAAAGGGCGAAGCTGTTCATCTTGACAATGTTTCAACCATTGCCGACGGTATTCAGGTTAAAGAGCCGGGTGAGAATACCTTTGAACTCGTAAAAAAATATGTTGATGATATTGTTACTGTTTCTGATGATGAAATATCTTCTGCAATTTTACAGCTTATCGAAAGTCAGAAGATGATTGCCGAGGGTGCAGGTGCGGCTCCTGTTGCCGCGGTAATGTTCAACAAGCTTCCTCTTAAGGGCAAAAAGGTTGTTTGCATTGTTTCGGGCGGTAATATTGATGTAACAATTCTTTCACGTGTTATCAAGCGTGGTCTTTTGATGACAGGCAGACAGCAGACAATTTGCGTTGAACTTCTTGATAAACCGGGTCAGCTTCTGGCTGTATCTCAGATTATTGCCGATAAGGGCGCAAATGTAATCTCTGTTCATCACGAGAGAGCAAGTGAGGGCAGTGACGTTACAGGCTGCTATCTGAGAATTGTTCTTGAAACCCGTGACTTTGAGCACGTAAAGGAAATTTCAGACGCTCTTACGGGAGCAGGATTTAAGCTCGTATAAATTTACTTTTATATTAACGGAGGTAATTATAATGGAAAAGATTTACACAAAAAACGCACCTGATGCAATTGGTCCTTATTCACAGGCTGTAAAGGTGAATGGCTTGGTATTTACATCAGGTCAGATTGCAATTAATCCGCAGACTGGCAATGTTGAGGCTGCAACAATTGAGGAGCAGACCGAGCAGGTATGCACAAATCTCAAAAATGTTCTTGAAGAGGCAGGTACTTCTCTTGAAAAAACCGTAAAAACAGTATGTTTCCTTAAAAATATGGAGGATTTTGCAGCGTTTAACGGTGTTTACGGAAAATATTTTACAGAAAAACCTGCACGCTCCTGTGTTGCAGTAAAACAGCTTCCAAAAGATGTTTTGGTTGAAGTTGAGGTTATTGCAGAAGTTTAATTTTTGCAATCAGTCCGAAAGGTTAAGGAATAGCTATGAATGAATATCAAAACCCGCAAATGCCGCAAGACGGCTACGCACAGCCCCCTACAGGCTTTAACCAAGTACCGAATATCAATATGAATATGTACGGATATTTGGAACAGATGAAGAAAAAGTATCATTTTACTGCTTTGTTTGCACTATCAATCGCTGAGATTATGTTTATTCCGCTTTTCGGAATTTTAAGTCTTGTGTTTACCAACATTATGAAGGACTCTTTTATTGTCGGTGACTTCATTAAGGCTGACAAATATGCAAAGTACAGCAAGATTATGCTAATCGTAGGCGGAGTATTGTTTGTGCTTTCTACGATTTTTATAATCCTTTTATATGTGTTTATGTTTATGTTTTTTATGCAGGTTCCACCTAATTATTGAACACAAATTTTGCTTATATAAAACATTGTTTTGAATAATACTTTGATTAATATTCTGATTTAGAATATTATCCTTTTTATATGATATTTTTCTTTAAAATATTACATATTTTATAATATTTTTCAGTTGACAAAGGGGCAAACCTTTTGTATAATAATAGACAGCGTTTTAATATGCGTTATGCGGTCAAGAGGTGCAATAAATGCTTTTTGAACTTAAGTCAGTCTTTCAGAATGAGGGCGAAGAAAAACAAGTTAATTACAAGCTTGATATTGCAGATATTGACATTGACGGCGTTTTTCCATTCAAGACTCCGCTTGATGTTACCGCAACAGCAAGGAATAGAGCAAGTCTTGTAAGCCTTGAGCTTAATGTTGTGTTTGATTACACTCGTAATTGCGACAGGTGTTCAAGTGAGTTTACAAAGCATATGAAGATGAAATTCAGTCATAATCTGGCTCAGACCTTGGTTGATGACGGCAACGACGATTATATTGAAACACCTGATTTTACACTCGAGCTTGACGAAATTGTTATTTCGGATGTATTGCTGTCACTTCCTCAGAAAAATCTTTGCAAAAGTGACTGCAAGGGCTTGTGCTTTGTCTGCGGACATAACCTTAATGAAGGTGAGTGCTCCTGCAACAGACATCAAATTGACCCGAGGCTTGAGATACTTAAACAACTTATGGATTAATATAAATAAGGAGGTCTTTGTAATGGCAGTACCAAAGAGAAAAACATCACACGCAAGAAAGAGCTCAAGACGTTCAACAGTATGGAAGCTTAACGCTCCGACACTTACTGTATGTCCAAACTGTGGCGAATATAAGGTAGCTCACAGAGCTTGCGGTAACTGCGGTATGTATAACGGCAGACAGGTTATCGCTAAAGACGCAGAGTAATTAATTTACAAAACATTTTGGGCAACTTTGGTTGCCCTTTTGTTTTGTCAATAATAATTGTATAATAACGAACGGTAAGTTCAACTCTATTATAAGGAGTGACAGCAAATGAATAAACCTGTAATAGCTATTGTCGGCAGACCAAATGTCGGCAAATCAACGCTTTTTAACAAGCTTATCGGTCAGCGACTTTCGATAGTTGATGACACCCCGGGTGTTACCCGTGACAGAATTTACGGCGACATTGAGTGGTGCGGTAAGTCTGCATTTGTGGTTGATACAGGCGGTATCGAGCCGAAATCAGATGATATAATTCTTGTACAGATGCGCCGTCAGGCTCAGCTTGCAATTGATACGGCAAATGTTATAGTTCTTGTTACAGATATTAAAAGCGGACTTGTGGCAACTGATATGGATGTTGCACAGATGCTTCAAAAATCAGGAAAGCCTGTTGTGCTTTGCGTAAATAAATGTGACGGAATTGGTGAACCTGACGCTGATTTTTATGAGTTTTATAACCTTGGTTTAGGTGACCCTGTACAGGTTTCTGCCGTTCACGGTCACGGCACAGGTGACTTACTTGACAGAGTATTTGAATGTATTGACTTTGACTGTTCGGCTGATGAGGACGAAGCAGTAATAAATGTAGCTGTAATCGGTAAGCCGAACGCAGGCAAATCCTCGCTTGTAAATAAAATTACAAATGAAGAGAGATGTATTGTGTCCGACATTGCAGGCACAACAAGAGATACTATTGATACGCTTGTAGAAAATAAGTTTGGCAGGTTTAACTTTACAGATACAGCCGGTTTGCGACGTCAGAGCAAAATTTATGATAATATTGAAAAGTACAGCATCCTGCGTGCAAAAATGGCGATTGAACGCAGCGATGTATGTGTAATTATGATTGACGCATCAGTCGGTGTTACCGAACAGGACACAAAGGTTGCAGGACTTGCACACGACGCAGGCAGAGCATGTATATTAGCTGTCAACAAGTGGGATGCAATAGAGAAAAATGACAAGACTATGCAGGAATTCAAGAAAAAGCTTGACGCTGATTTTGCTTTTATGTCATATGCTCCAAAGGTGTTTATCTCTGCAAAGACAGGTTTAAGAATTGATAAGTTGTTTGAATGTATAGTTTCAAGCAATGAAGCTGCAAACCGCAGAATTACGACAGGTATGCTCAACGAGCTTCTGGCACAGGCTACAACAAGAGTTCAGCCTCCTTCTGACAAGGGTAAACGTCTTAAGATTTTCTATATGACGCAGGCATCGGTAAAGCCGCCTACATTTGTTTTCTTCTGCAACAACGCACAGCTGTTCCACTTCTCGTACCAGCGTTATCTTGAAAACAGAATCAGAGAAACGTTTGCACTTGAGGGAACACCTGTTAAAATTGTAATAAGAGAGCGGGGAGAAAAGTAATGGAGCTTGTACTTTCGGTAATATCAAATTGTTGGTGGATGGTTCTGCTTTCTGCTGTTGTTGCCTATCTTTTGGGCAGTATCAACACTGCGGTGCTTGTAACCAGAATTGTGACAAAGGGTAAAAGCGATATTCGACAGATGGGCAGCGGCAATGCCGGCTTTACAAATGTATTGCGCTGTGTGGGCAAGGTTCCTGCTATTGTCACTATAGTATGTGATGCTTTGAAGTGCGTTATTGCGGTGCTTATCGGAGGATTTATTTTTTCATTTGCAGGTCAGCTTCTGGGTTCGCAGGACACGGTTTTTGCAAATGAGCTTATCAACTGTGGTAAATACATTGCAGGTGTTTTCTGTATTCTCGGACATTCATATCCCGTGTATTTTCACTTTAAGGGCGGCAAGGGCGTAGTCACAGCGGCGGCACTTATTGCAACCGAGGACTGGAGAGTTTTTCTTTGCATTATTGCAACATTTTTGATTATATTTATATGCACTAAAATTATTTCAATTTCAAGCATTATTTCTGCCGTGCTTTATGCGCCCTATACATTTGTTATGACATTTGTTTTTGACTATCCAAGCGGTTATTCACTTTACTATGTGATTATGTCAACAATAGCAGCACTGATTATCGGAATATTCGTAATCGTAAAGCACAAGGAAAACATAGGCAGACTGATGCGTGGTGAGGAAAAGAAAATTACAGATAAAAAGAAATAGTATTGACGAAGTCAGATATAAGCTGTAAAATATTATCAGATGATTTTTTAAAATTATAGAAAATAGCTCGGTTGTGCTCGGGCATAGAAGTTAAATTGTATATGGTGCTGTCTGCACGAATAAGTGCAGGCCACTGCCTGCTTGATTTGGAGTGATAAAAATGTCAGACTGTATTTTTTGTAAAATAATTGACGGTTCTATTCCGTCTAATAAGGTGTATGAGGATGAAAAAATCCTTGCTTTCTATGACCTTGAACCGCAGGCTCCTGTTCATGTGCTTGTTGTTCCAAAACAGCATATCTGCTGTGCAAATGCGATTGATGAAAGTAATGTTGATTATGTTGCTCACATCTTCACAAAAATTCCTGAGATAACCAAAAAGCTAAACCTTGAAAATGGTTATCGCATCGTTAATAATTGCGGTGATGACGGTTGCCAGAGTGTAAAGCATCTGCATTTTCATATTCTCGGCGGTAAAAAGCTTGACAGTCAGATGTGTTAAGAGGTTGATATGAGTACATATAAGATGAAAATCTGCGGTCTTGAGCGTGAGCTTGAGATGTTTCCTGTAAATGATAAGCTTGATATTGCGGCGTTTATTATGTTCGGTGATGTTGAAATTACCGAAAAAGCGGCAGCAGAACTTTTAAAGATTTGTCCTGAGCACGACGTTGTTGTTACAGCCGAGGCAAAGGGTATTCCGCTTTGCTACGAAATGGCACGTCAGGGTTGTCGCAGCTATGTTGTTGCACGCAAGGGTGTTAAGGTTTATATGCGCAATCCAATTGGTGTCAGCGTAAATTCAATAACCACTGAAAATGAGCAAAAACTTTATCTTGGCGATAGTGACACTGAATTTCTGAAAGGAAAAAGAGTATTGATTGTTGATGATGTAATTTCAACAGGTCAAAGCCTTATGGCGCTTGAAACCCTTGTTGAGCAGACGGGTGCTCAGATTGTCGGCAAGGCTGCTGTTCTTGCTGAGGGTGATGCAAAGGACAGGAATGATATCTATTTTCTTGATGAACTTCCGCTGTTTTTTAAGTGATTAACGGAGATTATTATGAAACGACTGTTTGGATTGATTGGATTAACATACCTTTCTGTCCTTGCTGTCGTTTTTAATTTGTATTCACGGCTTACGTTTATCCTTATATTCGCCGGTTCTTTTGTTCTTGCAGGTATATGGATTGTACTCTTAATTCTAAAAAAGAAAAAGAATGTTCGCAGAGTATTGGCAATAGTAAGCATTACCGCTTTATGTGCAAGCTTTGTTATGATTTTATATACCAATTATTATTACAATCCGATTATTGACAAATATTCTTCAAAAGAAGTAAGCATTAACGGATTTATTTGTGACGAGATTGTAAAGAGCGAGAACTACGCCAAATATACCATTCAGACCGACACGATTAACGGAGAAGATGTACACCTTAAAATACAGTTTAATTCTTATGCTGATTTGAATATTGCTGAATTTAATAATATTAGCTTGCACTGCGTAATGTATGAAGCAGATTCTAATTCACTTGTGAGTGACGGTATTTTCTTTAAAACATATGTTGATGATACTTTTAATATTGAGCAGGTTGGTGACAAGCATTTTTCGCTTTACAGCTTTGCAGTTGAAGCACGAAAGGCAATGAAGTCATCACTTCAAACATTGCTTCCAAGCGATTATTCTTCAATGTGCAGTGCTGTGCTTCTTGGCGACAAGCTGTCATTGCCAAGAAATGTACTCAACAGCTTTACAAATACAGGCTCGTCATTTTTGATAGTTGTGTCAGGTATGCATATGGCTGTTATTGCATCTGTCGGTTTATTTTTAATAAAGAAATTTACAAGAAATAAAATCATTCACCTTATTGCAGTATCATTTTTTGTAATTTCCTTTATGGCTGTCACGGGTTTTGCACCGTCAGTTGTGCGTTCGGGAATTATGATAATCATTTATTACTCGGCGGCTGTATTTTTTAGAACCTCGGATGCGGTTAATTCGCTTGGAATTGCGGCTTTGTTTTTACTGCTTCCAAATCCGTATGCAGTGGGAGATGTCGGTCTTGTTTTGTCGTTTTCAGCAACATTGGGAATAATTCTTTGGTCAGGCAAGATGTATGATTATATTATTTCTAAATTAGAAATAAAATCAAAACTGCTTAAAGCATTGCTCCGCCTTGTTACGGCTTCATTATCGGCATCAGTATGTGTTGTGCCTTTTTCGGCAATTTATTTTGAAAGGATATCGCCATTGGTGCTGTTTGTATCTGTGCTTGTCACATTTGCGGTTGAAGGATTGATTGTTTGTTCTCTGTTTGCAAGTCTGATTTATCTTGTGCCGTTTGTAAGCTATTTAGCCTATCCGTTTGCACTTGTATGCGGATTACTCTCAAAATATATCATCTTTGTTGTAGGTCTGTTTGCCGATATTCCGTATTCATCTGTAAACTCGGATAAGCCGTATTTCTATGTGTGGATTGTTGTCAGTATTATTCTCGTCATAATCGGTTATCTGATAAAAGTTCGAGGCAGATATGTTGCCATTGCGGTTGCACTGTCATTTTTAACCCTTGTGACAGGCAGAGTTACATATATGCTTGTTACTGAGAATGAAGTCACTGCGACCGTGTACTGTACAGGAAACGGTATGATGGTAGCAGTAGGGAGCAGCGATAATATTTCACTTTTGTGCTGTGGCGGAAATGCAGGGAGTACAGAGAGAGTTTTAGACGATATTGCGGATGATTATAATGCTGTTGATTTTCTTATAATTCCTGACCAGAAATATAAATACTCACGTTATCAATTTGAACTTATATCGGAATTTGACTGTTCAAATGTTTTAGTATATGATAATGGCAGTACAGATTTTCAGATGCTTTCGGACTATGACGGCAAGGTCAGACAGAGCTTCGGCAATGATGTATGCTTTACTCTACAGTTGTCGAAAAATGTTACAGACACAGTTTTGTGCATTGATGATGTTGTATATCAGCTTTTAAGAAGCAACGCAAGTACAATGCTTGTTATGCCGAGCGGTGCGGATATATCGGTTCTGCCTGATGAATTCAGAAATATTGACTATGCTGTGATTGATTCAATACCCACAAATTATAATATGATTAACTGTAAATATTTGATATATTCAAATACAGTAAGTGATTTTAAAGAGAACTATAATTCATTATCAGAAATATGTGATGATGTGACAAATACATCTGAAAGCAATGTAATAATTGATTTCAAGGAGGTTAGTTTATGCCAAAGATAACAGAGGCGGAGCTAAAAAAGCAGATAAAAAATAAGAATTTTTCTCCTGTGTATCTTATATACGGCAGTGAACAGCTGTTTGTAAAAAAATATACGGAAATGCTTTGCAAATCGGTAGCAGGCAAGCATCCGTCTGATTTTAATTATCATATATTTTCCGGTGTATTTGAACTCGATGACTTTGCGGCTTCCCTGCAAATTATACCTTTTATGAGCGAATATAATTGTGTACTCGCAACCGACATTGCCTTTGATGAAATGGACAAGGGTTCAATCAACCGTTTAAACGATATAGTTTCAGCAGAATATGAGGGAACAGTATTAATTATTTCAATGCCTTCATATATTCCGGTAAAGAATAAATCTGATTATGATAAATTTGTAAAAAAAGTTGAAAAAAACGGAACTGTATGTGAATTTGCAAAGCTAAACCAGTCGACCATCGAAAAGTATATCGCAAAATGGGCAAATGAAAACGGAAAAATGATTACTCATATCAACGCTGCCAAGCTGATTTCATATTGCGGTGATGATTTGAATATGATTCACAATGAAATTGATAAAATCTCGGCATATGCAAAGGGCGATGAGATTACTCTTGAAGATATTGAAAAGCTTGCAACCGTAACTCTTGAAACCCGGGTTTATGCCTTGTCTGACGCTGTTCTGAAAGGTGACGGACAGAGTGCATACAACAGCCTTGATTTACTTTTTTATCAGAAGGAAGAGCCTGCCCGAATTTTATATGCTATGAGTGACGCCTATATTGACGCATACAGAATAAGAGTAGCAAATGAATGCGGTGTTCTGCCAAAGGAGGTAGCGTCCGATTTTGCATACAGAAACCGTGCTTTTGCGCTTGACAAAGCTCGCAGGGCAACAGTCAGCGTATCGACTGAGGCATTAAGAAAAAGCCTTGATGTGCTGATTGAGGCTGAAATGCGTTTTAAGACGACATCTGTCAATGCACGGATTTATATGGAGCAAATTATTGCGCAGCTTCTTCTTGTTGCAAAGGAGGGCAAAAGGTGATGCTAAGACTTAAGGAAGCTGTTGTTGTTGAAGGCAGATACGACAAAATCAAGCTGAAGTCGCTTGTTGATGCTCCTGTCATTGAAACAAACGGATTCAGAGTATTTTCGGATAAGGAAAAGCAAAACCTTATTCGTAAGATTGCTGATACACGTGGGATTTTAGTGCTTACCGACAGTGACGGTGCAGGGTTTGTAATCCGTAATTTTCTGCGAGGAGTTGTTGATAAAAGTAAAATAAAGCACTGTTATATTCCTCAGATTGAGGGGAAGGAAAAGCGAAAATCTCAAAAGGGCAGGGAAGGCTTGCTCGGTGTTGAGGGTGTCAGCGATGATATTATAATTAATGCAATTAAAGCAAGCGGAGCAACGATAATCGGTGAAGAAGAAAAAATGTCTGATGACATAACAAAACCTGATTTGTTTTATCTCGGTCTTACAGGTGCGGAGAATGCCGAAAAGAACAGAAAAAAACTTCTCAGTTATCTGAATTTGCCGTCATATTTGTCCACAAATGCAATGTTAACGGCTCTTAATTGTTTATATTCTCTTGGAGAATTAAAAAATCTTTGCGAAAAAATATTATAATAATTTTTTCAAACATTTTTAGCCTGCTTATAATAGTAATTTATGAATCTTATCGGAGAAGCGAAGATTAAACTTCGGGAACAATAGCTTTAATATGAATCAAACTTATGAAGCGGAGATAAAAAAATAAATAAAATCACCGGATTTAGTCAACACTATATTCGGTGATTTTTTTATGAAGAAATTAAAAGGCGATTGTTTTTTATTCACGTTAGGCGGGTTGTTGTATGGAATGATTGAAATTTTGTACCGTCACAAAACACACTGGACAATGCTCATTACAGGCGGAGCGTGTTTCCTTTCAATTTTCAAAATATACAAGCGTCATCAGAGTATGAGGATGCTGCCTAAATGTGTTGTCGGCAGTGCAGTCATTACGTTCTATGAATTCCTGTGCGGATGTATTGTCAATCTTAAATTCAAAATGAAGGTCTGGGATTATTCTAATTGCAGGTTTAATATAAAGGGGCAGATTTGTCCGTTTTACAGTATGCTTTGGGCATTTCTTTGCATTCCGATTAATGCTGTCTGCAAAAAAATCTGCTCGAAGAATTTCAAATTTTTTAAGGTGTAACATTATTTAAGTATGTCAGTAATAAATTTGAGCTATCTGTTTCAAGATAGGCTATAAGGTAAGCTCAAAAATTAAACGCTTTCCCTTTTTGTGGAAAGCGTTTTTTGCTTAATTTTATAGAAAACTGCTTGAAAGTAGTGCGGACAGGTACAACCACTGTAAGCGTTACTTTTTGTTTTCGTCTGATGATTTGTTTTTTACCATTCTGCCGTTAACAAATACGTAGTCGCTCGTGCTGTCTGCATTTGCTATAATTTCTTTTTCGTGCTCAATATCCTCTGCTGTTAATTCTTTATCGGAATTAACCCCCACAAAATATCCGACTGTTTCCTGCAAGCCCTTAGCAATTATTGAATTAACGATATAGCAGAAAATAAGCGGATATAAAGCTACAATAATTCCTGCTGTAACCCAGAACATTGCACCGCCTGAAAATGTTAATGCAAGAAAAGCAAAAGCAGTAACGATAGCCACAGCAATAAAAGCGATAAGATTACGAAGAATTTTTCCGAAAATCAGCAAAAAAGAATTTTTGTAAATATCCCGCAGCCTTAACTCGTATGTAACAGTCATAACGGGAACATAGAACATCATCACAAGCAGCAGGGCGGTAAACAGCAGATAAAGTGTAAGCACCGAACCAAATACGGGGTCATCGGCTGAAAGGGTGTAGTAGTACAGAATTGCAAAAAACGAACAGGATACGATAGCGTAAATTACAACACCGTGCAGGATAAATCTTTTAAAATTTTCCTTTACAGCGGCAAAAAAAGTGCTTACGACAGGAACGTCAAGCTTTTCAATTGCATACTTTCTGATTACCATAACAAGTCCTGCAAGAAATGGAGTTGAGGGGATAATTCCCAACCCCCATACAATTACATTATTAAAACCTGTTATGTTGCTTATAAAAACAAAAATGCCGGTAAAGATTGCAAACGGAACAGAGTACATTAATCCGGCAAGCAAAAGTTTTGGAAAACAGGTGAAAAATCTGATAAAAGCAGATTGATTAAAATTTTTCATAAATTTTTAATTCCTTATATATTAATATTTAGTATTTTGATTTTAACACATTATACACAATGCTTTCAATAGAGAAGGTTATTTTTTGTAATTACAAAATTGTAAATTGTTGTTATACTTATTTTTATTATGTAAATTTATGTCCGATGTAATATATAAAAAAGAAAATTTATTGTCTGAATTATTGTAATATATTACCCTGTTAAAAATACTGGTATATAAAATTAATTAAAAAATATAAGAAAAAACTATTGCATTTTTATAAATTATGTGATATTCTTGATTTGATGGAAAAAGTATATATAATTGCTTTTTCAGTAAATGTCCGGTATCAATGCCGGATAAATTTAAAGAAATTAAGGTGAAACAAATGAAAAGAAAGAATGTAACAAGAGTGGCTGCTCTTACTCTTGCCGGTCTTATGGCTGCAGGATCACTTGCAGGCTGTGGCGAAAGCTCTTCACAGGGCGGCTCAACAGGCGGAGATGCTAAAAAAGGTAAGGTTTATTACCTGAACTTTAAGCCTGAGCAGGATGCAGCATGGCAGGATCTCGCTGCAAAGTACACTGAGGAAACAGGTGTTCAGGTAACAGTTAAAACTGCTGCTGAGGGTACATATGAGCAAACACTTACTGCTGAAATGGATAAGTCAGAGGCTCCTACTCTCTTCCAGGTAAACGGTCCTGTAGGTCTTGCTAACTGGAAGGATTACTGTGAGGATCTTTCAAAGTCAGATATTTATTCACAGCTTACTTCTCAGGATTATGGGCTTAAAGACGGCGACGCTGTTTACGGTGTTGGATATGTAATCGAAACATATGGTATTATCTATAACAAAACTCTTCTTCAGAAGTATTGCGATTCTGATTTTGCTACAGTTAAATCAATCGACGAAATCAACAGCTTTGAGAAATTAAAGACTGTTGCTGATGAAATTCAGGCTAACAAGGAAGCTCTCGGCGTTGACGGTGCATTCACATCTGCAGGTATGGAAGCATCATCTGACTGGAGATTCAAGACACACCTTGCTAACCTCCCAATTTACTTTGAGTATAAAGATGAAGGAATTTCTTCAACAGACGCAATCAAGGGTACATACCTTGACAACTACAAGAATATTTTTGACCTTTACATCACAGATTCAACATGCAAGGGCAGCGACCTTGCTAACAAAACAGGTTCAGACGCTGAAACAGAGTTTGCAACAGGCAAGGCTGTGTTCTATCAGAACGGAACCTGGGAGTATGGTATGCTCACAGGTAAGGATCCAAAGAGCACATTTGAGATGACTGATGATCAGCTTGGTATGCTCCCTGTTTATATTGGCGTAGGCGACGAAGCTAAACAGGGCCTTTGCACAGGTTGTGAGAACTACTGGTGTGTAAACAAAGACGCAAGCGAAGATGATAAGGCTGCTACTCTTGACTTTATGAACTGGTGTGTAACAAGCGAAGTAGGAACAACTGCTCTTGCTGATGATATGGGCTTTGTAATTCCTTTCAAGGCTGCTAAGGAAGCTACTAATGTATTTGTAAAGTTGGATAATGAACTTACCGCAAACGGAAAAACTCCTGTAAGCTGGAACTTCACAACTATGCCGAGTGAAAACTGGAAGAACGGTGTTGGTACAGCTCTTACTCAGTATGCAGCAGGCACAGGCGAATGGGACGATGTTGTAAAGGCATTTGTTGACGGTTGGAAAACAGAGTATGCTGCTGCAAATGCAGGCTGATTTTCTACAGGTTTATTAATCTAAACTTAATAAGGTTATAAGCAAATGTTCGGAAAGGGGGCGGCTTCGCTCCCTTTTCTTGTAAAAAAAGAAAGGCAAATGATTATGTTCAAAAAAAGAGCACGTAAAATTTACTCACTCATATTTGTTCTTCCAACACTTGCCGCTTTTATAATTGGTTTTGTTTATCCGTTCTTTAATGGTATTTATTTGTCATTTTGCAAATTCAAAACTACAAGTAATGCAACATTTGTAGGTTTTGATAACTATATTCAGGCATTTCAGAATGAGGGCTTTTTAAGGTCGTTTTGGTTTACAGCACTATTTGTTGTTGTTTCGGTAATATTAATCAACCTTATTGCTTTTTTTGTTGCATATGTTCTGACTTTAGGTATCAGAGGTTCAAATGTTTTCAGAACGATATTTTTTATGCCAAATCTTGTCGGCGGTATTATCCTTGGCTATATCTGGCAGTTAATTTTTAACGGTATTCTTCAGAATTTCGGTTCAAATATCGAACTTGACGCTACATATGGCTTTTGGGGATTAGTTATTCTTATGTGTTGGCAACAGGCAGGCTATATGATGATAATTTATATAGCAGGCTTCCAGAGTGTGCCGGCTGACCTTTATGAGGCAGCCCGAATTGATGGAGCAGGCAAAAAGCAGGTGCTTACAAGTGTAACGCTACCTATGATGATGCCGTCCATTACAATATGCACATTCTTAACCCTTACAAACTCATTTAAGCTGTTTGACCAGAACCTTGCTCTTACAAACGGTGCGCCCGGTGTTGTGTCATCAAGCGGAACGATGGTCTATCAGACTGAAATGATGGCGCTGAATATTTATAAGACATTTTACGCAAATCAGAACTCTCGCGGTGTTGGTCAGGCGGAGGGCGTTATATTCTTTGTACTGGTTGTTGTAATCGCCCTTGCACAGCTTTACTTCACCAGAAGAAAAGAGGTGCAGCAGTAATGGCTAAAGTAAAAGCAAAAGAAAGACCTCAAAAGAAAAAGCAAACTCTTGGTATGAAAATACTGACTGTTTTGTTTACGGTAATTTCTGTATTCTATGTTGCACCTGTTTTCATTGTATTTATGAATTCATTCAAGACGAATGCAGGTATCAGTGCAGGACCGTTCGAGTTCCCTACTGCTGAAACCTTTGTAGGTTTTCAAAGCTATATTTCGGGTATGTTCTATGGTAACTATCCGTTCTGGAAAACGATTGTATGCAGCTTTTTTATTACTGTTGGCGGCGTTGCTCTTATTCTGGTGTGTACATCAATGTGCGCATGGTACATTCAGAGATCAAATACAATTGTTTGTAAAATTATTTATTACTTCTGTATTTTTTCAATGGTAGTACCATTCCAGATGGTAATGTTCACACTTTCAAAGACTGCTGACACTCTTAGTCTCAATACACCTTGGGGTATCCTTATTATTTATCTTGGTTTTGGTGCAGGACTTGCGGTGTTTATGTTCTCGGGATTTGTAAAATCAATTCCGATTGAAATTGAAGAGGCGGCTGATGTTGACGGTGCAGGTCCTATGAGAACTTTCTTCGGAATAGTACTTCCTATTATGAAGCCTACATTCATTTCGGTTGCTATCCTTGAAACTATGTGGATCTGGAATGACTATTTGCTTCCTTATCTTATTCTTGATAAGACATACAGGACAATTCCTATTCACATACAGTATCTGAACGGCAGCTACGGTCATACTGATACAACTGCCATTATGGCGCTTATTGTGCTTAGTATAGTTCCAATCGTAATTTTCTACTTTGCTTGCCAAAAGTATATTATTGAGGGCGTAGTAGCAGGCGCTGTAAAGGGATAAATTGAAATTTTCATACTGAAAAAAAGCGGCATCAAATGATGTCGCTTTTACTTTTATAAAATAATATTCTGTTTCAGAATTATAATTGACTTTTTTCAATTAATTTTTCGGCACACTTTATTCCGTCAACAGCAGCAGATATAATTCCGCCTGCATAGCCCGCACCTTCTCCGCATGGATAAAGTCCTTTAACGCCAACGCTTTCAAGGGTTTCATTATTGCGCAGAATTCGTATAGGGGAGGAACTTCTGCTTTCGACAGCAGTCAGAACAGCATCGCCGTTGTCAAATTCTTTTAGTTTTTTCCCCATATTTATAATTCCTTGTTTTAATGACATTGTGATATAGTCCGGAAAAATTGCACTTATGTCCGTAAGCAGATAATTCGGACCGATACTTGGTATAACTTCGCCCAGATGTTTACTTTTATGTCCTTCTAAGAAGTCAGCAACTCGCTGAACGGGTGCAGTGTAGTTTTCTCCCCCAAGGATAAATGCCTTTTCCTCAAGCTCACGCTGAAAGTGCATACATTTAAGTGGGTGCTCACCTGCAAAGTCATTTGGACTTACACCTACAAGCAGTGCTGAATTGGAATTGACCTCATCTCTTGCAAATTCACTCATACCATTTGTGACAAGTCGTCCGTCCTCGCTTGACGCATTTACGACCTTGCCGCCGGGACACATACAGAAAGTATAAACGCCTCTGCCGTTTTCAAGGTGCACATTCATCTTGTAATTCGCCGCACCGAGTCGTTTGTTGCCTGCAAACTTTCCGTATTGTGAACGGTCAATCTGCTCTCGCAAATGCTCAATACGGGTGCCAACCGAGAATGATTTTGCTTCGATAGGTATCTTTTTATCATACAGCATCTCAAAGGTATCTCTTGCACTGTGACCTATAGCAAGAATAATGCTGTCGGTATCAATAAATTCGGTTTTGCCTTCCTTGCTTACAACGGCTGAAATTATATTTTCGTCTTTCGTTTTGAAGTCAATCAGCTGTGTTTCAAACATAACTGTACCGCCGAGTCTGATTATATCTTCACGAATATTTTTTACGGTGATTTTCAGCTTATCAGTGCCGATATGTGGTTTTGCATTGTAAAGAATTTCCTCCGGTGCACCATGAGAAACAAACTCTTCAAGTACCTTGCGCTGACGTGCGTCCTTTGTGCCCGAATTCAGCTTTCCGTCCGAAAACGTGCCTGCTCCGCCCTCACCAAACTGAACATTAGATTTCGTATTTAGCCTTCCGGTTGCCCAGAAAGCATTAACATCGTTTGTTCGTCTGTCAACATCTTTTCCACGCTCAATCAAAATTGGCTTTGCTCCGCTCTGAGCAAGAATGAGTGCAGAAAAAAGACCTGCGGGACCCGAACCTACTATAACGGGTTTTGCTCCGCACTTCCACTTTGGAACATTATAGTGATAAGGAGCTACCGCTTGAGTACCGTTGCACTTTTTTAAAATTTTATCCTCGTTGATGTTAAGCTCAGCATCAACAGATGTAAGAAAACAGATGTTATCCTTTTTTCGTGCGTCTACTGAACGCCTGAAAATGTTACAGCTTTTAATTGCATTCTCGTCAATTCTGAGTTGTTTTGAAATCTTCCTTCTTATAGTACTGTCTGTATAGTCAAGAGGAAGACGAATATTGTTTATCCTTATCATAAATTTTCTCCTGCCAAGTGACCGCTTGAAAATGCAAAATGCAGATTGTAGCCTCCGCATTCACCGCAAATATCTACAGCCTCGCCAACAATGTAAAGTCCTTTTACAATTTTGCTCTGCATAGTTTTTTCGTCAATCTGACTTCCGTGTGCACCGCCCAGTGCACATTGAGCCTTTTCAAAGCTTTCTTTTTCCGTTATCTCAAATTCCATTGATTTTACAGTTCTGCATAAGTCTCTTATCTGTTTGTCACTTATGTTTTCACAAATGCACGAAAAATCGCTTAAGCCGCTTATCTTAAGCACTGCCTGCGAAAGCCTTTTTTGTAATATACCTGTAAAGAGATTGTCAAGTGCCTGTTTTAAAAATAACACTTTATGCCTAAAAAGAATATTATATAAATCTGAAAAAGCAATATCCGGCAAAAGGTCAAGTCGGATTACATCGCCCTTCTGAGCATAAACAGACAGATTAAAAATACAAATACCGGATAATGAGTTATCGGAAAATTGTATTTCACCGTGTTCAGATTTTATTTTATTTTTGTTTTTGTCAAAAAGAGTGACAAGTGCAGTTGCACGAATCCCTTTAAGAGATTTAAGAACATTTGATCTGACCTTTACAGGGCACAAAGCAGGGGAAAAAGGAATTACCTTGTGTCCGAAATTTTTCAGATAGTCGGTGACGCTTGCACTTCCGCCAAGCTTCGGTGCTGCCTTTGAACCGCATGCAATAACAAGCTTATCGGAGCGAAATTCTTTTTCATTCGTTTTAATTATAAAACTGTTATTCTGCTTTTTTAGCGTTCTTATACTCTGACTTAAAAAAATTTCAACACTCAGCCTGTCACACGCAAAACGCAGAACATCCAGTACAGCACTTGCCTGTCGGCAGAAGGGATAGTATCTGCCCTCACTGTCAGCGTATGTCATAAGTCCAAGATCATTAAAAATATCAAGTAAATGTTCCGAAGTGTATTCTTTAAAAATATATTCGGATTTTTTTGTAAATGAACCGAAATATTTGTCAGTATTTATATTTTGATTTGTCAGGTTGCATCTGCCGTTGCCTGTTGCAAGCAGTTTTTTACCGACTCTTTCGTTTTTTTCAATTATTGCAATTTTTTTGTCAGCGTTCTTTTGTTTTGCCGAGATTGCACACATAAGTCCCGCCGCACCGCCGCCGATAATTACGGCGTCAAAATATTCCATAAAACTTCCACCTAAAAAATAAGGCAGCAAACGCTGCCTGTAAATTTATTTGTTAAGGAGCAAAAATTGTATTAATGCCGTTTGCCACAAGAATTGAAGCAACGCCCATAATGATGCCTGCCATAAGCACGCCTAAAATTACGGCAACAATACTTTTTTTAAAGCCCATATCAAGAATACTTGCAGCAAGTGTTCCTGTCCACGCACCTGTACCCGGAAGCGGAATACCGACAAACAGCATAAGCGCAATGAATAGACCTCTTCCTGCTTTTGCTTCAAGCTTTTTGCCGCCCTTTTCGCCTTTTTCAAGACAAAATCTGAAAAATCTGCCAATGTATTTTTTGTCAGCACCCCAAACAAGTACTTTTCTTGCAAAAAGGTATATTATAGGAACCGGAATCATATTGCCGATAATGCAGATTACATAAGAAATCCAAAGATTCAGCCCGTTCGCAACTGCGATTGGAATAGCACCTCTGAGTTCGATCAGCGGAACCATTGATACTAAAAAAACAATTAAATACCACATAAGTTACTCCTTAATATTTTATTTCATAGGTTATCTACATACAATTTTAAGTATAACAGATAGAAAAGATTATTTCAATAAAAATTTACCATTCAACACAATAAATTAATGGCTCAATTTTTCGTATTAATGATTTTTAGGCGAATAATTGACAAATATAATGAATTTGATAAAATATGATTATGGAGTGATTTAATGAACAAAGATAAAAGTAGTTTTATATTCAGAATTGTTATGATTTTAATTACATCATCGCTTATTGCCTTTGCTTTTATTCATTCTTCAATGCCGTCTGATGTTTCGGGCGCTGAAAGCGAAGCCACTATGGGATTATTTCAGAATATACTTAATTGTTTGGGCATTAATATTGAATTAACTGATCATATTGTCAGAAAGCTTGCACATTTTACCGAATATTCTGCAATAGGAATAATGTTGATGAACACTGCCTATTCGTTTGACAAAGCAAAACCGTATAAATTTTTTCCGCATATATTGTTTGCAGGACTTTTTACTTCGGTTATAGATGAAACAATTCAGTTGAATGTTCCCTGCAGAGCAGGAATGATAACCGATGTGCTGCTTGATTTTTCAGGTGTGATTATCGGTATAATAATGATGTTTGCTATATTAACAATATATAAGGCAATTCATAAAAAAAGAAGATAATTATAAAGTTAATTATTAATCACCTCCGGCATATACTTGTACTGAGGTGATTTTTTTGAATGATAACAACAAAAATACAATTACATATGATGAGGGTTGGCAAAGTGTGACTGATGCTGAATATCCTCACCGCATCAGTGATGATATTGACGAATTTGATCAGGAATATAATTCTGATGAAGAAATTAATGAGCTTCCTAAAAAGAAAAAAGACGCACCAAAGCAGCTTTTGATTACAATTCAGCTTGTCATTTGTTTTGTTGCGGCATTTGCGGCATTTGCACTCAAAAGCATAGGCGGAGAGATATACGAATCAGCAAGAGAATGGTATTACACAAATCTGAACAGTTCGGCAGTTTTTGATGAAAGTCGGAATTTTGACTTTAACAGCATTTTTGGAGTATCTACTCAGGATGAAGCTGAAAATACATAACACTAATATTCAGATTTCATACACGCTTATTTGTGTGTGCGCCATTTGTTTGGTTACGAATGCATTTGTCGGATTTGTTACCTGCTTTTTATCGGTTTTAATCCATGAAGCAGGGCACTTAATCCCCATTGCATTGTTTGGTGATTTTCCACGTGAAATAAAAATTTCGCTGTTTGAGATTACCATATCTGACAATAACCGCAACAGCAGAACTCTTTTTCAAAACATAATAATAATTTTTTTTGGTCCTTTTGCTAATTTTATTTGTTTTATTATCGGTTATCTGTTATACTTATTCTGTAACGATATATTTCTCTCTTTTTCAATAGTAAATCTGTTTTTGGGACTTTTCAATATGCTCCCGGTGCTTTCCCTTGACGGGGGACAGCTGTTGTATTTACTGTTTTGCAGAAAGTTTGACGGCGGTAAAGCACAAAAGACAGTTAATATACTGACGTTTATTTTTATATTTCCGATTGCGGTACTGGGATTTATACTGCTTTTTCAGACAAAATATAATTTTTCACTGCTTGCAGTTTGTTTTTATCTGATAATGTCGCTTGTAATGAAGAGAGATAATTTTTGATAATGGAATTATGAGGTAGGTTTTATGGTAAGCAAGGAAGTTGAAAGACTGCTTTTAAAGGTTCAGAAGCCAGGACGATATGTCGGTGGTGAACTTAATGAGGTTATAAAGGACAAAAAGGATGTTGATGTTCGCTTTGCTTTTTGTTTTCCCGATACATACGAGGTAGGAATGTCACATCTCGGAATGAAAATTCTTTACGGGCTTTTCAATAAAGTGCCCTACATTTGGTGTGAAAGAGTATTTGCACCTTGGACAGATATGGAAGAGCTTATGATTGAGCATAAAATTCCGCTGTATGCCCTTGAAAGCGGTGATCCTATATCGGAATTTGATTTTATAGGATTTACCCTTCAATATGAGCTGAGCTTTTCAAATATGCTCAATATGCTCAGGCTGGGTAATATTCCGATTAAGTCATGCGATCGTAAAGAACTTAAAAATATTGTGTGCGCAGGAGGTCCGTGTGCCTGCAATCCCGAACCGATTGCAGATTTTGTGGATTTATTTTTCATTGGCGAGGGCGAAGAGGTTGACCTCGAGGTTATTGAACTTTACAGAAAGTGCCGTGACGAGGGCAAGAGCAAGCAGGAATTTTTACAGCTTGCTTCTCATATTGAGGGAGTATATGTGCCGTCACTTTATGACGTGGAGTACAACGAGGACGGTACTATCAAATCTTTTACTCCGAATTGTGATGCACCTTCTGTTATTCACAAACGTATAATGCCCGAGATGGATGATGTTTACTATCCCGAAAATTTCGTTGTTCCGAATATTGAGATTGTTCACGACAGGGCTGTTCAGGAGATTTTCAGGGGCTGTATCCGCGGTTGCCGTTTTTGTCAGGCTGGTTTTATATATCGTCCCGTTCGTGAAAAATCGCCCGAGGTTATAGACGAGCAATGCCACAATCTATGTAACAACACAGGCTATGACGAGGTTTCACTATCATCACTAAGTTCAAGCGATTACAGCCAAATTGTACCCCTTCTTGAAAGGCTGACAGCGTGGAGCAAAGATGAAAAAGTGAGCATTTCTCTGCCGTCACTTCGTGTTGACGGTTTCACCGATGAAATTATGAATAAAATTAAGACAGTGCGAAAAAGCGGTCTGACCTTTGCTCCTGAGGCAGGCAGTCAGCGTATGCGTGATGTTATAAATAAAAATGTTGAAGAGAGTGAACTGCTTAAAACCTGCGCCACAGCTTTTGAGGGCGGCTGGACAACCGTTAAGCTGTACTTTATGATTGGATTGCCGACTGAAACCTATGACGATGTTGCCGACATTGCGAATCTCGGTCAAAAGGTTGTGGATACCTACTATCAATGTCCGAACAAGCCAAAGGGAAAGTCAGTGCGTGTTACAGTTTCGGCTTCCTGCTTTGTACCTAAGCCGTTTACTCCGTTCCAGTGGGAGCCGCAGGATACCCGTGATGAATTTGCAAACAAGCAGCAGCACGTCAAGGAAAGCATTACAACACGTAAAATTCAGTTTAACTACCATGATGCAAGTACAAGCTATCTTGAAGCTGTTTTTGCCAGAGGAGACAGAAAGCTCTGCAAAGCAATGGAGCTTGCCTGTGAAAGAGGCTTTCATTTTGACGGCTGGAACGACTGTTTTGACCTTGACAAGTGGCTTGAAATTTTTGAAGAATGCGGCATTGACCCTGCTTTTTATGCAAATCGCCGCCGAAGCTTTGATGAAATTCTGCCTTGGGATCACATCGACTATGGTGTAACCAAAGATTATCTTATCAAAGAATGTAAAAAGGCTTATGAAAATACGACAACGCTGCATTGCCGTTTGAAGTGCAACAACTGCGGTGCAGCAAAATACGGAAAGGGTGTGTGCTTTGAAAAACGTAAGAATATGGTTTAAAAAGGACTTTGAATGCCGGTATATTTCGCATCTTGACCTCAATCGCTGTATGCTGCGTGCTCTGCATAAGAGCCGTATTCCAATCTGGCATACAGAGGGCTTCAATCCGCATCCGTTTGCAACCTTTCCTCTTCCGTTATCTCTTGGATTCAGAGGAGTGAACGAATGTATGGACGTAAAGCTTGAAGATGATGAATATTCTTTTGAAGAAATAATTTCAAAACTCAATGACTGTCTGCCAAGGGGAATAAGAGTGTTTAAGGTCACTGAACCTGTTATGAAAGCAGGCAAGATTGCCTTTGCAAATTTCACACTCAAAATAGGCGATGACAGGACAAGCTCTAAATTAATTTGCGAGCAGATTAATGAATTGCTGTTTCAGGATTCAATAGAAATTGAGAAGAGAACAAAAAAGAAAACGCTTAAAACTGTTGACATAAAGCCGGCTGTCAAAAACTATGAAGTAACTGAAATGTTTGACTTTGCACAGCTTGACATTACACTTTCCGCAGGCAGTACAGACAATGTCAATCCAAATCTTTTTGTGTCTGCATTATTTAATAAATACAATGTTGAATATGATGTCGATATAACAAGAAACGAATTGTATAATTCAAATATGGAAATATTTAGATGATTATGATGTTGTTAATCACGGGAAATCTATAAAAAATTCACGAATCATTACTTTACTATTCAAAAAGCTGTCACATTATCACGTTATAATGTAATCACAATAAAAAATACAGCAAACAGAGATTGCAAGATAAATTTTTTTGTTTTCATAGATTTCTCCTCTTTTAAAGACCGATTTTCAACTGTCGGTCTTTATTATTTTTAAGCCGTTTTATTTTTGCCTGCTATTATAAATTTAATCAAAATTGTACATTTTTTATTGGTAGATAATTATGCGATATTATTCTTTAAACGAATATCTTAAATCAACATTTGGTGAAAAAGTTTACAAAATTTCCTTAAACGGCGGTATGACCTGTCCCAACCGTGACGGTACTATTGACACACGGGGCTGTATTTTTTGCAGCAGAGGGGGTTCGGGCGAGTTTGCCGCAAGTGCCATACTTGACATTAAAAATCAAATAGAACAGGCAAAGCAAAGAATTAAGGCAAAGACCGACTGCCGTAAGTTTATTGCATACTTTCAGCCCTTTACAAATACATATGCAAGTGTTGAGTATCTTGAAAAAATATTTACACAGGCGATAGAGGGGGACGAAATAGTTGCGCTTTCCATTGCGACACGTCCCGATTGCCTTGGTGATGATGTGCTTGCACTGCTTGACAGGCTTAACAGAATAAAGCCCATATGGGTGGAGCTTGGCTTGCAGACAATTCATAAGCAGACGTCAGACTATATCCGCAGGGGATATGAACTTGAAGTATATGACACAGCGGTCAGAAATCTTCACAGCATAGGCATTAATGTAATAACTCATATTATTCTCGGTTTGCCGAATGAGAGCAGAGAAATGATGCTTGAAACGGTTAAGTATGTGGGTGAGAGGACAGACGGAGTAAAATTACAACTCCTGCACATTCTTAAAGATACCGATTTACTTGATGAATATAAAGCAGGAAAATTCAAGGTACTTACGCTTGAAGAATATATTGATATATTATGCGACTGCATTGAAATTCTGCCCCAAAATGTCGTCATTCACCGCATTACGGGCGACGGCGACAAAAAGCTTCTTGTTGCTCCTTTATGGAGCGCAGATAAGAAAAATGTTTTGAACAGCATTAACAGAATATTCTCTCAAAGAAATATAACGCAAGGAAAAAGAGCAGCTGATTAATTCAACTGCTCTTTTGTTTTAGGCTCTATAATAAAGGTTGGGTAACAACAAATGAAGCCATAAAAAACAAGTGTAGGGAACGACCCCTGTGTCGTTCCTGAATAAGTTAGATGAATTTCTGTTAGGAACGACACAGGGGTCGTTCCCTACAAACACAAAATTATAACTTTAATAATACTATTGTATTAACTTGTTAGGCTATGAATAAAATTAATGCCTTTTATAAACAATATGAACAATTTATTTACTTATTTTTTTCTTTGAAAGAAGTTTTCTTCGTACAAGTAAAATAACAAATTCTATAATGATAATTATTATTATCGCTATTTGCATTATTTTCCAAATATCAAATGCTGCATTTACCATTACGATTCCCAACATATCCATAGTTTGATGAACTTCCAAATGTTCAACTTGTTTTGATGAGATAAATATGTAAACCAAATTTGCTGTATTTGCAGCCATTAATACTATGGAATGAAATATAAATCTTTTGTTTGATTTGATGGTGTGGAATATAAATACGGCGAATATCTGTAATATAAGAATAAAATATTCTAGTGTGCTTTTTGATTCAACAGGTAAATAAAACGCAAAAATTGAAATGCCAAGCATAAAAAATCCGAATGAAATTAATATGTTTTTTAATATGTTCAAAATCATTAACACCAACTTTCGTATAACTTCTCAAAAAGGCATTGAAGAAAATCAATGCCTTTTATATGAAATATGAACAATTTACGCCGTTTGTTCTTCCTTTGCTTTCTGAACAGCGGCATCTTTTTGCTTTTTCTTTTTAATAACCTTAAGACGGCTGAATTCCTCTCTGTCTTTCTCATCAAGTGCGTCGGTAATAAACTTTACGGTTTCCTCAAATTTTGGAATCATAATGTTTTTCAGAGCATTAGCACGCTTCTGCGTTTTCTTGATTGAGTCTGCAAGTCGGTAAACACTGTTTTCAATCTCTGCAAGCTCAACTGTAAGGTTCTTAACTTCTGTAAATTTGATGTAAGCCTTGTCGATTGCAGAGTTTGTATCCTGTAATCCATAATGCAAAAAGCTGTGATTTTCAAGACTTTCCTTTTTGAGAATCGGAATTTCAACACCCATAACGCTTCTTGAATCAAGCCTGAGTGTATCATCATAGGGAATAGAATTTGAAATATCCTCACAAAAGCCGTTCGTCACATTGGCAGTTTGCAGGGCGATATATGCTTCTGCATAGGCGTCGTCAATCTTTTGCTGAATTGCATTTGCGTGGTCAATCAGTGTCATCATTTCCCTGATAAGAATATTACGCTTCCTGTCAAGCAGTTCATAGCCGTTTCTTGCAAGCGAAAGAGACTTTTTTGTATTCATCAGATTACCTTTTGTAGGTACTGCCTGAACAGCCATATTTACTCAAACTCCTTTAAAAATTAACCCTTGTAATACTTATCAAGAATTGCGTCATCCACACGGTCAAGCTCGGTTCTTGGCAGAGTTGACAAAAGCTCCCAGCCGAGGTCAAGACTTTGCTCAATACTTCTGTTTTCGTTAAAGCCCTGATTGACAAATCTGTTTTCAAACAGCTTGCCAAATTCAATATACTTTTTATCGGTAGGAGAAAGCTCCTCTTCGCCGATAACAGACGCAAGTGAACGTGCATCAATAACCTTTGCATATGATGCAAAAAGCTGATTGGCAAGCGCCTGATGATCTGCTCTTGTATATCCTTCGCCAATGCCGTCCTTCATAAGACGGGAAAGCGACGGCAGTACATTAACAGGAGGATAAAATCCCTGTCCCTGTAATGAACGGTCAAGAACAATCTGCCCCTCCGTTATATATCCCGTAAGGTCGGGGATAGGGTGGGTAATATCGTCATTTGGCATTGTAAGAATAGGAATCTGTGTAACAGAGCCATTTTTACCCTTAATCATACCTGCACGTTCATAAATAGACGCAAGATCCGAATAAAGATAGCCGGGATAGCCTTTTCTGCCCGGAATTTCTCCTTTCGAGGATGAAAATTCACGCAGAGCCTCCGCATATGACGTCATATCAGTCATAATGACAAGAACATGCATATCAAGCTCAAACGCAAGGTATTCTGCGACTGTCAGTGCGCATCTGGGAGTAAGAGTTCTTTCGATAATAGGGTCATTTGAAAGATTCAAAAGCATAACAACTCTTGAAAGTACTCCGCTTTCTTCAAAGCTTCTCTTGAAGTAGTCGGCGACATCCTTCTGAACGCCCATTGCGGCAAATACAACGCAAAAGTTTGTGCTGTCTGCACCGCTGATTTTTGCCTGACGAACAATCTGAACCGCCAGATCATTGTGCTTCATACCCGAGCCCGAGAAGATAGGCAGCTTCTGACCTCTGATAAGCGTCATCAATGTGTCAATAGTTGAAATTCCCGTGTTAATATAGTTCTTAGGATAAATTCGGGATACAGGGTTTATCGGGGTGCCGTTAATGTTTGCACGCTTTACAGGAAAAATATCGCCGAGTCCGTCAATCGGCTTGCCGGAGCCGTTAAGCACTCTGCCGATAATTTCAGGTGACAAAGGCATTTCCATAGGATGCCCTGTCAGTCGTGTTCTTGTGTTTTTCAGGCTGATTCTTCTTGTGCCCTCAAATACCTGCACAACAATTTTTTCGCCTTCAATCTGAACAACCCTGCCTTGACGGATAGTACCGTTATCAAGGCGGATGTCAACAATTTCTTCGTTGGAAACGCCCTTTACGCCGTCCATTACGATAAGCGAACCGTTTATTTCCTTAACGCCTACATAATCTATAATCATAACTGCGTTTCCTCCTTACTTTGAAAATGCGGCAAGCTTTTCGTCAATTTCTTTGATGTATTCATCAAACATTTCAAGCTTGCTGTTCGGAATATCGTACTTCATCTTGTTGAGTTTATCAAACAGACCAAGGTTGATAATTTTACTCAAAGGAATTTCCTTAGCAACAATCTCTTTTGCTTTTGTATGAAGATGAAGTATAGTTTTCATCATAGCCTTTTGCTTTTCAAGAGGCACAAATGTATCATCTGCGTGGAAAGCGTTCTGTTGTAAAAATCCGACACGGATAGCTTTTGCCGTTTCGATAACCAGCTTCTGGTCGTCAGGGAGAACATCTGCGCCTATGAGCTTAACAATTTCCATCAGCGAGCTTTCTTCCTGAAGAAGAGCACTGATTCTGTTTCTGTATTCAACAAAATCGTCGCCGAGATTCTGTCTGAACCAAGGGTCAAGGTCGTTAAAATATTCGCTGTAGCTATCCATCCAGTTTATAGCCGGGTAGTGTCTTGAATAAGCAAGTGATTTGTCGAGTGCCCAGAAACAGCGGGTAAAACGCTTTGTGTTCTGAGTTACAGGCTCGGAAAAGTCAGAGCCCTGAGGTGAAACTGCACCAATAAGTGTAACAGAACCTTCGCCGCCGCTCAGAACATCAGCACGACCGCCTCTTTCATAAAACTCTGCAAGACGTGACGGCAAATAGGCAGGAAAGCCTTCTTCGGCAGGCATTTCTTCAAGACGGCCTGAGATTTCACGCAGAGCCTCTGCCCAACGTGAGGTTGAGTCAGCCATCATAGCAACATGATAGCCCATATCACGGTAATATTCACCGAGTGTAATTCCTGTATAAATTGAAGCCTCACGAGCCGCAACAGGCATATTTGAAGTATTTGCAATAAGTACGGTTCTGTCGGTCATAGGACGCTGCGACTTTGGGTCGATAAGTTCCGAGAACTCTTCAAGCACCTGACTCATCTCATTACCACGCTCACCGCAGCCTACATAGATGATTATGTCAGCGTCGCACCACTTGGCAAGCTGGTGCTGAGTCATAGTTTTGCCCGTACCGAATCCGCCCGGAATTGCGGCTGTGCCGCCCTTTGCAATAGGGAACAGTGTGTCAATTACACGCTGTCCGGTAATCAGTGGAACAGTTGGTGCAAGCCTTTCTTTGACAGGACGTGCTGTTCTGATAGGCCACTGCTGGCAAAGCGTGAGGTTATGTTCTGAACCCTCGTCGTCTCTTAAAACGGCGACTGTATCAAAAATCCTATATTCACCGTCAGGCATAACCTTTACTATTTCACCGCAGAGATCGGGATGAACCATAAGTCTGTGCTCAATAATAGGGGTTTCAGGCAGGGTTGCATAAATCTGACCGCCGCATACTTTGTCGCCGACTTTAACTTTAAGTGTGACATTCCACAACCTTTGGTCGTCGAGTGACGAAACAGCAGCACCTCTGTTAATAAAAGCGCCTGCCTGCTCTTCAATTGCCTTAAGCGGCCGTTCAATACCGTCAAAGATATTGTCAATAATGCCGGGACCCAAAAGTACATTCATAGGTGCACCTGTGCCGGTGACAGGGTCTCCCGGTTTAAGTCCCGTTGTTTCCTCATAAACCTGAATTGTAGTAAGGTCATCTGTAATTCCGATAACCTCGCCTACAAGCTTCTGCTTTCCTACATGAACCATTTCCATCATTTCAAAGCAGTCAGCTTGTTTTACAGTAACAACAGGACCGTTAATGCCATATATAACATTGTTGTTTTCCATTGTTTATCATCTCTTTCGGTCGAAATTGGCAGACATCAGAGTACACTCAGATTTGAATTTTTCACAAACCACTCTTTTTGAGCGGCAAGTTTTGAATCGAGCGTTTCGTCAGCAATAATGTTCAGTGTGAAGCAATAACCTCTGATACCGCCGATTTTTATTGATTTGTCAGCAGTTATCTCTGCTTTGCCTGAAAAGACAGCTGAAATTCTGTCTGCACTGCCAAAATCTTTTTCACTGATACTTAAAGTGCAATTTTTGTTTCCGAAGATTTCTGAAATAGCTTTTGCACTGTCAATCAGTTTTTGTGCGTATTCATCAGTTTGCGTATATTTAATTAGCTTTTCTTCTGCCTTTTTAAATACCTTTTCAGTCATTTCGCAGCGGGTGAGGAAAAGTTCCTTCTGACCTTCCTGCATAAGCTTTGCAACCTTGCTTGTTTCTTCATTTTTCTTTGCTTCAAGCTTGTCGCTGATGTACTTTTCACTGTCAAGTTTGCCTTTTTCGTGTGCTTTCTTAAGCTTTTCTTCCTTAATATGTTCAACTTCAATCTGAATTGAATGACGCTGTTCTTCTGCATATTTTTTTATGGCTTTAAGAAAGTTATCTGTTTTTGCGGTATTTTCCATATAAATAACCTCTCAGATAAAAATATTAGTGATTTTAAAGCTTTACGCCGATTGCTTCCTGAACATATTTTGTAATACTGTCCTTTGTTCGTCCGTTTCCGTGACGGTCAGGAATTTCAACAATAAGCGGCTGCTTTCTGTTGAGCTTAAGGTCATAAATAAGGTCGGGGCAGAGAGAAACAAGATGTTCTGTCATAAGAATTACGGCGATGTCGTCACGTTCCATAGCCTGAGTAAGCTCACGGCGTACTTCATCCTCTTCATGAACAACGACACCCTCAATGCCGGCAAAACGCATACCAATCTTAGTATCAACATTATCACTTATAAGAAAAAATTTCATAATGTATCAAATCCTCTGTAAAATACGGATTTCCGTAAATTATCTTGCAAAGATAAGAAGGATAGAAACGAGCATACCGTATATGGCAATACCTTCACCAAGTACAACAAAGATGATTGCTTTACCGAATGCCTTCGGATCTTCGCTTGTAGCTCCGATAGCGGCAGGAGCAGCGTTGCCAACGGCAATACCGCCGCCGATACATGAAAGACCTGTTGCAAGGGCTGCACCAATGTATGCAAGACCGTCAGCCATACCGTTTGAAGCAACGGCTGCTGCATCGCCTGTTGCGGCACTTGCTACCATAGGGCATACCATACAGAAAGCAAATACAGCGGCAAATGAGAAAATCTGAGTTAATACAGTTTTCTTTCTGCTTTTTCCTCTTTCAAATGCCTTTACGGCAAGAATAGCGGAAGCCATCAGAAATACAACGGGTACAGCTAACATAATTAAATTGAATAACATAATCTTTACCTCCAAAAAATTAATCAAGATTTAATTTTACAGGTTCATAAGGCCTGCCCTCACCGGAGTAAAAACGGCTGAACATTTCATAATATTCAAGACGCAATACCTGAATGGCAACAAGCAGTGCTTCTAAAACCATAACAAACACATTACCAAATACAACAACAGGCCAGTATGCAACAGCACCTGCTGTTTCTGCCAGTACAAAGACAACCATCATCATACCTGCGTGAACAAGTACGAAAGCACCTACTCTCAAAAAGCTGACGGTGTTTGTAACATATTCAAGCAGAAATTCAATTGACTCAATCAGATGCTCCATAATATATCCGCCCCAGCTTTCGGGCTGCCAGTCCTTTTCTCTGCGTATAAGCAGACCCAGCGGTTCTCCGAAGAAAATCAGCAGATATGGGACAATTATTAATCCGATAATATACGGAAGAGTAAGCACATTAAGTCCCAGAACAAGCTGTCCTGCAACGCCGAATATAATTGAGCCATAGAATATAATTCCAGCAACACCGCTTGAGCCGAACAACGCTTTGCCGATGTCACCTTGTTTTAAAGAACTGTAAACATTAAGGCACATAGCAACAATTACAAGCGTTACGCCGATTCCGACAGCGGTCAGCAAAATCATAATAATTGAGTCAGACTGCATTACATTAATCGGTTTTTCGTCAAGCCCGAAAAGTGCCTTGTACAAGGGATTGAGAGCTTCTTCAAAACCAAATACACTTCCGAAAACAGTTCCGAAAAATGCAGATGATATTCCGCAGGGGAATAGGATTTTGCCAATCTTCATCTTTTTTATCTTCCACATAAAAAGTCCGACAACAGATACGCAGATGCCCTGTCCGAGGTCGGCAAACATTATGCCGAATATAATAATATATGTGATTGCAATAAATAAAGACGGGTCAATTTCATTATATTTCGGTACGCCGTACATTTCTGTATAGAACTCAAACGGTTTTGCAAGAAAACAGTTTTTAAGTTTAACCGGCGGTGATTTTTTTATTTCTTTCTTTGCATCAGTAAAGTCAAGACTTACACTTTTAATTTTATGCAGTCTGCGCTTCAGCTGCTTTGCAAATTCTGTCGGTACCCAGCCGACAATAATAAAGCTCTTTTCATACTGCAAAGCTTTTGTTCTTATTCTTGAATACATATAAAGCTCTTCAAGCTTTGATAAATATTTTAATATTCTATCGTAGAACTGATTAATATATTTATCAATTCTTGTTTCTGCTTCTTTCAGCTTATCTTCAAGAACGGGGATAAGTTTTTGGAGCTTTTCAAGGTGCTCCCTCGGTGTGTGGTTTACGCCGATTACATCGCTTTTTTCAAAGTACAATCCCGAGAAAATTCTGTCAATTTCACTTTCTTTGTCAATAGGGGCAAAGTAAACGCCCCAAAAATGGCTTTTGTCCTCAGTACAAATCGTAAAATCAACAAAAGGATTGTCTTTATATGCCAAAAGCTTGTCATAGCTTTCCTTTGGCAATCTGCCGAATCTGCAGTTAAGGTATTTGAGCTTAAGAACTTTTTCTATTTCAACACCAAGTCCTACAAAGTGACTGGTTTCGTTAAGATTTTCCTTTGCTTCAATAAGCTGTTCGGCAATAAACTCCCTGTCATCTACCAGCTCGCCAATATCAGCAACCAGCTTGTTTACAAAAATGTTGATTTCTTCAATAGAAGGATTAAAATCCGCAACATTAACAAGCGGAAATTGTTTTTTTGTAAGTCCTAAAGACGCTTTTAAATTGGTAAGAGGATCTGCATAGATGTTTTTTGTTTGCAGGTGAGTAAAATTCTTGATGTCGCTATAAAAATTTGAAACATCATCGGGATGGAAAACTCCCGATTCGCCGAGAATTGTAATAACATCATCAACGTCCTTTGTCAGACCGATGACATTAACCGCCTGCATAGTTGATACAGCCAAATTTAGATCACCTCTTTATTTATGCTTAATGTGTAGTTTTAACTGTAAATAAGCATAGACTGTATTGTTTTGCTGTCTAATTTATATCTGATGCCCTCAATCAGGCTGATAACATTCATCAGCTCGGTTTCGGCGACAAACACATACGAAATCATAACAACAGATGGATTGTTTGAAAAGTGCATATTCTTTCGTGCAAGTCTGTACTTTACCCTTGGTGTGATGTCGCTTGCAAAGACATAGCCAATCTTGTCAATCAATTTTCCCGTATGCGTACTTTGCATAATTGAGAATACCTCGGCAGACGACTCAGCCCTGCACATCATATCAATGACCTTGGGGCTTATGCTGCAATACTTTATAAAAAGATTTTCCTTAATCACATCGGGGGAAAGGTTATAGTATTTTTTCAGTCGCAGGATTCTTGAAAAAATATCATAGTCAATAATTGAGTGGAACAATGAAATAAGCTCCTGCTGTTCCTGACCTCTTGTGCGTTTTGTAATCAAATCAATTACATTTTTATAAACATACTCGATAAGTTTGTTTTCTATTGTAGAAACAGGAAGCCGTTCTTTTTCATCCTGTGTAAATTCCTTAAGTATGTTGTAGTATTGTGAGTTTGAAATAACTTTCAGAAACTCATCGTAGTTTTTAGCATTTGCAAGCTTATCTATTTCAATGCTTGTATGCTTCATAAAGTATGCAGGAAACTGATATATGAATTTGTCTGTTGAGTTTGAGTTGAGAAGTACCAGAAATCTGACTATCTGTTCAACCTCAATGCTCTGAATGACAAATTCAGAAAAACCTGTTCCCAGACCGGTATCATATCTGCACATAGAAGTAAATTCATAAAAAAGATTTTGTCTGAGCAATGCTTCAAGTCTTCCACGGTGCACATCACGCTCATTAATATTACGAAGTGCCTCTGAGTAGTGTGTATACGATTTCAGATACGACATAACCTCTGCAACATTCTGACAGGCAAGCAGACTGCTGTAATCCTTTTCAGTAAGCCTTTTGCCGAATTTAGACCTTGCCTTTGTAAGCACAGCATAAGAAGTAACTGACATTCACACACCTCCTAAGAAAAATTTGATTTTCTACTCTGCAAGAGCACGGCTGACAATTTCATCGACCCACTTATCGCTGTTGCGGTCAAAGTCTGCCTGCAGCTTTATTTTTACGGAATTCTGCTTTTTTTGAATTTCAATAAGCTGCTGTCTTGCTTTGTTTTCTTCATTTACATTGTTTCGTCTGACTGTTTCTTCTGCTTCACTCATATATTTGTCATATATTTGCTTTGCTTCATCTTCAATCTGCTTTTCAAGCTCTTCTTTTTCTTTCAGAGCGTTCTGTTCCAGAGTTTTTGCTTCATTGTCAGCGTCAACAATTTTTTTAATCATATTTTCCAAATTAACACCTCCAGATTTAATAAGCATTCAATTAAGGTGAGTGCCTTTGGATAAACACACATCTTGTTAGTTTTTAAGCGCCTGAAGCGGGGCAGGAATTCTTCCCCCACGGTGAATGAATGTTTCGGGAGAACCTGCTCTGACAGGCATAACCGGACCTCTGCCCAATAATCCGCCAAAGTCAAGTACATCGCCTGCTTTCTTGCCGATAGCAGGAATAAGTCTTACGGCTGTTGTCTTGGTGTTTACCATACCGATAGCTGCTTCATCGGCAATAATAGCAGAAATTATTTCAGGTGTAATATCACCGGGAACAACAATCATATCAAGACCGACAGAGCAAACTGCAGTCATAGATTCAAGCTTGGTAATGTCAAGATAGCCTCTTTCGGCAGCGCTTATCATACCTGCGTCTTCTGAAACAGGAATAAATGCACCGCTTAAGCCGCCGACGTGAGAGGATGCCATAACGCCGCCTTTTTTAACTGCGTCATTTAAAAGTGCAAGAGCGGCAGTTGTACCGTGACAGCCGCACGCTTCAAGTCCCATTTCCTCGAGAATATAAGCAACACTGTCACCGACAGCAGGAGTAGGCGCTAAAGAAAGGTCAACAATGCCAAAGGGAACGCAAAGTCTTTCGCTCGCTTCTTTGGCTACAAGCTGCCCCATACGGGTAATTTTAAATGCAGTTTTCTTAATCATATCTGCAATTTCGGTAATATTTTTGCCTTCACCATTTTTTGCAAGTGCAGCTCTTACTACGCCGGGACCTGAAACACCGACATTAATTACAGTGTCAGCTTCGCCTACACCGTGAAATGCGCCTGCCATAAACGGATTATCTTCGGGAGCATTGCAGAAAACTACAAGTTTTGCAGCACCTATGCAGTCACGGTCGGCGGTAACTTCGGCAGTTTTCTTTACTATTTTGCCCATCATTTTTACAGCGTCCATATTAATGCCGGCTTTTGTTGAGCCGATATTTACTGATGAACACACAAAATCAGTTTCGGAAAGTGCCTGCGGAATACTTTCAATCAGTGCATAGTCGCCGCTTGCAAAGCCCTTTTGTACAAGTGCGGAATATCCTCCGATAAAGTTCACGCCAAGCTCCTTGGCTGCTTTGTCAAGCGCATAGGCAAATTTTACTACATTTTTGCTCTGACAGGGAGCGGCAACCATACCAATCGGAGTAACTGAAATTCTTTTGTTGATAATAGGAATACCGTACTCACGCTCAATATCTTCGCCTGTTTTTACAAGATCTTTTGCATTAATGCAGATTTTGTCATAAACCTTTGTACAAGCCTTGTCAATATCCTCATCAATGCAGTCAAGCAATGAAATGCCCATAGTAATAGTTCTTACATCAAGGTTTTCATTGTCAATCATATTTATTGTTTCAAGTATATCTTTGGTTTCTAACATATTATGTTTATCCTTTCAAATTCGCACTAATTTTATTAAATCTTATGCATACTATTGAAGATGTCCTCGTGCATAACATGAATTTTTGTCCCTGTGGCTTCACCTATAACATCAAGGTTTTCCTTGAGCTGGTTGAATCCGATATTTGCCTTGTCGATTTCAACAAGCATAACCATTGCAAACATATCCTGAAGAACACTCTGTGTTACTTCAACAATGTTTACATCAGCTTTTGCACAGGCGTCTGAAACCTTTGCCAAAATACCAACCGTATCCTTACCGATTACTGTAATTATTGCTTTCATAAAAAAATACCTCCTGAACGCATAAGCACAAATTGTGTATCTGCGTTTGTAAAAAATATTGTACCTATATATTATACGATTATTACTATTTAAAGTAAAGCATTATATTGCATAAAATTTGATATTATGCTATTATTCATTCAAGGGGGACAGTCTATGAAAATCTGTGATTTACATATTCATTCTAATAATTCCTTTGATGCAAAAAGCTCGGTTGACGAAATTTGCAAAACGGCGATTGAACGCAATCTGTATGCTGTTGCAGTAACAGACCACTGTGAAGCACCGTATATAAAATGCGGTGAAAATTGTGAGTTTGGTTCGTTTGACAGGCACATACCACAGTCAATAAGTGATACGTTTAATGCCAAGGAAAAATACCGCTCACATCTAAATGTGCTTTGCGGAATGGAACTTGGCGAGCCTGTTCACGATATAGCCTGCGCGGAGCACGCACTCGCATACGGCGATTTTGATTTTATACTTGCATCTGTTCATAATCTCAGGGGAATGGATGACTTTTATTATCTTGATTTTACAAAGCTTGACACGGACAGAATCCTCAATATGTATTTTGATGAGCTGATTGAAACAGCTTCTTTCAAGCATTTTGACAGTCTGGCGCATCTCACGTACCCTCTGCGATATATCAAGAGCAAAACAGGCAATGTGCCCTCTCTTGAGCCGTATCAGGATAAGATTGATGAAGTTTATAAAATTCTTATTAAGAATAATAAAGCGTTGGAAATTAATGTGTCCGGATTTTTTAAAGGGCTTGGTACTTCCTTGCCTGACGAAGAGCAGATAAAAAGATTTAAAGAGCTTGGCGGACAATATGTGACCATTGGAACTGATGCCCACGAATGCGAATTTGTCGGCAAAGGAATTGAAAAGGGAATAGGGCTTGCAAAAAAATGCGGATTTAAATACTATACTGTCTTTGAGAAACATATCCCTGTTTGCATTGACATAGATTAACAAGAAAATAGTTCAAAAAATAAAGAGGCTTTCGCTGTGGAATAACGAAAGCCCCTTTGCTTTTTGTTTAATTGATACATTTAATTATAATACAAATTTTTAGTTTGTCAATTAACAATCTGACGAAAATTATAGGGAATTTGCAAGATTTTTGATATAATCCTTCAAAAGTGATGCAGTTTCCGGATGGTTTAGTCCTACCTCAATCTGTGCCTGTAAAATGCCGAATTTATTGCCTATATCATACCTTTTGCCTTCAAATTCAACAGCGGTCATACCTTTACTAATTGCAATTTCACGCATAGCATCCGTCAACTGAATCTCGCCGCCTGAACCCGGAACAGTACGTTCAAGAATTTCAAAAATTTCGGCAGGCAAAACGCATCTGTCAAGTATTGAATAAAGCGAAAGAACTTCTTCCGGAGTCTGTGGTTTTTCCTTCATATCGGTACATTTGAATACATTATCATGAAGATTTTCAACTTTTAGCGAACCATATTTGTGGATGTCTTTGGCAGCTACTTTTTTTACGCCTACAACGCCTTCGCCGTATTCGCCATAGCAGTCTATGAGTTGTTTGATTGCAGGTGTTTTGCTGACTATTACACCGTCGCCGTAAAGCACCGCAAAAGGCTCATTGCCGACAAAAGATTTAGCTTTAAGTACGGCATGTCCAAGTCCTTTCATTTCTTTCTGGCGGATAAATGTGATATTTGCAAGATCCGAAATTGCACGAACCTGTTCAAGAAATTCAGTTTTTCCGCTTTTTTCAAGAAGACTTTCAAGCTCGGGAGATTTGTCGAAGTGATCTTCAATAATGCCTTTGCCACGGTTTGTAATAATCAGAATATCTGTAATTCCTGCTGCAACAGCCTCTTCAACGATGTATTGTATTGTAGGTTTGTCAACAATAGGGAACATCTCTTTAGGCATTGTCTTTGTAGCAGGTAAAACTCTTGTGCCTAAACCTGCCGCAGGGATAACGGCTTTTGTAATTTTCATTATGTTTCTCCTTGTGTAATTAAATAACTTATATGTTTATATGAAAAAAGGAATATAGTTAATTGCAATGTAAACTACACCTACGCAAATTGCAAAGGCTATATTTACACCGCCTTTTTGTTCAAGTCTTTCGTTTACTGGGGTTGTGCTTTCTTCTGATTTAATATTTTTAATCTGTTTGCTGCAATGCTTATAATAGCTGCGGTTTGCAACAGCGCCGCATACAATCCTTATAATAAGTATCAGTATGCTGAAAATATTCGGCAGATTATACAGCAAAAGCTGTTCAATGCTGAGCATGGAAATATCAAGAGAAAGCATTGAATTGAGTGATTGCTGATTGTTCTGTATTATTATCTGTTTAATCTCCTGATACGCAGGGGTTAGGCATACATAATAACTTGCCACATAAAGGCTTAATACCAAAGAAGAAATCAGAATGCCTATGCCTAACATTTTTCTGTAAAGGAAATAAACTCCTGAAAACAAAAATGCTGCAAAATTGTATCTTGAAGAATTAAAGCTTTTTATTCTTTTAAACACCATCAGAAAGTAAGGCGTGTTTTTTCCGACAAATTTTGACATTTCGCCTGCAGTAATGTTGTCTGCAATAAACTCGTTGCTGTCGATTCCCGCCATCGGGTCAAAGTTAAAGCCTGTACCAAAAGGCGGAACACCGTTTGGCTGACCGTATGTTCCTCTTTGCTGTTGATTATTTGAATTGTGATTGCTATTATCAAGAGGAAGTCCGCAATTCTGACAATAAAACAGCTCCTTTGGATTAACTGTCTTGCAGTTCGGGCAGGTTATTGTTGTGTTGTCATTGTTATCTTCAGCCGAGGTATTATTAGTTTCTTCAAAAGAAAAACCTTCTTTGTGCTTGTCCTGATAATAGCAATGACCTAAGCTTTCATAGCACGTTCTGTGTTGAGGCGTGCCGCATTCAGGACAGACAACAATGTCCTCGTCTTTTTTAAATTGCTCATTGCAGACAGGACATTTATATTCGGTGAAATCCATACATTCCTCCAGATTTTAAGTCAAAAAAATTTGTATATTGTTATAAATAGTGCAGAATTTATATATATTTTTAAAATATACTTTCAATATACTTCATTTCATAATAAATTATAACAAATTTTTCCGGTAATTGCAACCATATTATTTATCTATTTTTTAGTTTACAATACAAAGATTTTTTGCTATAATAAATTGATAGAGTATATTATGAATTAAGAAAGGTAACATATATGGTACAATTTGAAGAATTACTGCTTGATTTACAGTCACTTAAGCCTGAAATTGATGATTTGTCCGATGCACTCGGAATGAAGGGAATGCTGTCTGAAATTGAGCAGCTTGAATTGAAGGCAACAGAACCCGGTTTTTGGGATGATGTGGAAAATTCTCAAAAGATTTTGCAGCGCACGGGCACTCTTAAGGGCAAGGTTGAAGCATATGAAAGTCTTGTTTCAAAATATGAGGATACAGCCGCTTTGATTGAGCTTGCAAATGAGGAAGAGGACCTTACTCTTCTTGAAGAAGCGCAAAGTGAGGTTGAAGAAGTTAAGAGCAGTCTTGAAAAGCAAAGACTTCAGACGCTTCTTACCGGTGAATATGATAAGAATAATGCTATTCTTACATTCCACGCAGGTTCAGGTGGTACAGAGGCTCAGGATTGGGCTGAAATGCTTTACAGAATGTATTCACGCTGGGCAGAGGCTCACGGCTTTAAGGTTAAGGAGGTAGACTACCTCGACGGTGATGAAGCAGGTCTGAAGAGTGCTGTATTGCTGATTGAGGGCGAAAATGCTTACGGTTATCTCAAGGGAGAGGCAGGAGTTCACCGTCTTGTCCGTGTTTCACCGTTTGATTCGGCAGGAAGACGCCATACCAGCTTTTCTTCTTTAGAGGTTATGCCCGAAATGGATGATAATATTCAGGTTAACATATCGCCGGATGACATCAAAATGGATGTTTACCGTGCAAGCGGTGCAGGTGGTCAGAAGGTCAATAAAACTTCATCTGCTGTACGTCTTACTCATATTCCTACAGGAATTGTTGTCGCAAGTCAGGTTGAGCGAAGCCAGTATCAGAACCGTGACGTAGCTATGAAGATGCTCATTTCAAAGCTTGTAGAAATAAAAGAGCGTGAACATCTTGAGAAGATTGAGGATATAAAGGGAGTTCAAAAGGAAATCACCTGGGGCTCTCAGATAAGAAGCTATGTGTTTATGCCCTATACAATGGTAAAGGATCACCGCACAAGCTTTGAAACCGGTAATATTCAGGCGGTAATGGACGGCGATCTGGACGGATTTATCAATGCTTATTTAAAGTGTGCAAGCCTTGGAACGCTTCAAAAATAAGTCATAATTTAAAATGCATTTAAATTTCTTTATCAGAAGAATTATCAACAAAATATATTAAAAAATTACATCCTTACGCATATAATGATTGTATCATTTGTGTAAGGATGTTTTGTTTTGTCTGTTTCTGTTTTTATTGTAATTGTAATGACTATTTTTGCCCTTATAATTGCCGCATCAAGTATGTTGATTAAATTCCTTTTCAGAAAAATAAGTGAAATTTTTCGTGCTCTCTCATCTGAGTTTTAATCAGAATTATCTGGAAGTGTGTCAGTTGACTGCACATCCTTGAGCTTTCTTTGTATTTGCCTTGTTCGCACACCGACAAGCTTTTCAAGCTCGTCATTTGCCTGCTTGAGTCTGTTCTGGGTGTTTTCAAGCACAGAATTAAAGGTATCAAATTCTTTTTTTACATCACTGAGAATTTTCCAGACCTCAGTACTGCGTTTTTGTACGGCAAGAGTTTTGAATCCCATTTGCAGCGAGTTTAAAAGTGCTGCCATTGTACTCGGACCTGCAACATTAACTTTGTAGTCACGCTGTAAAACTTCAACGAGCCCCCTGTTTACAACTTCGCAGTAAAGCCCCTCGAACGGCAGAAACATAATCGCAAAATCAGTTGTATTAGGCGGATCAATATATTTGTCACGAATATCTTTAGCCTCGTTTTTTATTGTGGTGACAAGCTGTTTTGCTGCCATATTAATTCTCTCTTTGTCGCCCTCGTCAATAGCGTCTCTGAGTGCAGAATATGAATCGCCCGGAAACTTTGAATCAATAGGAAGATAAATAAATTTATCTTCATCCGCAGGTAGCTTGACTGCGAATTCAACAACATTTCTTGTTCCCTTTTTAGTGACAACATTTTCCTCATACTGAGCAGGAGAAAGAATTTCATTCAGAATACTGCCAAGCTGGATTTCACCCAGAATACCTCTTGTTTTAACATTTGAAAGAACTTTTTTCAGGTCGCCTACACCGGACGCAAGGGTTTGCATTTCGCCAAGACCCTTATAAACCTGTTCAAGACGTTCGTTAACAAGTGCAAACGACTGCGTCATTTTTTCTTCAAGGGTTTGCTGCAGTTTTTTATCAACGGTTTTACGCATTTCATCAATCTGCTTATTGTTGTCTTCCTGAATATGTGTGAGCTGATTCTGAACAGTTTGCCTGATATTTTCAAGTTTTTGTTCATTTTCAAGCGAAAATGTCTTTAATCTGTCCTCAAGCTGAGAGAATTTTTCGCTTTGATTCATTGAAAAATTACGCTGATTTTCAGCCAGAATATCGCCCATATTTTTAACGGAAATCTGAGTCTGACTGTTAAGCTCCTGTCTTAAAGTGCTTTGCTGAGCATTAAGTTCTTTGAGAAGAATATCTGTTGTTTCTTTGGCGTTATTCTGCCGCGAGTTTTTTATTATCAGAATAAGTGCAGTTGCTGTAACAACAAGAGTTATAATGCAAATTGCAAGAATTACAATATATGTAACTGAAAGTTCCATAATATTTCACACCCCATATATTGCATTATAACAGTTTATAATTTTGATGTCAATTTATCCGAACACAGTTTCAACACGCTTTGTACACTGTTCAGGAGAATATAAAAATCTGTCTATATGGCTTTCGTTACAAAAATATTCGGGAGTCTGCGGATTATATTTGTAGTCAAATGTATCAATTATAATCAGCTTGATTTTCATTTTGTCGGGAATAATACTCTTTATGTAAACGCTTGCCTGCTGACCGGTGCGTACACCGTCACGGCTTTCCGCAAGCCCTGCAAGATTTGGTGCAAGTTCAACAAATGCGCCGTAATTTTCAACACTGCGTACAATACCTGCAACCGTTTCGCCTGCGCAGAAATTCTTTGCATTTTCCTCCCAAGTGCCAAGAAGCTCCTTGTGACTGAGACTTATTCTGCCGTTTTCTATTGTTTTGATTACCGCTTTTATATCCATCCCGTCAGTGAAACGCTCCTTAGGGTGTTCTATGCGTGAAACAGAGATTGTGTCAATAGGCATAAGCGCAACAATGCCGCAGCCTATGTCTGCAAAAGCTCCGAAGTTTTCAAGGTGTGTAATTCTTGCGTCAACAACATCTCCGCATACGAGCTTTGAAATATAGTTTTTAAGGCATTTTTTCTGAGCTTTTTCTCTTGAAAGAATTGCAAGAGGCTGACCGTTTTCATCGGTCGTTATATCATCAACAACAAAACATACGGGACGGTTTACCCTTGAAATTACGGCGATGTCACGCACACTTCCGTCCTTAATTCCTATTGCGCCCTCCTCACGTGGAATTATACCCTTCATTGAGCCAAGGTCAACAATAAGGTTGTGTCCGGAATCGCATATGCTTGCACGAGCCTCAAGGATTGTTCCGTTTCGTTTTGCTTCATTCAATAGTTTTTCAGAACGTGTATAATATATGTTTTCCGAAGCTGTCATAAGTTTTCCTTCCGGCAGATATTCTGGCATTTTTAAAACCTCCGTTATATTTTATAAATAAATTATCTACACACAATCATATGCAAAATATTTTTAACATATTACAGCAGGCAGTGACCTGCACTTATCCGAGTATATAGCTTCATATAAAATAAACTTTTAAGTTCGATTGCTTAAATATAGTTTTTAGTAATGTAAGAAAAACGGCTTAAAACCGCCAAAACTTGCAAATTTTAATAATGTGTGCTATAATAATCAAGTGTGTTTTAGAATTCTGTCCGAGAAAGGAAATTATTATGAATACGAATAAGCTCAGACAAGTGCTTTGTGCTTTGTTAGGCGCTGTAATCTGCACAACTGCTGCTTTTTCGTTTTCCGGATGTGAAAACGAAAAACAAGACAAAAATCAGTCAACAACCGACGCTGCAACACAGGATGTTGCCACTGCTGATACTGCAATAAGTACGGATGATGAGGCGAATACGCTGACGGTGCTTGAGTCGATCGGTATTGACGCTGCTTCACTCGGCATTGAGCCGAACATTAATCGAAACGACAATATTTCTGTCGGCTATCAGCTTGAAAAGCCTAAGGAGGGCGACACAATCGCAGTTTTGCAGACCTCAGAGGGTGATATTACAATACGTTTTTTCCCCGAGCTTGCGCCCAAAACTGTAACAAATTTCATAAATCTTGCCGAGCAGGGTGCGTACGATAACACAACCTTCTATCGTGTAATTGATGATTTTATGATTCAGGGAGGAAATCCCGAGCAGACAAGCACTTACGGCGCTGATTTTGAGGACGAGTTCAGCGATAAGCTGTTTAATATAAGAGGCGCTGTTTCTATGGCAAACAGCAACAGAGATACCAATACAAGTCAGTTCTTTATTAATCAGAAGGATGCAGAAGCGTTTAAGGCTGAGGGCGGATGGAATGTTCTTGAACAGAACTGGGAATCTGCAAAAACACAGCTTGTAAATTACAAGGATTCCAATCTGCTTTCCACCTTTATCGACCAATACGGTGCAACCTGCTATGATACTGATCTTGTTCCCGATTCGGTAAAGGCGCTTTACAGCAAAAACGGAGGAAATGCGCATCTTGACGGCGCATATAATGCTGTTGACAGAGGAAATACCGTATTTGCACAGGTTATTGAAGGTATGGATGTTGTTGATAAGATTGCTTTGGTAAAAACTGATGAAAATGATATGCCGGAAGAAAACGTTGTAATTAAGAAGATTGAAATAAAAACTTTCTCCGATTCAGAGAATACGACTGCTGAAGAATGATTGAGGAAATTTATGAGTGAGCGTCCTATTGTTGCCATAATGTATGACTTTGATAAAACTCTCTGTACTAAGGATATGCAGGATTACAGTTTTATTCCAAGCCTTGGAATGACTGAAAGCGAGTTCTGGAGCTTTGCCAATGAGCTTGGAACAAATGAGCATATGGACTCGGTTCTTGCATATATGTATGCTATGGTGAAGATGTCAAAGGATAAGAATATTCCGATTTTAAGACAAAAGCTTGTTGATATGGGCAGGAATGTTGAACTTTTCAGCGGTGTGGAAAGCTGGTTTGAGCGAATTTCGGATTTTGGCAGTGAGCAGGGTGTTCAGGTTGAACATTATGTCATCTCTTCGGGAATGAAGGAGATTATTGAGGGAACCTCAATCAGTAAATATTTTAAAAGTATTTTTGCCTGCGAATTTCTTTATGATGAAAACGGCAACGGCATATGGCCTAAAACAGATGTAAACTACACCAATAAAACACAGTTTGTTTACCGAATTAACAAAGGTGTGCTTGATGTTGCAAATGACAACGACCTTAACCGTTCAATGCCCGACGACAGCAAGCGAGTGCCGTTTTGCAATATGATTTACATAGGAGACGGTCTGTCGGATGTTCCGTGTATGAAGATGATGAAGGCATACGGCGGATATTCCATTGCTGTTTATCAGAGCAGGGACAGCAAGGTTGAGGATTTGCTGAAGAATGACAGGGTTGATTATATTTATCCTGCTGATTACAGTGCAGGTACCGGACTTGATACTACTGTCAGGAATATTATACGCAAAATGGCAATTTGCGATATTTTGTTTAATGAAAAATGTGTTCAAAAATCAAATTTAACTGACAAAAGAGTAAAATGATATGCTCCTCCAAAAAAGATAGATAACGTTTTGGAGAAGCATATTTTTACTTTATAGGAAATTGCTC
>DKZL01000012.1:15706-20279 GCA_002493635.1 Ruminococcaceae bacterium UBA7075 | reverse complement strand
TGCTTTTTTACTTTATAGGAAAATGAGTCGGAATAATTATTCTTCACTGAGAAGCTCGTCCGTAGTAGTGTTTAAAATTTTAGCAAAAGCTTTAAGCTCAATATCTGTTACAAATCTTTTACCGCATTCTATTCTTTGAATTGCATTTTTATCCAAATCAATTCCAATTAACTGCAACTTATCGGCAAATGCCCTTTGAGAAACTTTTGGATTCATCTGTTTTCTCAAAAGATATAATTTTTCGCCGCATAGATTATTTCTTTCATTAGAAGCTTTGTTTTTATACATAATAAATTCCTCGAAATATTTAGTAATATAATGACATTTAGTGCTTGTCAATAAATATATTTTATGATAAAATAAAACTAAAATGACATTTAGTAAGCGTCAATTTAAAATGCTTATCGAGAACTGATGATGCGGCTTGATCTGAGTTGCTCAGAAATTTAATATTAATCAAAGAAAAGGAGCAAGTATGAATATTTTAATCACTGGCGGTACAACCTTTGTAAGCAAATATACAGCAGAATACTTTGCAGACAGGGGCAATGATGTTTATGTCATTAATCGTGGAACAAGAGAGCAAATCCCAAATGTAAAGCATATAAAATGTGACAGGATGAATATTGGTAACAAACTTAAAAATATTCATTTTGATGTTGTGCTTGATATAACCGCATACAATGATGAGCATATAAAATCACTGATTAACGCTTTAGGCAGCTTTGACGATTATATCTTCATCAGTTCCAGTGCAGTATATCCCGAAACAAATCCCCAGCCGTTTACTGAAAATCAGCAAATCGGTAAAAACTCTGTCTGGGGTGACTATGGTATAAACAAGGTCAATGCGGAAAGATATTTGCAGTCAGTTTTCCCAAACGCCTACATTTTGCGTCCTCCGTATTTTTACGGTGTTTATGAAAATCTTTACCGTGAGCCGTTTGTATTTGATTGTGCAATGGCTGACCGACCTTTTTATATTCCGCAAAACGGTGATATGAAATTGCAGTTTTTCAGTGTAAAAGACCTTTGCAGATTTATTGAAATTATTCTTGAAAAGCACCCGAAAAACCATATTTTTAATGTTGGCAACAGCGATTGTGTGACGATAAAAGAATGGGTTAATTTGTGCTATAATGCAGCGGGGAAAACACCGCAATTAATCAGCGTTGATAAATTGCATAATCAGCGTGATTATTTTTGTTTTTATGATTATGAATATGTGCTTGATGTTACAGAGCAGTCAAAATTGATGCCAAATACCGAAAGTCTTGAACAGGGCTTAAAGGAAGAGTTCGATTGGTACAAAAACAATACAGACAGCATTTATAACCGCAAACCTTATATGGAGTACATAGATAAAAATTTATAAAAAGCAGTCGGTGGACTGCACCCCAAAAAGACATAGGAGGTAAATATGCTCAGACTAAGACCATACAAAAATTGTGATGCAAAAACCATTATAAGTTGGTGCAAAGACGAAGCTTCTTTCAGAAAGTGGACGTCTGACAGATACGATACATTTCCAATTACAGAAGGTGTATCTTATATGAACATAAGAAGGTTTGAAGTTGATGATGCAAAAGAAGTCGCAAATCTGATTGCACGGACAATGCTGGAAACAAATTCAAAGGATTATTCATCAGAGCACATTGAAAATGATATTAAAACAATGACTCCTGAGTTTTTGATTGAGCGTTCCTTATGGACGCACTTTTATGTGGTATGTATTAATGACACAATCGTTGGCTGCGGTGCAATAGGTCCGTATTGGGGCAAAGAGGATGAAAGCAGTCTGTTTACAATTTTTGTATTGCCCGAGTATCAGGGCAAAGGCATCGGCAGAAGAATAATTGAAACGCTTGAAAGCGATGAATTTTTCCATAGAGCCAAAAGAATTGAAATCCCTGCATCTATCACTGCCTGTGAATTTTATAAAAAATTCGGATATACATACAAAGACGGTATTGATATTACCGACGAAGAAGGATTATTCCGATTGGAGAAATTCAGATGAACATAAATTTAAAGAGTGCTTCACTTGATGATGCAGGGCTGTTGTTTGAAATGCAGCGTACGGCATTTATGCCTCTGCTTGAAAAATATCGGGATTTTGATACAAGTCCTGCAAATGAACCTATTTCAAAATTAATTGAAAGGATTAATCAGGATTTTACTTACTTTTATTTTATATGTGACGGAGCAACACCAGTAGGTGCAATTAGGGTAGTTGATTTTAAAAATGATGATTCATATAAGCGGATTTCACCGATTTTTATTCTTGAAGAATATCGCAACCGTGGTATAGCACAAAAGGCGATTATGCTTGCCGAGCAAATTCACGGCAAAGCTCATTGGGAGCTTGAAACTATTTTGCAGGAAAAGGGAAATTGTTATTTTTACGAAAAAATGGGATATAAACAAACCGGCAGGACAGAAAAAATCAACGATAGACTAACGCTGGTGTATTATCATAAGTAAAAAAAGCAGCCGATTGGCTGCTTTTTCTGTATAGAAAAACTGCTCGATTGCACTCGGGTGCAAAAGTATGTTTTCATATGGTGCTGTCTGCCCGGATAGGTGCAGCCCACCGGCTGCTTTTTACTTTACTTTATAGAAACTGCTCGGAAACAGTCGGGCGCAAAAGTGCGTTTTCATATGGTGCTGTCTGCCCGGATAGGTGCAGCCCACCGGCTGCTTAAAGAGATGCACCAAAATCACTTACAATGATTTGTCCTGTAAGAGATTTTGAATTATCGGATGCAAAGAACGCAATTACGTTTGCAACATCCTCAGCCATACATGGCTTGATTTTGAGGTCGTTATGTTTATTCATTGCGCCCATCATACGCATATCAAGATTTTCAGGCTTCATATTCATTGTCATGGGTGTAACAATTGTTCCCGGGCAAATAGCATTACAGCGAATGTATTTGTCTGCTAATAACAAAGCAGTATGCTTGGTAATTCCGATAATTGCAGACTTTGTTGAAACATATGCAGCACCGCCGCCTCCGTTTACGCCTGCAACAGACGCAACATTAACAATAGATGCACCCACCGACATATGAGCAAGAGCAGCACGGATGCATTGCATAGTGCCCACCTGATTGATTGAAATTACCTTTTGAATTTCGTCATCATCAAATTTGTCGACAGGAGCAAGACCTGTATCCAGTACACCTGCGTTATTTACAAGAATGTCAATTTTGCCAAACTTGTTAATTGCGGCATCCATAAGAGCCTTGCAGTCCTCGTCTTTTGAAATATCAGTTGATACAGTAATAACATTGCCGCCTTCAGCAGTTATTTTTTCGGCTACCTCATCAAGTGCTGCCTGACGGCGTGCACTGATTACAACATTTGCGCCTTCTTTAGCAAAAAGCATTGCCGTAGCAGCACCTACGCCTGAATTGCCACCTGTAATAACAGCTGTTTTACCTTTTAAATTGCACATATAAAATAACCTCCATATGTTAATATTTTTTGTTTAATTATAACACTGTATTTTGAAAATATCAAGTGTTAAAACATTAAAAAAGTATAATTATTGTATTAAAGATAACAATAAACTAAAAGGCAATAAAAATAAAGGAGGCAGGTGCTGTGGTGCAAATCATTACTGACTCAGCTGCTGATTTTGAACCTTATGAGTTAGAAAAGATGAATGTCAGGTGCGTTCCTTTTTCGGTGACTTTTGGAAACGAGGAGTATAAAGAAAATATAAACCTTACAAAACAACAATTTTATACTTTGCTGAAAGAGAAAAATGACTTTCCCAATACATCTCAGCCCTCTCCTCATTCTTTTGAGAGCATACTGAAAAATATGAAAAACAGCGGTTGCGAAGCGGTTGTCATAAGTTTGTCTTCTGCTCTCAGCGGTGCTTACCAAAGTGCGGTTTTAGCTAAAAATCAGCTTGAATATGACGAATGCTACATTATTGACAGTCTTACTGCTTCAGGAGGCGAGCGTATCCTTGTGGAGCAAGCGGTAAAACTGCGTGATGCAGGAAAAAGTGCAAGTGAGATTGCTTGCTTTCTTGAAACGCTTCGTTCCCGTATATCTTTATATGCTTGTATAGACTCAGTAGATTATTTGTATAAAGGCGGTCGTATTTCACGGGCAGCCTGCACAATTGCATCGGTTGCTCATATAAAGCCGATTATACACGTGTTAAGGGACGGAAGTATTGATATGGCGGCAAAATCATTAGGCATAAAAAGAACTATGGATTTTATAAAAAAAATACTTGATAAATATCCGCCTGACAAGGATTTTCCGTTTTATGTTCTGTATACAGGCAACAAAAAGTGTGGGAAGATTTTGGCTGAATATTTTGAAAAAACAGATTATGAAATTCCCGATGCTAATATAATAGATGTCGGTGCGGCGATAGGAAGTCACATAGGGCCGAATGCTTTCGGCATTGCATATGTTAGGATTTTTGAGGATTAGTTTGAGTTTACAGCTTATAAAAAAGAATGTGTCAGTAATTCATACAAAAAATCAGCAGACTTATTTTTGTGAAGTCTGCTGATTTTTTTATAACGAAAACCCCCGATTGTAT
>DKZL01000012.1:1571-15445 GCA_002493635.1 Ruminococcaceae bacterium UBA7075 | reverse complement strand
ATGACAATAACAGTTTAGCACACATTCCGTTTAAGATACAAACAATACAGACGGATAACGGAACAGAGTTCACATACAAATATATAAGCGAAGAAAGAATATGCCCGTTTGATAAATCACTTGAAAAACTGAGGATAAATCATAAACTAATACCGCCGAGAACACCGTGGCATAACGGCAAGGTAGAAAGGAGCCACAGAAATGACCAGAGATATTTTTATGACTGGGAAACATTCAGAAATGTCGATGAATTAAACCAAAAGTTAGAAAAGCACTTGGAATGGAGCAATAACAAGCCTATGAGAACACTCGGACACAAAAGTCCTAAACAGCTGTTATCTGAGAAGCTAGTGGCATAAATCGCCTTTTTTGCCCTCATTTTCCGTTCCGCTACGCTCCACTTCAAATGAGGGCAAAAACATTATACCTAACTTTGACTTTATTTTTTACTTAAAATGGGTCATATCTATTTACAACGCAGATTTAATAATTAGAATAAAAAAGATACAATTCTTGATTTTACAGTCCTGTTGTGATACAATGATAAAGCATACATATGCTAAGAATAATAATTTTCTGAAGGGAATGGAAATAATGAAGAGTTCTGTTTTGAAAGACGGCATCAATGCCGCTCCACAGCGTACACTTTTGCACGCTTTAGGTCTTACAGATGAAGAAATCAAAAAGCCTTTAATCGGCATTGTAAGCTCAAAAAATGATATTGTACCGGGTCATATGAATATTGACAAGGTTGTAGAGGCTGTAAAAATGGGCGTTGCCCTTGCAGGCGGCGTTCCGATTGTATTTCCTGCAATAGCAGTCTGCGACGGTATTGCAATGGGTCATGAGGGTATGAAATATTCTCTTGTAACCCGTGAGCTTATCGCCGATTCAACAGAAGCAATGGCTAAAGCACATGCTTTTGACGGTCTTGTTATGGTTCCGAATTGCGATAAGAATGTTCCGGGACTTCTTATGGCGGCTGCAAGACTCAACATTCCGTCAATTTTTGTAAGCGGCGGTCCGATGCTTGCGGGTCATGTTGATGGTAAGAAAATCAGCTATTCAACTGTTTCTGAAGCAGTTTCACGTTATAAGGTAGGGGAGATTGACGAGGAAAAATTAAGCGAATATGAAAACAACGCTTGCCCGACCTGCGGTTCTTGCTCTGGTATGTTCACTGCAAACTCAATGAACTGCCTTACTGAGGTTATCGGTATGGGTCTTAAAGGCAACGGAACAATTCCTGCCGTATATTCTCAGCGTCTTCAGCTTGCAAAGCACGCCGGTATGCAGATTATGGAGCTTGTTGAAAAGAATATCCGCCCTCGTGACATTATGACAGAAAAGGCATTCCAGAATGCCCTTACTGTTGATATGGCACTCGGCTGTTCTACAAATACAATGCTTCACTTGCCTGCAATCGCTCACGAATGCGGTATTGATTTGCATCTTGATATTGCAAACGACATTTCTGCAAAAACTCCTAACCTCTGTCACCTTGCGCCGGCGGGTGAACATTTCATTGAGGAGCTCAATGAAGCAGGCGGAATTTATGCAGTTATGCATGAGCTTACAAAGCTTGGTCTGCTCAATACAGATATTCTCACATGCACAGGCAAAACTGTCGGCGAAAATATTGATAATTGTGAAATTAAGAATACAGAGATCATCAGACCAATCTCAAATCCTTACAGTGCAACAGGCGGTATTGCAGTGCTCAAGGGCAACCTTGCTCCTGACGGATGTGTAGTTAAGAGAAGTGCTGTTGCATATGAAATGATGCATCACAAAGGCAATGCAAGAGTGTTTGATTGTGAAGAGGATGCGCTTAACGCAATTTATGACGGAAAAATCAACGCAGGCGATGTTGTTGTAATCCGTTATGAAGGTCCTAAGGGTGGTCCGGGAATGCGTGAAATGCTCAATCCTACATCTGCAATTATGGGCAGCGGTCTTGGCAACTGTGTTGCACTTATAACAGACGGTCGTTTTTCGGGTGCTACAAGAGGAGCTGCAATCGGACATGTTTCTCCTGAGGCAGCTGTAGGCGGACCAATCGCACTTGTTGAAGAGGGCGACACAATCGAAATTGACATTCCTGCAAATACAATTAATCTGCTTGTTTCTGATGAAGAGCTTGCAAAGCGTAAGGCAGCATGGACTCCTCGTCAACCGAGAATAAAAACAGGCTACCTTGCAAGATACGCAAAGCTTGTTACTTCGGGCGCTCAGGGTGCAGTTCTGGATTGATTGATGAAAAATGAAAAGAAATAATACGATTTCAATACTTAGAGTTCTGAGTATGTTTTCAATAGTATGCTGTCATCTGTTTTCTTTCCTTGATATTGATGCATTGGCTATGTTTTTTAATGTTGGTGTTTATGTTTTCCTTTTTATTTCTGGATTTTTATATGGAAACAAAAACATTAATGGATATGGCAAATGGTTAAAAAAACGGTGTAAGAAACTTTTGATCCCATTCTATATATTTTTGATTTTCTTGCTATCATATTATAATTTAACTCAGAATGTATGTTTTGATTTAAACACTTTATTTATTTTTGCTTTTTGCTTACAAGGTTTACATTGGATTGTTCCTACAATGAATGCTGAACTTCAGGGAGCAGATCATTTATGGTTTATTACAGTAATTTTTATTTGTTATTTTTTAATGATAATTGTAAAAAAGATTGAAACAAAATGGAAATTTTATGATAAAAAGATTTCTGTTATTGTGTTATCAATCCTTGTATTTTTACAAATCATTAAATTTATCGGTTTAAGATTTAATTCCGAGTATTTTTTGATATATTTTGTAGGTTATTATATATCAAAGTATCAAGTAGAAGTTACCAAAACAAAATTTGTGTTATTTGGTATAACTGCAATGTTTTTATCAATTACAATTAGACTGTTAAGCAAATACTGGTTTGACAATACTCCAATATACGGAATAATCGTTCCTATAACACATACAATATTAGCAATTTCGATATATTTTATAATTGGTTATTTGTCAAATCATTTAAATAACATTTGTTGTATAATATCAAATTCCAAATTGTGGATTTGGTTTGATAATCTTTCGTATTACATATATATCACACATTACATGTTCTTAATTGGACCTTTTTTTGTTGATTCATTTGGGTTGAATATAGGTATAACTGTGATTGTCTTTGTAATATTGACATTGCTATCATCATTAATACTATATTTTGTTTGTTATTTTATTTCCAATAAATTGCTAAAAAATCAAGTATCAAATTAAAACACATAATTGATTTGTTTATATTTAATAAATATAAATCTTGTATTTATTATAATTTTGTTGTGTATACAAATAATTAAGCATATTGCACAATTCATCCTTTGTCTATTTAGGCAAAGGGTGAATTTTTTTATTTTACAAAAAATCGGTTGTATAAAATATACAAATATGATATAATAATTTAGAATTAACTTAAATATTTATGCAAAATGTTTTATATAGTTATATATTTCTACAAATTGAAAGGAGTTTTTATCATTGAAACAATATGACGCTAAAAAAATACTGAACATTGCGCTTGCCGGTCACGCTGGCTGCGGAAAGACCTCTGTTGCAGAGTCAATACTATATCTTTCAAAGGCAAGTGAAAGGCTTGGAAAGATTGAGGAAGGGAATACAACACTTGATTTTGACAGTGAAGAAGTAAAGCGACAAACATCAATTATGACAGCAGTTGCGCCTGTTGAGTGGAAAAATACAAAGATTAACATAATTGACACTCCCGGCCTTTTTGATTTTGCCGGCGGCGTAGCTGAGGGCATCCGTGCTGCTGACTCGGCTCTTATTGTAGTTTCGGGCAAGGACGGCATAAATGTCGGAACTGAAAAGGCTGTTGATGCTGCAACAAAAGCAGGGCTTACAAAAATTTTCTTTGTAAACGGTCTTTGCGATGAAAGCGCAAGGTTCTATCGTGTTTTTGAAAGCTTAAAGGCAACCTTCGGTCCGTCGGTGTGTCCTGTTGTTGTTCCGTACATTGTTGACGGTCAGGCTAATACATATGTAAATCTCTTTGATTACAAGGCTTATGAATATTCAACCGACGGTACGGTAAAGCAGACTTCACTGCCCGATATGGGTAATCGTCTTGAGGGGTTGCGTGAAGCTATTAAAGAGGCTGTGGCTGAAACAAGTGAGGAGCTTCTCGAAAAATTCCTTATGGGAGAGGAGTTTACTCCCGAAGAAATCATTCTCGGCGTAAGTCAGGGTGTTAAGGACGGCACCATTTGTCCTGTGTTCTGCGGTGACGCTCACAATACATTTGCCATTGATCAACTTTTGAACAGCCTTACATGGCTTGCTCCGTCTGCTGCTGAAAAGAGCGAGGAAATCGGAGTTGACCTTGACGGAGAACCTGTTGAGGTTACTGTTAATCCAAATGCAGCAGCTGCGGCAATCGTATTTAAGACGGTTGCAGACCCGTTTATCGGCAGACTGTCATATATTAAGGTTGTTTCAGGAAAAATCAGTCCTGACACACCTATTGTAAATATGCGTACAGGTTCACAGGAGAGAATTACCAAAGTGCTCACGGTATGTGGCAAAAAGCAGAGTGACGCAGATTATATCGGCGCAGGCGATATAGGTGCAATTCCAAAGCTTGTAAATACAAAGACAGGTGATACCCTGTGTTCGCCGTTACGTAAAGTAGTCCTTGACGGTATTGATTATCCTGTATCATCCTATACAATGGCTATCTATCCTAAAGTAAAAGGTGATGAAGATAAGGTTGCACAGGCACTGTCAAAGCTTGCTGACGAGGATCCGACAATCAAGTTTGAGACTAACCACGAAACTCATGAAATGCTTATTTCGGGAATTGGCGAACAACATCTTGAAATAGTAATTTCCAGATTGAAATCAAAATACAATGTTGATGCAACTCTGCAAAAGCAGAAGATTGCATATCGTGAAACTATCCGCAAAAAGGTTTCTGCACAGGGCAGATATAAGAAACAGTCAGGCGGTCACGGTCAGTTCGGCGATGTCTGGATAGAGTTTGAACCGTATGACTGTGACGGCATAGAATTTGCCGAGCGTGTAGTAGGCGGTTCAGTTCCAAAGAACTTTTTCCCCGCTGTTGAAAAGGGCTTGCGTGACTCAATCAAAAAGGGTGTTCTTGCAGGATTCCCGACAGTAGGAATCAAGGCAACGCTGTATGACGGTTCATATCATCCTGTTGATTCTTCAGAAATGTCCTTCAAAACAGCGGCAAGTCTGGCATATAAAAATGGTATTCCGAATGCTTCCCCTGTACTTCTTGAACCTATTTACAGCTTGAAAGTTAAAGTTCCTGATGCAAATATGGGCGATGTAATGGGCGAGGTGAACAAGCGAAGAGGAAGAGTGCTCGGTATGAATCCTGCTGAAAAGGGAACACAAATTGTTGAAGCTGAGGTACCAATGGCAGAGATGTCCGACTTTTCAACTTTCATTAAGCAGGCAACGCAGGGCAGAGGTTCATATGAGCTTGAGTTTGCACGTTATGAGGATGTTCCTGCAAATATTTCACAAAAAATTATAGAAAAAGCTAAGCAAGACCTTGGTGAATAAAATATAAAATATACTATATAAGGCAATAACCGGGTAGCCCAAAAGGACTGTTCGGTTATTATTTTTTGGAGTTTAATGCGACAGCCCCTTTTTATGATAATTTTGCAGTTAAGTTATAAATAAGCATTATATGTTTGATTTTATTAAAAAATAAATAAAAATTACCAACAGATTGATTCATATATTGACAATATTCACACACTGTGATAATATATACAATATAATTATTTGCTCAATATATAAAAATATATGCAATATATCCAAAGTAAGGTAATATGAGTTTGTAATTATATTTAGAACATAAGATTATATTAAGAAAAGGGGGATTGCCAAATTGTACAAAGCGCATATTAACGAAACAAACAATTCTGTTCAGTCAGTAAAAGAGCATTGCTTGTCAACTGCTGAACTTGCAAGACAATATTGTATTGATAAATTAAATGATGTAGTTTATACTATGGGGATTCTTCACGATGTCGGCAAATATCAGCGGTCATTTCAACAAAAAATTACTTATGGCAAAAATATCAGAGTTGAACATTCTACCTGTGGTGCGGTCGCAGCTAAGGAAAAATACGGCAATGCACTCTTACTTATTATGCAGTATTGCATCGCAGGGCATCATTCGGGTATTCCCGATGGTGGTTATGCAAACGATACTGATGATATGACAACGCTAAGCGGAAGATTAAAGCGAAAATTCGAGGATTATTCGGCGTATAAGGAAGAATTGGAACTTTTTGATATTGATGAAAAGCAGTTCAATGAATTTTTGTGCCAAAATTGTAGAAGTCAAAAGGATATAATAGAAAAATTTGCCTTTCTCACAAGATATTGTTTTTCGTGCCTTACTGATGCAGATTCAAATGATACCGCAGAATTTTGTAATGGAGTACAAAATCGGGAGATGAAATCCGATTTTGAAAAATGCCTTAACAGAATTAATGGTAGGTTTTCATCGTTTGAGTGTACAACTGAGCTTCAGAAATCCCGTTCTATGATTCAGCAGCAGGTTTATAATAAGTCGGATGTTTCGTCGGAAATTTATCTTATGAATATGCCTACCGGAAGCGGAAAAACACTGTGCAGTATGAAGTTTGCACTTGAAAGGGCAATAAAAACTAATAAGAAAAGAATTATTTATGTTATTCCCTACAACAGCATTATTGATCAGACTGCTGATTTATTTGAGAATTTGTTTGAGGAAGATGCTCAGATATTAAGACATCAGTCCTCGTTTTCATATGATGATTTGGATGTGAGTGAAGATTACAAAAATGTTGTGCGACAGGCAACAGAAAATTGGAATGCCCGGATTATCATAACTACTGCGGTGCAGTTCTTTCAGTCGATATATGCAAATAAACGTGGAAAGCTGCGAAAAATGCATAATATGGCTGACAGTGTTATTGTTTTTGATGAAGCTCATCTTATGCCGATTAATTTTCTTCAGCCTTGTCTGAGGGCAATATCATATATTACAAAATTGCTGAATAGCGAGGCAGTGTTTCTTACGGCTACAATGCCTGATTTTCACAGATTAATTAACAAGTATTCGTTGCCTGACAGTAAAATTACCAATCTGATAGATGATACATCCTTGTTTGAAAAATTTCGCAAATGTTCGTATGTCAATATAGGCACAGTTGATTATGACAGCCTTATTGCAAAGGCTTGTAATAATCCGTCGGCACTTATTGTTGTAAATAAAAGGTCAACAGCAAGGAATATATATTCTCTTTGTTGTGGTAAAAAGTTTCATTTATCAACATATATGTCTGCTTATGACAGAAAAAATACCATTGATAAAATTAAAGATGAATTAAATAAACTTGAAGCGGATTATCCTGGACTTCAAAATGTTCCTGATGACAGAAAAATTACCGTGGTATCTACTTCGCTTATTGAGGCGGGCGTTGACCTTGATTTTTACTGCGTATTCCGTGAACTTTCGGGACTTGACAGTATTTTGCAGGCAGGCGGAAGATGTAACCGTGAGGGTAAAAGGAAAAGCGCAGAGGTGTTTATTTTTTCGCTTGATTCGGAAAGCCGTTCTGAATCTTCTGATGAAAGGGCAAACATCACAAAAGGACTGCTGGCAGAATTCAGCGATATTTCGTGTTCCGAAAGTATTAAAAATTATTATGACAGACTGTTTTTTATTAATGATGAAAATATAATTAAAAATTCAATTTCGGAAAAATGCTCCGATTTACGTTCAATACCGTTCAGTAAGTATGCAGAGGATTTTGAAATTATAGACAGCAATACTGTTTCTGTAGTGGTTGCAAGAGATGATACAAGCAGACAGCTTATTGAAGATATAAAAAACACAGGCTTTGGTAATCACAGAAAATTGCAGAAATACGCTTTTTCAGTTTACAGATATGAGTTTGAAGAATTGTTTAAACAGCATGTTGTTGATGATTACAAAAGCGGTATATGGTGTCTTACCAACTCCGATTATTACGATGAAAATATCGGTGTGATTTTCGAGGCAAAGGATTATTTTATAGATTAAGGAGGAAATGTATGAGCTATGGATTTAAAATAATGGTTGACGGTGACTATGCTTGCTTTACTCGGACAGAAATGAAAGTTGAACGAGTAAGTTACGACGTTCCGCCGCCGGGAGCGCTCGAGGGAATGCTGAAAAGTGTTTATTGGAAGCCGGCTATTCGCTATGTAATAGATAAGATTATAGTGTTCAATCCGATTGATTTTATCAATATACGGCGTAATGAGGTGAAAAATAAGGTTTCGCTTTCGGCTATGAAAAGTCAGATGAACGGTAAGGGTGGAGATCCGTGCATATATACTTCTGAAGAGCGCAGTCAGCGTGCATCAATGATTTTAAAAAATGTCAGATACGGTGTTGAATTTCATTTTGAACTTACGGGTCTGAAGAATGATAATGAAACAGATGCCGAAAAAAAGCACTATAACATAATAAAAAGACGACTTGAAAAGGGTCAGTGTTTCAGAACACCCTGCCTTGGATGCAGTGAATTTCCTGTCAGAAGCATAAAGCTTGTTGATGATTTTGATATGAATCAGATAAGCAGTTCAATTCTTGAATCAGGCGACGTTGATCTGGGTTTTATGAGTTATCGTGTTTGCTTTACAGACAAGGGAATACCAATTAACGATGATTGGGATAATCCTAAATTTTCTGACAAGGCATCTACACAGTATTACCGACCTCATATGATAGGCGGTGTTATTGATGTTGCAAAATATATGGAGGTGATGAAATGCTGATTAATGCACTTTGCAATTATTATGATGTGCTTGCCGCAGAGGGAAAAGTCCTGCCTGACGGATATTCAAAACAAAATGTTCACTATTTGATATGCCTTACTCTTGACGGTAAAATTGACGAAATTGTCAATTTTCAGACTATTGAAAGAACAACTGCTAAAAACGGAAAAATAAAAGAAAAATTTATTCCGAAAGAAGTTGTTATGCCTTTGCGGACAGAAAAATCCGGCATAGACGGAAACATAATTGAACATCGTCCTCTTTATATTTTTGGATTAAACTTTGTAGGAGACAAATTCAGCCCTTATGATAACACACAAAAGGCTGAGAAATCCCATGAAATATTTGTTGAAGAGAATCTCAAATTTATTGAAGGGCTTGATTCTCCTGTTATAAATGCCTATAGAGCTTTTATTGAAAACTGGCAACCTGAAAACGAAACGGAAAATTCTTATCTGCTTGGTTTGGGAAAAGCATACAATAATTCTTATTTCGCATTTTGCCTGAGCGGTCGTCCCGATTTATTGCTTCACGAGGATTTGCTTATCAAAGAGAAATGGGAAAGACAGTACGCTGAAAGTAATACTGACTCCGATAAAATAAAATCTCAATGCACAATTACCGGCGAGATTGAACCTATTGCGCGTATTCATCGCAATTTAAAAGGAATTGTCGGCGGACATACTAAGGGATGTTCATTAATCTGTTTCAATAATGCGTCAGAATGTTCATATGGAAACGAACAGTCTTATAACAGTAATATATCTGAAACAGCTATGAAAAAATATACGGGAGCGTTTAATTATCTTCTCGGTAATAAAAGGCATAAGAAGCTGATAGATGATATAACCGTTGTTTATTGGGCAACAGGCGGAGAAAAAAACGAGGTATGTTCTGATCTTATGTCATTTCTGGTGTTTGGCGATGATGATTTAATGGACGAAAACCAGACTGAGGAAATGCTTGACGGTCTTATGAAATCTGCAAGAGAGGGAAATATTTCATCAGAAAGAATTTCATCCATTGATAATATCGACAAGAATGTTGATTTTTATATGGTCGGTATAAAGCCTAATTCATCACGTGTTGCACTAAAATTTATTTATCATAGAAAATTTGGTGAAATGCTTCAAAATATAGCTCTTCATCAAAGTGATATGCAGATTGGTGAAAAGGTAATTCCAGTACCTATCTGGAAACTAAAGAAGGAAATGATTTCACCGAAAAGCAGCAATGAAAAAGTTGACGCTTCTTTGCTGGCAGAAATATTTAAGACGATAATTTACGGTACAAATTATCCTGCTTATTTGCTGTCTACAATAATAAGACGAGTTAAAACCGACAGAAAAATTAACGGAATTCGTGCAGGTGCAATCAAAGCCTGCATTAACAGAAAATCAAGATTATCCGGTGAAAAGGAGGAACTAAAATTGGCATTGGATTACGAAAACAAAAATCAGGCATATCTTTGCGGACGCTTATTTGCAGTCCTTGAAAAACTTCAACAGGAGGCATCTAACAATTCGTTGAACAGAACGATCAAGGATTCTTATTTTTCTTCAGCGGCATCAAAACCTGCTTTGGTGTTTCCTAAGCTGTTGAGTCTTGCACAGAATCATCTGAAAAAGTTGAATGAAAAGAGTTTGATATTTTTTAATAAGCTGATTCAGGAAATAATTGACGGAATAAACGGGGAATTTCCCGAAACACTTATGCTTTCGGAGCAGGGCAAATTTATGATAGGCTATTATCAGCAATACCAAAGCTTTTTTATAAAAAAGGATATAGACAAAGATAATATAAATCAGGAGGACAAATAAAATGGCTATTAATAACAGGTATGATTTTGTAATAATTTTTGACGTCGAAAACGGAAATCCCAACGGTGATCCCGATGCTGGCAATACACCGAGGGTTGATGCTGAAACAGGTTTAGGATACATAACAGATGTTTGTCTTAAGCGTAAAATCAGAAATTATGTTGAAATATCTAAAGAAGGAGAGGCGGGATATAATATACTTATAAAGCCCGATAAATCGCTCAATACAAAATTTACTGAGGCTTATAAAGAAAAGGAACTTCCGTTAAAACTGAAAGGTAAAAAACCGGATGTTGTAAAAGTTGCACGGGATTATATGTGTGAAAATTATTTTGATGTCCGTGCTTTTGGTGCAGTTATGTCCACAGGCGATGACCCTTGCGGAATTGTAAGAGGACCTGTTCAGATTAACTTTGCAAGAAGTTTATCGCCTATAAATATTCAGGATATAACTATCACCAGGCAGGCACGTACCTCGGATGACCGTATGGAAACAGGCGAAACAGAGATGGGAAGAAAAAGTATAATTCCATATGCTCTGTATCGTGCCGAAGGTTATGTTTCCGCAAATCTTGCTAATAAGGTTACAGGACTTTCAGAAGATGACCTTGAACTTTTATGGACAGCAATTATTAATATGTTTGAAAATGATCATAGTGCTGCAAGGGGCAAAATGTGTATGAGAAAGCTCTATATTTTCAAACACGAAAATGTTCTCGGCAATTGTCCGTCACATGTTTTATTTGATAAAATTACTGTTGATGAAATTTCAACTCCACCCAGAAAATTCAGTGACTACGATGTAAGAGTTGATGAAAATATGCCTGACGGCGTAGAACTAATAAGCAAATTATGATTAAGGACGACATTGCAATACGCTCAATTCAACATTACCTTTATTGTCCTCATCGATGGGGACTTCTTGAAATTGACTGTGCATGGGCAGAGAACGTTTTTGTTACAAAAGCTAATCTGCTCCATGACAGAGTTCATAATCCCAAAGCGTCCTATTCTTCTTCGGGCAAAAAGTGTTATACATCTGTATCGGTGTATAATGATAAAAGTGAATATAATCTTTACGGTGTTACCGATTGCATTGAGGTTACAGGAGATGAAAAATGCAATTTGTGCATAGTAGAATATAAGCCCACAAAACCAAAGAACAAGGATTATAATTTTGATGATTTGATGCAGGTATTTGCACAGAAAATTTGTGTGGATTATGTTTTTAACTGCGATTGTGACGGAGTGTTGTATTATGCTGATGTAAAGAAGCGAATCAGACTGCCGCTAAAGGAGAACTTTTCCGAATATGATGATATTCTGAAAAGAACATTGGCTGAAATGCGTAATCTGATTAGTAAGGGAAAAATTCCTGAAATTGTAAAGAATCGTAATTGCAGCGGATGCTCAATGAAGGAAATTTGTATGCCGACTTTAATAGCACCTGTAAGTGTCAAAGGTAGTATAAAAAAAGTTCTGGAGAGAAAAGAATGCGAAAATTATTAAACACTATTTATATTACAAACGAACAGGCATATCTTTGCCTTGACGGAGAAAATCTTGTTTGCAAGGTTGATGACGAATACAAATTTCGTATTCCGTTTGATAACGTAGAAAATATTGTGTGTTTCAGCTATCTTGGATGTTCACCTGCACTTATGGGGAAATGTGTCAGCAAATGCATACCGATTAATTTTGTTTCACCAAATGGAAAATTTCTTGCAAAGGTTTGCGGTGAAACAAAAGGTAATGTTTTTCTCCGTGTGGCACAGATTGACAAGTTCAGGAATGATGGGCTTTTACTTACTCAGAACACTCTGGCGGCAAAATTCTGTAATTCATTGCAGGTGATAAAGAGAACTCTCCATGATAACTCACATCTCAGGGATGATGAAGAAATTCGGTCTGTAATGAGCGTACTTACAGAAAGTGTAAATGAAATGTACTTAACTGAATCAATTGAAAGTGCAATGGGCATAGAAGGGAATTGTGCCCGAAACTATTTTTCTGTGTTCAATAAACTTATTACAAATCCCAAAACTTCACTTTCCTTTGAATATCGTTCCAAAAGACCGCCGCTTGACCCTGTAAATGCAGTTCTTTCGTTTGTTTATACTTTGTATACAAACGAATATGCAGCTGCACTTGAAACCGTCGGCCTTGACAGTTATATAGGTTTTTGCCATGCATTAAGGAGCGGCAGAAGTTCACTTGCCTGTGATTTGGTTGAAGAAACCAGATGTCTTGTTGAGCGTTTTGTGCTTACATTGCTTAATCTTAAAGTTATAACGGAAAAAGATTTTGAAAAACAAATATCGGGTGCAGTTTGGCTGAATGAAGATGGGAGAAAAAAGGTTCTGCAGCGCTGGCAGGAGAAAAAACGAACTGATATTGTACATCCCTATCTTAAACAGAAAATTCCTTTTGGATTAATTCCGTATGTGCAAAGCAATATATTTGCAAAGTATGTTCGCGGAGATATAAAAGAATACCCAAGTTTTCTTCTTAAGTAGGTGATAGTTGATGATGGTAATAATAAGCTATGATGTTTCAACTTCTGATGCTGACGGCAAAAAGAGACTGAGAAAGGTTGCAAAGGAATGTCAGAATCATGCTCAGCGTGTTCAGAATTCAGTATTTGAAGCCGATTTGGATTATTCTGCTTTTTTGAAATTAAAAGACCGACTGATTAATATAATCTACGAAGAAAAAGACAGCCTAAGATTTTATTATCTGGGAAACAAGTGGGAAAAACGTGTTGAACACATAGGAAGCAAAACAACATATAATCCGGAGGGAGTTATAATTATTTGATTTTGGCGAACTTCCGATGATTTACAAATACTGGTTAGGTTCGCCTGAGTTTTTAGAGCTTTTTCGAGAAGATGATTATTTTTTTATTGTAAAATTTATTATGTCCGCCTCATATAGTGGTGATTACCGCAGAAAAACAACATATTGCGGTCACACCTCGCATGAGGTGTGTGAGTAGAAATTCTGTACTTGGTAACTTCATAAAATAGTTCCATCGTCACACCTCGCATGAGGTGTGTGAGTAGAAATTTATTCAAGGTGCGTTATAATGTAATTACCCCAACGTCACACCTCGCATGAGGTGTGTGAGTAGAAATTAACAACTCCTGTTTCACTCATTTTGTTTATCCGTCACACCTCGCATGAGGTGT
>DKZL01000012.1:0-1294 GCA_002493635.1 Ruminococcaceae bacterium UBA7075 | reverse complement strand
GTCACACCTCGCATGAGGTGTGTGAGTAGAAATGATATATAGGACATTATTCCGTCAAGCTATGGAAAGTCACACCTCGCATGAGGTGTGTGAGTAGAAATGTTCGTGCTGTTTCTACTGCCGTTAAGGAATATGTCACACCTCGCATGAGGTGTGTGAGTAGAAATGTCTGCTCCAGCTTGTGGGGGTTCGGGTTGTTGCGTCACACCTCGCATGAGGTGTGTGAGTAGAAATTGGGTTATGGAAGCGAAGAATATGACTGGTTATGTCACACCTCGCATGAGGTGTGTGAGTAGAAATGATGATTATGGGAAAAAGTGCAGACAAGCCGTTGGTCACACCTCGCATGAGGTGTGTGAGTAGAAATCCGAATGAAGTATTGGGATACTCGTTTGATAATGTCACACCTCGCATGAGGTGTGTGAGTAGAAATAGAAAAAGTATCAGAATTATACCATAAGACAGTTTGTCACACCTCGCATGAGGTGTGTGAGTAGAAATAAAATCAAATTGATGTAGATTTTGAATTAACATCATGTCACACCTCGCATGAGGTGTGTGAGTAGAAATAACACTTGAAAGAATGGCGGTGAGCGATTGCAGGTCACACCTCGCATGAGGTGTGTGAGTAGAAATGTTGTAGGCAGTTCAAGTTTGCTTGCGGGTATTTGTCACACCTCGCATGAGGTGTGTGAGTAGAAATCAGCGCGAGAACGAAAAGCTCGGCGGGCAAGCGCGTCACACCTCGCATGAGGTGTGTGAGTAGAAATTACATCACCCCGGAGGGCTTCATGGAGGATCTCGGTCACACCTCGCATGAGGTGTGTGAGTAGAAATGCAAACAGCAAGGCAAAACCAGCCGACACCGTGAAGTCACACCTCGCATGAGGTGTGTGAGTAGAAATGAAAAAAATCAATTACAGGGGCGTAGAATAAGCTGTCACACCTCGCATGAGGTGTGTGAGTAGAAATCCACGTGAAAACACCGATTGTAGGCTGATGTTCTGTCACACCTCGCATGAGGTGTGTGAGTAGAAATTTTGTCAATGGCGTGCGCCACAATGTCGAAGGGCGTCACACCTCGCATGAGGTGTGTGAGTAGAAATGACAACCGCAACTATCAGATCGGCGGCGTGGATCGTCACACCTCGCATGAGGTGTGTGAGTAGAAATCTCGAAGTTCAGGATCGTGTCTTTGTCCTGCGGCGGTCACACCTCGCATGAGGTGTGTGAGTAGAAATGCAAGGAGTTGCATATAACTGAGAATGTCGGTGTCACACCTCGCATGAGGTGT
>DKZL01000074.1 GCA_002493635.1 Ruminococcaceae bacterium UBA7075 | reverse complement strand
TTAATTGCACTAAACTATAATTTATCTTACTTAGATAAGTGAGTTATGGATTGTTACCATAATTCAAAAGTATATCTTCGGGATACAACGGTTACATAATAATTAAAACTTAGGGAGCGTCTAAAAAATGAGCTTTAGCTATAAACCTAAGTTCAAACTTCGGGAGCAAAACTTAAAATGTACATAAAACTTATAGAGCGGAGAATAAAAAAATGATTGGAATTATTTGTGCTATGACAGTTGAAGCAGAGGGACTGATTGCCCTTTGTGATGACACCAAAACAGAAGAAATTTACGGAATGAGCTTTACAACAGGCAAAATGCACGGCAAGGATGTTGTGATTGTAGTTTGCGGAGTAGGCAAGGTAAATGCCGCTATGTGCACGCTGGCGTTGATCGACCACTACAAGCCAAAAGCGATAATCAACAGCGGTGTTGCAGGGGCGGTATCACCGCTTGTAACTATCGGCGACCTTGTTGTGGCTGTCAAATCGGTTGAACACGATATGAACACCACTGCTCTCGGAGATAAGCAGGGCGAGGTGTCATTTGCAGACGGCACAAAAATGTACTTTGAGTGCGACAAAGAAATTTCAAGAAAACTGTTTGAAGTATGCAAAAGCATTCCCGATACAAAAACTATGAACGGAATAGTTGCAAGCGGTGATATATTTATCTCTGACCGCAGACAGCGGCTCAGAATCAACGACCGTTTCGGTGCTCTCGCCTGCGAAATGGAGGGAGCCGCAATCGGTCACGTCTGTTACAGGTGCGGTGTTCCTTACGGCATTTTAAGAGCTATTTCTGATGATCTTGACGAAAACAAGGGTATGGATTTTGTGAAATTCACTCGTCTTGCAAGCGAAAAAACCGTTACCGCAATCAGCAGATTTTTAGACGCTTCATAAGTTTTGTTTAATATGTGATCTTTGTATCCCGAAGATGTACTTCGGTTGTATGGTAAACAACATAATTCACTAATAAAAGCTAAATTATAATTTAGCTAAATTATAAAAGTGTGCTATGAACCTCACCAAACCAGCGAAGTAAATCTTCGGGTCGCAACGGTCACATTTTAAGGAAAACTTGTGAAGCGTAGTAAAAATACAAACTATTGACAATACCGCTTTAATTAGTTAAAATAAAGATTGATATTATTTTTTGTCGGATTTTATTATTTTATAATATATTCAGATACAAAACCTGTCCGACGCATACAGATAAATTGCAAGGGAGAGATATTGAAAATGCAGCTTACAGGCGCAGAAATCATTTGTGAATGCTTGGTAGAACAGGGCGTTGACACCGTTTTCGGTTATCCGGGCGGTGCAGCTTTGAATACATATGACGCACTCTACAAATACAGCGATAAAATTAATCATATTCTTACTGCTCACGAGCAGGGCGCATCACACGCCGCTGACGGCTATGCCCGTGCTACAGGCAAAACAGGCGTTGTTATCACAACCTCAGGTCCCGGTGCTACAAATATTGTAACAGGCATCGCCACAGCAAACATCGACAGCATTCCGCTTGTTGCAATTACAGGCAATGTTACAACCGACCAGCTTGGCAGGGACAGCTTTCAGGAGGTTGACATAGTTGATATTGTAAAGCCGATTACAAAGGCAAGCTTTTTGGTTGAAAAGGTTGAGGACTTAGCTCCTACTCTGCGCAAGGCTTTTGCTCTTGCACAGGAGGGCAGAAAAGGTCCTGTACTTGTTGACGTTCCAAAGGATATTACCGCAAACAAGGCAGAGTTCAGTCCTGTTGAACCGCCTAAGACAAAGATTATTAAAATTCAGAATCCCGAAAGCATTGCCGATGTTCAGGAGCTTATTAAAAATTCAAAACAACCGCTTATCTATGCAGGCGGCGGTATTATCAGTGCCAACGCATCAGACGAGCTTATTAAATTTGCCGAGCTTATCGACGCTCCGGTATGCTGTTCGCTTATGGGACTTGGATGTATGCCCGCAAGTCATCCGCTGAATATGGGCAACATCGGTATGCACGGCGGCTTTGAAACAGGTATGGCTACCGACAAATGCGACCTTATTATTGCCGTTGGTGCTCGTTTTTCCGACCGTGTTGCAGGCGACAGAGAAAAGTTCGGTCAGCAGGCAAAAATCGTTCAGCTTGAAATTGACGAAAAAGAGATTAACAAGAATGTCAAGGTTAACAAGTATGTTCTTGGTGACGTAAAGGAAATTCTGACAGCTCTTACAATCGGTATGGACAAACAAGCTCACAAAGAGTGGATTGATGTTATCAACGATTGGAAAACACAGAATGCAGTTAAGCCTTCACTCGGCGACGGATTTTTCAGCGCACAGGACGTATTTGAGGCTCTTAACGATATAAAGGCTGACACAGATATTCTGGCTACCGACGTAGGTCAGCACCAGATGTGGGCGGCGCAGTATAACAAAGCCGAAGCTCCACGCACATTCATAAGCTCAGGCGGTATGGGCACAATGGGATTTGGTATGGGCGCTGCAATCGGCGCTCAGATGGCTCATCCCGACAAAAGAGTTGTGCTTGTCACAGGCGACGGCAGTTTTCATATGAACTTAAATGAGCTTGTAACGCTCAAGTCATACGATTTGCCGGTTGTTGTTGTAATTATGAACAACAGCGTGCTCGGTATGGTTCGTCAGTGGCAGAAGCTGTTCTACGGCAACCGTTTTTCACAGACTGACCCGCACAGAGCAACCGATTTTGTTGCCCTTGCAAACGCTTTCGGTGTTGACGGTATGAGAATTACAAAAGAGGATGAAGTTAAGCCTACGCTTGAAAAGGCGTTTGCACTGAACAAGCCTGTTGTTGTTGAATGTGTTATCAGCCCTGACGAAAACGTTCTTCCTATGATTCCTCCCGGAAAAACAGTTGACGACATAATCACCTCAATGTGATTTTTTAGTCGCTCCCTAAGTTTTATTTATTATGTAACCGTTGTCTCCCGAAGGTAAAGTTCGGCTTAATGGTAAACATCATAATTCACTTATCGAAGTCATCTAAATTATAATTTAGCGGTTTAGT
>DKZL01000061.1:92910-93437 GCA_002493635.1 Ruminococcaceae bacterium UBA7075 | reverse complement strand
TCACGAGGTTTTGACCCCTGATGAGGGCCTACAATACCGAGCTGTTCCATCTCGTCAACCATTCTTCCAGCACGGGCGTAACCGACCTTCAGCTTTCGCTGCACAAGGGAGGTTGATGCCTGTCCAGCATCAATACAAGCCTTAATAGCATCATCAATGAGTGAGTCAAAGTCAAGTCCGTCAGAACGGTCATCACCCGAACCGCCCTTTTTGCCTGTGGCAATTTCCTCAGCCGCAATTCGCTTGATTGATTCCTCAATATCTTCATTATACTGAGCTTTATACGACTTTTTAATATATCCTGTAACTCCCTCAATTTCTTCTTCGGATGCATAACATCCCTGCACACGCACAGGCTTTGGCGCTCCGACAGGAGAAAACAGCATATCGCCTCGACCGATAAGTTTCTCACCGCCGCCAGCGTCAAGAATTGTTCGTGAGTCAGTGTTTGAACTAACCTTTAAGGCAATTCGGCTCGGTACATTGGCTTTAATCAAACCTGTAATTACATTTACGGTTGGTCGCTG
>DKZL01000061.1:89895-92571 GCA_002493635.1 Ruminococcaceae bacterium UBA7075 | reverse complement strand
CTTGGAGCCGCCATCATCAAATCGGCAAGCTCGTCTATTGCAATTACCACACGGCTCATCTTTTCTTTTGCAACAGGAAGACCGTTCACCTCAAGAGTAGGCTGAATCATCTCGCCCTCCTCGTTTTCAACAGGAGGATTATTCTCTATATATCTAAGATTTTTCTCAATCAGCAAATTATAAGAATCAATGTCTTTGCAGTCAAATTCAGAGAAAATCTTATATCTTTGCAGCATTTCATTTACTGCCCACGCAAGCGCGCCTGCCGCTTTTTTAGCGTCTGACACTACCGGAATAAGCAAATGAGGAATACCCTTGTATTTTGAAAATTCAACCATTTTAGGGTCAATGAGAAGCAGCTTTACTTCATCAGGTGTTGCCTTATAAAGAATACTGATTAAGAGTGAATTTACGCAAACAGATTTACCTGAACCTGTTGTACCTGCAATGAGCAGATGCGGCATTTTTGCGATGTCGGTAACTACAATATCGCCCGAAATATCTCTGCCGAGCACGGCGGTAAGCTTACTCTTGGAATTTCTGAATTTGTCAGAATCAATAAGCTCCCTCATTGAAACCATACTTACAACTTTGTTAGGAACTTCAATTCCGACAGCCGCTTTTCCGGGGATTGGTGCTTCAATACGCACTCCGTTTGCAGCAAGATTAAGAGCTATATCGTCCGAAAGATTAGTAATCTTACTGATTTTAACACCTGGTGCAGGCTGCAACTCATAACGTGTTACAGAAGGACCTCGGCAGATATTTGTAATGTTTGCCTTAACACCGAAGCTGTTAAGAGTTTCTATGAGTTTTTTTGCATTATTCTGCATTTCTTCCATTGCAGATGCATCATTCTGATTATTCGGGAGTTTTAGTAACTGAACAGGCGGATAGTGATAGATTTTTTCCTGTTCTTCAGTTTCAGGACTTTCCATACTGTAACCTATTCCCTCAAATTCATCTGCAATGTCTGAATCATTAACCGTTTTTCTTTTTTTGCTGCTTTTATGTACATCCGAATCAACCGGAACAGTCTGTGGGTCAGCCTGCTTTGCTCCGCTTTCAATATGATTAGCCGCTTTTTCACTTGAAATTTCATTTGCAATATCGTCGATTGTTGTATCTGCGTCTGCTCCGTGAGGTTTACTTGCACGGTTTATTATATTGATTAAATCGACCGACAAATCCTGTTCAACTGCATTTTCTTCGCCTGAATCAGTAACATCAACATCAATGCCTTTTTCAGTTTCAGGCTTTTTGCGTGTCTTTTTCTTTGATTTTTTAACATCATCAAGCGGTATGTCAATATTACTTGTATTTTTACCATCAGAAAATTGTTGTTCTGTAGTCTGAGGCTCTTGAACCTTAATCTGACGTCTGATTCTTTTTTCCTCAGCGTGACGTTTGCCAGCTTCACGCACACGTACAACCTGTTTGCTTGCTGCTCTGCCGATATCATGAATTGAGATACCCGCTAAAATAAAAATTAAAGCTAAAATCAAGCAAATACAAATAAATAACGCTACTCCATTGCCGCAAAACACTGCAAGCGGATAACCAAGGATACCCCCTATAAGACCGCCGCCGACTGTCACATAGACAGAGGTGTCGGCTGACTGCAAATAAAGATTTCCAAGGCAGGTAAAGAAATTATCGCTCTTAAAATCTGCTCCTGTTGCCACATATGTAAACGCGCTTACAAGCATAACAAGCAATACACACATAAATATCTTAGCTTTGATATGTGCAACTTGTTTTTCTTTTTCAGTCATTATGCAAAGATAAATCAGAACAATCGGCACAAGAAAAATGCAAATACCCAAAAGTCCAAAGAAAAAGCTGCGAATTGTCATCCAGCCTATTGCGCCTCTTACGAATATCAGACCAAAAAACAATGCGGCAGCCAACCCGAATAAAATTGCCCTTACCCTTGAAGAGAGTAAAGGCTGCTTGGGCTGCGGATTGGAGCGTGACTTTGTGGCTGCTCGTGCCGAAGTCGATTTTCTGCCTGAGTTAGATTTTTTTGTTGTCTTTCCTGATGTCTGCTTTTTGGCTGACATTTAGAATCACTCCTGTATTTCTGACTTCACAATATAATTAAAAACTAATCGTAGCACCTGTAAATAAGTTTACGCCCGTATTCATTTCAATGAGTGAAATAATAATGATTGCAATACCGACAACTGCTGTGTAAATTGCAAAAATACTCATCTTGTCACTCTTTAAAAACCATTTGAATATTACTATTGAAAGATAACCTACAACTGCCGAAACAACTATACCGACAATCAGAACAACCGGATCAACATTTATGCCTTCGGGTGACTTAACAGCGTCAACACCCTCAAGTAGTGCTGCTGCAAGTATTGAAGGAATGCCCAAAACAAAAGTAAAGTCAAGTGCTTTTTGCTTGTTAATTCCTCTCATCTCACCTACTGCAAGAGTAGAGCCGGAACGTGAAAGTCCTGGAAGAAGAGCTGCACAAACCTGTGTGATGCCGACAAAAATTGCGTCAAGCGCATTATAGCTTATTTTTCCTGCTGCGGAATTACCGTTTGCACCTTTCAGATGCTTTTGCTTTTTATTACAGTTACGCTTATTAAAATAAATACCGACAACGAGAAGCACGCTTGTAAGAAGAAGTGAAATTCCTGTTACAATAAGTACGGGATT
>DKZL01000061.1:54673-89574 GCA_002493635.1 Ruminococcaceae bacterium UBA7075 | reverse complement strand
CCTTAAGCTTCATATCTGTGCCCGGGATTGGCAGGAATAACAGGAATAGCGGAAGAAGTCCGATGATAAGCATCATAATAAGATTGCGCTCATAATTCATTCGGCTCCACTTAAAATTCCCTGTAAAAATATCTTTAATCATTGAAAACAGTTCTTTAATAAGGCTCCAGATTAACTTGTGATAAAATGCTACTACTGCAACAAGTGTACCGACGTGCAGCATAACATTAAAAAACAAATTGCTTTCTCCACCCGAACCGAGAATGTGCTGGGTAATGGCGAGATGTCCACTGCTTGATACAGGCAAAAACTCTGTTAATCCCTGCACTATGCCCTGAATTATTGCATCTAAAATCGACATAATATGTACTCCTTTAAAAATTTCACTTATTATTTTTATGTACGCGGGTGAATAATACACCCGTTTTTATATATTTATCAGATAATTCTTTTATTCTTCTTTATCTGAATTATCATTTTTCTTGGTTTTTGACTTACGTCTTGCTTTTTTATTCTTTTTGATCATTTCATAGAGCTCGTCAATAGCATCAGAAACTGTACCAACTGAATCAATCAGCCCTTCTTCCACTGCCTCTTCCCCCTCAAGAATTGTACCGATGTCAGTTACAAGTTCTCCTGTATTCAGTACAAGCTGATTATATCTTTCTTTAGAAATTCCAGAATTTTCGCAGACAAAAGTTGTAATTCTGTCCTGCATTTTTCTAAAATAATCAAATGTCTGAGGAACGCCAAGTGTTAGACCGGTTGTTCTGACAGGATGAACAGTCATTGAAGCGCTCTTTGCAATAAAGCTTTTATCAGCAGCAACCGCAAGCGGAATTCCAATAGAATGACCGCCGCCCAAAACGATTGAAACAGTAGGCTTTTTCATTCCGGAGATAACCTCTGCAATAGCAAGACCTGCCTCAACATCACCGCCGACTGTGTTGAGAAGAATTAAGAGACCGTCAATTCTCTCGTCTTCTTCTATTGAAACCAGCAAAGGAATCACATGCTCATACTTAGTTGTTTTGTTCTGCTGTGAAAGAATGTAATGCCCCTCAATCTGACCGATTATGGTAAGACAATGAATTATGCTGTCTTTATGAGAAGTAAGAATAGACCCGGTTTCGTTAATCTGGTCGGTGTGTTCCTCGTTGACAGGACTATCATTCTCAAGTTTTTGCGGATTATCATCAGAATTAGGATTCTTAATAAAATTGTCCTTTGACTTTTTTGATGCCTTGTTTTGCTTTTCTTTTTGTGACATTTGTATGCACCTCCGAGATATATCATTCCCAAATAAATAAAATTAATGTGCATACATTAATAATTATAACATTATACGGAATATTTTTCAATATTTTTGTATTTTATTTCTTATAAGCAATATTTATTTAAAAGAATTATAGTATTATAATATAAATTATTATACAAATTATGAGCAAGAATAGTCTTTTGTATAATAAAACATAATTTTGAACCGGAGTGATTTTTAATTGACATCTGACATAATTATGGGCGTTGTCATAATTATTCTCGTGCTGTTGTCAGGGTTCTTCTCTGCAACAGAGACTGCTTTTTCCTTTGTAAATAAAATCCGTATTCAGCAAAAGGTTGAAAACGGCTCAAAAAAAGCTAAGACAACTCTTTATGTTATCAATAATTTTGATAATGCCCTGACAACAATTTTAGTTTGCAACAATATTGTAAACTTAAGCTGTTCATCAATTGCAACTGTCTTATGTATGAACCTTTTCGGTGATATAGGTTCAGCGGTCGCAACAGGTGCTACCACCTTACTTGTTCTGACTTTTGGTGAAGTTATGCCGAAATGTCTTGCCAAAGAACACTGTGACAGCTTTTCTATGGCAACAGCGGGCTTTTTGAGAGCGCTGATGTTTATATTGACTCCAATTGTATTTATTTTTATGAAGCTTAAAACACTGGCTATTAAAATTGCAGGCAGCTCGGGAAATACTCCAAGTGTGACAGAAAACGAGCTTAAATTCATTGTTGAAAGCATTGAAGAAGAAGGCGTACTTGAAGAAAGCGAAAGCGAAATGGTTCGCTCGGCCCTTGATTTTGACGAAAAAATTGCCGAGGAAATACTTACACCACGAGTAGATGTTACATTCATAAGCACAGATAATACACAGGATGAAATCAAGGAAATTATCATTGAGAACAGATATTCAAGAATTCCTGTTTATGACGGCACTGTTGACAATATAGTCGGTGTACTTCACACAAGAGATTACCTTGAAGCCTTGGCGGACGGAAAAGCTCCTGCTGTACGTGAGATTATGGCTCCACCGTACTTTGTGTTTAAAACCCAAAAGCTTTCAAAAATTCTTAGTGCTTTCAAAAGGACTAAAATGCACATAGCAATCGTAACAGATGAATACGGCGGAACTCTTGGCATTGTTACAATGGAAGATTTGCTTGAAGAAATCGTCGGTGAAATATGGGATGAAGACGAAGAAATTGAGCACAATTACTATAAAATCGGCAAAGGTGAATTTCTGGTCAACGGCGATATGGAATTTAACGATTTGCTCGGTCTTTATGATATGGACGAAAACAGCATTGAGAGTGACAGCGTAACAGTCGGCGGATTTATTCTGGAACACGCAGGAACAATTCCTCACAAGCGTGAGAGTATTGAAGTTGACGGCTTTAAACTGACAGTTATGGAAGTTAAGAATCAAAGAATAATTCGTATTGTTGTAAAGAAACTTGATACAGACAATAATTCTGTTGAAGAATCAGATAATAATAAGTAATTGAATTTATAACTTTTAAATTTATGCAAAGGACGACTCAGATTGGAGTCGTCCTTTGTTGTTTATATAGATAAAACCAATCGGTGGACTGGCAGACAGTGGGCACTTATCCGTGCAGTCCACAACATATGTAAATATTCTTCTGTATCAGACTCAAAAGTACAAGCAAGATTCCGATAAAAAACGGCATCTCAAATGAGATGCCGTAATTTTATATCAGAAATTATTATTAGTTAATATATGCTGATGTGCCGCCGATTGCGCCGTTAATATCGGTAAATCCATCTGCGCAGCAAACATATACTCTCATATTAGCAGTACCGATAGATGGAACTGTAAGTGTGCCGTCTGTAACCTGCTTAACATCACCTGTAACAGCATCAACATACTTACCGTTAGGAATATTCTTAAATGTTGCACCATTTGAGATAGTTACACAAGCAAGGCTATCTACATCTTCGTCTGTATAACGACGAATGTATGCCATATCACCTGAAACATATGTGCTTGATGTTGTGTACTGTCCCTTCTGGAGAGCAGGAATAGCTCTTCTGATTGCATTTAGCTTCTGCAAATGCTTTGCAAGAGGCATATCAAGAGTTTCTGCAACTGTACCTGAAGCTGTATATTCACTAAAGTCTGAAGCTGATACATTGCCCTCAATAAAGTCACCATAGTAAGCACGACCTGTTGTTGAGAGAGGAGCGTTAGGACCAACATCAATTACTGCGCCCTTCTGGAACTCAGCTTCTGAACCATAGTACAAGCAAGGAATACCACGGAATGTAAACATAAGGTCAAGGTTTTCTGCCCATACCTGAGTACCGCCTGCAAAACGATTTGCCTCACCGAAGCCTTCAGGAGCATAGTCGTGAGAATCAACATACATTACATTGTATGTTGCATCATTGTAGTATTTATCGCCACTCTTTGCAATACCAAAAGCACCGCTTGCACTACCAAAGCATCTGTGCATCTGGAAATCGATTGCTTCCATACCTGATGCCATGGAACGGTCTGGTGTGTGATAATTAATACCATCAAGGAATGCATTATCTGAAGTAGGTTCATCACTGCAATCATCTTCTTCAATATAATGTTCCAAAATAAGATTCATATTGCTGTTAACATCTTCTGCACTTGTGCCCCATGACCACTGATCAGCCCATTTGCTGTTAGACTCTTTCCATGTGTAGTAAGGAGATGACTCTTCAGCGTGGCCTCTGTACCATACATCTGTGTAACGAGTACAAATTTCACCGTACATCATAAAGCCGGAATTGCCTGCTGCTTTTGCTGCATCATAGAGCTGGTCATTAAACATAAGGTTGAGTTCAAGTCTTGGAATATGACGAACAGTATCAACACGGAAACCATCAACGCCCATTTCAATATACTTGCTAAAGCAATCAACAACATATTCAGCAACAGCTGGATTTTCTGTGTTAAGGTCAACGCAGTCACCTGCAATCTGACAGAACTTACATGTCCAGTCATCCCAGTTCAAACTCTGGAAATAACCACTGTGGTAATAGTTATCTGGATTATAAACTTCACTCTGTGAAATTTTTGCCATACTTGAATCCTTTGAGAGATCAGGAAGATTACCTGTTGAGTTACCAAGATTTGAAGGATAATCGCTCAAGTTTTTCATAAGGTCAAGTCTCTGCTTATACTGGATGCCTGGAAGCTGTGACCAATATTCTTCAGCTGAATTAAGACCATATGAAGAGAGGAGATAGTCAGTAGGAATCATTTCCTTCTCAATTTTACCTGTCTGAGTAATATCAGAATTGAACATTGCGTCATAATCCTTTGTAAATATAGGACTGAAGAAGGATTCACCGAAGTTACCTGTATGCTGTAAAACAACATCCTGTACAATCTTCATACCCTTCTGATGAGCTGCTCTGATGAGATCTTCAAATGTAAAATCATCGCTTTCATAACGACGATCAACTGTGCTGAAGTCCATAGCATGATAGCCGTGGTAGTCATAACCGGAAGCGTTTGTTACAACCGGAGTAACCCAGATTGCAGAGAAGCCGAGAGCCTTGATGTAGTCAAGCTTGTCAGCAAGACCTTTGAAGTCACCACGCCATGCAGGGTCGCTGTCAGGGTTGTTTGCAGTACCATCATCCCAGCAGTGAACATTGTTGCCTGTATCACCGTCATAGAAACGAGTAGTAATTACAAAGTAAATTGAATCCTCACGCATATCAACACTGCTGATTGGATCCGGCTCGTCAGGGTCATACTTTGACCACTTACCGTTATCGCACCACCACTCGCCTGTTGTATCAGTTGTGAGTGTAAGCATTTTTTCGCTTGAGTACTGATTGCCTGTTGCATCAGTAACAATAGCGTTTACCTTAGTAACATCATTTACTACATAGTCAAACCATTTTCCGGCCTTCGTCATCTTTTCGCCCGGATATGATTTTGACATTGCTGAGTTTGTAGGAAGTGAATTCCACAAATAAACATATGGTTGTGATGTGTCGTTGTCCCTTACATGAATGGTAATAGTACCGGTAGTAGCACTGTCTGCTGCTACTTCGGAATTATCATCTGATTGTACGGCACTGACAGATACAATGCCTGCTGTAACAATAATCATTAATGAAAGGACAAGGGCACATATTTTTTTAAAATTTGTCATACCTTTTTACCCTCAATTTTAAACTGTAATGCCAGCCATTATCTTCTGGATTATTGTAGCGTCCATGACTGAAATAGAATTGTCGTTATCCATATCGCATTCGTCAACTGATACTGTAAATCCTGAGAAGTCAGCACAGTATTTCTGAATGTATGTTACATCATCAATATCAATCTTACCGTTGTGATTAGCATCACCCTTAATAAACGGTGAAGTTGAAGGCTGAGTAGCTATTGTAGGTATTGGTTTACTTGTTGGAAGCTCACCGTCAATAGCATTGTAAGAATATGTTTTGCTTACAGAAGAGTTATCTGAAGCCTGAACATACACAGTAACCTTATATGTACCAACTACAGTCGGTGTGAATTTGTATGTGCTGCTGAGTGAGTAGTAAGGTGTATTCTTTACTCCGTTAGGATCAACTATAACATACTTATAGAAAAGAAGATTAGTACCTGTCTTACCGCCGCCTGCTTTTACAGTAACAGTAGCATCAGTATTAACCTTTACAGAATTAAGGTTAGCAGGAGATACACTCTTAATTACAGGCTTAACAAGATTTGTATCATCATCAACTGAAATTGCTGTTGTACGCTGATTTGTATTGCCGTCAGCATCTTTGTAATCAAAAGTGATTGTGTAGTCACCAGCTACTGTCGGTGTCCAAATCAATGTGTTAGTTGCACTGAAATCAGATAATACAGAAGTAGAACCTGAAGCGTTAGTTACAGAAATTTTGTAGCTTACAGCAGCACCAGTCTGTGTATTAAGTGCAGAAGTTGAAATTAAAATATCTGTATCTGTATAAACACCTTTGTTTGGTTCTGCACTGAATGACTTAACCTGGAGCGGACTTGTGTCATACTTTTCCCATTTATTTGCTTTATTGTCATAGATGCATCCATCCATAGCAGTAAGGTCACCTGTTTTATTAGAATCACTGCCGCCATTGAAAATACAATTCTTGTAAACCTTTGAAGATGTGTACATATACACGCCATCGCCAATTTCTGTCATTTTTTCACCAGGCCAAGCATGATTATTGCCTGCGCCATCAGTCCACATATAGCATGTTGGAGTTGACCAGCCTGCCTCGTTTTTGAGATAAACTGTAACGCCGTCACCTGTTGAACCTGTTGAAGGCTGAGTAGCAGTTGTTGGTGTTGTAGCCGATGTTGGTGTTGTTGCTGTTGTTGGATTTGTTGGAGCATCAGTATAAACAGACCATGTACCCTTTGAAAGGTCATAAATCTTACCGTTACCTCCATTGCCTGTGTAAGTAAGGTTACCGGTTTGAGCACCGCTACCATTGTTGAAGATAACCATATCAAAGTCTTTTGAATAAGTGTAGCTGTACACACCATCTGTGACTTTAGTCATCTTCTCACCAGGCCATGCTTTGTTATTGCCTGCGCCATCGGTCCATGCATAGATATAAACCTGTGACCATCCGTTGTTGAGTTTTACATATACTGTGTCGCCAGTTGCCGCAGAAACCGCACTTGTTCCAACTACAAGAGCAGATAATGCAAGCATAAGACAGAGAACAATACATAAAACTCTGTGTTTTTTGTTTGCCATAATGATTTTCCTCCGATTCATTATTTATGGTTGTTCTTGTGGTTTAGTTATCAAACTCCCCCACATTTACACAATATATTCTACATTACTATGTTTTTTTATATTTTCTTATAAAGAAAATAAACATTTTTCAACTTCCAAATTATTTCATTACAATTTGTATATAATGTACAATTCTCTTTTATCACCACAAATTAATACTATAAATAAACAAAAGGATAGCAATAACATATCTTGATACTTTAGTCATCGCTATCCTTCTGTTTATTATTTACTGTTTTTTACTTTATCCCAATAGTTCTTGAACAACTGTTCATTTTTATTGTCGCCATACTTATAATATTGTCTGTCCTTTATTATGTCAGGCAAATACTGCTGATAAATCCAATGATTCGGATAATCGTGAGGATAAACATAGAACTGACCTTTGTTAGTATTATCTTCGCCGTCATAATGCATATTCTGAAGATTTCTGGGAACAGGTCCGCATTTGCCGTTCTTTAAGTCAGTTATCGCAGAGTTAATCCCTAAATACGCCGAATTTGACTTTGGTGCGTTGCAAACCAAAACTACAGCATCTGCAAGAGGTATTCTTGCTTCAGGCAAACCCACTGACTGCGCAATATCCACGCACGATTTTACAATAGGTATTAGCTGAGGGTACGCAAGGCCCACGTCCTCGCAAACGCAAACCATAAGTCTGCGGCACGCACTCGGTAAATCACCTGCTTCTAAAATTCTTGCAAGATAATGAAGAGCTGCATTTGCATCACTTCCTCGCATACTTTTCTGATACGCAGAAACTAAGTCATAATGCTCATCGCCGTCCTTGTCATATCTGATTGCACTTTTCTGTACAAGCTGTTCCACGGTATCAAGCGCAACTTTCTTTACTCCGCTTTCTTCATCAGACGCAATAACCGACAGTTCAACGGCATTCATTGCCTTGCGTACATCTCCTCCGCATCCAAATGCAATCTTTCTTGCACAATCTTGCGGTAAATCAATGACTACTCCCTGCTCTTCTTCAAGAAGCTTCACAGCACGGTATACCGCTTTTTCAATTTCATCGGGTATCACTGATTTAAATTCAAAAACTGTCGAACGGCTCAGAATTGCATTATACACATAGAAATACGGATTTTCCGTAGTTGAAGCAATAAGAGTGATACTGCCGTTTTCAATGTATTCGAGCAGAGTCTGCTGCTGTTTTTTATTAAAATACTGTATTTCGTCAAGGTAGAGCAAAATACCGTTAAGTCCCTGAAATGTGCTGAGTTCCGAAACAATCTGTTTAATGTCCGCAGTAGATGCAGTTGTACCATTTAGCTTTTTGAGTGTTCTGTTAGTTTTTTTTGCAATATAAGTTGCAAGCGTTGTTTTTCCCACACCCGAGGGACCGTAAAATATCAAATTCGGTATTTCTCCGCTTTCAATAATTTTTCTCAGGGGCTTTCCCTCTTCAAGCAGATGCTTCTGCCCCACAATATCATCAAGCGTCTGAGGTCTGAACCTGTCAGCAAGAGGTTTATTCATTCTAATTGCCATAGCCTTTCCGCCCACAAATAGTAATTAAAATTTCTCACAACCTTACTATGGGCAGATAAGGTGTAAAATGGCAATTTAGCCATCGCTCGTTGCCGCTTGCGGCAAACTGAGCGGGCAATATAAATTATAATAGTGTGAATTTTCACACTATACCACCTACAAGTATGAATTACCATTCAAACAGACCTGCCATATACTTTTGAATATCAGTTACATCGTCAATATTTATCTGTCCGTTTTTATCTATATCAGCATTTTTTTGTGACTGTTCCGACAAATCGTTTAAATTGGCAAGATATTTCTGTGCGAGTGTGACATCGTCAATCGTTATTTGTCTGTCAAGGTTCACATCGCCAAGCATATAATCCTCCTCATTATCTTTCCTTGTAACAGCCTTGATTACAAAGGTACCGCCAATATCATCATCAAGCTTATTCTTATACCAGTCAAGCAGCTCAATTGATTCTTCATCATATTTTATAAAGCTGTCGCCGTGCTTCGAATCATTAATAAATACATAAACGTGATCTGCTGTCCATGTCCACTCGCCGACTCCGACAGAGTTTGGTATATATGATTCATCATCATATGTTTTCCCGTCATTTAATGCACCGGAGTCAATTTTAACACCAATTGCGCCATACCCTTCCGGTGCTGTAAAATCATCAAAATCAGCACAGATATATCCTCTGAAATCAACCTTGCCGCTGTCAAGTTTTATCCATTTGCTTTCATCATCCTGCGGAACTTCATTTTCCACAGGTATGTAATAAATGTCATAATCAGCGCCTATACACCCGGTTTCAAATATAACCTTGTCTATGATGTTATAATCGTCAGAAAAATCGAATTTGTTGATATATGTAATTTCATCAGCCAGTACATACGAAAAATCATAGGTTGCACCGTAAACTTCATTCTGCTTAAGCTTTACATTATCTGTAATTTTCATTACATTCTGAATTGTATATGACGGATCATACTTTGAACTGAAAACATACTTATCCTCGTATGAAATCCAGAAATATCCGCCAAGCGAATTATAATTTCCCCAACTGTTTCTGACTAGCCATGCGCCATCATTATCAGGTTTTAAATTTCGATATTCACCAAAATTATTTCTTGAATAATTGTCATCCCATCCGACTATTTCGACTGAATGTCCCAGATAACTGTTTGTGTAAGATTCGGGCATAAAGTATGATTGATTATTTTTAAGACATCTTACAGTATGCGCATACGATGTACTTACTCCGCCATTATCCATTATGGACTTCTTTATTTGGTCAGGTTCGGACTTTGAAAGATAACGAATTGATGTTACACCGTACCTTGTAAGATTATCAGGAGCCATATCACCATAAACATCCTTACTGAAATCAACAGGGGCAATATCATTTTCTAAAATACCGCCATACCACGATGTAAGATACCCAGGCATTATATTGCTGTATCCGGATGATTTATAGTTTCTCTGCCAACCCTTTCCGTTAAGTTTTTTTGTTGCCCATACATTTGCCCAGTCAGCTGACATATCTCCTATGTTTATTCCTTCCTTCAGCAACTTTGATTCAAAAGAACCAATACCGGAATACACCCAACAATCATCATACTTCTGGTTCTTTATACCGGTAACATATCCTAAATCAACAGAACTATATTTTGAAGGAAGTTTACTTTCTGCAATTTCAGCAATCTTAATATCAGTTTTTTCAAATGAAGATGAAACACCCAAAGCATTATCAACAACGGCAGCACTTGCTCCGAAAGCACCGAAAGATGAAATAATACCGACAGCCGAAATAACTGCAATTAATTTAGTAATTTTAATTTTCTTCATATAATTCACCAACTTAATTAAAATTCTGTTTAAATTTTCCGACAAGTTTTAATTAAAATTTTATTATCTTTAATTATAACAAATTGCATTACTTTTGTAAAGAATAACAGAAATCATTTTTAGCCATAATAATTAATATACATTATAGATTAAAGAGGTATGATATATGCAGCTCAGAACAGACCTTGCCGTAGAAGCACGGGAAATTGCAGGCGAAAATGTAAGCGGTGTTGAATTTAAATCCTATAAAGAAAATAATTTGTCCATATCAAGACTTAAGGTAAAAAATCAAAAGGCAAAGCTTTCTCTCGGTAAAGAAATCGGAACATATATCACCATTGAACTGCCATCGCTCACAGACAATTTTTCTGAAACCGATCGGCGGCTCATAACAATAGGCGAAGAAATACGCAGACTTTTGCCGGTAAACGGGCTTGTACTTGTTGTAGGACTTGGCAACACTGAGATTACACCCGATTCACTCGGACCAAAAGCAAGCTCTCGTGTTCTTGCTACAAGACATATATCGGGTGAAATTGCACGGGCTACAGGGCTTGACCGTCTGCGCCCCGTTGCCGTAATTCAATCAGGAGTGACAGGTCAGACAGGTATAGAAACAGGCGAATATATACTGAGCATTGTCAAAAGAATTAAACCTACTGCCGTAGTTGCCATTGACGCTCTCGCCTCTCGCCGTCTTGAACGTCTCGGGTGCACCCTGCAAATTAGCGACACAGGAATCTCGCCCGGTGCAGGTGTCGGAAATCACCGAACCAAAATTAATCAGGAAACCATAGGAGTTCCCGTAATCGCTATTGGAGTTCCGACAGTTGTTGACATTCAGACGCTTGCAAGTGATCTGCTTGAAGACGAATATACAAAACAGACGCAAAAGCTCATACGTCCAAACAACCGTGATATGATTGTAATACCACGTGAAATTGACTTGCTCACAGAGCGTGCCTCACGACTTATTGGGTTTGCGCTTAACGGAGCACTGCAAAATGAATTTGACCTGTCTGACCTTGTATCGTTAATGTAATATTTTCATAAAACAGCCTGTTCTGCATATATATTAACAGAGCAGGTGATTTTTTGAAAAGAAAAGGAAAATTTGTACGCATACTTAAAACTTCAATATCTTTTATGATTTGCTTTGCAGCTGTATTATGTATTTTGCAAAGAGTACCGCAATGCTTTTCACAAAATCCTGCCGCACTTGCCGCTGCAACATTTACTCTTAACAACGGCACCTATAAAATAATTGACAACACGGAAAATGAAAATCAAGATGAAGATACGCTTGTAATAGAAAAAAATCAAAATAAAACCGGACAGTCAGCAAATACAGACAAAACATCTGAAAAACGTGATAAATCGAACTATTATGATTCTTTTGCAGAACATAAGGGTGAAAACAAGTATACCATCAGCGAAAACAGCTATTTCGGCACTGGAACACAAATTGAAAACTTTTATATAAAAAATAAAACCGATGCAAATTATGACTTTGAAAAATATCTGAATTCTCCTCTTACTTTTAATATAGACAAAAACACTGAATCTCCTCAGATTCTTATCTATCATACGCATACCACAGAAGGATATATGGATGAGGATGTAGATTACTTTTATGAAAGCTTTTATTCACGGACAGAAAACAGTGATTTTAATGTTGTGGCAGTCGGAAACAAAATAACAGAAATATTAAACAGCAAAGGAATTTCAACCTATCATGATACTACCATCCACGATGCAACATATGAGGGAGCATATGAACGAAGCGGCAATTCTGTTAAAAAGGATATGGAAAAATATAAGGATATTAAGGTTGTACTTGATATTCACAGAGATGCGATAGGAACTGATGAAAATAAAATAAAACCTGTATTTACATACAACGGCAAAAAAGCCGCCCAGATTATGATTTTGTCGGGCTGTGACGACGGAAGCAACTGGTTTCCGAATTGGGAAAATAATCTGAATTTTGCGCTGAAAATACAAAACAAAGCTGAAGAACTTTATCCCGGAATGACACGTCCGTTAAGCTTTGGATACTTCAGATATAATGAATACGTTTGTGACGGCTCATTGCTTATTGAGGTCGGCACAGAAGCAAATTCTGTTGACGAGGTAGAGTACACCGGTGAATTGCTTGCAAATGTACTCGCTGAGATCCTTTCATAATATTCCAAAATAATAAATAATTCTTAAATATCGGTTGATTTATTTTGTATAATATGTTACAATAATTTTACAGTCGTTTACAATTTGTAACCAACTGTAGCAAGAGAAGTTAAAAATAAAGGAATTTAGAAAGGATGATTAGTTGAAGAAAACGAACGTAAAAAGAATATCTGCAATTATATTGACTGTGGCATTACTTTTTACTACTGTATTTTCAACAACGATTCTCGTAAGTGCAGCATCATTCAGTCCAAGATATGAAGCTCCTTCTTATGACAATCAGTACTATTACAGCAGTAAGAATATTTTTTACAGTGCAGGTTATGGTATGCCCAACTGTACAGCCTATGCATTTGGCAGAGCCTATGAGATTCTTGGCTATGAGCCAAACTTAAGCCACGGCAACGCACAGGATTGGTATGGCTACAACCTTAACGGCGGCTACTATAACTACGGCTCAACTCCGAAGGTCGGTGCTATTGCTTGCTGGTCACATGACAGCAGCGGACATGTTGCAGTTGTAGAAAGTATTGACGGCAACACAGTAACATATTCAAACTCTGCCTGGTCAGGCTCTAACTTCTACCTTACCTACGGCAATGTTTCAGATCCGGGTTCGGGCGGTAACAGCTGGTGGAATTTCCAGGGTTATATTTATATCTTGGATTCAGATTCAGGCTCAGAACCATCAAACGGCGGCAATACCTCTGCTGAACCACTTCCAACAGATAATTATTCACTCGGAACTTATAGAGTGAATGTAAGCTCTACTCTTAATATGAGAAGCGGAGCAGGTACAAGCTACAACACCGTAGCGTCTGTGCCAAACGAAACAGAACTTGTTGTAACAGATATTTCCTCTGACAGCAGCTATGTTTGGGGTTACGCAAACTACAACGGCACTGAGGGATGGATAGCACTTTCATACTGTGACTATGTATCTTCATCAGCAGAAGAACCGACAGAGAAAACCGAACCTGTTGAAGATACTACAGAAGCAACCGAGCCTGCCGAAGAGACTACAGAAGTAACAAAACCTGATGATTCTGACGAAATTCAGGATGACCCTGAGGAAAAAACTACTGAAGTTACCGAACCGGAGACTACCGAGCCGACAACGGAAGCTCACGACTATGTACTTTACATAGCAAACGAGAATTCTGAAGAAACTATAGCTTATCCGCTGTCTGACCTTTATCAAACTGCTTCCGTAACTTTAGATGCAGGAAATTATCTTATTTATATGAGTGAAGACGGAAATACAATCAGCGGTACATATGAGCTTGTTCTTACAGCAAAAAATGAGGTTAGCGTTAAATATGAAAGCCCTGATTACTTCCTCATAATCTGCAATGAAGTTGAAGCATCCGAACCAAATAATGATGACGCAACATCCACACCGGATGAGATAGAGGAAACTCCTCAGAAAACAACCTCTGCAACAGTGATAAAAGACACTAAGCAGTCTGTTTCAAAGTCTTCTACATCGGACACACCTTCTAATAATGCAGTTACTGCTGAAAACACAAACGGTGCAATTCAGACAGGACAGGATATACAGGTTGAGGCTGCTATGATTCTTGCTTTCTCACTTGCGTCTCTTGCACTACTGTGGTTTAAACGCAAAAAGTTAATGTAATAAGCATAATCTTTTAACAATTACAAAAGGCTGACTCTTTTCGGGTCAGCCTTTTGTGTTAGTTTTGATTAATTTTTTAAGAAAATGCTCTGCAACAGTCCTACGCTCACAGATAATACAGAGCCTTCCTTTAACTATTATTTCATATATAAAAATCCCTTTATATTGGAATTTACTAAATGACATTATTTATTATATCTAATTATCTTTTTTATGAAACGTTTTATAGAACCTTTTATGTGTTTAATTTGAAAATAATGTTGAAATTTAAAAGGTTTTATTCCATATAGATAGTCTCCAAAATAATTCAAGCTATCTTTATAAGCCTCATAAATATAATCTGTGTATTCTATCATCCAATCCATTTCAAACCAAGTATATTGATAATATCTTCTATAGAATTTCATATACAATTTGAAACTTTTTTTGATATATTTATCGGTATAATATTTCTTATTAGGTGGAACATATCCATTGTCTTTTGCAAAAACCTGCAATTTACCCAAATATGATAACACAAACGGACCTTGTCCCAAATTTATAGGATATACTGCTAAATTTGCATCTATGTATGTAACGTCTAAATTCTTAATCAAATTTAAATCTGCCTGAATTTCATTATTTAGAACATTCCTTTCTACTATTATCAGTTCTTGATTATCTGAACCAAATAACATATTATGTGGCAAAGTTCCTGATACAGCAGCACACTTTCTGGCATTTCTAATATAAAGAATTAATTGTGATAAAGATATTTTTTCAGGAGATATAATTTTGTAACCATTTTTATAAAAAAAGTCATCTATCATTTCTATTCCAGGTTCTTTTTTTATAGCATTTTTCAACTGGCTACGTGTTAAAAATATCTTTTCAGAAGGGGTTATATCAACATCTTTTACATTCGAAACTATCGTATCAAATATATCTTTATACTCTTGAGAGTAATATTTTCTCCGCTTATAAGCAAGCTCCGGAACTATTACTTCTCTATATGTAGTAGGTTTATTAATAATCTTTATCTTATCAAGTATGCCCAACAATTCAAAAAATTCATTATAGTTACCTTTCAATTCATGATTTTCGTTATAATTATAGAAAAACACATATTCATCAACAGAAATATCATTTTTTAAACAATACCATATTCTTGATACTGCCTCTACCAAAAAATGTCCCCAATGATTTACCAAATACCCACAATATACAAACTTTTTATTTTGGTATTCCGCATTTTCAAATTCATAAGAAAATTGAATTCTTCCATCTATAGCTGATGAATTTATATAGTTTTTTTCAGAATCTATTACACCACCTCTTCCAAACAGTAAATTATCTCCGGCAACCTTTTTTAATGGAAGAATAGTAGCATTTTTATATTCATTAGCAGACAAGTCATTTCTAAATTTAAAATCAATATTATGCCATTCTTCTAAAATTTTAGCTTTTTTAGGTCTAAGATAAGTATAATTTATCATTGCAATACAACCTTGTACAATAAAGTAGTAGTTTTTAGAGTCCCTCTCCAAGGACAAAATGCTATACTTAATGAGGTACTGTGGATCGGTAATTGTTCCTTCCTCAAGACAATTTAAAAAATTCAGACCACAGACCTTTTTTAATAAACTTTAGATATATAAATGAATAAAAGTTTCATACGACATGACATACTCAAAAGAAGGAACTTCGTTACCATTTTCCTCTGCGTCAAACACACCTGCCTTAACAAATTTAAATCCCATTTTCTCTATTAAATTCTTGGAAGGTGTATTTATTTGGATACAGCACGCCCAGACACATTTTATATCACTTTGAAATAAATCGGCAAGTATTGCTTTAACTGCCTCCTGCATATATCCTTTTCTGCAATAATCCTCATTATTTGCATAACCTAATTCACGAGTATCCGCTCTATTTTCTTCGGAATCCCTGTATACCGAAATATGTCCTATTTCCTTTTTTGATGCTTTCTCAATAATTGAGTATCTGTTACTATCAGGATTAGATTTTATTAAAAACAATCTGTCAGTTTCAGTTTACTAAATTGTCCAAATAAAAAATCTTGTTTAATCGCCGAACGAAATTCCCATTTTGCGTGCGGTTGCAATAATCTCGCTGTCCTTTGGGACACTCTTGAGTTTTCCTGCAATTTTTGAAAGCGGAACAGCCACTACCTTGTCATTGTCAAGGGCAACCATATTGCCATAGTTTTTATCAATTATAAGCTGTGCCGCTGCAACACCGAAACGAGTTGAAAGAACTCTGTCATACGGATCGGGACTGCCGCCTCTCTGAAAATGTCCGGGAACAGTAACTCTTGTTTCCTGTCCTGTCGCCTTTTCTATCTGAGCGGCAATTTCATATGAGATTGACGGATACTTCATTTCTGCAAGAGCAGCCTTTTTCTGCTTTTTGGGAAGTGCCGCAAGCTCTTTTGAAATTGCACCTTCTGCAACCGCAAGAATAGAAAAGTTCTTTCCTTTTTCAGTTCTTGCCTTTATGTCCCTGATTACCTTATCGATGTCGTATGGAATCTCCGGAAGAAGAATTATATCCGCACCGCCTGCAATTCCTGCATAAAGTGTGAGCCAGCCGACCTTATGCCCCATAACCTCAACGATAAATACTCTTCCGTGTGAGGTAGCTGTTGTATGAATGCAGTCAATAACATTTGTTGCAATGTCAACGGCACTCTGAAATCCAAAAGTCTTATCTGTTCCCCACAAATCATTGTCAATTGTCTTTGGAAGCGATACAACATTCAAGCCCTCTTCGCTCAGAAGATTGGCAGTTTTTTGAGTACCGTTGCCGCCAAGCACTACAAGGCAGTCAAGATCGAGCTTCTTATAGTTTTTCTTCATTGCGGCAACCTTGTCAACACTGTTTTCGTCAATAACACGCATGAGCTTGAACGGCTGGCGTGAGGTTCCAAGAATAGTGCCGCCCATTGTAAGAATACCTGAAAAATCATCAGGCTTCATTTTGCGGTACTCACCGTAAATCAACCCCCGATAACCGTCAATAATTCCGTAAATTTCAATACCGTCATCGCCATAGTGATGATAAAGCGTCTTACCGACCGCTCTGATTGTTGAATTAAGTCCCTGACAATCGCCGCCGCTTGTCAAAATTGCTATGCGTTTCATTCCTTATTTTCCTCCTTTTGAATAGGCACAACCGGCGTGCCTACCGAATTTACATATGTTGTTTTCATTGCTTCACGCTGAGCTTTTACCGCAAGCTTGGAGAATTGTTTTTGACAATTAAGCTTCTTTCTTCCACGTCTTTCGACACTTATATAAGTTGTATCTTCAAGTTGTCTGCGTGCGTTCGTGGTATCTTTGAACATCACATTAATGATTTCCTGTACTCTTGTCTTTAAGTCTTTATCCTCAACAGGAAAAACAAGTTCAACTCGTCTGTCAAGATTTCTCGGCATCCAGTCAGCACTGCCCATATAATAAAGAGGATTGCCTTTGTTTTCAAATATAAAAATCCTACTGTGTTCAAGCAGCTGACCGACAACCGAAATAACTCTTATGTTTTTACTGTAATTTTTCAGATTTGGTACAATACAGCAAATACCCCTTACAATCAGATTAACCTTAACACCTGCATTTGAAGCATCATAAAGCAAACTTATAATCTGCGGGTCAACAAGTGAATTAACCTTTGCTGTGATTGATGCAGGCAATCCCATTTTTGCATTCTCAGTCTCCTGCAAAATCATTGACTCAAAAAATGTTCTCATTCCGTTTGGAGCAACAATAAATTTATTGTACTCGGGGGGGAATGAATAGCCTGTAAGCACATTGAAAAGTGATGACGCATCCACCCCATACTCTTCACGGCAGGTAAACAAACCAATATCTGTGTAAAATCTCGCAGTACTGTCATTATAGTTTCCTGTACCCATATGAAGGTATCGGCGGATTTCATCCTCATCACGCCTTACCACAAGGCAGATTTTGCAGTGAGTTTTAAGGCCTGTAAGACCGTATATAACGTGACATCCCGCTTTTTCAAGCTTGTTTGCCCACTGAATGTTATTTTCTTCATCAAATCTTGCCTTTAGCTCTACCAGAACCGTAACCTGCTTGCCGTTTTCGGCAGCCTTAATAAGAGCAGCCACAATAGGCGAATTTCCGCTGACACGGTACAAAGTTTGCTTTATCGCAAGAACCCTTGGGTCAACGGCTGCTTTTCTGACAAAATCAACTACAACATCAAAACTTTCGTACGGATGATGAACGAGTCTGTCTTTTTCACGGATAGCCTCAAAAATATCATTATAACCGCAAAATTCAGCAGGCGGATTAACAGGAACAATCGGCTCGTAGCAAAGATTTTCACACCCCTTAATTCTTGCAAATTTTGAAAGGAATGTCAGATCAAGCGGACCTCTCTGATAATAAATTTCATCCTCAGTCACTTCAAGTGAGTCAATAAGAAATCTGCGTATTTCTTTGTTGCACTTTTTGCAGAATTCAAGACGGACAGGCTCTCCCCTTTTTCGCTTACGGATTGATTTTTTTATTTCAGCCATCAAATCTTCTGTATCTTCGTCAATATCGAGGTCAGAATCACGGGTAATTCTGAATGCATCATATTGTTCTATATTATAAAGTTCAAAAAGCTCGCCCAGATGAGCAGTAATAATATTCTCTAAAAGAATAAATTTTCTTTCGTCTCTTGACGGAAGCTCAATAAAACGAGGAAGAATTGACGGAACCTGAACAACTGCAAAAAATTCCTCATTTTCGGAATTTGTAAGTCTTACAGCAATATTCAGACTCTTGTTTGCAAGCAAAGGGAACGGTCTGCTTGTGTCAACAGCCATCGGAGTAAGAACAGGAAATACTTCCTTTTTAAAGTACTCATTGACATAATTCTTCTGATCGCCTGAAAGCTCTTCATACAGCTTAAATTCAATTCCGTTTGCTTTCATCGTAGGAATAATCGAACGGTTATAGCAAATATACTGCCTTTTTGCAAACATATGAATTTTTTCATTCAGCTGCTGCAAAACCTCAGTCGGAGCAAGACCTGAAGCATCCTGTCTTTTAATGCCTCTGTGAACCTTATCAATAACACCTGCAACACGCACCATAAAAAATTCATCTAAATTAGAAGCCGTTATGGAAAGAAAATTACACCTCTCCATAATCGGGTTATCTTTCCTAACGGCTTCATCAAGAACCCGGCTGTTAAAGTCCATCCAGCTGAGTTCTCTGTTATTATAAGGCATAGCCTGCCACCTTTGTGCAGGAACTGTCTTTTCATTTTTCTTTTTGTTGTTATTATCAGACATATCCTCACCGCCAAATAATACTATTATATGCAACAAAATATTACTTATAATATATTATTATATTATTATTTCAATAAAAATACAAGCGATTCCGGAAATTTTAAATCAAAATTAACCAAATTTTACAAGATTTTAATTTGAAATATATTTTTGTATCTCAGTTACATCTTCAATAGTTATACTGCCGTCGCAATTAAAATCTGCCATAATTCTCTGAAGCGAATTAAATTCAGTTAATTCTGATAGATATTTCTGTACAAGCGTAGCGTCGTCAATAGTCAATACACCGTCAGAATTAGTATCTCCAAAAACAACATCGGGCTTAGGTCTTGTGGCTGGCTGTGCCGTTGTAGGCGGCTCTGTTTCTTTTTCGGTTGTAGGTGGTACTGTTTCTTTTTCAGTCGTCGGCGGTACTGTTGTCGGCGGCACTGTCGTTACTGTTGTAGGTTCAACTTTTTCAGTCGTTGGCTGCTGTGATGATACAAACACACAAAATTCCAGTGCTACCCAACCTTTTTTATCTTTATAGCTTGTGAATCCCCACACATATCCGTCTGAGCCTTTCTTTATCTCAGTAACAGTAAGAGAAACACCATTCGGGATTGATGCAACAACGCTATAGCTTGTCCCTGCACCGCTCCTCATATTGAGGAAATCGTCAATCTGAGTTTTGTAAATTCCTGTGCTGTAATCATCATTAGCTGCCGTGGTCGGCTGAGTTGATGACTCAAAGTCACCAATATAAATATACCCCTGAAAATTCCACCAGCTGCTGCCGCCTGCGTTGGAATCATCAATATCTGCGGTATGAAGGTAGAAGTTTTCTCCTGACCATGCCGAATTTGAGAAAGTTATTTTTCCTTTTTCAATTTTTTCTACAACAGCTACATGACCACCGCCACCGTCATAGCTCCAGCACGCAACTGCGCCAAGCTTTGGTGTCTGTCCATAGCTGTAACATTTATTAGATTTGTTATAATTATACCATTCTTCGGCATTATAAGGGCAAAGATCAGGTGCTTTCTTTAAAATTTCATAAGCTCTGCCATACGCATATGCAGTACAGTTCGGCATACCGTACCCATATTTATAAAAAATATTTTTATCACTGTAATAATACTGATTATTTTTATCCGGTGCAGAAAGTCTTGGTGAATATGTATTTTTAGATACCGCACCGGCAAAAAAAGTCATTGAGAATATAGTTATAAAAAGAATTACAGCTGTAATAAAAACAACAGCAATTCTTTTTGTCATCATATACTTCATCATTACAATCCTTTCATGACTAATGTCTTTTCTATAATAATATACTATCTTTAAAATTATAACATAACATAGTAAATGGTGTCAAAGTTTTAAGGTTCTATAATAAATTTAGGGGTAACAACACTAACCGAGCCTTTAAAAAGTATTCTGTAGGGGACGGCTTCCAGACGTCCCAAAACCTTGTTTCAAGATGTCGTTTTTCCTGATTGCCGTTGGCAATCAGAAGGGACGTCAGGGATGCCGTCCCCTACAAAAGATCACTTTTAAAAAACGATTCCTTTTTACATTTACATTGAATCAAATTTTTCTATATAGTAAAACAAAAAGCCAAGCAATAAGCTTGGCTTGCTGGCGCGCCAGAAGGGACTCGAACCCCTGACCTTTTGATTCGTAGTCAAACACTCTATCCAGCTGAGCTACTGGCGCATATACGGCTGTTTTCAGCCGCAAGAAGTATATTACCACACTTTTAAGTAAATTGCAAGTGTTTTTTTAAAATTTTGTATCAAAAAAAGCAGAAAAAGCTCTGTAAGCCATATAAACATCAGTTTTTGACACAATTTCAAAGGGCGCGTGCATAGAAAGAACCGGTACACCGAGGTCTACAACATCTACATTCATATTTGCAACGTACTTGGCGATTGTTCCGCCGCCGCCGCCGTCAACCTTTCCAAGCTCGCCAACCTGCCACAAAATATCATTCTTCTCAAGCATTGTGCGAACTTTTCCCATAAACTCGGCTGATGCTTCGGAGGTATCATATTTTCCGCCGTGACCTGTATATTTTGAAATCACAACGCCGTTGTTAAGGTATGAGCTGTTCTTTGATTCATAGGCTGAAGCATAAGTCGGATCAAACGCAGCGTTTACATCAGCTGAAAGGCAAGTACTCTTTGAAAGCGCTCTGTAACCCTCTACTCCGTCCTGTTTAGCAAGGTCATAAATAAAATAGCGCAGGAAATCGCTTTGCATACCGGTGTTTCCGTCACTTCCGGTTTCTTCCTTATCGGTAAGATAAGTAATGCAGGTACACTCCGGAACCTTAGCATTGACAGCCGCCATAACAGCAGGATATGCACAAACCTTGTCATCATGGCCATAGCCGCCTATCATACTTGAATCAAAACCAACATCTTTAGACTTGAAAGTAGGTACAAGGCACAATTCTGCTGAAAGGAAATCACCCTCAATAATACCGTATTTTTTATTGAGAATATGCATTACATTAAGTTTTACCAGATCGCTCTCTTCATCCTCCGTATCATAAGGACGAGAACCTACGAGCACGTTCAAATCTTCTCCTGCAATAGCCTTTGCAAGCGGCTGTTTAACCTGCTCCTGTGCAAGATGCGGAAGAATATCTGTAATGCAAAAACAGGATTCATCCTCTGCATCTCCCCAGTTTACATCTACTCTTGTGCCGTCAAGCTTTACAACTGAACCGTGAAGAGAAAGCGGAAGAGTAGTCCACTGATACTTTTTTAATCCGCCGTAGTAATGAGTTTTAAAAAGTGCAAGATTATTTGCCTCGTAAAGCGGATTTGGCTTTAAATCAATTCTTGGCGAATCAATGTGTGCTATTGCCAGCTTTGCGCCGTCTTTGACGCCGTTTTTGCCGATTACAGCCAAAGCAACTGCTTTGTCACGGTTGATATAATACACCCTATCGCCTGCACTGTACTTTGCCTCTGAATCATACTCGACAAAGCCCTCTTTTTTTGCAAGTTCAACAGTATAGCGCACTGCCTCACGTTCAATAGGAGAGTTATCAAGAAATCTCTTGTATCCAATACAGAATTCATCTGCCTTTGAAATCTCCTCCTTTGATAGAGCCTTGACGCCTTTTGGCTCTGTCATCATAATATGTTCCTTAAGTTCGGTTGTTTTTGTTTTTTCTGCCATTTTATATCTTTCCTTTCTGTTTTAAGTAATCAATATTATTATAGGTAAAATCAAGAGAAATATAATTTCTTATACATTTCTTTTGCACTTTGCACTTTAGTAACATAATCATTGGTTTCGGGATATGGAATATCATTAAGTGTTTCACCGTCAGAGCTGTACTGTGGGTCGGCAAGCCAATCGCTCACCACAAAGCCTGCGTTGTACGCTGCAACAGCACACTGCTCGTTTCCGTAATAATCATAAAAATATTTTAACAAATAGCTTCCGTAATCAATACAAATCTCAGGTTCAAAAAGAGCATCCGCATCATACTTGCCCTCTTCGCCCCTGAGTTCCTGCAGCCAATCAAACGACGACGGCATAATCTGCATAATTCCGTATGCTCCTGCACTTGACTGAGCGTCCGGATTAAAATTACTTTCTGTTCTGATTATGCTGTATATAATCGAAGGTTCAAGCCCGTAATCTGACGCCGCCTTCTCAACATATTCAGAGTAATCGGTAGGATAGTTAAGCTTTTCAAGTTTGTCTTTTGTATCCTCATTAAAGTGACCCAACATAAAAAGTATTGCCCCTGCAAAAATTACAAGCACCAAAATCCACAATACAAAATTTTTAAAAAAACCGCTTTTTTCTTTGTATCTTCTTTTAGAATTACGATTATTTCGGGAATTTTTATAATTGCGTGTATTTTTAACAGGTCTTGCCATTAAATCACCTCAGTTGCAAATAATATTAAAACACCTTTGAGCCTGTTTCTCTAAAAATTCTATATCCGAATTATTATCTATAATAAAATCGGAGTTCTGTCTGAAGAATTCTTCATCAAACTGTGCGTTTATCCTGAGTTCAGCCGAATTGTAATCTATATTATCACGAGCACATATTCTTTTTAAACGCACTTCTTTATCGGCAATTACGCTTATTATAACATCACATATTAAGTCTGCATTGCTCTCAAAAAGCTGTGGTGCGTCGTACAAAACATATTTTTCGCCATTTTTTAAAGCCCTGTTCACCTGCTTTAAAAACTCGTATGTAACAAACGGATGAACAACCGTATTCAGCTTTATTGTTGCTTCTCTTGATGAAAAAGCTTTTTGTGCAAGTATCGGACGAATTATTTCGCCGTTTTTATCCAGTACATCATCACCAAAAGTTGCAGCAATAGTTTTTACACAAGGTGAATTTGCATTATAAATTTCACGAACAAGTTTGTCGGCATTTATTACGGTTATATTTCTTTTTTTGAAATATTCTGATACAGTGCTCTTTCCTGAACCGCTTTGCCCTGTCAAACCTATAATTTTAATCCTTTTCAAGGTCAATCACCTCAAAACCGGCAGCTCTTATAAGTCTGTTATAAACAGCAAGACCGACACCATTTACTGACGGAAGTCTTGAATATACTGTAGTCGACACACCGTCATCATCAATTTTTCTCAACATATCAAAAAGATTTTGTGCGTGAGCCGTGTAGTCATTCCGCTTACCCAAAGAATATGTACGAACATTGAGAAGTCTTATATCTTCATCACAACAAAGTGCCGAAACACCATTATTGGCTCTGCTGTTTACATATTCAATATACTCATCATCATGACATTTAAGAAGTATTACATTAGCTTTCGGTGCATAATGCTTGTACTTCATTCCCGGGCTTGCTGCAACCTCATTGTCTTTTAACTTATGAACAACAGCATCATCAACTTGAAGGATTCCCAGCACCTCCCTTAACTGTTCCACGGTAATTCCGCCGGGCCTTAGTACTCTCGGTACATCGGTTGCGAGTGTGATTACTGTGCTTTCAAGTCCAACCTCGCACGCTCCTCCATCGATAACTGCATCAATCTTTCCTCCAAGATCGTTCATAACATGCTTTGCAGTTGTTGGGCTGGGAGAACCCGAAAGATTCGCCGAAGGTGCTGCAAGAGGAACACCTGCAGCTTTAATAACTCTTTGCGCCACCGGATGGCTGGGAAACCTGATAGCAACAGTTGAAAGACCTGCCGAAACCTCATCCGGAATTATATCAGATTTTTTCATAATTACAGTAAGTGGTCCCGGCCAAAACTCATCAGCCAACAAAAAAAGCATCTTCGGAATTTCGTTCACAAGTCTATGTTTTATTATATCCCCAAAATTTGCAATGTGAACAATCAGAGGATTATCCATAGGCCTGCCTTTTGCCTCAAAAATTTTTGCTACAGCTTTTCCGTTCAGCGCATCAGCTGCCAAACCATAGACAGTTTCAGTAGGCAAACCGACAAGTCCGCCGTTTCTGAGAATATCAGCAGCTTTATTTATATCCTTTTCATTGTCTTTTAACAGTAACGTATTCAAAAAATTCACCTGAATTCTTGTTGCTTATTGCATACTTTCTTTAAGCTTCTCTGCCCTGTCGGCAGTGATAAGTGCATCAATAACCTCATCAAGATTACCATTCACAATATCTTCAAGCTTGTAAAGAGTCAGACCGATTCTGTGGTCGGTAAGTCTGCCCTGAGGGTAATTGTATGTTCGTATACGCTCGCTTCTGTCACCTGTACCGACCTGTGACCTTCTGTCGGCTGCAATTTCACTTGCCTGCTTATCCTGCTTTTCTTTTAAAAGGCGGCTTTTGAGCACCTTTAATGCTTTGTCTTTATTTTTATACTGGCTGCGCTCATCCTGACATTCAACAACAGTTCCCGTCGGGATATGAGTAATACGGATTGCGGAGCTTGTCTTATTAATATGCTGACCGCCTGCTCCGCTTGAACGGAAGGTATCTATCTTTAAATCATTAGGATCGATCTCAAGCTCAACATCCTCAGCTTCAGGTAGCACTGCAACAGTAGTTGTAGACGTGTGAACCCTGCCCTGACTTTCAGTTTCAGGCACACGCTGAACTCTGTGTACACCGCTTTCATACTTAAAGCGTGAATATGCGCCCTCGCCCTCAATCATAAATGAGATTTCCTTATAGCCTCCAAGCTCGGTTTCATTAACATTTATAATCTCAGTTCTGTACCCCTTTTTTTCGGCATACATTGAGTACATACGGAACAGTACCGCACTGAAAAGAGCCGACTCCTCGCCCCCTGCACCGCCTCTGATTTCAACAATAACATTTCTTTCGTCGTTGGGGTCTTGGGGTAAAAGAAGAATTTTCAGCTCTTCGGAAAGTTTTTCAATGTTTTCTTTTGCCTCATCAAGCTCAGCCTGTGCAAGCTCACGCATTTCAGCATCAGATGTTTCATTAAGAATTTCAAGGCTTTCTTCCTGTGCAGTAACAGCCTTTTTATATTCCCGATAGGTAAGCACAATTTCTTCTATCGACTTGATTTCTTTCATAACTTTCTGATATTCATCGGGATTGGCAGCCACCTGAGGCTCATAAAGTCTTTGATTAAGCTCTGAGTATCTCTTATCAAATATCTCAATCTTTTCAAACATAGTTTGTTACTCCGTGATTATTTTTTTGATGTTCTTCTCGATTTTATTACGAGGCACCATAACTTCTCTACCGCATTTCTCGCATTTTATTTTAAAATCCATTCCTACACGCAGAATCAAAAAAGTTTTTCCGCCGCAGGGATGCTGTTTTTTCATCTCTACACGAGTGCCTGACTGAATATTCAAGAAAAACACCACCTAAAATCTATTCTTTATATTATACAACAAAACACTGTAAATATCAACTGTAGGATTACAATAGATGCATTCACAAAAAACACACAAAAAACCACACAAAAAACAAGTTAAGAAATTTTCAAAAAACACTTGCATTTTATTGAAAAATCTGTTATTATAACAAAGTTAGAAAAAATATTGATTTTAATTAAGGAGGTGCAGACGCATGGCAAAATGTGAATTCTGCAATAAGGATGTAAAGTTCGGTATTAAGGTATCACACTCACACAGACGCTCAAACAGAACATGGAAGCCAAATGTTCAGCGTGTTAAAGCTATCGTTGACGGCTCACCAAAGCGTGTATATGCTTGCACCCGTTGCTTGCGTTCAGGTAAGGTTACCAGAGCCAACTAATTCCAATTAAAACTAAAAACCGCTCCACAACGTGGGGCGGTATTTTTATAGCAATATGCTGTCTATGCTTTCTAAACTAAAAACGGTGACAAGATGACTAAGGTTAAAATCTGCGGAATAACCTCCGCACTGGAAATTGAATATATAAATGAATATAAACCTGATTTTGCAGGATTTGTAATGTTTTTTCCGAAAAGCAAGCGCAACATTGATTCTGAAACTGCAAGGGAACTTTTAAACGCTCTTACTGCATCAGTAAAAAGCGTTGCCGTAATGGTAAACCCTTCAATTGAACAAATAAACATAGCAAAAGAATGCGGTTTTGATTATGTTCAAATACACGGTGATGCAGATAACTCTCTTCTGAAAAATTCTCCGCTGCCTGTGATAAGAGCATTTAATGTCAGCGATATAAACAAATTTGACGAATATAGCAGTATAGATAATATAATTGGTTTTCTTTTCGATTCCGCATTGCCAGGCAGTGGAAATACCTTTGACTGGACATTGCTTGACAGACTGCACCGAGATAAAAACAAGCTGTTTATTCTTGCAGGAGGACTTACCCCGGATAATGTTGCAGACGCAATAGTGCAGGTAAAACCTGATGCAGTTGACGTCAGCTCAGGTGTTGAAAACGATAACGGAACAGGCAAAAGTAAGAATAAAATAAGGGATTTTATAAAACTGGCAAAATCAGTAAAAAGCAGTTAAAGGAATAGTATGACTAATTTTATAAAGGGATTAAAAGACGGTATACCAATAGCCTTGGGCTATGTGTCGGTATCATTTACATTCGGGCTTCAGGCTGTAAGTCTGGGACTCAGCTGGTGGGAAGCGGCTTTAATATCGCTCACCAATTTAACTTCAGCAGGTCAATTTGCAGGATTGGATATTATGGCTCGAGGGGGCGGTTTCTGGATAGAGATGCTATGCACACAATTTATAATAAATCTCAGATACTCACTGATGTCGCTTTCGCTTTCACAAAAAGCAGACCAAAATCTAAAGGGAATTCACAGATGGCTGACAGGCTTTGGCATTACCGATGAAATTTTTGCTGTATCAATGAAAAACACTGACGATATAAGCAGTAAATATATGTACGGAATTATTCTTCTGCCTGTTTTGGGATGGACAGGCGGTACGCTGATGGGTGCAATCGCTGGAAGCATCCTGCCTTCGGTTGTCATTTCTTCTCTCGGAATTGCTATTTACAGTATGTTTATTGCAATAATTATTCCGCCCGCAAAAAAGGATTCGGCGGTATTTAAGGTAGTACTTATATCCGTAGCGCTTAGCTGTATTCTGAAATTCACTCCTTTACTGAACAATATTTCAAGCGGTTTTTCAATTATAATATGCACAATTATTGCAGCTGTCATAGGTGCAATATTCTTTCCGATAAAGGAGGAAAAGGAATGATTGCAAAAGACTTTTTCATTTACCTTTTTATTATGGCGGGAATTACATATCTTATCAGAGTTCTTCCGTTTGTAACCTTCAAGAAAAAAATTACAAGCAGATTTGTCAGAAGTTTTTTATACTATGTTCCCTATGCCGTACTCGGAGCTATGACTTTTCCTGAAATTCTGTATTCTACCGGGAATTATGTTTCGGCTGTGGCAGGTCTGATTGTTGCCTGCATACTTGCTTTCAGGGAAAAAAGTCTGCTTACGGTCGCAATTTTTGCTTGCGTTGCAGCTCTTGTTATTAATCTGATTTATATAGCAATATCTTAAAAGTAATCTTAGGATAAATTTAGTATTTTCAAAAACCAGCGTATATTGTAACAACAAAAGGGACTGAATACAGTCCCTTTTGCATTTTATTAGCTTTATTCAGCTTTAGCTTCTTCCTCAACAGCTGTCTTTACTTCATTCTTTTGAGTTGACTTTGGCATTTCATCTGCCTTGTCTGATTTTATCTTTTCTGCGGCAAGCTCTTTCTTTTCAGTCATTTTGCTTGTACTCTTCTTTGGAGCAGGAGCCTTTTTCTTAAGTTTAAAATACATAACGCCAAGCGGAGGTAACGTAATTTCAATAGAATTGTTAAGCTCGTGATCCTTTATGCGTTTAGACTTAATTTCACCGCTGTTTGTAACACCGCATCCGCCAAATTCAAGACTTTCTGAATTAAATACTTCTTCATAAGTACCTGCAACGGGAACACCAATGCGGTACTTGTCACGCTGAACAGGCTGGAAATTACAAACAACAAGGATTTCACCGCCATCGTTTGCAATTCTGCGGAAAGCAATAACGCTATTCTGATAGTCGTCAAGAGCAACCCACTGGAATCCGTCCCAGTCATAGTCATTCTCGTGCATAGCAGGTACATCACGGTAAAACTTGTTTGCTTCTGCAAAGAAGTGGTTAAGCTGACGGTGCTTTTCGTATTCAAGCAAATTCCACTCAAGCTGTTCATTTGAATTCCATTCATTGAACTGACCGATTTCACCGCCCATAAACATCAGCTTTTTGCCCGGATGTGCCATCATATAAGATACAAAGCCTCTTACACCTGCAAATTTCTGATCATAATCGCCGGGCATTTTATTAATAAGAGAACCCTTGCCGTATACAACCTCGTCGTGAGAGATCGGCAGCATAAAATTCTCAGAAAAAGCGTAAACCATACTGAAAGTGAGAGTATCGTGATGATAATTTCTCCACAACGGGTCAGTTGAAATGTATGAAAGCATATCATTCATCCAACCCATATTCCATTTGTAGTCAAAACCAAGACCCATACCCTCAACAGGATAACCTGTAACGCTCGGCCAAGCTGTGCTTTCCTCGGCAATCATCATAGCTTCAGGGTGGTACAGATGAACAGCTGCATTAAGGTTCTGCAAAAAGTCAACAGCTACAAGATTTTCTCTGCCGCCGTACATATTAGGAATCCACTCTCCGTCCTTGCGGTTGTAGTCAAGATAAAGCATTGAGGCAACAGCATCAACACGAATTCCGTCAATATGATACATATCAAGCCAGAACATAGCAGATGAAACGAGGAAACTCTTAACCTCATATCTGCCATAATTAAAGATATAGGTGCCCCATTCCTTGTGCTCTCCTATTCTCCAATCCTCATATTCATAACAACCTGTGCCGTCAAAACGAGCAAGACCGTGTCCGTCCTTAGGAAAATGAGCAGGAACCCAGTCAAGAATAACACCAATGCCGTTTTCATGACATTTATCAATAAAATACATCAAATCCTTAGGCTCGCCATAACGAGAAGTTGCAGCATAGTAACCAGTTACCTGATAACCCCAGCTGCCGTCAAAAGGGAACTCCGTAAGCGGCATAAACTCAATGTGAGTATATCCCATTTGCTTAACATAAGGAATAAGCTCATCAGCAAGTTCTCTATAGCTAAGCATTTTTCCGTCCTCTGACTTACGCCAGGAACCTGCATTCATCTCATAAACATTTATAGGTTGCGTCTTGTGAGGATGCTCCTTTTTATACTGATACCAAGAATCATCATGCCACTCGTATCCGTCAATATTATAAACACGGGAAGCATTGTCAGGGCGAAGCTCACAATAAAAAGCATAAGGATCGGTTTTCAGACGTCTTTCCTGCCACGGAGTTTCAACGCAATACTTATAGCAGGCATACTCCTGTACACCCTCAATAAATACTTCCCACACACCTGAGTCAGAAATGCGGTACATATAATTGGCATCCCGATTCCAGTCGTTAAAATCACCTACAACCGAAACGGAAAGAGCATTCGGCGCCCATACCCTGAACACAACACCGTATCTGTTATCCCAATTGGTAAAATGAGAACCCAAAAACTCATATGCTCTTACAGAATCACCTGCCAAAAACCTGTCAAGCGGGTATCTTTCATCATTTAATGTATAAGCCATAATAAACCTCTTTTCAAAATGGTTTTATTCCAAGATTATTATAATATATTTTAAACAAATATGCAAGGTATATTTAACAATAATATGTAAATATTATTGCATTTTTTATAAATTTTAGTATAATTTGAAAATTTATAATATTCTTAATTATTCAGAAGAATTATTTTTGACATTAAATTTATTTACTGATATAATATTATTATAATTTTTATTAAAATTCAAGCAACTATTTCCAACTTTCGTTGGAAAACTTTTATTTTCAGGAATATATAATGGATAAAAGAATAATAAAGAGTAAAGAAAACATTAAAAATGCCTTTATAGAATTAAGAACAAAAAAAGAGCTCCGAAAAATCACCGTAAAGGAGCTCTGCGAAAAAGCAAATATTAATAAATCTACATTTTATGCGCATTACGAAGATATTTTTCAGCTTTCAGACCAGATTGAAAGCGACGTAGTAAAACAAATAATTGACAGCATCACTCACAAACACAGTATGTTTTTTGATGTAGCTGAATTCACAAGTGAACTGTTTTATGCAATGAAAAGTAAACAAGAGCTTATTGATATAGTATTTTCGGGCGAACAACACCCTAATCTTGTTTATAAAATTTCATTAATGCTCAAGGATTTTATATTTGAAATTAACCCACAACTCAAAAATAACAGTAAATTTAATATTCTGCTGGATTATATAATTTTCGGCGGATATTACGCATTTGAGGAAAATACAAAATTTGATAATAATTCCGATGAAATTATTAATACGCTAATACGAGCAACAACACATATGAATAAGTTATTTACAGACGGAAATTAGCAGCTAAATTTTGACAATGGGAACAGTATAATCTGTTCCTGTTTTTTTGCATTTATCAAATGCAAGTGCGGCAATATCCGTTGCAAATATGTCAATGGCAAGGCTCTTTTTGGCAGTTCCTACAAAGGAATCCATCGCCTTTGCAACAGATGTAACAACAGGTAATCTGCAAGTTTTAAGTAGTGTTGCTCCTAAAGCAGTAAATCCCAGAACACGGGCATACATAGGATCATTTTTCTGAAATTCATCACTTACTCCTAACAATGCAGCTGCAATAATCCTTTGTATTCTCGCCCTTGTATATCTTTTTGTCTTAACGGCATCAATAATTCCTTCTACCGTAACATTCTGTTTAACTGCATCAATAAACCTGTTTTCAAGTCCCTCGCCGACTTCAGGTAGTATTCTTATATCATCAGCTGACATACTTCTCAGCTTGTACAGCACTGCGCTTTCAAGATTTGAAGGATGTGTTATATCAAATTCAGAACAGGGCATAAACTGATCAGCATTTTTACAGTTTCTGACTATACTGCGAATATAAGAAGCCGAAGCATATTCCATATTTGTAATTTTACTGTCGTGTTCAACGGCAATTCTTTTTATCGGCAAAGGCTTAATATCCGTGTTCCGTAATGATGAAATATACTCAACACCTAAAATATTATTGGATCCCTTTAATACGCTCGCTGTCTGAGCATCATAAACTTGACTGACAGCGTTTTGGAAAGCACGTGGGTAATAATCTCCCTCACCCATTTTCTTTCTGACAAGCTCATTAACCTTTTTATTATTTTTTGCCTCAACCAACTTATAAAGGTCAGAAATATTATCGTTTTCACAACCAAAAGCAAGGTAATTAACGCATTCAAATGCTTTTGCAATGCTGACACCTGTTTTAGCAAACCTCTCAGCACAAGCTATAGCACCAAAAGCTGGCAATTCAATTACAAGATCGGCACCATTTTGAAGTGCGATTTTCGCTCTTGTAAATTTGTCTGTGACTGCCACTTCACCACGCTGGGTAAAGCTGCCGCTCATTATTGCTATTATAGGTTCATCAGTAAGATCTTTTGTTCTATTTAATATATATTTATGCCCATTATGAAACGGGTTAAACTCACAAATAACTGCAACAGCCATATTTATTACTCCATTGTTGATAAATTCAATTTATTGAGCAATAATTCAGCTTTTTGAGCAGCTATTTCTCTGCAAATTTCAGATACCTTACCGTCAATAACAAAATCTCGTTTTTTTACATTTTTCAAAATATCTATAATTTTATTTCTGCTCTCAGGGAAATTTAAAACATATTTTTCGACACATTCACAGGCAATAGAATACTCTCCCAAAACATCTGAATTTAATGCCTTAATAAATCTATCTTCAACTACATTTACATCAATCAAATCAAATATATTTTCAATGCTTTTCCACAAACACCATGAACTGAAATCATTGTTAGTTGAGATAGCGTTAATTATATAATTAACTAAAACAGCAGTATAATAAGGCAGATTTTTACTTATTTTTTCAAGAATACAAGCAGCTTTCTTTCTCTCAGAATAATTGCCGCTCTGCACAATTTCAATTAAAACCGGTATCATAAGAACTTCTTTTTCTGCAAGTTCAATATAATATTCATCCGCTTTGTTTTTTGAAAGTTCATGGTAAATTTGCATTAAGTTCATATTATCATTCCATTCAATTTGCTTTTATAATCATACAACATATGTATAATTATTTCAAGTGACTATAATCTGATATTAAAAATCCCCTCTTGAAAAATCAAAAGGGGATTTTGTCATTCAATTAATAATTGCACTTTAAATTATTATTTATTAATTTTTTGTCCTGTGTAACCGCAATCGTCCATTTCAGCAACATATTTCTGAATTAATGTAGCATCATCAACACCCAATTTGCCGTCACCTGAAACGTCACAAATCAAAATATCACCTTCTGACATAGGTGCAAGATTAGCAAGATACTTTTGAACTAATGTTGCGTCATCAACCGTAACAGCACCGTTTTTATCGGCATCACCGTAAATACCATCGGTAATCTGCTGTTCCCTTGTAGCCTCAGTAGCATCAACTACCTCCTTTTTAGGAACAAGGTCAGTATCAGTAAACGATTTGTTGCTTGTAGCACCAAAGAGTTTTGACTTACCGTTCAGCAAAAGCTTTGTTCTGCTGCCGTCTGACGGATACTGCCTTGTACCTGAGTTAAAGATTACACATGTATTTGATGAATGTGCAAGGTCAAAATCAACACCTGCTTCTGTGTCAGCATAAACACCTGTAGAAGGAACTTCATAGTAATAGTATCCGGAAGCCTCATCATACTGCATCTGAGCACCCGGCCACTGAGCGTTCTTATATGCTACGCCTGAATCAGTGTCCTCGTCATAGATATAAACATTAATAGGTTCTTTCCACTGTCTGTACTGTGTACTGAAGAACAAATAAACGCCTGAAGAGTTAGAAGCCTTCTTTTCGTAATGATATGTTGTTGAGTTAGTATTCTTGCCGTCGGTTGCAGTAAGAGTAAGGTTAATTGTTTCGCCTACCTTATAATCAGAACCAATGCGGATTGTAATTGTGTCTGTAAACTTAACAGGAGTTGAGCCGTCAAGGCTGTATGTGCCTGATGTTGCATTGTCAAGACCAAGTGTAACAGTCATTGTGTCAGCTGCAAAGCTACCGCTTTCTTCTGAAACGATATTTCTCGGAGTTGTTTCACCGTCATAAACAACAGCAACGCCTGTTGAACCGATTGAACCTGTAAGAACACCGCCTGATACAGTAAACTTGTTACCTGTGATAGTATCTGTATATGTGCCGTCAGCAATACCTGTGCCGCTGATTGACACATTCTTTTCATTACCGCTGCAGTTTGAAAGAACGATACCGTCTGTGCCTCTTGCTACATAAGCAACGCCGTCAACAGAACCGAGCTTTTCAGACTTACCTACAGAAAGGTTGTGGAATTTGTTAATCTCAGAAACTGCTGTGCTCTTGTAAGTAGCATCAGTACCTGCCTGACCCATAAGAGCATTGCCCGGACGTGAGAAATAGAGTGCAGTTGCATCTTCTCTTGAAGCAACAATTGCCCATGTCTTTACAATGTTTTCATCAGAAACCTTAGATGTGTTGCCTGATGAGCCCTCAAATGTATCGTGTGACTCTGCCCAAAGAACAAGCTTTGATGCGTCCTGTCCTGACTTGTAGCTTGGTGTAGCAGCAGAGCTTGCATTACCCTTTACAACATTTGAAAGTGCAGAATCACCTGTGCCGTTATCGGTAATATTAATATACTTTGTATAAGAACCGAATGATCTGCCTGAACCGCACTGATTAAGAATTTCACCGTAGATGTACAGATCGTCGCCTGTCTTATCCTTGTAATATTTACCTGCTTCACTTGTGATTGT
>DKZL01000061.1:54067-54351 GCA_002493635.1 Ruminococcaceae bacterium UBA7075 | reverse complement strand
ATGCACTCCTTGAGAAGTGAAACAACTGCATTCTGAACAGTCTTTGTATCTGTTTTAAGATCAGGACAAGCAGATACATGACCCTGAACAGTCTTCTGAACAGAACTGTCATCTGCACTCAAGTTGTTATTGCGGAAATAATCGGTTTTATTATTAAAAATCTCCGGCTGATATTTTTCTACCTGTGAGCTCAAAGAGTTAGGGTCACTTTCAACTTCGTTACCCATATGATTTGAAACGATATCGCAAATAATCTTGATACCATACTTTTCAGCCTCTTTACA
>DKZL01000061.1:0-53705 GCA_002493635.1 Ruminococcaceae bacterium UBA7075 | reverse complement strand
GTAACAAAGTCCTTTGGCTGCTGAACAGGAGAGGTCTGAACTGTAGAATATCCTGCTGCTGCAATAGCAGGAAGATTGTTTTTAATTGAGTTGTAAGACCAGTTAAATGCATGCAAAATAACGCCGTCCTGAACATTCTTTTGCAATGAAGCATCAGCAGCTACAGCCTCTGCAGATGTCTCGGCAGCATTAGCTGAAACAGCAAAAGCAAGTGAAGATGTCATCATTGTTGCCGCAATAGCAAGACTTACAATCTTTTTGAACTTTTTCATTTTCAAAAACGCCCTTTCATATAATTTCACTATTATTATAACAAATTGCATAAAAAAAGTATATGATTTTTATTACAAATTAACCTCCGAATTTTTGTGCATTTTATACGTTAAGCAGGTTATCTTAATGCACCATCATATTCCCCTGTATTACATTATATTATTTTTTTACTAATAGTTTTGCATTAATACAATTTAACGCTATTAAAAAGTATTTTCTTTTTTTATTATTTAGATTGACATTTCCGTAATAATAGAATATAATTCAATATTGTAAAGTGGTAGTGTTTACGCTATCATTAATAGCTTTACACCATGGTATGTCTTTACAAAGATATGTATTTGTAGGGGCGGACTGTGTTCGCCTGCATTATTTTTCTTTTGCAGTGACGCAACACCGTCCGTCCCTTTTGTATATTTAGTTTTATTTTTTATTAGTAAAGGACAGGGGTGCATAGATGAAACAGACAGCAAAGAAGACAATCATATCATTAAAGGATATTTTTATGAGTTATGACGGTGAGGTAATTCTTAACCATATTAACCTTGATATTAACGAAAAGGAATTCGTTACTATTCTTGGTCCGAGTGGATGCGGAAAAACTACAACACTTCGTATTATAGGTGGTTTTATTGAGCCTGACAGCGGTGATGTCTTCTTTGATGGCAAACGCATTAACGGCACACCTCCAAATAAAAGAAATGTTAATACTGTATTTCAGAAATATTCGCTTTTTCCGCATCTTAATGTGTTTGATAATGTGGCTTTCGGCTTAAAGCTCAAAAAAGTTCCAAAATCCGAAATCAAAAGAAAGGTCACACAGATGCTTAAAACCGTAGACCTTAAAGGCTATGAAAAGCGTTCTGTATCAAAGCTTTCAGGCGGTCAGCAGCAGCGTGTTGCCATTGCACGGGCACTGGTATGCGATCCGGATGTAATTCTTTTGGACGAACCCTTAGGCGCACTTGACTTGAAGCTGAGAAAAAGTATGCAGCTTGAGCTTAAGGAAATCCAGCAGAAGACGCAGAAAACCTTTATTTATGTAACCCACGATCAGGAAGAAGCACTTACAATGAGCGACCGTGTTGTAGTTATGAATAACGGTGTAATTGAACAAATTGGTACACCCGAGGATATATATAACGAACCTGTAAACGCCTTTGTAGCGGACTTTATCGGAGAAGCAAATATCCTTAACGGCACAATGGTTGACGACTGTAGGATAAATATTCTTGGCAAGGAGCTTGAATGTGTTGACAAGGGCTTTGGCAAAAACACACCTGTTGACGTTGTAATAAGACCCGAAGACATTGAGATTACTTCTCCCGAGAACGGACAGCTTGTAGGTACGGTTGAGAAATCTACCTTCAAGGGCGTTCATTACGAAATGAGCGTTATGTGCGGTAAATGTGAAATTCTTATTCATTCCACAAAATCCGCTGAAATCGGCAGTAAAATAGGAATGAAGGTAATTCCTTTCAATATTCAGATTATGAATAAGCTTTTGCCTTTCTATAATAACGAATTAGAAGCAGAAGTAAAATATTCAAATAAAGACGAAAATTACTTTGAATTTGAGCTTGAGGGCGAAACAATCACAGTAAACGGACAGAGCTTTGAAGAGGGCACAAAACTTAGAATTACGCTTCCGCCGTCCGCACTCTCGCTTGCAGGCGACGGCATAGGTGACCTTAAGGATGTATACATCGAATCTGTTGTATACAAGGGTGAGCATAATGAAATCATACTCGAATCTGACGAAAGAAAGTGGCTTATGCTCAGTGACACAGATGAACAGGTGGCAACCTATGTGCCTCTTAAATTTGATTTTTCAAAGGCATCCTTTGAAGTAATAAACGGTTAAGGAGGGTAATTATGAAATCACGTAAACCCTCTGTTCCCTACATAATCTGGATGCTTGTATTCACTCTTATCCCGATTGTGATGATAGGTTTTACAGCCTTCACCGACAAACAGGGCAATTTTACACTTGAAAATTTTTCAAAAGCGTTTTTCTACACAGATGTATTTATGAAATCGCTGTGGATAGCACTGCTTTCAACTGCTGTGTGCCTTTTGCTTGCATACCCGCTTGCGTATATGATTACACGGATGAAAGAGTCAACGCAGAACACTGTCATAATGTTATTTATGATTCCTATGTGGATGAACTTTCTGCTGAGAATTTATGCCTGGGTAACACTGTTACAGGACAACGGTCCTATTGATATGGCACTGTCCATACTCGGCATTCACGGCACATACATCGGCAACACCTTTGCCGTTACGCTTGGTATGGTTTATGAGTATCTGCCTTTTATGGTACTTCCGATTTATACTGTAATGAGTAAAATTGACAACGGTCTGATTGAGGCGGCTCAGGATCTCGGCTCTAACAGCTTCAATGTATTCCGCAAAGTTATTGCTCCCCTGAGCGTACCTGGAATTATTTCCGGAATTACAATGGTGTTTGTGCCGAGTGCCAGCACTTTTCTTGTAGCACAATATCTTGGCGGAACAGATGACATTATGATTGGTGACATTATTGATAAAATCTTCTGGACTGACCAGAATACGGGCTCGGCAATTTCACTTATTCTGATGATATTTATTTTCGTGTTCCTCATTCTGATGAACTTCTTTGGTGATGAGGAGGCGATTGCATAATGAAAAATAAGACAGGAATTATTTCAAAAATCTATATGGCTCTCATTATGCTGTTTCTGTATGCGCCAATAGCCGTATTGATTTTCTATTCGTTCAACGACGGAAAAACAACTGTCTGGAAAGGTTTTACCTTAAAATGGTATTCGGAACTTTTCAGGGACAGCAACATAATAAATTCGCTTGGCAACACTCTTATCATAGCCTTTTTAGCTTCAATTTTTGCCACTATTCTCGGCACTGCCGCTGCAATAGGCATAAGCAACTTCAAGGGCAAAAAGAGACTGATTATTCAGAATATTTCAAATATTCCGATAATCAGTCCCGACATTGTAATGGGTGTTTCGCTGATGCTTTTATTTACTACTCTCGGCGTTATATTTAATTTTGAAATGGGATTTGTAACCGTACTTATTGCCCACATATGCTTTTGCGTTCCCTTTGTTGTGCTTAATGTTATGCCAAGGATAACACGAATGGACAGAAGTATTTATGACGCTGCGCTTGACCTTGGGTGCAACCAATGGCAGGCATTCTATAAGGTTATAATTCACGAGCTTATGCCCGGCATCATTTCGGGAGCACTGATAAGCTTTACATATTCGCTTGATGACTTTATAATAACATATTTTACAAGAGGTTCAAAATTCCAGAATCTGTCGATTGAAATTTACTCAATGACGCACAGACGAATTTCACCGAAAATCAATGCTCTTTCTGCACTGCTGTTCCTTGCCATTGTGGTTATTATGGTGTTCATAAATCTTCGTGACCGTCACGAGGAAAAGCAGGAAGCAAAAAGAACCTGATTTATATATTATTACTAAAATCTTTATTAAAATAAGGGGATTGAGAAATGAAAAAAATTATAAGTGCTATCCTTACTGCAATTCTTGCTTGTTCCGGTGCAGTATGCTTTGCAGGCTGCGGAAACAGCTATGACGGAGAAGTAAATGTTTACAACTGGGGCGAATATATTTCGCTTGGTGAAGACGACCTGCCCAATGTTATCGACGAGTTTGAAAAGGAAACAAACATCAAGGTTAATTACACTACCTACGAAACAAACGAAGAGCTTTACAATATGCTAAAAAACAGTAATGTAAGCTATGATGTAATTATTCCGTCAGAGTATATGATAAGCAAGCTTATTGAAGAGGATATGCTGCTTGAGCTCAATTTTGACAATATTCCGAACTACGACAACCTTATGGAGCGTTTCAAAAAATTAGAATGTGACCCTGAGAGCAAATATACTGTTTGTTACAGTTGGGGCATTACAGGTCTTGTTTATGATAAGACAAAAGTTACCGAAAAGCCAACATCATGGGAAGCTCTTTGGAATAAAGAATTAGAAGGTCAGATGCTTATGTTTAACAACAGCCGTGACGCATATGCAATAGCAATGCAGCTGTGCGGTATTAACCCGTCTAACTGTACCAAGGAGGATGTTGACAAAGCATCTGAAAAACTTGCAGAGCAAAAACCGCTTCTTAAAAAGTATGTAATGGATCAAGTGTTCACCGAAATGGAAAACAGTCAGTCAGCCATTGCTCCTTATTATGCAGGCGATATTGTTACAATGATGGACAATAACGAAGATCTTGATTATGCAAGAATTGAAAGCGGTGCAAATCTATTTTATGATGCTATGTGTATCCCCTCTTGCAGTAAAAATAAGGAAAATGCGGAAAAGTTCATAAACTTTATGCACAAGCCCGAAATTGCAGCAGCAAACTTTGAGTATCTGTACTATGCAACACCTAATAAGGCTGCATATGATGAGTACCTTGATGAAGATGCAAAGAACAACACATTTATTTTCCCTGAGGATGAGTACCTCGACAAATGCTATGTGTTTACAAATGTTTCTGACGAGGTTTATTCTTATATGCAAGAGCAGTTTGTAAAAATTCAGGCTGATTAAAACTAAAAAACAACATAAGACAAATCCCCCGAACAGCTATGTTCAGGGGATTTTTTGATTTTAATTATTATTTTTAAAAGTTTTAACAACTGTTTCTATAACATCTATCGTTAAAGCCAACAGAATGCAGAATAAAAAGAAGTAATTAAAGTTGCTGAATATTGCTATTAAGAAATTTTCATCAAAAATATCAGTTACTTCTAATGCAAGGTTCATATTGATTATTTTATCACTAAACAACCAAAGTGCGGCAACGACAGCAGAACAAATATCAGTAACAACAGTAGTAATCATTACCCTTTTGCTGTATTGTCTTTCAATAAGTTTTATAGTCTCTCTGACAATTCCCAATAATGCAAAAATTACAATGAAATACCATTGAGCCTGTATCTGAGGTACATTAAAAATCGGAATAAATACTTCGCCGTGAAGTATAACGCAAAAAATCTGAGGAGCAACCAGAAATACAACTGCAAATGCAACGGAAACGGCAATTCCAACTATACAATCGGCTTTTGAAATCTTATTCTTTGGTACGGAAGGAAGGTCATCTAATTTTTCGCTGTCAATTTTTATATCTTTATGATAGAAAAATGCAAACAGCAATGTAACAAAAGCAAAACCGAAAATCAGTCCGCTTGACAGAGTAATAAACATATCTGTAATCATATTAATCCAAAAATTCACGCTTTGCAGCATAATTCCTGCGCTATCAAAGCTCTCAAAGCCGTCAACAAAAGCGGAAATTACAGATGAAATAATCATACCTATGCCAACACATATAAGTACAATTTTAAGAACATACTTATATGTAATATAATAAGGTGCTCCAATAAGACATTTCTTATCGCTTGTGTCATACTTTTCGGCAAGTTCTCTTGGACTTCCAAGCTCGGTTAACACTATCTTGATATCCTTTTCGTTTGGCGTTACATCACCGCAGCGTTCCGAAAGCATATCATCAATCAGAGCTTCAATTTCATTAGATACATCGTTCTGAATCTTAGCAGGCAGCCTTTTTGTGACCGCATAAAGATATCTTTCTATTAAACTGTCTTTCATAATACTCACCCTCCCAATAAATTGTTAATGCTGTCTGAAAAATCAAACCAGTGTTTTTTGATTTTTTCATAGACATCAATTCCGTTTTCAGTAATTCTATAATATTTTCTCGGCTTTGACTCACCTGTATCCCATTCACTTATAAGCAAGCCCTGAGATTCAAGTCTTCTCATTAAAGGATAAAGCGTATTTGCCTCAATCGGAATACCGCTGTCCTGCAATTTTTTAACAAGGCTGTATCCGTACATCGGCTCCTTAAGCTGACTTAATACCGACATTATCAAGGTACCTCTTCTCAGCTCAAGAATCAAACCCGATACTATCTCGTTATTATCCAATACTATCACCACACACCTTATTGTGTTTTATATTATACTGTATTTCACACACTATGTCAAGTAGAAATTATAATATTATCAAAATTTATCCAATAATTTATTATTGCTAAATCATTGAATTATAATGATTTATATGATAAAATATCATATAAAAGCAACCGTTGGGTTGCATATATTCGTGCAGACAGATAGATATTATTAAAACTTCTGTGCCCGAATATTACCAAGCATTTTATATAAAGTAAAAAATATCTTTATTATTGAAAGGTGTCTTATAATGAAAAAAATACTACTTGCATTTATTTCAGTCTTAATTGTTGCAACAGTCGGTTTATCGATGACAGGCTGTCGTGGCGAACAGAGCAGCACACTTCCCTATGTATCATCAAAGGATGAAATATATTATGCAACAGATGATATGCCTGCTCAAACCCAGCCTGCAACTGATGACTCGAAAAATAAAAAATCGAAGCAGTCAAGCAATCCGGTTAATCCTGATACAAAGCAAATTGCAGAGGATACAACATATCCGACAGCAATTTCACAAAGCAGCTTGTCGCCAAACAATAATAACGGCGATAACAGCGGTTCAAGCAAATCATCAGATGCAATAACGCTAAGCTCTTCATCACTTAATATTAAGGTTGGACAGAGCAAAACAATTACTGTTTCAATTAATATTGATAAAACCGGAACCAGCGCATACACTGCTGAAACAAGCAATAGTAATGCTACAATAAGCTGTTCAGGTTCAGAAATTACAATTACAGGCAAAAAAGCCGGCAATACAGTGCTTATTGTTAAATCAGGCAGTAAGAAAGTCAGCTGTAATATAATTATTATCGGCAGTCAAACAACGGAGCAGAGTAAAAATATAACCGACGATACAGAGGTTAAATACAACGAGCTGTGCACGGATTATTATCAGGCTAAAATTACTTCCGGTATAAATATTGATTTTTATAACAACGGCAACGGTGCAATTTATACATCTTCACTTAAAAAGGATGATAATGAAGCATCAGTTATTGAGGTTCCTTATTCAAAGCTGAAAAATGAAAAGACATCAATTAACAAACTTGTTGATGATTTATGCAAGCAATTTGAGGATGAAATGAAAAAATCAGACAAGAGTGAAGAATTTGATATTAAGAATTATAGAATAAATTGCTATTCAGAAAAAGAAAGCGGCAACGAATATACAATTTACTTCTGCTATAAAGAATTATAATTTATTCCGATAAATTACAGTAAAAAAACAGGGTATGCAGTTTGATGAACTGCATACCCTGTTTTAATTAAAAGCATACCTTATTATTACAAATTAAATTTTACTCTTATCCAACGGATTTGCAAGCAGATTTTTTATCTCTTTTTCTGTCAGGTCACGCCAATCTCCGAGCTTCAGCATTCCCATTTTTACTCCGCCGATCTGAGTGCGTTTGAGCTTGGCAACCTCAAGTCCGACAGCCTCGCACATCCTTCGGATTTCCCTGTTTTTACCTTCGTGCAATATCATTTCAAGCACCACTCTGCCCTGCTGCTCGGTAATAACCTTAACCTGTGCGGGGGCAGTTTTTGTGCCGTCATCAAGCGTAACGCCTGTTTCAAGCTTTACAAGCTGTTCCTCATTAATTGACGGACGGACAGTAACACGGTAAATTTTGTACACGCTGTTTCTTGGGTGCATAATTTTATTTGCAAAATCGCCGTCATTTGTAAAGATCAGCAAGCCCTCTGAGTCTTTGTCAAGTCTGCCAATCGGATATACTCGTTCGCCGACATCAGCGACAAGCTCGGCAACACACTTTCTGCCTCTTTCGTCACTCATAGTCGTAATAAATCCACGAGGTTTGTTAAGCATAATATAACGGTTGTTTGCCTTTTGCATAACAACCCTCTTGCCCTTAACATAAACCTTATCAGCGGGTGTTACCTTATCTCCTAAAACAGCAGGCTTACCGTTAACACGCACACTGCCGTTTAATATCATTTCCTCTGCCTTTCTGCGTGAAGCTACACCACACATTGACAGAAATTTTTGAAGTCTTATCGGTTCATTCTTAGCCATATGTAAACAATTCCTTTATCCTTGTAAAAATACTCTTATTTTCTTTAGTAGAATTAATTTCCTTCATTGCAATTAAATTATTGCTCGCCAGAATCTCGTTGTCAAGCGTATATTCAATCACTCCAACCGGTTGATTTTCTTTTATCGGTGCATACAAAAAGCTGTCGCAATAGACTTTGCGAACAATTTTTTCTTTGTCAGAAGCAGGAAGAACAATTTTCATATTTTTTTCGCCGACAACAGTTGTGGTGTCAGTTGTACCTCCTGTGCAGGGAACATCAATTATGTACTCAGTATCCTTGCTTTCAAAACAGGTATAATTTGCAAAGCCGTAATCATAAAGACTTATATGGTCATTCCAATCATTACGGTCATTCAAAGTAACGCATACAAGAGTTAAGCCGTCTTTTTGTGCTGCTGACACAAGACATCTGCCTGCCGCCATTGTATAGCCTGTTTTTCCCCCTATGCAATAATCATAGAGCGACAAAAGCTTGTTATGATTTGCATAGGTAGTCTTTTTATCAGCAGGATTTATAAAATTAACAGTTGCGCTCTTTTGTGACGTGAGCTTTGCAAAATCATCGTTCTCAAGTGCATAACTCATAAGCAGTGCCATATCATATGCCGTGGAATAATGATTGTCATCATCAAGTCCGCTCGGAGTAACAAAGTGAGTGTCTTTCATCCCGATCTGACTTGCCCTCTCGTTCATTCGGTCAGCAAATTTCTCACTGCTTCCTGCAACAGTAAAAGCAGCAGCATTTGCCGCATCATTTCCCGACGCCATCATCATTCCTGCTGCCAAATCCCTCAAAGTTACAATATTGCCGACTTCAAGGTACATTGAACTGCCCTCGGCTATCATTTCCTTTGTAAATTTCACCTGTTTATCGGAAGCGGCAGCTTCCTCAAGGGCAATCAATGTTGTCATAAGCTTTGTCGTGCTTGCAGGCTTCATCTTGTTATGCTCATTCTTTGAAGATATAATTTCGCCGTTGTCAACACAATAAAGCACATAGCTTTCGGCAGAAACATTAGGAACATCTGAAATTTCAGCAGATGAAACAACAGGTACAGCTGTCACAAATATTATAACGCCCAGAATTAACGATAGCAGCTTTTTCATAATATCACCCTGTCATATTTTATGCAGGTAATATTTATTGTATAACCACGTTATAATTCTTATTCAGAACAATTATATATCAATATCATCCTGAGTGATTTCGGAAAAATCGTCGGGAACTACATCTTTCTTCTTATCTTTTTTGAAAACTCCCTTTACCTTTTCAAGCATATCGGGAATCATACTTACAATGCGGTCAGCAGCACCGTCAAATTTTTCGACAGGAATAAGCTGAACATTGCCCTTATATACCGCAAGAAATGCGACAGGCTGAATTGTGACGCCTGCACCCGAACCACCTCCGAAGCAGTCCTTATTTTCCTTTTTTGTAGGCAAATCCGAGCCGCCTGACGCAAAGCCGTAGCTGACCTTTGAAACAGGAATGATTAATGTGCCGTCCGGTGCTGTAATCGGCTCACCGACGATAGTATTGACGTCAATCATTTCTTTGATTTTGTTCATTGTTGTATCCATTAAACTTCCAATAGGATGCTCCATAGCAATTCTCCTTTTAATTTATCTGAATTCATTTATTACGTCAAGAATTTCTTTGCCGTGACAAATCAGTACGGCAAGTATCCATAATATACGAATTTTTGCTTCAAGTTCAATAAAATAATCTGATTTTGCGTTTTCATCAAAATTAGGTTTTATATCTACACCGTATTTTTTGCACTTCACAGCACCTACAATTAACCCCACGGCAGGATATACAGCCGAGCAGTAATAACCGTAGTTTACGGCTGTTTTAGCTGCATCATCAGCAGCTACTGTTATACTGAGCATAAGTTTCTTAATTAGTATGTGCTTAAAAAAGTCTTTTAATACACCGCAAGCAAGCTCAGCAGTTTTTTTAATTATGTTGACAAACCATGATAACCCTTTTTTCTGAATAATATTCTTCTTTTTTTCGGGTTCGTTTGTTTTATCCTCTTTTTTCTTTTTGGTTTTTTCTTTTTTAGGTTTCTTTGTTTTTTCAGGAATTAACCTTAATTTTACAAAACCGATATACAGAGAAAGTTCAGGTTCATTTTGATATTTCAACTTAATTCCGATTGGAATTAAAAGAATAAGCAAAATAAACAGCAAAACCCCAAGTAATATATATAACCAGAGCAAAGGGCAATCCCCCAATATTTACTGCTGTTCTTGCAAATTATTTTCTAAAATTTCTTCGTTTGATGAATCATTTTCATCAGTGATTTCTACGTCATTTTCGCCATCAGCCTTGCCTTCATCATCATTTTCAGGCAGAGCAGGAAGTTCTTCAAGACTTGAAATATTAAAGCATCGTAGAAAATTTTCTGTTGTACCGTAAAGTAAAGGTCTGCCCGGAAGTTCGAGTCTGCCTTTTTCCTCAACAAGTCCCTTAAGCGTCAGACTGCCGATTACACCGCTGCAATCAACACCTCTTACCTGCTCAACAAAAGCCTTTGTAACCGGCTGATTATATGCAACAACAGCAAGCACCTCAAGAGCCGCCTGCGAAAGCGGTGAGTTACGCCTTAAATCCATAATTTTGCGGATTTGCGGTGCATATTCCTTGACAGATACCATCTGATAAGCATTTTTAAGCTTTAATATGGTTATTCCCCTTTGTGATGCGTTATAATCATTAATCAGCGCAGAAATTTGCTCTTCTGCCTGTTTTTCGGATATTTCAAGTGCATTTGCAATTCTTGAAAGCTCAACAGATGAACCGCTTGCAAACAAAATTGCTTCGATTGCAGCCTTTATATTGAGTTCGCTCATCACTGAGCCTCCTTATCTTTATTTTCAATCATAGTAACAACGGCATTCTCACCGCTGCCCTCAATTCTTATGCGTTTGCCCTTTACAAGCTCAAGGGTAGCAAGAAATGTTGCTACGAGGTCGCTTTTGCCATCGCAAACCTCAAAAATTTCGTGATATTCAAGTCTTTTGCCGTGCCACAATCTTCTCATAAGGTGGATAATTTTGCTGTTTACAGAAACAATTTTATGAGTAACTATTCCCGAAAAAGCATCCTGAGACGGCGGAAGTTTACGTTTTCCTCTGCCGACAGCACTTACATATGCCTTTGCAATGTCATCGCTCGGATGAATTCTGTTATATGTAAGGTCAAATTCAACAGGAGAAGCATCTCTGTAAAATGTATCAAAATCATAGATATTACCGAGCTTTTCAGCCATTTCACGGCAGACTGCATATTCGATAAGCTGTCCCGAAAGTTCTTTCTTGAGTTCCTCTGCCTCTTCCTCATATTTTGGCAGCAGCATTACAGACTTGATATATACAAGCCTTGACGCCATTGTAAGGAATTCGGAAGCAATATCCATCTGATTTTCTTGCATTCTGTTGATTTGCTCCATATACTGCTCAAGAAGCTCTGATATTTGAATATCGTAAATATCAATCTTATTTTTTGAAATAAGCGTAAGCAACAAATCAAGCGGACCTTCAAAGAATGACAGCTTGTACTCTAACTGTTGTTCCATTATTCCCTCCGCCTACATAAATGCCATAAACGGAAGTGAGGCAAGCCACGATAAACCATTGAGCAAACCGCTTGTAGCCCATCCGAGAATACCGTCAAAGAATCCCATATACAGACTTGCAAAAAGCACGAAGAAAAAAACACCCTGATACCTGTAACAGAACTCAACAGTTCTGTCAGGCAAAAATACAAACAAAATTTTTGAACCGTCAAGCGGCGGAATAGGAATAAGGTTAAACACCGCAATACCGATATTACAGGAAATATAATAAGAAAGAAAAATTCTTACAAAACCTCCTGCCGTGCCAAGCATAAAACCGAGCGCGAAGCATTGTAAGGCATTGAATACAAGCAATCCAGCCAATGCTGCTACAATGTTTGCAAGAGGTCCTGCAAAAGCACTTATAGCCATACCGACCTTTTGATTTTTAAAATTGCGTGGATCAATAGGAACAGGCTTAGCCCATCCAAAGCCAAAAAGTAGCATACAAAGAGCACCGATTGGGTCAATGTGGTTTACAGGATTCAGTGAAAGTCTGCCTCTATACTTTATCCCCTTATCGCCAAGGCACGACGCCGCAAATGCGTGCGCCCATTCATGGAAAGGCAGTATTAAAAAGATAATCAGCAATACCGCAAGAATCTGAGCAAGTATTACTGTAAAATTAACCGGTGTATGATTAATTATAGCATTTAAAATTACGGAAAGCATATTATCCTCCAAAAAATATGATACAGCTATACTATTATATATTAGATTATTATACTATATCCTGATTAAAAAAACAAGGTAAGAAGTTTTCAAATTAGTAAAATATTCAAAATATTATTCAAAAATTCCAAGACAGTCAGTGTACTGCATTTATCCGGGCAGAAAACAACGTATATAAACGCACTTCTGTTTCTGAAATGTTTGCTGCAACACAAAAAAGAAAAAGTACCGAATAAATCAGCACTTTATGGCAAATAACTATAGTTTTTATAGAAAGCCGGGGATGATGCCCACCTCGGCTTATTTTGCAACCCCGAAACGGTAGAAAGCTATCTATAGGGACATCATCAAACCGGAATTTAGTTATCCAATTCTTTATTTCTCATTTCAGCGATGAACTGTTCCAAATTCGTTTTATGATTGTATTTAATGGAAGCTGTTTTATCCTTTTCTATTATGACTTCGTTCATATCAAGACCATTCAATGCAGCAATAGCAACAGTGTAATGTATCACATCTGCTAGTTCATTACCTAGTTGTGCCCGCAAATCTTCATTGCCAGATGTTTTTCTACCTGCTTTTTTATTCAAGACTTCGGCTACCTCCCCAATTTCTTCTACGAGTTTCATAAATAAACTTTGGTCGATTCCACCGTTACTGTAATGGTCAAGTAAATAAGCTTCCAGCTCTTCTATTGTTACTTTCATAATGTGCTCTCCTCCACAAATCCCGATTTGTCGTACTAATTTTGAAAATGCAACACAAAAAAGAAAAAGTGCCAATTAAATCAGCACTTTGTGGCGGAGAGAAGGGGATTCGAACCCCTGGTACGGGGAAACCCGTACACATGATTTCCAATCATGCTCCTTCGGCCAGCTCGGACATCTCTCCAACTACCGCAAAACATTATATCAGAAATTAATAGAAAAATCAAGCATTATTTACATTATAAAATTTATTTTACGTCAGATTGCGTCTGATTATAATTATTGCCTGCTATCTCTTTTGCTTTTTCTAAGAGCAGTGTACGGTCATTTTCTATTTCGTCATTAATTACCATATCAAGAAGCTTCCTGAGTGTATCTCCTATTAATCTTCCGTTCTTAATTCCTACGGCTATCACATCACTTCCGTTCACTGCAAGCTGTTTAAGGCTGAAGCACTGTTCATTTTCAATAATATTATGAAAATCTTTTTCAGCCAAATCAACAAGCGAAAGCTTGTTTTGCTTTTCATAGTCAGACTGAGCCATAATATCGGCTCTAAAAATTTTAAAAAGCTTTTCTGTTCTGCTCTCACCTATTTTTTCAAGCAGGCGTTTTAACTGCCTTGGCGAACCTGAATATCTGACATCGTGATTTCTGATAAGGCATACACACTCATCAATGAAATTGGAGGAGTATTTCAGTCGTCTGAGTATAACTCTGCTCATCTCAGCACTGACAGTTGGATGACCAATAAAGTGGCTCTCGCCTTTTTCATCGGTTGTTTTGCACTGCGGTTTTCCAATATCATGCAAAAGCATTGCTATACGCAAAACTGAATCAGGCTCAATCAAATTGACCGATCGTGTTGTATGATGCCATAAATCAAGATTATGATGCCCGCTTTTCTGATTATAATCAAATTCTACCGAAAGCTCAGGAATAAATACCGCAACAACATCTCTGAATTTATTAAGAATATTTTCTGCATCTATACCGCAAATCAGCTTTGTAAATTCAATATTTATTCTCTCGGCAGCAATATTATTCAACAGTTTCCTGTTTCTGATAATTGCTTCGGAGGTTTCTTTCTCTATATCAAAGCCGTAGGTTGAGGCAAATCGCATGGCTCTGATAATTCTGAGAGCGTCCTCACTAAAACGCTTGTCCGGATTATTTACACAACGGATTTTTCTATTTATAATATCTGCTTGTCCGTCAAACGGGTCAACAAGTCCGACATACTCATTATAAGCTATCGCATTAATTGTAAAATCACGGCGTGACAAGTCCATTATAATGCTGTTGGTAAATGTCACTTTTTCGGGATGACGATTATCGGCATAGCTGCCATCAATGCGGTATGTCGTAATTTCATAGACCTCTTTATTAAAAATGACAGAAATCGTTCCGTGCTTAATACCTGAATCAAATGTATAAAAATCCTTGAAAGCATTCTTAATTTCATCAGGTCTTGCATCAGTGCAAATATCCCAATCGTGAGGCGTAATATCAAGCAAAGCGTCACGCACGCATCCGCCGACTACGAATGCCTCAAAGCCATTGCTGGACAAAATATTCAAAACATATTTTACATCTTTCGGAATAATAAACTTCATTATTAATCTCTCTTATGTTATTTATCAAATTTTTTAATTATTTGTCTGTTTATATTATACATAACATTAAACAATATTAATGTAACAACTGCAAGAACAGCAAGCATAATTAATCCCTGAGCAGAAAGCGGTACAACCGAAAACAAGCTGCTGAAAAACAGACTGCCCAGCACAACTCCGCTAATACTTACTGCAAGCATTACTCCTCTTAAAAGATTGATTGGCAAAGAAAGGCGCACTACAAGCAAAAAGCACGATAAAGCAGTAAGATAAACACAGAGAGTAGAAAGCTCGTCGGGATTTGAAACTCCAAAAAAACTGCCAATACTAATAATCAAAATTATATTCAGTATAACACATACAGCAGACGGAATGGCATGGGCAAAAATCTTTGCAGTAAAATTACCTTTAATCCTGTTGTCATTAGGCTGCAAAGCAAGTACAAATGAAGGAATTGCAACTGTAAAAGCACCAATGAGCGTGAGCTGAATCGGCTCAAATGGATACTGGGAGTTAAAAAATATAAATAAAATTGATAGAAGCACAGAATAAATTGTTTTTACAAGATAAAGTGCCGAGCTCTGTTCAATATTATTGATAGTTCTTCTTCCCTCAGCAACAACGCTCGGCATTGAGGCAAAATCGTTATTTACAAGAATAAGCTGCGACACATTCCTTGCAGCATCGCTACCCGATGCCATAGCAACAGAACAATCTGCTTCTTTAAGTGCCAGAACATCATTCACACCGTCACCAGTCATAGCAACAGAATGACCTTTTTCCTTCAAAGCCAGAACAAGACTCTTTTTCTGCGCAGGAGTAACCCGTCCGAACACATTACAGCTTTCTGCTGCTTCTTTAAGCTGTTCGTCAGAAGTAACTGTCGACATATCCACTGCATTTTCAGCTCCTTCTATACCGACTTCCTTTGCAATATTCTGAACAGTTTTCACGCTGTCGCCGGAAATTACCTTTAATCTTACTCCCTGCTTCTTAAAGTAATCAATCGTTTCATTTACATTATCCCTGAGCTTATCCTTGATAAGTATTAAAGCCATAGGCTGTAAATCATCAGGCAATTCCGAATTACTAATTTTGCCGTTGCTGACAGACAAAGTCAGGATTCTTACTGTCTGACTGATTTCATCTATCTTATCAAAAACATTTTTATATTTTTCCTTGTTTTTAAAAACAAATTCAGCCGCACCAAAAATGTATGTTTTGCCGTTTTCAAAGCTTCCTCCGGACCATTTTGTTTCGGAACTGAACTGCGAAAAGGATGTTGCTTTTATTGGATTAACATTCTTAGTGTAAGATTCTATGGCATCAAGAGTTGCGTTAATCTCTTCTGATGCATTTACAACAGAGGATAAGGCGATTTTGATTTCATCTTCGGACGAGCCAAAGCTTATTACATCGGTAACATTCATTGAATCAGCCGTCAGCGTACCTGTTTTATCAAGACAGAGCACATCAACACGGGCAAGCGTTTCTATGCAGTACATTTCCTGTACAAGCACCTTGCTTTTTGAAAGCCTTATAATGGAAACTGCAAGCACAGAACTTGTAAGCAAAATCATTCCCTTTGGAATCATACCGATTAAAGCTGCTACCGTGCTGATTACTGCTTGCTGAATATTGCCATTCTCTATACCAAACTGATTTATAAAGAAAAACACACCGATTGGGAACATAACAAATGTGCAAAGTTTAATAATAAAGTTAAATGATTTTAAAATCTTAGAATTAACTTTCTTTATGTACTTTGCTTCATTATTAATCTTTGCAGCATAACAGTCTGCGCCCACCTTTGTGACCTTTGCAAAGCATTTTCCCGATGAAACAAAACTTCCCGAGAGCATTTCATCATTAACTTTTTTCTGTATTAAGTCAGATTCACCTGTCAGCAGGCTTTCGTTCGCTTTGCACTCACCTCTGACCAAAATACAGTCGGCAGGCACCTGACTTCCCCTTGATAACACTATGACATCATCAAGCACAATATCTTCTCTTGATATTTCACATTCTTTACCGTCACGCAATACTGTAATTTTACGTTCGGACAATATTGAAAGCTTGTCAACACTGCGTTTTGATCGAATTTCCTGAAAAACACCGATTGCTATATTTGTAAGAACTACCCCCATAAAAAGTATGTTCTTGTATGAGCCGACAAGCAAAAGTGCGATAAATAAAACTACATTTATAAGATTAAACAAAGTTACAATATTATCGTAAAAAATCCTCTTCACGGATTTCGTTTTCAGATTTGATGAAATATTTACCTTTCCCTCTTTTTTTCTTTTTTCAACTTCAAAAGAAGATAAACCGGATATTTTTATATTATCATTTGTCATTTTTGACTCCTCAAAGAAAAATATATTTAAAATGAAAAATTCTTGAAATCATTTATTAATTATCTAAACATTTAAGCATACGCCTTCCAACTATTTTTTTAATATTTCAAATTCCATTTTATTAGTATTATAAATGCAAATGATAATAAAGGCAACGGAAAGAAGGTGATTTTCTGAAAAAATTTACAAAATTATTATCAGTTGCCTTGTCAGGAATTATTCTGTTTAACCTTGCGGTATTTTATGTAAATGCTAAAGAACAGCCTCAAAAGGTATATCTTGGCGGACAATCATTCGGAGTAAAATTTTATTCTGACGGCGTAATAATCATCAATCTTGAAAATTATTACGACGGTATAAAATATGTTTGTCCTGCAAAAGATAGCGATCTTAAAATTAATGATATTATAACTGAGGCAAACGGAAAAAGTATTAAAACAAATGAAGAACTCAGCGGTGTTTTTTCAAACTGCAACGGTGAAGAAGTAAGTCTGAAAATAAAAAGAAATAATAATATAATAGAAAAAAAGATTAAGCCGGTGAAGAATACAGCCGGAATGTATCTGATAGGCGCATGGATTCGTGACAGTTGTGCAGGCATAGGAACGATAACCTATTATGATGCAAAAAACAATTACTTTGCCGCTCTTGGTCACGGAATCTGCGATAATGACACATCATATCTTATGCCGCTTGAACACGCAACAGTATTGAGTGCGAGTATCAGTGGAGTAAGCAAAAGCATCTCGGGGAAAGCAGGAAGCCTTAACGGATATTTTAAAGATGAAACATTGGGTAATCTGACAAAGAATACCCCTATTGGTATTTTTGGCACACCAGAAGAAAATTATTCTTATAAACAGAAACAAATTGAAATTGCCCAGACCAATGAAATCAAGGCGGGCAAAGCAAGTATTCTTACAACGATAAAAGGTAATGATGTGGAAGAATTTGAAATCGAAATTACCAGAATATGCAATAAAAATAAAGATTCAAATGAAAACTTTATTATCAGGATTACTGATGACAGACTGCTTGAAGAATGCGGAGGTATAGTTCAGGGAATGAGCGGCAGTCCTATAATTCAGAACGGAAAGCTTGTGGGTGCCGTAACACATGTATTTTTAAATAAACCCCAGGAAGGCTTTGGAATTGCCATTCAAAATATGGTGTCAGAATTTATCGGATAGTGTATTTTTTATTGAAATTTTGTAACCTTCTCCCTAAGGAAATTTTATTTTAAAATTCTTTTAAATTTTTTGTTTGGAAAGTATTGCCATTTTTACCATTTTATGGTAATATAATATCACAGAAAAAAATCATTGGGGGAACTACAAATGGAAAACAAGCTAAAACTCATCATCACTGACAATGCAGAAGACTTTTCACAGGAAAATATGAAAATCTTACAGGATTTTAATATATCTGTATTCTTCTGCAAAAATGACGGTAATGAACTTTGCGAAAAAATTGCTAAAGAAGAGCCTGACGTCGTGCTAATGGACTCATTCATGACAAATCTGGACGCAATCGGAGTTATGCGAAACATCAAAAGGCAAAATACCAAGTCACCTGTATTTATTGTATCATCATCTTTTCACAGTCCTGTACTTGAAAGAGAAATTATGTATGCAGGTGCTTCCTACTTTGTTTTGAAGCCATACAATATGAGTAATCTTTGTGAGGACATCATAAGTATGGTAAGAAACAACAGCGATAAAAAAGTTGCTTATTTTGATGCATTCGGAATTGAACTTAAGGTTACGGAAATTTTGCATGAAATCGGCGTTCCTGCACACATCAAGGGTTATCACTATCTAAGAGATTCAATTATTATGTCTGTTGAAAAGCCTGAAATTATAAATGCCGTTACGAAACAGCTTTATCCTTCTGTTGCCAAAAAATATGAAACTACTTCTTCAAGAGTAGAGAGGGCGATAAGACACGCTATTGAGGTTGCCTGGGACAGAGGTGATATTGATGTGCTGAATTCATATTTTGGCTACACAATTCACAATGACAGAGGCAAGCCGACAAACAGTGAATTCATTGCTATGATTTCTGACAAGTTGAGATTGCAAATTAAAACTGCAAGCTAAACACAAATCAATAATTACTAATCAAAAAAGGGCTGTATCAAAATAATTGGTACAGCTCCTTTTTATGAGATAAATTAAAAAAACTTAACTATTTCATCAAGTTCTTTCCTTTTCGGCATTGCCGGCTCAATGTCACGATAGCCAAGTGCTATAACAGATACCACCTGCTGTGTACTGGGAATATTAAGCTGCTCTCTCAAAGCCTTTTCATTGCGAATGCCCATAACAAGAGTATCAAGTCCGTACTCTCTTGCAGCAAGAATTAAAAGCTGATTCTGAAGTCCAAGATCATATGCTCCCCACTGGTCACCCAGCTCATTAACAGGATTTTTTTCGTTATCAAATCCAGAGTGTCCTTTTTCAAATGCAGTTACAATGAGAACAGGCGCATATTTGCAGTTCTTCTGATTAAATTCGGGCAAGCATTTTTCTTTTATTTCTGCAAGCTTTTCTGCATCTGTTACAACATAATATCTGCCTGTCTGTGAATTTTTCCACGACGGAGCGTGTTGTGCAGTTGCAATAATATCAATTACAGTTTCTCTGTCTACAGTCGTATTTGCTTTGTATGCACGCACGCTTCTGCGGGTTTTAATTGCATCATTTAATTCCATTTTTATTCCCTGCCTATAATTATTTTTACGAACTTAAATCAAAGTTACAATATGTATTATAATATAAAATAAAAAAACTTTCAATCTCCAATATAAAATATTATTTTAACAAGATTTAATTTTTGGTTAAAACGATATTACGTAAAAGTACAAAAACGGAGCCATAAAGACTCCGTTTTTATTACTCTTATTCGCAGTCACAATCACAATCACAGTGCTTGTAATGCGGTTTGTGATTACAGGAATCACAATCCGAGTTAGGCGGGAAGAAGCAATCTGTCGGGAACTCAATCTTGCTGAAAGCCTCGCAGGGATCATCAGTTTTTGAAGTGCATTCTTTGCGAGGAATACAGTAATCATAAGAAGGAATGAGCAACTGCACATTGCGAATGAGCTGTGTAATTGTAAAAATACCAATAGTAACAGCAATAAAGTTATTTCTCGGATGAACAAGAGGTTCACCAAAAAAAGCAGCTACGCAGGCAGGAACAGTATTGCAATGATTGTTGCACATATTCTGGCATCCGTGCGACATCTGGCACTTTATCTTTGCAGATAATGCCATCGGGTCGGAAATCTGAACTGTTGCCTTTGGAACGTTCTCACGATGGCAGCAGCCACACTCATCTTCGGGACACGAACAATTCATACCGTTTTCTTCACTGCTGAATGTCTTGACGCAGCCGTCACTGCCGTAAAGCACAACTCTTTTTGCATATGTTGCAAGACCCGTAATTGTAGTCGGCAAAGATGCAGCCGTGCTGTAGACTTCACAAGTAACTGCAAAATAAAATACCATATCAACCGAATAAAATCCTCGGTGAAATGCAACGGGATCCACGTTAACTGTTGATGTAATGACACTTACCTTGCACACCTTGCATGAACAAGCATTTTCGACAATGTCCTGATCCTCACATTTAAACATAACCGGCAAATCTCTTAAACAATCTTTTGCTCCGCAGCTGTCATAGATTCTTGCAGCATCAATGCAAACTGCATCGCAGTCAGAGTCGTTCTGGTTGGCATTCTGACTTTGCACCTGCTCGGCATCAAAAGAAACATCTGGCATAAGAATAACCTCCGTAAAAGTATTGACAGGCAGATAATTCGGCACTGTAACAATACATTTTATGGAGGTTTCTATAATTTGTGATAATATAGTATTTAATTTATTATCCGTAGTAAGGCTTTAAAAACACCCGGAACATTGCAAAAAGATGTACAGGATCATTATAATTATAGTTTGAAACAGAAACAAAAATTTCACTTTCACTGCGGGTAAATTCAAGCATTGCACTGTATTTGTCAAAACCTGCCGTCTGAACAATTCTGTCCTGATATACAAAAAATCCATAACCGTAGTTTTCAAGATACGGTGTGCACATCTCATCAACAGATTCCTTTGAAATTATTTTATATTCATCAAAAGCATATATCCACTTCAAAAAATCTGAAACGCTCGTAATTAAACCGCTTGAAGAGTATCCCACACCATCATAATACAGCCATTTATAATTATCAGATCCGTCATAACCTATTGCAAGATTTTCTGCATTATCAAAGACTGATGATTTCATACCAAGGGGTTCAAAAATATTTTCTGTGATATATTCTTCGTATGACTTTTCAGAAACCTTTTCAATAATTTTTCCGAGCAAAAAATAATTACTGTCAGAAAAAGCAAATCTGCTGTCAGGCTCAAATCTTAATTCCTGCTTCAATATCCAATCAAGTATTGCCTTTTTATTGTGCTCTTCGTTATCTTCTTCAAGTGAAAAACCGATTTGGTCAAAATTATAATAATTATTGTCAATACTTCCGTAATAACAGGTATAGCTTGGGATGCCCGAAGTCATAGTCAAAAGATTTTTTACTGTAATCTTTTCCCCGTACTCATAATTTTCAAAATATTTGTCAATTTTGTCATCAAGTGAAAGCTTGTTTTCCTCCACAAGCTTCATAATTGCAACCGCAGTAAATTGCTTTGTCAGCGAACCAACATAATACTGAGTGTTTACAGAGTTTGACTTGTGATCTTCAACTACAGACAGCCCCTTTTGACTTATATATTCAAAATCACCGCCAATCTTGTTATATACGACGCCTTTATACTTCTTATTCGTAATAAAATCATCAAACTGCTGTGTTACTTTATCAGTATTTTCCTTTAGCTTTGAAAGATTGTAGGTAGCAGGCTGATCATCAGTAGAAAGCTTAACAGCCTGGGTAGTTTCATCAACAATACTTTGTGTTGCTGACGGCTCCGTCTCTGAAATTGAATCGCTTTGCGAATTCAAGGAACAAGCCGAACAAGCAAAGATTGATGTACAGAGCAATGCACATATAAACTTTTTGAACAGATACTTCAAAAAATCACCCTCTATATCTTCTCCATCTTACAGAAATTAGCCATAAGAGTCTTTGTTCCTGCCTTATCAAATGCAATTTCCAGCATAACATCATTGCCCATTTTCTGGGTTTTCATAATCATACCCTTGCCAAACACCTTATGAAGAACAGAATCTCCCACGTTATAAGTTGCTCCACTGCTTACAGCAGGCTTAGTATAACCTTTAAATACGTTTGAGGAATAAGAGCCTGCGCCCTGTCTTGTACCTCCGACTTGCGTGCGATTTGAGCCGTTTACTGCACTGCTTTTATCGTACACCTGAGAATTGCCAAACATTCTGCCTCCGCCTGTAAACTCAATCAGGTTTTCAGGAATTTCATTCACAAAGCGTGAAGTCTTATTGTATGTAGTAGAACCGAATAGCATTCTGGAGTTAGTCTTTGTAAGATATAATTTTTCTTTTGCTCTTGTTATTCCTACATAGGCAAGCCTTCGTTCCTCGTTAAGCTCGTCCGGATTCATCATAGTCGCAACAGACGGAAAAATTCCGTCTTCCATACCTGTGATAAACACCACAGGAAATTCCAGTCCTTTGGCACTATGCAGAGTCATCATAACACAGGTATCCGCATCTGCATCATAATTATCAATATCTGTCTGGAGAGATATTTCTTCAAGAAAAGCTGAAAGCGTTGCATCATCGCCGTAATCTTCTTCAAATTTGATAATATTTGACAGAAGCTCCTCGATGTTTTCAATTCTTACATCTGCATTTTCCTTTTCCCTCTTCAGATATTCTTTATACTCTGTGTGTTCAAGCACAAGGTTATATAATTCTGCAAGGGAATAATCTCCACTCTGCTCTGCATCAATAAAGCCATCAATAAGATTAACAAAGCTCTTTAATTTTGATGCTGCACGGGAAAGCTGAGGATAACTGTCCGCCTCACTGATTACAGTGTAAATACTCTCACCAAGTCCTGCAGCTATATCTGCTGCATGCTGAACAGTTGTTGCACCGATTGCACGCTTTGGAACATTTATAATTCTACTCAGTCGTACATCATCGTGAGGATTGTTGATAACCTGCAAATAAGCTACCATATCACGGATTTCTTCTCTGTCATAAAATCGATGACCGCCTATAATCCTGTGAGGAACACCGCTGCGTGAAAGAGCCTGCTCAACTGCGTTAGACTGTGCATTCATTCTGTACAGCACGGCAAAATCGGAATATTTTCTGCCTTTTTCGACTCCGTCAAGAATCTGACTTGCAATAAATGCCGCCTCTTCACGCTCCGTATCGCTTGTGTGAACTTCAATTTTGTCGCCAACAGAATTTTCCGTCCACAGAGTTTTTCCCTTACGCATTGTATTATTTGATATTACTTCATTTGCAGCATTCAGTATATTCTGTGTACTTCTGTAATTCTGCTCAAGACGAATAATTTTTGCACCTTTAAAAGTGTTTTCAAACGAAAGAATATTTTCGATTGTAGCTCCTCTGAATTTATAAATACTTTGGTCATCATCGCCGACAACACAAATATTGTTATGCTTTTCTGCAAGCATACTTACGAATTTGTATTGAACCTTATTTGTATCCTGATATTCATCAACCATAATGTACTTAAACTGATTCTGATAGACTTCAAGTACATCGGGAGCTGTTTCAAACAGTTTTACTGTATTACAAAGCATATCGTCAAAATCCATTGCGTCAGCAGTTTTAAGCCTTGCCTGATACAATTCATACACTTTTGAAATATCCTTTTTCCTGCTGTCAAATTCAGCTTCCTTACGCATTTGTTCGGGAGTTTTCATTTCATCCTTGGCTTTGGAAATTTCAGAAAGAATACTTTTTACAGGCAAATATTTTTCATCAATATTAAGCTGTTTCAGAATATCTTTAACAAGTTTTTTCTGATCATCAGTACCGTACACGGTAAAGTGGCTTGAATAACCGATTATGTTACCATATCTGCGCAAAATTCGTGCACAGGTAGAATGAAAAGTAGCCGCCCATATGTCACCGCCGCCCTCTGGCACGGCATTGCAAATTCTTTCCTTGAGCTCACCTGCCGCTTTATTTGTAAAGGTAATTGCCAGAATCTGCCACGGCTTACAGAGTGAGCACTGAAGTATATAAGCTATTCTGTTTACAAGCACGGTTGTTTTACCCGAACCGGCGCCTGCAAGAATAAGAAGCGGTCCCTCTGTAGTAAACACAGCCTGCTGCTGCATAGTATTCATATGTGAAAAGTTTTTTTGAATTTCGCTTTGATTCATTGTAGTCCTGCCTTTAATACAAAAGAAACGGGCGAACAAAGTCCGCCCATTAAGATTATGGATTTAGTTATTTTACATACTCGTAATATACATCAAGCATATCAGGTGCCTTGTCAGCAACAATAAGCGTGACAAAATTGCCGTCCTTTGTTACCTTGCAGGCTTTAACCATATCAACCTGATCGGGAGAGTATGAATTATATGTTGCCATAATAGAATTGAGTCGGGAAGTAAGAGCATCTTCAACTCTTGAAGCGGCGTCTGCATCAACAGCTTCAATCAAAATAATCTCTTTCGGAGCATCATTTGTTGAATCAATTTCAGCAGAAAACTGCTTAACATCTTCAGTGTTTATACTGTAGTATGTGTTCAGCTCATCAACTGAAGAAAGTGCGGTAAGCGAAAGGCTGTAATCGGAATTGAGCTTTGTCATAACTTCACTCAAATTTACATCTTTTGAGCCACAGCCTGCAAAAAGAGAAAGACACATCACCATAGCAACAGCAAAAGCAATAATCTTTTTCAAAGCACTTACCTCCCTGCGTCTAATAAAAATGTGGTCGAGGTGACAAGACTCGAACTTGCGACCCCATCGTCCCGAACGATGTGCGCTACCAAACTGCGCTACACCTCGTAATAAAACAGCCCCGAGCTTTCGGGGCTATTATTGGCAGCGGAATAGGGATTCGAACCCCAACAAACAGAGTCAGAGTCTGTCGTGCTACCGTTACACCATTCCGCTAAATATTGTTGCCTCTTGTTTCGCAACAATAGAGATTATAAAGCATTTAGAAAGATTTGTCAAGCAGTTTTTAAAAATTTTTTAAAAATTTTTATTCCGTCTTCTAAATGATATTTTTACCTTTAATAAAAGCCGATATTCATATTATTTTTTTAATATTCTTATATCCTCGCCCAAAAAGTCGAGCGTCTGCGCTCCTCCGAAAATGCGGGAAACAAATCTTTCGGAATAGTCGTCCTTCATTTTCTCGGGCGAAAGATTAGTACTAATAATAATAGGCTTATTCTTAAGAATCCGAGAATTGCAAATATTATAAAGCTGTGATGAAGAAAACTGCGTTTTAAACTCCGTTCCCAAGTCATCAATAATAAGCAAATCACATTCAGTTACAAGCTGTTCAATATCATCTGACTTATCACCTGAAAAATAATTTTTTTCAAGCCTTTGCAAAAGCACAGGTGCTGAAACATAAATTACTCCATAACCCTTTTTAAGCACTTCATTTGCTATTGCAAGAGAAAGATGCGTTTTTCCAAGCCCGGTATTACCCTTCATCAGGATGCTGCAAGAATGCTCGCCAAACTCTTTTGCATATTTGATGCAAAAGTCATAAACTCTGCTCATAACAAAGTAAGGCGAAACTCCGGTGTTCTCATCCTTATCGTGGCTGTAATAGTCAAGATTAAAGGTTTCAAAGGTCGAAAGAGAAAGCGGCGCAGTTTTGTTGAGTTCTTCACAAGCAACCGAAACAAGCAGATTTTTCATACAGGAGCACATCACACTCCTGCCGTTTTCCTCATACTGTCCCCTGTCAGAGCATATTTTACAGCAGTATCTCGGTTCCAATACATTTTCCGAGTAACCGTTTGCTGTCAGCAGCTCAGCAAATTCCTTCTGCAAAGCAATATTTCTGTCTTTCAGCTTTGTCATTTCAGCAACAACATCGCCTCCTCTGACAACAATCCTTGCTATCTGTATGTTTGCCGAGGATATTTCCTTATCTAAATCTTTCAGACGCGGCACACGGGAAAATATAATCTCACGTCTTTGGTCTGCAGTTTTTTCTGCATTAAGACGTCTGTCAGCAAGAATTTCATTTGCTTTTTGATATGTATAACTGTTAAATCCCATAACAAATTCCTTTCATTACACATCAGGAATACTTAATTTATTCAGCTTTGAATAGTCAATAGAAGAGCTTGACTTTTTCTTATCGCTCTGCTTTGACGACAATTTATCAAAAGTTATAAGGTCATTTGTGTTGCAAATTCCGTTTGCGTGCCAGCGCTTTAAAATTCCGTCTATATATTTTAAATTCATAATGCCTTTTGTATCAACACAGCGTTCATATGCTTCTCTGAGCATTTCAGGAGAAAATTTCCATTCTCCTACCCACTTATCACCGTATTCAAGCTGTTTTTTAGTCGGTGAGCCTATGTTTGAAAGTCCGAATGCAGATGAAACAACTGCAAAATTTTTGCCGGTTTGCTTTATCTGACGAATTTTATTGTCGGCAGCTTCCAGCGTATAAATACCGTCGTCAGCCCACCCGATTCCGATTTTCTCAACCGTTCTCATATTCCCCTTGCCGATGCTTATACAATACTGAATAAGCATCAGAATAACATCAAGAGGAAGTCCGCAGGTATCCTTTAACATTAAAAGCGTTGCAATATCACTGTTGGAAAGCGTTTTTCCAAATGCTGACTGAGCTTCATTTACAAGCAAAGCAAGCTCCTCATCAACGGCGAGCCTTTGTGATGTAAACACATAGTCGGGTTTCTGAGGACGGGTAACTGCAAAATGCTGTTTTTTGTCTGACTTGCTGTCATTCTTTTCATCTTTTATATTCGGCATCAGTTCTTTATCTGCTTCTTCATTTTTGTCTGAAACAGATATTTTTTCGGTATCAGAATTATTTATATCATATTGATATTCTTTATTATATGTATCTTCGGGGAAGGAATATATATCTTCACATTTGCTCAAAATACCTAAACTCACCCAATAGTCCAAAGCCTCAGGAATATCAGTAACATTTACGCCCGTACCTTCCGAAATATCCGTATTATCAAGTTTTTTGTCAGCATTACGTAATACATATAATAAGACCTTAAGCTTTACACCGTCGGACATTTTCAGTCCTTCGTCAACAATTTTTGACGGAACTGCAAAAACAGAACTCCAGGCTCCTAAATTTATTTTTATTGACATAAAATCATCCTACCAGCTAATTATAAGAATTATTATAGCATACAAATTAATTATTGAAAATAAAAAATAAGAATTATGTAGATTTTTTTATTTATTTATGTTAGAATAAACACAGATTATGAAGGGAGAAAATTTTATGCACACATACTTTCCAACGGGCGTTTGCTCTCGTCAAATGAATATAGAAATTGATGAAAACGGAATTATAAAAAACTGCGAGATTATCGGCGGATGCGCAGGAAACACTTTTGGCATTTGCCAGCTTGTAAAAGGAATGAACGCTGAGGAAGCCGTTAAAAGACTTAAGGGCATTGACTGCCGAGGCAGAGGCACAAGCTGTCCGGACCAGCTTTCAATCGCTATTGAAGAAGCTCTTGAAGAAATTTAATAATCGAACAGGCGGTGCTTTTGCACCGTCTTTTTTTGTATTATTTTCTTATATAGAATTATTTTAGAGAGCATACCGCTTTTATCAGTGCAGACCAACGTCTGATTTTCTATTTATATTTATCAGTTCAAAATTTTCTCTATATAATACTGTTTTATTGAAGCTGCTGCTTCTTAATTTATTTATAAAAATACAGATTAAAAACACTTGAATTATTTATAATTTTAAAATATAATAGGATTATAATAGGCTTTTAATACTTTATTGCAATTACTGAGGTTAATATGAGTGATTTTCAAAACATTATAAAAGAAATTAAAAAAGCCATAAACGGCAAAGACAGAGCAATAATTACATCGTTGCTTGCAATTCTCGCAAACGGTAATATTCTGATTGAGGACATTCCCGGAGTAGGTAAAACTACAATGGCTGTCGCATTTTCAAAAGCTCTGGGACTTGAATATAAAAGAGTTCAGTTTACTCCCGATACGCTTCCGTCAGATATTACGGGATTTACCACATATGATAAGAGCAGCAACACCCTGCGTTTTACAAAAGGTGCAATATTCTGCAATCTTTTTCTTGCCGATGAGCTTAACAGAACTTCAAGCCGAACACAGTCGGCTCTGCTTGAAGCAATGGAGGAAAAACAGGTTACAGTTGAAGGCAAATCGTATAAGCTGAAAAGTCCGTTTTCTGTAATAGCAACTCAGAATCCTACCGGCGCATCAGGCACTCAGCTTCTGCCTGATTCACAAATCGACCGTTTTATGGTGCGTATTTCAATGGGTTATCCTGACAATAATTCAGAATGCAGAATGCTGCTTAATCGCTCCGGGAGAAATCCTATTAATGACATTAAACAGATTGTAACCAAGGAACAGCTTGAAAATATGCAGAACCAGATACAAGACGTCTACCTTAAAACTGAAATTGCACAATATATCGTAAGTATGATACATGCGACCAGAAACAGTCCTCTTATTGCACGCGGTGCAAGTCCAAGAGCTACACTATCCCTTACTAATATGGCAAAAGCCCTTGCTTTTGCCGAGGACAGGGATTATGTAATTCCAAGAGATGTGCAAAATGTTTTTGTCAGCACTATTGCCCACCGCATTATTTTAAGCAACGAGGCTCTTTCAAGGCGTTTGAATGAGGATGATGTTCTTACTAACATAAGAACAGAAGTTAAAACACCGAGGATATGATATGTTAAAAAATATTATTCTTTACTTGATAATATTATCCGCTTCCTTTTTATTCAGCATATTTTATTATAAATGGTTTTCTTGGATTTTTCTGCTTATTGTAGCTCTTATACCGTTTATATCATTGCTTATCAGCTTGCCTATGATGATATATACTGCATTGAACGGTTTTATTCTTTACAGTGATAAAGAAATCAATATAAATGAAAAATTCAGAATATACCTGACAAACAAAAATAATTCTTCTGTCCCCTGCACCGGTTTAAAGATTACATTAAAAGCCGAAAATAAATTTGCAAATATTCACAAAAAAATCAGGCTTAAATTCAGCGGCAGTCTGGATAAAACCTTTGAATATTGCGACAATTCGCTTGGTAAGCACTGCGGAAGTATTACTGTCACTGCAAAATCGTTAAAAATTTATGATTTGCTGGGTATATTTTTTATACCTGTCCGATTCAGAAAAACTTTAAAAACAAATGTTTTGCCCAAAGCAAAAAAGCCGTCTAACATACCCGATTTTGAAAACATATCTATTCTCGGGTTCAAGCCCAAGGTCGGCGGCGGTTTTTCGGACTATTATGAGCTAAGACAATATATGGACGGCGACAGCCTTAAAAGTGTACATTGGAAGCTGTCGTCAAAATACGACGATTTGTTTGTAAAGGAACCGAGCCAACCGATTACAAAGCAATTTGTAATAAGTCCGCAGTTTACAGACAATCCGGATGCTAATGACTCTATTCTTGCAAGAGTAATGTATATGTGCAATCTTTGCAATGAAAAACACATGGACTTCTATGCTTTTCTTGATAATAATATAAACATTGCAAAAATCCGCAATTCGGATGACAGTAAGCATTATCTGTTTGCTCTTTACGAAAAAATACCGTTTAATCAAGTAGCCATTGACAGAAGCAATGCAATAGTTTTTAATATTTTTGAAAATGGAGAGGAGGTAAATCTCCTGTGAAAAACATCGCCTCTCTCGCTGTAAATATTATAATTACCGTTATACTTTCAGTATCGCTTATAATGTGCTTTTCAACAGCATTTAATATTGAAACAAACTCACTTCTTCTGATTTTTTGCGCAATAATATTCACTTTGGTAATATCGCTGATTTCATATTATATAAAGTCTGGAAAAAAATTTACCGGTGCATTAGCAGTAATTCAGGCAGTGTATATTGCAGTATTCTTTGCAAGCTACAACACTATAATCTCACAATTAAACTATGCGGCTAACAGAGTTCTGGGCGTGTACTCAAAATATATGTCTGTGCCGTCATCAATCAATATCGCCGCAAAAAGCGGAGCAGGGACACAAACCTCTGATGCAACTGTTTTGTTTATTTTTATTCTTTTCATACTTTGTGAAATTTTTTCTGTATCACTTATAAGAATAAAAAAATCAATTATTATTTATATTCTTTCTCTTGTAACTTTAGTTCCCTGCTTTGTAATGGTCACTACTCTTCCCTCTCTTACACCGTTAATTCTAAGCATAAGCATTTTGCTTGCTATCTATATTACCGGCTTTATAAGAAAATACAATGCAAATATCGGAAGTATAATACTGTCTGCAACCTCGGTTTTACTTGCAGTTACAATTTTAATATTATGCGCAATCTTCCCTTTGCAGGAATTTGAGCGTTATGATTGGCAGGATACATTATTAAGCAAATTCAACGAGTTACTTAATATTGACAACGGCGGCAATCAGCTTGCTTCACAACTGCAAAATCTTAGAACAAATATTCAGGATTCGCAAAATCTTAATCATCTGGGCGAGTTCCGTCTTAATAAAACTCCTGTTTTAAGCATAATGAGCGAGGAAGACAAAGTTATTTATCTGAAAAAAATATCCTATGCCGATTATGAAGATAACCAATGGAAAATATTAAGTAAGGATGAAATCAAAAGTTATCCAAACGACTTTAATGCTTTTAATATTACTATATCAGATGAAGCAGATTTAAAGGAATTGTATATTAAAGCTCTTTATCGTGAAGAACTAATCTATACAACTTATTATTCTAAAACCACTGAATACGCAGCTGTCGGAGATACCTGTATTGAAAACATTGACAATACTAAAGAATATATGATTGAATATTACCAGAGCAATTCTGACAGTCTTGCAAAAAATGAGAGCGATAAGCTTAAAGAATACGAAGATTTTGTTTACAACACTTATACTAAGCTTCCTGACAAAACCAAAGAAAGGCTCTTGAAGATTGCCAATGAAAACGGAATTTCACAGTTAAACACCAATGAAATTCCTAATGCTGTAAAAAAATTCGTATCAGGGCGAGGAGAATATTCCTTTGTCCCCGACGCTCTGCCTGAGGGCGAGGATTTTGCACCATGGTTCATTGAAAACAGTTCAAAAGGCTACTGTATTCACTATGCAACCGCTGCGACAACTATGCTCAGAGCACTTGGCATTCCTGCAAGATATGCAACAGGTTATTTTGTTCCCGCAAGAAAAGATGAATTTGTAGATGTTACAAACTGCAATTCTCATGCCTGGGTTGAATACTATGACGACAGCAAAGGCTGGATGATGCTTGATCCTACTCCTCCTATCTATCTTGATAACGGCAATGGAAATACTGACAGCACCGATTCAAGTGCAGGCAGTAATTCTCCTGTTCAGACAGAGCCTTCAATCTTAACTCCAACTGAACAGCCAACAACCAATAAATCAGATACAGTGCCTTATAATACTGAAAAAAATTCTGATAACAATAATAAGGGTTTCAAAATTCCACCGATTATCCAAGTTATTCTTATAATATTATTTATTATTGTATTAATAGTTTTAAGAGCAAAGATAATACGAAAAAATCGTAAAAAGTTGTTTGAAACCAGAGATAACAAGAAACGGATTATTTACATTTATCGTTATGCAATGCAAATAAACAACATCACCGAGGGATTTATTCCGATTGAAGTTCAAAATTTAGTAAACGAAGCTAAATACAGTAATCATATAATGTCGGAAAAATCAGTTAAAATTGTAAAATCCTATGCTGAACACGAGCGTAAAGAGCTTTATAAAATGACAAGCGGAATTAAAAGGCTGTACTATAAATATATCAAAGCATACTGATTCAAAAGGCAGTCACATATGCACTGACTGTTTATGAATAATCTCTTACAAAGTAAAAGAGCAGGCGGTTTGCCTGCTCTAAATTTATGTCATTTATTTTGTTCTGCCAATGTCGTGACGGAAATGTGCACCTTCAAAGCTGATTTTTTCAACAGCCGCATAGGCTTTATCCAGAGCCTCATCAAGTGTGTCTGCGGTTGCAGTCACACCCAAAACTCTGCCGCCGTTTGTAAAGAATTTACCATTCTCGTACTTTGTTCCTGCGTGATACACAACAGCACCATCAACACCACCATTTTCATCAAGGCCGAACATTTCAATTCCCTTTTTGTACGAAAGAGGATAACCGCCGCTTGCCATAACAACACAGGCTGCCGCACCGTCATACCACTCAATGTCAAGATCATCAAGCTTTTCGTCGATTACAGCTTCACAGATGTCAACAAGGTCAGTTTTGAGTCTTGGAAGTACAACTTGTGCTTCGGGGTCGCCGAAACGGGCATTATATTCAATAACCTTTGGTCCGTTAGGAGTGAGCATCAATCCAAAATAAAGACATCCCTTGAACGGTCTTCCCTCTGCATTCATTGCAGCAATAGTCGGTTTAAAGATTGTTTCCATACACTCGTCTGCAATTTCATCGGTGTAGTACGGATTTGGGCTGACTGTTCCCATACCGCCTGTATTAAGTCCCTCGTCATTGTCATATGCACGCTTGTGGTCTTTTGAGCTTACCATAGGCTTTACAACCTTGCCGTCTGTAAATGCAAGCACTGAAACCTCAGGACCTGTAAGAAATTCTTCGATAACTATATTATTACCTGAATCGCCGAACTTCTTATCCTCCATAATCTCCTTGATTGCCTTGGCTGCATCATTAACAGTCTGAGCAATAATAACACCTTTTCCGAGTGCCAGACCGTCAGCCTTGACAACAACAGGAGCAACATTCTCAGATTTAACATACTCAACAGCTTTATCAGCATTATCAAACACCTCATATTTTGCTGTAGGAATGTTGTACTTCTTCATAAGATTTTTAGAGAACACTTTTGATGCTTCGATTATAGCAGCATTTGCATTAGGGCCAAAAGCACGGATGCCGGCATTCTGCATAGCATCAACCATACCGTCCGCAAGCGGGTCATCTGGTGCAACAAAAACAAGGTCAATAGCATTGTCCTTTGCAAATTTTACCATATTCTCTTTATCCATAGCGCCGATATTCACAATTTCGGCATCTCTTGAAATACCGCCGTTTCCCGGAGCACAATATAGCTTTTCACACTTTGGGCTTTCAATCAATTTCTTAATAAGTGCGTGTTCACGACCGCCCGAACCAATCATCAAAATTTTCATATAAGCACCTCAATCAGTGATGGAAAAGTCTGATGCCCGTAAAGGACATTGTCATATTATACTTGTTGCAGGTATCAATAACATTGTCATCACGAATTGAACCGCCCGGCTGTGCAACAAACTGAACGCCTGAACGCTTTGCTCTCTCAATGTTATCACCAAACGGGAAGAATGCGTCAGAACCCAAAGATACACCTTCAAACTTCTCAAGCCAAGCTTTTTTCTCTTCCTTTGTAAGAGGTTCGGGCTTTGTTTTGAAAAACTGTTCCCAAGTTCCGTCAGCAAGAACATCCTCGTAATCATCGGAAATATATACATCAATAGTGTTATCTCTGTCAGGTCTTCTGATATTATCAACAAACGGAAGATTCATAACCTTCGGATGTTGTCTTAAGAACCATATATCAGCCTTATTTCCTGCAAGACGAGTGCAATGGATTCTTGACTGCTGACCTGCACCAACACCGATAGCCTGTCCGTCTTTTGCATAGCAAACAGAATTTGACTGAGTGTATTTAAGTGTGATAAGAGCAATAAGAAGGTCACGCTTTGCATCCTCCGTAAGCTCCTTGTTATCAGTAACTATATTCTGCATAAGCATATCTTCGTCAATTTTAAGCTCGTTTCTGCCCTGCTCAAAGGTGATACCGAATACATCCTTGTGCTCAACAGGAGCAGGAACATAATCAGGGTCAATCTTTACTACATTGTATGTTCCTTTTCTCTTTGTCTTAAGAACTTCGAGTGCTTCGGGAGTATAGTCGGGAGCAATAATTCCGTCGGAAACTTCTCTCTGCAAAAGCTTTGCAGTCTGAACATCACAAGTATCTGACAGAGCAACCCAGTCGCCATAGGATGACATTCTGTCAGCTCCTCTTGCAGCAGCATAAGCAGACGCAATCGGCGAAAGCTCCAGATCATCAACAAAATATATCTTCTTTAATGTATCTGAAAGTTCTGTTGCAACAGCCGCACCCGCAGGGCTTACATGCTTGAATGATGCAGCAGCAGGAAGTCCGGTAGCAGCCTTAAGTTCTTTTACAAGCTGCCATGAGTTAAAGGCATCAAGAAAATTAATGTAACCCGGCTTGCCGTTCAAAACCTCAATAGGCAAATCCTTATTGTCCTGCATAAAAATCTTAGAAGGCTTCTGATTGGGGTTACAACCGTATTTAAGTTCTAATTCGTTCATAGTAATTCCTCCGGTTAAATTACTGATTTTTGTTAATTATCTTTGATTCTGATTTGCCTGTTGCAATGTCAATATAGCGGACAAAAAGCGAAACCTTGTTATCAGCATCAAGTGCATTCCAAATTTTGTCGGCAAATTCGTCAAGACTGTCGTTGCCAATCTCTACAAGCGTAGGCTCGCCCTCAAAGCTTGGCAAAGGATTGCCGTCACCCATATATGTGTGAATAAATCTGCCAAGACCTGCAATAGGCTTATCATAAGAAAAAGTATATCTCTCACAGCAATCGGGATTGCCGTCTGCACTCTTTAGTATAGACATTGCATAGTTCATATTGCCGTCACTGCACTTAACTATGCCGGAAATTCTTGGTGTATAATTAGGGCCGTCAGGCTCAAATTCCCTTGTACGCAGTGACTGTTCAAAGGTCATCTGCTGATTCATAAGGTCATAGATTGTGTCGGTCTGGTCGCCGTTTGTAACGATTGTCTTGTTGCCGAGCACTCTTACAGGTGAATAGATGATAAGCGACGGGTCAACAAGCTTTGAAGGGTCAAATGCCTGAGTTTTTATGCCGTCCTCGGTTTCTACAAACACACGGTTTCTGCTGTTTTCGCTTCTGCCCATAATAAAGTAAGCGATTACAGCCTTTGCGCCGTCTGCACTTCTGCCGATTACAATGCCTCTGCCCGGATATGTAGTGGACGCAATATCCTTTTCAAGAGAAATTGGATTCATAATTTACCTCCGTTAATCAAGAATTTCAGTTTTATTGTCTTTTACAATTATTTTATCTTCACAAAATAGCGAAACAGCCTTTGGCAGAATCTTCCATTCAGCCTGCTCCATAACACGCTTTTGCAAAATTTCAGGTGTATCACCGTTTTGCACTTCTACAGCTTTTTGAATAATGATAGGACCACCGTCGCAAACTTCATTTACAAAATGAGCAGTTGCACCTGTCACCTTAACACCCTTTTTAAGGGCTTCTTCGTGAACTTTGAGTCCGTAATATCCCTCACCGCAAAATGACGGAATAAGCGACGGATGAATATTTATTATACGATTTTCAAACGCTTTTATAACTTTGGAACCGAGAATTGTCATAAATCCTGCAAGCACGACAACATCGGTATTTTTGCTCTGCAAAAGCTCCGTCAGTGCTCTGTCATATTCATCAAATTCAACATAGTCTTTACGTCTGATTACTTCTGTATCTATATCATTATTTTTTGCTCTTTCAAGAGCAAAAGCATTGGGATTTGAGGAAACAACACAAACTATTCTGCCGTTTTTAATCTCTCCTCTGCCCTGCGCATCAATAAGAGCCTGAAGATTTGTTCCTCCGCCCGAAACGAGAACAACTATATTTTTCATCAGGCAAACACTACTCCTTCGGTTCCTTCAATTACTTCGCCGAGTATTACTGCATCCTCGCCGTTAGCCTTGAGAACATCAACAGCCTTGTCTGCTTCCTCCTTGGAAACCGCAATCATCATACCTACACCCATATTGAATGTGTTGAACATATCGTGTTCGGAGATATTGCCGACTCTCTGCATAAGCTTGAAAATCGGAAGAACAGGAACAGCGTCCTTGTTAATCTTTGCCGAAAGACCGTCGGTAAGCATTCTTGGAATATTCTCATAGAAGCCGCCGCCTGTAATGTGAGAAACAGCCTTAACCTCTACTTCTTCCATAAGAGCAAGCACAGGCTTTACATATATTTTGGTAGGAGTGAGAAGTGTTTCGCCAAGCGGCTTGTCAAGTTCAGGATAAGTATCATTTATATTATTCTCATTAATGTCAAAAATCTTTCTGACGAGTGAAAAACCGTTTGAATGAACACCTGATGAACGAAGGCCGATAAGAACATCACCGGCTTTGAGCTTTGAGCCGTCAATCATCTTCGGCTTGTCGGCTATACCTACGCAAAAACCTGCAACATCATACTCATCAACAGGCATAAGACCCGGATGCTCAGCAGTTTCACCGCCTATAAGAGCACATCCCGACTGAACACAGCCCTCAGCAATACCTGAAACAATTTCGGCAACCTTTTCAGGATAGTTTTTGCCGATAGCGATATAGTCAAGGAAGAAAATCGGCTTTGCACCGCAGCAGATAACATCGTTTACGCACATTGCTACCGAGTCAATACCGATTGTATCGTGCTTATCAAGAATAAAGGCAAGCTTAATTTTTGTGCCGACGCCGTCTGTACCGCTTACAAGGATAGGTTCCTCCATTCCCTTGAAGTCAGGTGCAAACAGTCCGCCAAAGCCGCCGATACCGGAAACCACACCGTCAATTTTTGTGCGTGCAACGTGTTTCTTCATAAGTTCAACCGACTTATAGCCTGCTGTAACGTCAACACCTGCTGCCTTGTAGCTTTCTGAAAAGCTGTTGTTCATCAAAATCACTCCATCTTTTTTATTTTTCTATTTTCTTTGCATACTTATCAATAAATATTGTTCTTGGTATTTCAGCGTTATATTCACCGCTGAAACATCCGTCACAAAGTCCGATATTTGCGCCCTCTGCAATCTTATGCAGACTGTTAATACTCAAATATCCTAAGGTATCTGCACCAATATGCTCTTTTAGCTCTTCTAATGTCATTCTATTAGCGACAAAGCTGTCTTTATCGTGCAAATCCATACCAAAATAGCAGGGAAATCTGAAAGGAGGCGAACAAATAAGCATATGAACCTCAGTTGCACCTGCATCCTTTAAAAGTCTTACAATATGCTTTGAAGTTTCACCTCTGACTATCGAATCATCAATTACGATTACACGCTTGCCGCTTACATTTGAATTTAATGCAGTAAGTCTTGTCTGAAGCAAACGCTGCTTCTTATTTTTGCCTGTGCCGACAGTTCTGCCGATATATTTATTCTTTACAAAGCCCATCCCGTAAGGAATACCGGAAGCTTTTGCATAACCCTCGGCAGCAACAAGTCCCGAGTCAGGAACACCGCATACCATATCCGCCTCAATCGGATATTCATTGTACAGGAGCTCACCTGCCTTAAAACGAGCACTGTGAACGCTGACTCCGTTTATAACACTGTCCGGACGAGCAACGTAAACATACTCAAACAAACAGAATGATGTCTTGTCAGCCCTTAATCTTGTCTTATAGCTGTGAAACCCGTTTTCGTCAATAACAACCATCTCGCCCGGCTCAACATCACGGACAAACTCGCCTCCCAGACTGTCAATAACACAGCTTTCGGAAGTAATTATATAGCTGTTCTTCAATTTGCCTATACAAAGCGGTCTGAATCCATACACATCTCGGAAACCCATAAGACGTGTGGGTGCACAAATGACTGTTGAATATGCACCCTTAAGCTTTTCAATTGACCTAAGAACTGCATCCTCAATATTGTCAGTTAAAATTCTTTCACTTGCAATAACATAAGCCATTAGCTCTGCATTAGAGTTAGATTGAAAAATCGCACCGCCGTGCTCAAGCTCCTGACGGATTTCAGGAAAATTCGTAACAGCACCGTTGACCGCTATACCGAGAGAACCCTCTTTATAACGAATCACAAGAGGCTGATTTGATGCTCTGTCAAGACTTTCATTTGATATGTAACGAACATGACCTATTGTGATTTTTCCGTTTTTTAACCTTTCAAGCGTCTTAGGTGTAAACACCTCCGACACCATACCAATTTCTTTAACAGTAGTAAATTCGCCCTTAACATTCACGGTAATGCCGGCACTCTGCTGACCCCTGTGCTGAAGTCCGAATAAAGCGTCGTGCGCTATCGCAACACTATCAAGGTCATCATCATTGCGATAAAATCCAAACACTCCGCATTCTTCGTGAATTTTATCAAGCTGTTCATCTATATTTACATAATTTTGAATCAAAGCTCTGCCACCTTAATCTGCATTGCCTTGTCTTTTTCGGCAACGCCTTTTTCCATATCTGATTTCATTGTTTCAAGTTTTTCTGCAAGAGTGTCATCTGAAAGCGCAAGCATTTCAACTGCCAGAATAGCAGCATTAGCCGCACCGTCAACTGCAACAGTCGCAACAGGTATTCCTGTAGGCATCATAACAGTAGCCAAAAGTGCATCCATACCGTCAAGCTGAGCTGATTTACAGGGAATACCGATTACAGGCAGTGTAGTCTTTGCAGCAAGTACACCTGCAAGGTGAGCCGCCATACCTGCGGCTGCAATAATCACACCGAAACCGTTCTTTTTGGCATTTGCCGAAAACTCAATAGCGGCATCGGGTGTTCTGTGCGCACTCATTACATGAACCTCATAATCAACTTCAAATTCCTTGAGCTTCTTGACAGCTTTTGACACAACCGGAAAATCACTGTCAGAACCCATTATGATTGCAACTTTTTTCATAACTATGCTCCTAACCTAAACAAAGATAATTTTTTACCTTTATTAAAAATTATATGATAACCATTATCGTTTATATTATATAAAAAATTAGTACAAATTTCAATAGAAAGCAACAATTATTTTATTTTAATCTTGAACACAAAAAGTCGGGCTGATTTTTGCCCGACTATATAAATTTATATTTAATTTTGTGCTGATGTGTAATATTTATTTGCTGATTTAAAGTTTTAAGACATATCAATAGTATGAGCATCTGCATTGATACTTTCCTAATCATTATCTTCGGTTGACTGCATATGAGGAAAAAGCATTTCCATTTTATCATCATCAAAATACTTGTCAAGATACATTTCAAAGCTGCTCTGTGCTTCAATTCCGTCATCTCGCTGTTCCCAGCGCCAAACGGCTGCGACAGACATTACAGAGTTAAAAATCATAAAAATAATGAGAAATGTGGTCAGAATGGAACCTGCACGCTTTGGAATTTTTTCAATAAGCTTTGCAGCAAACGGATATAAGTATCTGACCCATACAAGTCCCAGAAAGCCCCATATAAGTGCATACATAAGGTTTGTCCTGCCGTTAAAATTAAACGGAGTGTTGCTGTAATCCCATGATACAGTACCTAAAAATGTTTCCTGAAGCCATGAGCAAATATATTCAAATGTTGCGCCTACAACTGCGCTGATGGCATAAATCAAGGTATCATTAAGTTTGTAGAGTTTATATAGCACAATAGTCAGAAAGCACGCTCCGCCGCCGTAAACCGGAATAAACGGTCCATATACCATACCAACCCTGAATTCAAAGTGCCCTTCTACAATAACTGCCCATATAGTTTCAAGAACAGTTCCGACAAACGAACCTATAACAAAAAGATAAAATAATTTTGTAAAACACAATCCGAAAGCAAACGGCTTTTCTTCTTTACTCTCATATACAGTTGTATATTCCTTCATATTATCAAGCTTGACTCCCTCAAGCTTGTCCGCAATTTCCTGAACGTACACTCTTTTCTTCAGTTCCGGAAACGCCGAGGCAAGGCGCTTGCGCAAAAGATTCTGCGTAAACAGCTTGTTATAGTTTTCACGAACTTCATCAATTTTCTCCTGTGATACTCCCTTTTCAAGTAAAGCTGCATCTTCATGAAGAGCTTTGATTTTTTTCTTTAGCCTTATAATCGTAACAAAAGAAAAAATTGTATCAATCAGTAAAAATATGAAAATACACAAGACAAGCGTTATGCTGATTTTTAGAGGTATGTGTATTAAAAGTGTGTCCAATACAGGTATAATCAAGCCTACAAGAATTGTACCCGTTATTCCGAGTAAAAGTGCATACGGAACCGTCATATAGCTGCCTATATTGAATTTGTTATCTGAAAAATCCCACGGCTTAAAACCCATTATTTTTTCTGAAACAAATCCAATTATAATGAACGTTACCGCCAAAATAATCGTGCTTGATGCAAACAAAATAATTTTATTTTCTCTAAGTGGATTAAGTGCAAGATACATAACAACTGCACATCCTCCGTACGCAGGGCAGAATGAAGAGGCTAAAAATCCACGATTATGAAATCTGTGCTCAGTAAAAAGCGTTCTTATTCCGTCGGCAAACCATCCCAGAAAAGAGAACACTATAAAATACCATGATAAATTAAGCAATAACATTCCTATACCTCTGTATAATACTGGTATTTGATTAAAAGTAGACTAAGATTAATGAGAATGATTTTCGTGTGACGAGGCAGCGGACGCCGCAAGGCTGGCGCCTTGCAAGGACAATAACAAAGTCACACGGAAATCAGTCCATTAAGATTGTCTATTTTTAATCAGATAGCATTATAAAATATCCGTAGGCACATCGCTGTGCCTACGGCTTAATTAGCACAATATCACAAAAAATCAAACTGTGTATCTGCAATATTATTCTGTGAAATAATTTGGCTTTTATGCCTTGGTAGCATCATCTTTCCAAAGTTCTTTTATTGCTGTCACACTTCCGGCAAGGCTTTGAATATCAGACGGAACAATAATTTTTGTAGCCTTACCGTCAGCAGCCTTTGCAAATGCTTCAAGTGACTTAAGCTGAATAATTCTGTCGGTCGGAGCAGCTTCGTTTAGCATTCTGAGTGCATCTGCATTAGCTTTTTGTACTCTTAGAATAGCCTCTGCTTCACCCTCTGCCTCCTTAATTTTTTGAGCTTTAACGGCTTCAGCCTTCAAAATAGCTGACTCCTTAAGTCCCTCGGCAACGAGTATCTGACTGCTCTTTTCACCTTCTGCATCCAGAATCTTAGCACGGCGCTCACGCTCTGCCTTCATCTGCTTTTCCATTGCATCCTGAATTTCACGAGGAGGCAAAATATTTTTAAGCTCAACTCTGAGCACCTTTATTCCCCAAGCATCTGTTGCTTCATCAAGGATAATTCTGATTTTATCGTTAATCGTATCACGTGATGTAAGAGTGTTATCAAGCTCCAGATCACCGATAATATTACGCAAGGTTGTTGCAGTAAGATTTTCAATGGCACTAAGAGGACGTTCAACACCATAGCAGTAAAGCTTCGGATCGGTAATCTCAAAATAAACTACCGTATCAATCTGCATTGTAACATTATCACGGGTGATAACCGGCTGAGGAGGGAAATCTACTACCTGTTCCTTTAATGAAACCTTTTTTGAAATTCTGTCAATGAACGGAATTTTTACGTGCAATCCTGTTTCCCAAGTTGCGTGGTATGCACCCAAACGCTCAACAACATAAGCGTGAGCCTGAGGAACAATCTTGATGTTACTAACAACAACAAGAAGCAAAATAAACACAATAATTCCTAAAATAATAAGTCCCGGCATAATTTTCTCCTTTAAATCTTCTCAACAATTAATTTAACGCCTTCAATAGAAAGCACCTTAATTTTTTCACCTTTTAAAATCGGAGTGTTAGCTGATTTTGCACTCCAGATTTCACCCGATACCTTTACCTGACCTATCGTTTCAGCGTCCGTAATATCGGAAATCACATCGCCGATACGACCTATAAGTCTTTCTGCATTTGTGCTGATTCGTGATTTGCTCTTTTTCAGCTTGTTTACAAGAGGTCTTGTAACAATAAGAGCCACCAACGATACAATCAAGAACACAGCTGACTGAATAGGAATTGAGGGTGTAAAAATTGTTGCGACAGCCGCACATCCTGCTCCGATTACAAACCAAATTGAAACAAGCTGAGATGTAAACGCCTCGCACACAGCCATAAGTACAGCAAATCCTATCCAGATAAAGGGCATATATTCCTGCATAGTCATCCCCCTTTTGCGGTCTAACATCCGCACGCAATAAATATATCTGCCGTCAGCAGTAAAACTGCTGATATAATTTTACCATAACAAAAATTAATAGTCAATTTATTTTCTTTAAAATACACATATTTTGATTATTATATGCTATAATTGTTATAATATTTATATCAGGTGATTATTATGGCTTTTGATACATTTGACGAGGGAATACTTCCAGGCGGTTTAAGAAGTAAAAATGAGATTAAAATCTTAATTTGTTATCTTTTTAATTCTGTTAAAGAAAATATTGACAAGGAAATTATAATAAATTCGATACTAAATGAAAGTCTTGCAAACTATTTTGAGGTCAGTTCTGCTTTTGACGAGCTTGTTCTGAACGGAAATCTTAAGGAACAGCAGGACAATATCGGTGAAAACGGCTTTGTACTTACTCAAAACGGCAGAATGATTGCCAGTCAGCTTGAAACCAGTCTTCCTCACTCCGTAAAGGAAAAGGCATACAGATGTGCTACAAGGCTTTTAAATCAAAAGAAAACTGAGCGTGAAAACAATGTTGAGATTAGTAAAACTGACAACGGCTATGATGTTAATTTTACAATTTCAGGCGGAAGTACAAATCTTATGACCTTCACCCTATACGCACCAAGCTATGAACAGGCTCAGATGATGAAAAATAATTTTTATGAATATCCGTCAGCAGTGTATAGCGTAATGCTTGCACTTGTTACAAAGGACAGAGAAAGCGTTGGTGCAGCACTTGAAGAAATATACGGTGCATTATAAACACGTCACAAGTTTTCTTAAATATGTAAACTTCGGAACAATAACGAAACTTATAAAATCATCAGAAAAACAATGAGAGTGCCAGCATAAGTGTTACTCCGGGGATTCCTCCGATTACGGAAATCATTAGTGATAGGAGGCTGACAGGCAGAACAACACCTGTAAAGCTGCCTGTCAGATTTACTGCAAGCAATGTTACAATTCCGCAAATCATAGATATGAGCGCCCTTTTGAACGGGCGTTTATTTTTGCCTTTATAGTGAATGATTGCAAAAATAATAAACACACAGAACAGTATAATACAAATTTCCCACCATGGCATATTATCAACTCCTATAGTACAGTTTTCTTACAAAAAATAGACCATTGGATAAGCTCCAATGGTCTATTAATATGCTGTAAAAAATTAATTTATACTTACAGAAGGTTAAAATGTGCAAGTACATTGAGTGCAAGAACAAAAGCAACAAATACTGCAATGCAATACTTTGTCCAACGAGCAAGCTTTGCATCAATTGAACGAGCCTTATTCTTTGAGAAGTATGAATCAGCAGCACCTGAAACAACGCCGAGTCCCTGCTGGTTACCTTCCTGAAGAATAATTACAATGATAATTGCAACAGCTACAAGTGCAAGCACTATGCCGAGTGTAATACCTAAAGCTCCCATATATATCTTCCTTTCATAAATAGTAAAATACATTTAATAACTAATTTAGTTTAACATATTAAAACCAAATTTGCAAGAGAATTTTGAAAAATTTTGACAAAATTTATATCAGAGATAACTGTGCACCTTCCGCATCATCATCTGAGACATCCTTACCAAGCACTGGAAGCGTGCTTCTTCTGTAATAATCCGGATTTGCAAACATTCCCTCTTCATATTCTTTTATTTCAAACAACCTGTGCCCTTTACGGAATTTCATTACTGCAACACCCTGTGTTGAACGTGTTGTTTTGAGCGTCAAAGCACCTGTATGCACAAGCAGAAGCTTACCGGAGGAATCCTTGAGCACTATTTCTTTGTCCTCCTGCAAGTATATCATCTGTGCAAGTGGCGACTTATCGGAATAAGCACCTGTTAGCTTTTTACGGTTAGTTTTTGTAGCATAAGATTCAAGCGGTACCTTTGCAATCTTGCCATTCTCAAAGCCGAACAACAAAATACCTTTGTAATCCTTTGTAGCTACCATAAATACCGCATTTTCACCCTCATCCATACCGAGTTTTGCAGGCACATAGTCACCAAGCACGCTTGTTTTCGTGTCAGCAAAGAATGAGGCTTTTGCCTTGTATACCTGCGCTTTGTCGGTAAAGAACAGCAAATCGCAATTGTTAGAAAATTCAATTTCCTGAGCAATTTCGTCGCCGTCTTTAAGTTTATGAGCACCGCTCATTCGCAATGACTGCGGAGTAATCTTCTTGAAATATCCCTCTTTTGTAAAGAAGAAAGTACAGGCGTAATCGGGAATCTCCTCTATTTCTTCAACATACTGCTCAGTATCGTCATAGATAATGATACTCTTTCGGGGCTGTCCGTATTTTTGAGCAATATCCTTTAGCTCATTTACGATAATAGTCTTGATTCTCGACTTACTTTTCAGAATTGCATCCAGTTCGACAATCTCATTTTCAAGGTCGGTAATATCCTGAGTACGCTTTAAAATATATTCTCTGTTTAGATGACGCAGCTTTATTTCAGCCACATATTCAGCCTGGATTTTATCAATTCCAAAGCCAATCATCAGGTTAGGTACAACCTCAACCTCTTCCTCGGTTTCTCTGACAATTTTGATTGCTTTGTCAATATCAAGCAGAATTTTCTCAAGACCTTTAAGCAAATGCAGCTTGTCTGCCTTTTTCTGTCTGTCGTAATATGTTCTGCGTTTAACGCACTCGATACGGAATGCAATCCATTCCTCCAAAAGTGTTTTAACTCCCAGCACCATCGGCACACCGCCGATAAGCACGTTGAAGTTGCACGCATATGAATCTTCAAGTGTTGTAAAGCGGTAAAGCTTTGCCATAAGTTTGTCGGGGTCAACTCCACGCTTTAAATCTATTGTGATTTTCAGACCGTCGATACCTGTTTCATCACGAATATCGGATATCTCCTTTATTTTGCCAAGCTTTACAAGGTCGATAATTTTCTCAATGATGACCTCGCAGGTGGTTGTGCTCGGAATAGACAGTACATCTATGCAGTTAGCCGACTTGTCATACTCATATCGTCCACGCAGCTTGATACTTCCCTTGCCTGTTTTGTAAACCTGATCTATCGCCTTTTCATCATAAATAATCTGACAACCGCCGATAAAATCAGGAGCAGGAAGCGTTGACTTTACATCGTGCTCAGGGTCACGAATAATTGCCGCTGTGGTTTCACAGATTTCCTTCAGATTGAACGAACAAATATTTGACGCCATACCAACGGCAATACCTGTATTTGTATTGACAAGGATAGACGGAAAACTTGTAGGGAGCAGCGAAGGTTCTTTCATTGTATTGTCATAGTTATCTACAAAATCAACAGTATCCTTATCTATGTCCTTAAATAACTCGCTGCAAATAGGAGCAAGCTTTGCTTCGGTATATCTTGAAGCTGCCCACGCCATATCACGGCTGTAGAACTTACCGAAGTTACCCTTTGAATCAACATAAGGATGCAAAAGTGCCTCGTAACCTCGTGACAAACGCACCATTGTGTCATAAATCGCAGAGTCGCCGTGAGGATTAAGTTTCATCGTTGCACCGACAATATTTGCCGACTTTGTTCTTGCACCGTTCAGAAGTCCCATTTTATACATAGTATAAAGCAGCTTTCTGTGAGAAGGCTTAAAGCCGTCAATCTCAGGAATCGCACGGCTCAGAATAACGCTCATTGCATAGGGCATAAAGTTTTCTCTGACGGTAGAAACTATCGGCTGCTCGACAATATCACCTGCACCATTAATTACACCGTGAGTTTTGTTAGATGTCCTCTTGGGGGTGCTTTTCTTTCTTGGTGGCACCAAAGACACCGCCTTTCAATAATAATAAAATACACTTAAAATATTTAATCAGCTTACATCAAGATTATCAATATACTCGTTGCCGTGTTCAACAATGTACTCTTTTCTTCCCTGCAAATTATCTCCGAGCAGAATATCAAAAATTTCCGATGTCTGCTTTGCATCATCAGGCATAACCTTGATGAGTCGTCTTGTTGCGGGATTCATTGTAGTAAGATTCATCATATCAGGTTCGTTTTCACCAAGACCTTTGCTTCGCTGGATAGTAAATTTTTCATTTCCTATCTGCTTGATGAAATCTTCCTTTTCAACCTCGTCATAAGCAAAGTAAACATCATTTTTACAGGTAATCTCATAAAGCGGAGATTCTGCAATAAACACCTTGCCTGCCTCAATTAATGTGGGAATAAGACGATAAATCATAGTCAGCAGCATTGTTCTGATATGAAAGCCGTCAACATCGGCATCGGTGCAGAATATAATCTTATTCCAACGCAGTGCATTCATATCAAACTCAGTCAAATTCTTGTTAGCCTTTGACTTTACCTCAACACCGCAGCCGAGCACCCTTAAAAGATCTGTTATAATCTCACTCTTGAAAATCTTGTTATAGTCAGCTTTAAGGCAGTTCAGAATTTTACCTCTAATTGGCATAATCGCCTGAAAATCAGGGTCACGAGCCTGTTTGCAGGCACCGAGAGCAGAATCGCCCTCCACGATAAATAATTCTCTCAAAGAAGTATCCTTGCTGCGGCAATCAACAAACTTCGCAACACGGTTGGTCATATCAATATTGCCCGAAAGCTTCTTCTTGATGTTAAGTCTTGTTTTCTCGGCGTTCTCACGGCTGCGCTTGTTAATCAGAATTTGCTCGCCGAGCTTTTCTGCCTCCATAGGGTTTTCAATAAAGTAAATTTCAAGACTTCTTTTCAAAAATGCAGTCATTGCATCCTGAATACCTTTGTTTGTAACCGCCTTTTTAGTCTGGTTTTCATATGAGGACACGCTCGAAAACGAGGAGATAACACATATAAGGCTGTCTTCAACATCCTCAAACTTAATTTTACCCTCTGTTTTGTTGTATTTATTATTTTGCTTTAAGTAATTGTCAATCTGATAAACAAAAGCATTTCTTACTGCTTTATCAGGTGCGCCGCCGTGCTCAAGCCAGCTTGAATTGTGGTAATACTCGGTAAGACTTACCTTATTTGAAAATGCAACGGCTATATCCATTTTACATTTATATTCAGGCTTGTCATCACGGTCACGGGTTTTAACCTCGGTTTCCCAATGCTGAATTGAACCGAGTGCATTTTCACCTACAATTTCAGACACGTGGTCAACAATACCATTTACGTAGTTGTACTCCGTTGTATCAAAACTTCTGCCGTTCTGATTGCGGAAAATAAACTGCACACCTGCATTGACAATAGCCTGTTTTTTCATTATGTCAAGAAAATATTCGGGCTGAATGTTAATATCAGTAAACACCTCAAGGTCAGGCTTCCAATGAATTTTAGTGCCTGTGTCTTTTTTGTTGTAAGGTTCTTTATGCAGTCCGCCTACATTCTCACCCTTTTCAAAGTGAAGAGTATAGCGATAGCCGTCACGGCGAATATCAACATCCATATACTCTGAACTATACTGCGTTGAGCAAAGTCCCAAGCCGTTCATACCGAGTGAAAATTCATAGTTTTCACCCTCGTCATTATTATACTTGCCGCCTCCGTAAAGCTCGCAAAACACCAAAAACCAGTTATATTCCTGCTCCTTTTCATTGTAGTCTACAGGAATACCGCGCCCGAAGTCCTCAATCTCAATAGAGCCGTCGGAATAACGGGTTACAACAATCTTTTTTCCGTAGCCCTCTCTCGCCTCATCTATGGAGTTTGAAAGAATTTCAAATACTGAGTGCTCACAACCGTCCAGACCGTCAGAACCGAATATAACCGCAGGTCTTTTTCTTACTCTGTCAGCACCTTTAAGCGTTGTAATACTGCTGTTGTCGTATTCACTTGCTTTCTTTCTTGCCATTCTAATCTTCCTTTATTATTTATCTCCACGCAGCTTTTTTATTTTATCACGCAGATATGCTGCGTGTTCAAATTCAAGCAGCTTTGCCGCTGCCTTCATTTCTTTTGTAAGGCTTTCTATAAGCTGTCGTTTCTGCTCTCTTGTCATCTGCTTTGTATTTTTAAATTCAGAGTCCTTATGAGTAGAAATTTCAAGAATTTCACTGACCTTTTTGACAATCGTCTTTGGAGTGATGCCGTGTTCGGTATTATACGCCTGCTGAATTTCACGGCGACGATTGGTTTCAGTAATAGCAGTTCTCATTGAATCGGTAACGCTATCGGCATACATTATAACCGTACCCTCACTGTTACGTGCTGCACGTCCTGTAATCTGAATAAGTGAGCGTGTACTTCTCAAGAAGCCTTCCTTGTCAGCGTCAAGCACTGCAACAAGCGAAACTTCCGGAATATCAAGTCCCTCTCGCAAAAGGTTAATACCAACAAGCACATCAAATTCACCAAGGCGCAAATCACGCACTATTTCCATACGCTCAACGGTATCAATATCATGATGCATATAGCGGACACGAATACCCATTGTATCAAGGTAATTTGTCAAATCCTCCGCCATTTTCTTTGTGAGAGTAGTAACAAGAGTACGCTGTTTCTTTGCTGTTCTGATATTGATTTCAGATACCAAATCATCAAGCTGACCTTCTGTCGGTCTGACAGAAATTTCGGGGTCTAAAAGTCCTGTCGGTCTGATAATCTGTTCTGCAACCACCTTTGATTTTTCAATCTCCAAATCGCCCGGAGTTGCGCTGACAAACACAGCCTGATTGATGCGTTCATAAAATTCATCAAAATTCAAAGGACGGTTGTCAAATGCAGATGGCAATCTAAAACCATAATCAACAAGATTTTTCTTTCTTGCGTGATCGCCTGCAAACATTCCTCGTACCTGAGGAAGCGTTACATGAGATTCATCAACAAACAGTAGAAAATCGTTAGGGAAATAGTCAAGCAGTGTAAACGGAGCGGACCCAGGTTCTCTGCCCGACAAAATTCTTGAATAGTTCTCTATACCCGTACAAAAGCCGATTTCCTGAAGCATTTCCATATCATAATTAGTACGCTGTTCAATCCGCTGCGCCTCAAGCAATTTGCCGTTTTCTCTGAAATATTCAAGTCTTTCCTGAAGCTCTCTTTCTATTTCATTAAGGGCTACCTGCATTTTATCTCTTGATACAATATAATGCGACGCAGGATATATTGCGGCGTGTTTTAAAAGTGCTTTTAATTCGCCCGTAAGCGGATTAATTTCCGAAATTCTGTCAATTTCGTCACCGAAAAATTCCACACGAATAATAGAGTCACCTGATGCGGCAGGAAAAATTTCAACCACATCTCCTCTGACTCTGAATTTATTGCGTATAAAATTTACATCATTTCGTTCATATTGCAGTTCAACAAGCTTTTTTACAAGCTCATCACGTGATTTTTCCATTCCCGGGCGAAGAGAGATTACCATATTGCGGTAATCAATAGGGTCACCCAAGCTGTAAATGCACGAAACCGACGCAACTATAATTACATCTCTGCGCTCTGACAGTGCAAGAGTGGCACTGTGGCGCAGTTTGTCTATTTCATCATTAATTGAACTGTCTTTTTCAATATAGGTATCTGTTTGAGCGACATACGCCTCAGGCTGATAATAGTCATAGTAGGACACAAAATATTCAACAGCATTATTGGGAAAAAGCTCCTTGAACTCACTGCAAAGCTGTGCAGCCAAAGTTTTATTATGGGCAAGCACAAGTGTAGGTCTTTGAACACGCTCAATGACATTCGCCATTGTGAATGTCTTGCCCGAGCCTGTAACACCAAGCAACGTTGTTTCTTTATTTCCGCTTTCAATGCTCTCAACAATCTTATCAATCGCCTGCGGCTGGTCACCTGTAGGCTTGTATTTTGAATGAAGTTTAAACTTATTCATAAATACTCCTCTGAATTATTAGTCATTATATAAAAATCCACGAACATATTTTCGAATATTATTATAGAACAAATGTTTTAATTTGTCAAATACCTGATTACTTATTCGTCATAAAAGAATATGTTGCCTGCAAGACCGCTGTCACGCAAAGAAACATAATCATCATCCGTAATAATAAAATGGTCAATCAAATCGACTCCGACACTCAGAAGCGTTTCACGCACTGTCTGAGTTGTAAGCAAATCACTGTGTGACGGCAGTGCCGTTCCGCTTGGATGATTATGTGCGATAAAAGCCGTTTTTGCATTGTGACGAAGCGAAAGGTCGACAATCTTTCTTATTGGCATATCGGATGAATTAAGTGAACCTTTTGAAATGATATTAAAATATATCATCTTGCCCTTTGCATCTCCAAGCATAAGAGCAACAGCCTCGCTTGTTCTGCCGATGAATTTTGTCTGAAAAAGTTTTCCGAGATTTTCATAATCAATAATGTTATCATCTGACATTTTTGATTCATTATACAGTCTTGACATCTCAGGGAGCATTTTTATGTATGCTGCTGCCGATTCAGAAAGTCCGAATTCCTCCATAAGCTCATCAATCGGTGCGTCACACACTCCGCCAATTGTCAGATACCTGTCAAGCAGACGGTGAGCAAGCGGGTTTGTGTCCTTACGTGGAATTGCATAGAAAAGAAACATCTCCAAAGCCTCGTGCGGCTCGAAAACATCAAATCCGTTTTCTATGAACTTTTTGCGCACACGCTGTCTGTGCCCTGAATGTTCTGCACCTGATGAAGCCATTTGATACCTCTTACATTCTCTACAATTAATTATTTTTTACGCCATACTGCTCATAATAAGCGTCAATAGCAGCCTTGATTGCGTCGTCAATAATAACCTTGCCGTTGTATTCCTTGTTGTAGAGATGCTCTACAACCTCTTCCATTGTAACGATTGCGTTTGCATCAAAGCCGTATTTTTCTTTGATTTCCGTAAGTGCACTTTGTGTGCCCTTACCTCTTTCCATTCTGTTCAATGACACCATAAGACCTATAATCTCAACATCACCCTGCGCCTGAATTATAGGAAAAGTTTCCTCAATAGATTTGCCGGAAGTTGTTACATCTTCAATGATAACAACCTTGTCGCCGTCCTTAATCGGACTGCCGAGCAGAATGCCTGCATCGCCGTGGTCTTTAGCCTCTTTTCTGTTGGAGCAATATCTGATTTCCTTGCCGTAAAGTCTGTGGAAAGCCATTGTTGTTGCAACACTGAGCGGAATGCCCTTGTATGCAGGTCCGAAAAGCACATCAAAGTCATCTCCGTAATTATCGTGAATTGCCTTTGCGTAATATTCGCCGAGCTTTTCAAGCTGTGCACCTGTTACATAAAGACCTGCGTTCATAAAGAAAGGTGACTTTCTGCCGCTTTTGAGTGTAAACTCACCAAATTTCAGCACTTGGCTGTCAACCATAAACTCAATAAATTCTTGCTTATAAGCGTCCATTTTAATACCTCCGAAATATATTTATCAGTTTGCATAATTTAACATTTTAGATTTTACCACAACATATTGACTTTGTAAACTGTCAGTTACATAATTGTAATCAATATACTGTGGTTTTAGTAATTTAAAATATAATATAAAATATATTAATTTCCATTTGACATTCAAGAACAAATGTTCTATAATTAATTAAAACATTTGTTCGAGATGATTTTATGAATATTTTTAATACAGTTGACAAAACAAAATATAAGCAGGACCGTGTAATTTTACACAGCGACTGCAACGGCTTTTATGCAAGCGTTGAATGTCTGCACAATCCCTCAATACGCAATAAACCTGTTGCTGTTAGTGGTGATGCAGAAAATCGCCACGGTATTATTCTTGCAAAAAATGAAATAGCTAAAAAGTATAATGTAAAGACAGGCGAACCAATTTGGCAGGCAAAGCAAAAATGTCCCGAGCTTATTACTGTTCCTGCTCACTTTGAGCTTTACAAACGCTTTTCAAGAATGGCAAGACGAATTTACAGCGAATATACAGATTACATTGAACCATTCGGACTTGACGAGGCGTGGCTTGATGTCACACATAATATCGGCAAAAACGGACTTCAAATTGCCGAGGAAATAAGAACTCGTATCAAGAAAGAGCTTGGCATAACGGTAAGCATCGGCGTAAGCTTTAACAAGATTTTTGCAAAATTCGGCAGCGACTACAAAAAGCCTGATGCAATCACGCATATAACAAGGGAAAATTATAAGGATATTGTCTGGAACTGTCCGGCACAGGATTTGCTGTATGTTGGCAAGGCGACAAAATCAAAGCTGAATAAAATAGGCATTTACACCATAGGAGATATTGCAAATGCGCCGATTTCACTTTTGCGCTCACACCTTGGAAAATGGGGCGACTTAATCTACGGCTTTGCAAACGGATATGATTCATCTCCTGTCGCTCATATTAACAACAATACAGAAGTAAAGTCGATAGGTAATTCAACAACTACTCCGAGGGATATGAAAAACTTTGAGGATGTAAAAATCGTACTTTATGTATTATGCGACAGCGTATGCAGGCGAATGAGAGAGCAAGGCTTTATGGCACGCACAATTGGACTTTCTATAAGAGATAACGAACTTAACACATTTACCAGACAGTGCACGCTTGAAGATTACACAAACATTACAAAAGAGGTCACTGACACCGCAATAGCATTGTTTAAACGCAATTATAAAATGCAGCGTCCATTGCGCAGTATCGGTGTAAATGTAACAGACTTTGTACACGACAATGTGCCGCATCAGATAAGCATTTTAAAAAATGAAGAAAAATTAATATGCAATGAAAAGCTCGACAAAACACTTGATATACTGAAAAAACGATTCGGCAACTATGCGGTACGTCCTGCCGTACTGTTAAGTGACAACATTCTGTCCGGCTTCAATCCAAAGGACGACCACACAATTCATCCTGTAGGATATCTATAATATACAAAAGCATTCTATATAAGAGGTAATAGAAATGAAAAAATATATAAAGGTAACTGCCACCTTTGACTGTGACGGAAATCTTTTGCCCGAAAGTATTTATTGGGATGACAACAAAAAATATTCTATCGACAGGATAACAGACATCAGATATGCAGCGTCTCTAAAGGCAGGAGGTGCAGGCATAAGATATACCTGCCGTATTCTTGGAAAAGAGCGGTATTTGTTTTTTGAAGAGAACAGATGGTTTGTTGATACAAAATGAAATCAAATTCAACGGCAAAAAGGGGCTGTCGCAATAACAG
>DKZL01000034.1:5171-12720 GCA_002493635.1 Ruminococcaceae bacterium UBA7075 | reverse complement strand
GAAAAATATGATGTTTACCGAACAACCGAAGTACATCTTCGGGTCGCTACGGTTACATTTTAACGCAAACTTATGAAGCGTCCGAAAAAAATGGAGGGTTATTATGTCCGGACATAGAATAGAAAGAACAACAGAAGATATAAAAAGAGAATTGACTGCAATTTTCAGAGAGCTTAAAGACCCTCGTGTACAGAATGTTTTTCTGTCAATAGTGCGTGTTGAGGTTACAAATGACCTTTCTTACTGTACTGTTCAGGTAAGTGCTATTGAGGGACTTGACAAAGCCAAAGAAGCGGTCAAGGGGCTAAAATCAGCGGCAGGCTTTATTCGCCGTGAGCTTGGTCACAGACTTAAGCTCAGACATGTGCCGGAGTTGATTTTTAATGCTACCGACAGTATTGAGTACAGTGCAAATATCAGCCGTATTTTAGGCGGTCTTGATATTTCGGAGGATGAGGAAGAAAATGATTAATCTGTATGAGCTTTCAGGGTATCTAAAGGATCACGACAATTATGAAATTCTGACGCACGCATATCCTGACGGAGATACTCTCGGAAGCGGATTTGCGCTTTGCCTTGCTCTTCAGCAAATCGGAAAAAATGCAAGGGTTATAACTACAAATATTCCTTCAAAATTCACCTATTTGCTCAAAGGCGTCAAGGAACAGGATTTTGAGGCGCAGACAATTATAAGCACAGATGTTGCGGCTGATTCTCTGCTCGGCTCAAATATGGAAAAGTATGCAGGCAGGATTGATGTTTGTATTGACCACCACGGCTCAAACACAATCACAGCCGAGGAAAAGTTTGTTGACCGTTTTGCAGCTGCAACCTGTGAGATTGTCTACAAGCTGTTCCGCCGTATGAATGTTAAAATAACGGAGCAGATTGCCGACTGCCTTTACACAGGTATTTCGACGGACACAGGCTGTTTCAGATATACAAACACCACCTCGGAAACAATGCGTGTTGCCGCTCAGCTTATGGATTTTGGCTGTAACACGGAATACATAAATAAGGCGATGTTTGAAACAAAATCAAAGACAAAAATTCAGATTGAGCGTGCTGTATACGACACAATGACATATTGTGCAGACGGCAGATGTGCAATCATTTATACAACGCTTGATATGTTCAAATCACTTGATGTCGGCGACGATGAAATGGAGGGTCTTGCTTCAATTCCACGTCAGATTGAGGGTGTGCTTATGGGCATTACAATGCGTGAAAAGGAAGGCGGCTTTTTTAAAATTTCTGTCCGCACAAACTGCGGCATCAATGCGTCTGAGTTTTGCAGTCAGTTCGGCGGAGGCGGTCATCCTGCCGCCGCAGGCTGTACGGTTGAAGGAACTCTTGATGAAGTCAGAAACAAGCTGATAGAAGCAGCGGAAAAAGTGTTGAAATGAACGGAATTTTAGTAATTGATAAGCCTAAGGAGTTTACCTCCTTTGATGTGATTGCAGTTGTCCGCAGAATAACGGGTCAGCGCAAGGCGGGGCACACGGGCACTCTTGACCCGAATGCAACAGGTGTGCTGCCTGTTCTGCTCGGTTCGGCGACAAAGGTTCAGGATTTAATTTTAAATCACAACAAAACCTATGAGGCAGATTTCAGACTCGGATTGACAAGCGACACTCTTGATATATGGGGGAATGTCACGTCCGAATGTGAAACACATCTCACAAAGGCGGATTTGTTTGCGCTTTTGCCCAAATTCACGGGCGAAATTGAGCAGATTCCTCCTATGTTTTCAGCTGTTCAGAAAAACGGTCAAAGACTTTATGACCTTGCACGCAAGGGAATAGAGGTTGAGCGTGAAGCGAGAAAGGTTACAGTTTACAGGCTTGAACTTTTAAACTTTGATGAAGAAACACAAGAGGGCAGGCTGTTGGTTGAATGTTCAAAGGGGACATACATCCGCACCATAATTGACGACCTCGGCAAACGACTTGGGTGCGGTGCGGTTATGACGGAACTCAGACGAACAGAAGCCTGCGGTTTTTCGCTTGAGGACAGCATAACGCTTGACAATGCAAAACAGCTTGCACAGAGCGGAGAGCTTAGAAAATATGTTCGCTCTGTTGAAAGTATGTTTGCACAGTGCGGCTATGTAGCTGTTACGGACGCACAGGCAAAGCGTTTTTCAAACGGCGGTGCACTTGACATCAGCCGGACTTATCTTGCAAGAGTGAATGTGCAGGATAAAGATATTTACAGAGTAAAGACTAAGGATAACCGCTTTTTGGGACTTGGTATAGTTGATTTAAAAAGCGGACTTCTGAAAATACATTTTCTTAATAATGCTGCAAAAATGTAGTTAAAAATTCAGTTAAACATATATATAGTATACTATAATGTTTACCGTTTTAATAAACTTATAAAAATAAGCTATGATGTTTACCGTTAATCCGAATTAAATCTTCGGGATACGACGGTTACATTTTAATGCATACTTATGAAGCGACTAAAAAATCTTTGGGATACGACGGTTACATATTAAATTAAACTTATGAAGCGATATTAAATAAAGAGGGACTAATTTATGAGAATTGTGGTTCTTGCAGGCGGGCTCAGTACCGAGCGTGATGTTTCAATTTCATCGGGATTTCTTGTTGCCGAGGCTCTTCGCAAAAAAGGTCATCAGGTTGTTTTGCTTGATGTGTTTACGGGATACGAAGAAATCATCTGCGACATTGACGCACTGTTCAAGCAAAATTACAGCTTTACCGACAGTTTTAAGGTTGGAGAAACTCGCTCTGATATAAGCGAGGTAATTGAAAACCGCCTTAATAAGTCTGACAGATACATAGGTACAAATGTAATTGAGATTTGCAGTGAAGCCGACATTACATTTCTTGCTCTTCACGGCGGAGAGGGAGAAAACGGTCAGATTCAGGCTACGCTCGATTTGTTCGGTATAAAATATACAGGCTCAGGCTATCTCGGTTCTGCTCTTGCTATGCACAAGGGCATAACAAAGGGCGTGTTTGTTCAGAATAAAATCAGTACACCGAAGGGCGAGATTTTCAAAAGTGCTGATGATGCGATGAATTGGAATATATTCCCATGCGTTGTCAAGCCCTGCTGTGGCGGCTCAAGTGTGGGCATTGCAAAGGCTGACAACAGAGAGGCATATATTGAGGCGGTTAAAGACGCTTTCAGCTATGAGAAAGAAGTTGTTGTTGAGCAGTTTGTAGCAGGCAGAGAATTTTCTGTCGGCTTGCTTGGCGGCAAGGCTCTTCCGCCGATTGAAATTGCTCCGAAGTCAGGTTTTTATGACTATACTTCAAAGTATCAGGCTGGAGCAACGGTTGAAACCTGTCCTGCGGATATTGATGAAGAAACCGACAACAAGCTCAGAAGAGCAGCAGAAGTTGCTTACCGTGCGCTTCATCTTGAAAGCTACGCAAGAATTGACTTTTTGCTTGACGAAAACGGCGTTGAATATTGTCTTGAGGCAAACACGTTGCCGGGTATGACGCCTACAAGTCTGCTTCCTCAGGAGGCGGCTGTTGAGGGACTTGACTATCCCGAGCTTTGCGAAAAAATTATTGAACTTTCACTTAAGAAGTACAACAACGAAAAGAAAAGCAGTTTTGAATAATATGGAGTTATTATGAAAAAATTTACTCTTGCAGAGATTGCCTCCGCCTGCGGCGGTAAATATGTGGGCGATGAGGCTTTAGCTCAAAGTACAATCACTTCTGTTGAACGTGACAGCCGTCAGATAAAAGAGGGCTCGCTGTTTCTTGCTATAAAGGGCGAGCGTGCGGACGGTCACGATTTTATTGAGAAATGCTATGCTTCGGGCGCAGTCTGCGCTTTGTGCGAAAAGGCTCCTGAAAATCCGACAAAGCCTTATATTCTTGTCGATTCCACCCTCGAAGCAGTCAAGCTGATTGCAAGGGCTTACAGGAATAAGTTTGATATTCCGGTTGTGGGAGTATCGGGCAGTGTAGGAAAAACCTCAACAAAAGAAATGCTTTATGCCGTGCTTTCACAAAAGTATAAAACCCACAAAACGCAGGGCAACCTCAACAATGAGCTTGGTGTACCGCTTACTTTGCTTTCTATGCCGGAGGGCACCGAGTGCGCCGTAATAGAAATGGGAATCTCCGATTTCGGCGAGATGAGCAGACTTTCACAGATGGTTCAGCCGACAATTTGTGTGCTTACGATAATAGGCGAATGTCATCTTGAAAATCTCGGTGACCGTGACGGCGTGCTGAGGGCAAAGACCGAGATGTTTGATTTTGCCGCAGAAAATGCCGAATATATTTTAAACGGCGACGATGATAAGCTCTTCACAGTTGAAAATGTCAACGGTAAAAAGCCGATTTTCTTCGGATTTGCTACAGATAACGATTATCACGCTGAGGATATTGAAAACAACGCCGAAAGCGGTATTGAATGTACTCTTTGTTTTGAGGATAAAAGACTTCCGGTTACAATTCCCGCTATAGGAAGCTATATGGTCAGCAATGCTCTTGCAGCTGTAGCGGCAGGTAAGTTGCTTGGACTTTCCGATGAACAGCTTATCAAAGGTGTTCAGTCATACAAAACTGTCGGCAGCCGTGCGAATGTGATTAATACAGGGAAAATTCGTATTATTGACGATTGCTACAATGCAAATCCGACTTCGGTCAGAGCGTCTCTTGACACGCTTATGAATTTTAGCGGCAGAAAGGTTGCAGTTCTCGGCGATATGAAAGAGCTTGGAGCAAACGAGCTTGAGCTTCACAGGGAAACAGGCAGATATGCAAAGCAAAAGGGTGTTGACCTTGTAATTGCAATAGGACCGCTTGCAAAGGAGCTTGCCAAGGGAGCAAACGGCATCTGGTATGACACAATAGATAATGCCGAAAAAATGATAAAAACTCTGATTCACGATGGAGATACGGTACTTGTAAAGGCTTCTCATTCAATGAATTTTGATACAGTTGTCAGGATGCTTAAAAAACTATAAGTTTGTTATTGCTATAAAATGCTAAATTATTGTTAAATCTTGGTATAAATATTTTATAAAAGGGTGTGCAGACAGCACACCCTTTTATGCGTTCAGGAAAATTATTTTTTGATACAGCCTGATAATCGCATTATAATTGCGAAAAGGAAGAAAAGCTTGTATACAAGCGATAAATATATTGAAGATAAACTTTGGCAATATTTCACTGATGATAAGACTTTGTTTTTTGTTGCTATGGGTTTTGTCAGAATTATCACAGTAAAGTGACATTTTATTTGCATAAATTATAAAATATAGCTAAATTTGTAGTTAAAAATCGTTGCATATGTGAAATGTTTTACATTGTTTGTAAATACTATACAAAAAATAAAAAAATACTTGTTGAAAATGCCAATGTTATTAGTAGGCAAAATATTATATAATTATCTAAGACAAAGAGCATACAAAGACAATTAAAAATATGATAAAAAATTGGCAAAAAAGAGTATGTAATTAAAACCTTAACGACTTTTTTGACAAGTATCAAGTGCCGAAATCTAAAATAAAGGAGAGAAACCAATGAAGGCGTATGATATAAAAGCCCATTGTTTTTTTAAGGAGGGTGAAATGTAATGAAGCATGCAGTGAAGAGAACTTTTTTCAAACGTAATCTTGCATTGATTCTTGCAATGATGATTATGATGTCAACCGTAATTGTTTCGGGGCTTTCACTCACGGTATTTGCAGCGTCAAATATTTCCGGAACTATATATCTTGATGTCTCAGGCAACAGTGACTGGCAGGGCAAGACGGTAGTAGCAAGTTTTGACAACGGAGTAACTCAGACTGCTCAGTTCAGCGGATCTGGTAATGTGATTTCTGTTAATGTTCCGTCGCAGGCTTCAAATGCAAACAGGATGACACTGACGGCTTATCCGTCGAGCTATCCTACAACACTTGCTAAAAATGCTCCGACAGGTAAGTACCGTATTATTACCAAGAAGGTTAGCTCAAGAGATCATTGCTACGCTTGGAACAGCGACAGCGATAAAAATGCTGAATGGCCCGGACAGCAAATGGATTCATCAGGCGATTACTACTATATTGACCTTGATAAGAATTTTGAAAAATGCATATTTAACAATGGCAGCGACAATTCAAAGACAGGCGACCTTACTGTTAAATATATCGGAAATGCTGCATACTACAATGCTGCAAGCTTTGCGGATTCTTTGACCGCTTCAGTGAATATATCTTCTCTCAGCGGCACTCAGAACCTCTTTGTTATGAACAGCAACAGTTCGGTATCTGTAAGTAAGTATAAATTTGACGGTACAAAAATTGTTGCAGACACAAAAACAGTCTACTTATATAATTCAAGCTGGAACTCTGCATATGTGACTTATGATTTGAGCGATGTTTATCAGACAACTGTTGCAATGACATCTCAGACAAACAGCGAAACAGGTGTTGAATATTTTAGCTGCGATGTTCCTGAGGGTGCAACTATCAGGTTCCAGTCCAGACAGTCAAGCTCTGTCGGCGGTTCGTCAGCAATCCCTGTTCCGACAGATGACAAGACATTATATGTAATGGATTCTCAGAATTACTGGACGACGCTTTCAAATCTTCCTACCGATTCAACAAGAATCCCGAATAATTTTGCAGATAACGGTTCAAATATCTACGGAGTAACGGCTACATATTTTGACTATATGTCTGACGAAGAAATAACAGGCGGCTATCTCAAAAACACAAACGGCAGCGGCAGCAGAAAGGATACGGCATTTAACACATATCTGAATTCTGCAATATCTGATTACTCAAAAAGCAACAGCATAAAAACACCACTATATGTTGGTAACTTCTGCAATGACCAGAAACCCGGCAACAATATTCATAACTGGAATTTAGCTGCTAATAACTCAAACGGACTTACTAAATTCTGGTATTCTGTTCAGGGTTTGGCTTCAAACACTCTTATAAACAATCAGCTTTATGTTCCTACTTCATCCGGTGGTGCAGCTGAATCTCCACTGTTTAATAAAACATGGCTTCAGGGTGATAATAGCCAAAAACGAGAACTTGCTAAGGTGTTTGATTCATACTTCCCGTTTGTAAGTAAAACTGATGAAACAACAGGTATCACAACCTATTCGTTCGATTCTTCCGGCGGCGGTACACGCGGTAGCAACGACGATTTGAGCGGAAATAAAGACAAGTCGGATAATGTTTACTTTACATGGGACGGCACAACGCCTGTTGCAGTAAACTACGGTTATGGTTCGGATTATACAGTCAGTGACGGTTCCAATTCCGGTACAGGTGAGTTTCAGTGCTCAGGTACAGGATTCGGTATCTTCCCGTTCAACAATACAAGCAAAACAATGTCGATTCCAAAACCGGGCGGCAATACAACTACAAAAACATATCCGGCAAATCAGGTAATTTGTGTTCAGGATGAAAGTAGTTGGGGCAATGTAGTTTGTTACGCATGGGATAGTTCTAATGTAGGATCTTGGTTTACGGCTGCAAAAAAAGATGGAAATAAATATTATTTTCATGTAGATCAGTTTTCAGGAAAAACAGGATTCCTATTTACTA
>DKZL01000034.1:0-4851 GCA_002493635.1 Ruminococcaceae bacterium UBA7075 | reverse complement strand
CCGAAACAAATACAGACACTTTGGAAATACAGATCGTAGATTCATATACCCGCGCAGGCAATACTAACACAGACTACGGCTTTGGTATTCGTATGGATATGGACTTCCGTGTTCCGAAAAACGGATTGCTTGGTGATACAGAGTCCGGTTCAGAACCTACAAGCACATACCCGACATTGTATGTAAAGAGTGACAGTGCTCCTTATGTTCATTTGTTTAACAATAATAAATTGTCATCTTCGTGGCCGGGGCTTCAGATTACTAAAAAGAATAGCGAAGGCTACTATTATTTGGAGCTTACAGAACTTGATATGTCTGACACATTCAGTGCTGTACTACACGACAAGAATGGACAACAGAGCAAAGATCTTACAGACTTGAGCGGCGATACATATCTTGAAGTGCCTTCAGGAAATTATAACGATTCAAAAATTGTTTCTACCGGCGGCGGAAGCAGTACAGGCAGTGCAAAACCTGTAACCTTTGATTATTCAGGAGACGATGACCTTTGGGTTTACATCTCTGATGACTCTGGTCACTCAGAACTTGTTCTTGACCTTGGCGGTGCTCACAAGTTTACAAAGGGTAACATCAATTTCAGTACGATGAAAGCTACTGCTGAAACCGTGTACCAGGACTTTAACACAAGCACTACTGAAACTCCGGCAGTTCCAAGCGGTCAGTTGTGGATTAAAACGAAATCGCACGGTGATTCAGAAACCTTTAGCGATATGTACCTGAAAACATGGAATCAGCTTGATGAATACGGCAATACGATGGATGTATATATCCATTATGACAAAATAATAACATATACATATAATGATGGTCAAACAGACAGCTTCTTTGTTTTCAATACTTCTAAGCTTGGTGATGCAGATGTATTTACACTCAATGATCAGAAGTCTGATGAGCAGTCACCGTCAGTCGGTGAGTTGTGCACTGTATATATGAACAAGGTTTCAGCTTCCGGCAAGGCTTTGGAAATTAAAAATCCAGGAGTAACAGGTTCTATTACTCAGTCTGTTGAACATCAGAATTCTGCAAGCAGCACAAGCACACCTCTTGGTGAAGTAAGCAAAAGCTTCTTCGGCGGTCAGCACCTTGACCCGAACAAGACCTACCATATGACAATATTCTATATGGAACGTGGTCTTATCGAGTCGAACTTACAGGTAAGCTTTACAATGACACCTGTTACAAACAATCTGCTTGTTGACAAAGATGTTGAGATTCCTCAAATCAATAACTCAACAATCAGAAATGCAGTTTACGATAACGATACATTTGGCTACACTTCTTCAAATGCAAGTGAGTCAACAATGAACGGCAAGAAATATACATACACAGATCAGGAAGGCAACAGTACCGGTATGACGCTTGACGACAACGGCAGCTTTGCACTGAAAGATCAGGAGAGTGCATATTTTGTAAGCCAGTTCACAACAGGCAGCAGTATGACCGTTAATGAAACCACTGTAAATGATCAGAATAATCTTTCTGAAAGATATGATACAAGCTGGGTTCTGTATGACGGCGGTAATCAGATAAACAGCGGTAATTCAACATCTGCTAACTTTAAACTTGAGGGTGAAGATAAAGATAAGAACGCTGACCTTGAGCTTGCATATACCAACACGCTCAAGACAGGTGATTTGGCGATTAAAAAGTCAGTTCTTGATAAGCAAAACAATCCACTTGATATTGATGTTGACTTCACATACAAAGTTAGTCTTAATTTGAGCGGCAATACAGATGATTATCAGACTTATCCGCTTAACTACACTGTAGTTACAAATGAAGTTGAGAATACTTATTACACAACTGACGGTACAATTTCGTTCTCACCTAAGTCAACAGTATTAATCAAGGCTTTACCTGCCGGTGCAACCTATAAGATTACTGAGAGCGTTCCAGAGGGTTATACTTGTGCCCAAAATGACCAGACAGGTACAATTTCATCCACAAGCACAGCTACAGTATCATTTACTAATGTGCAGAGCGAGGGCGAAGGCGAAATCACTGTAAATAAGATGCTTGACAATAAAAATTATACAGGCAGTCAGTTCAGCTTTACTTTAGAGGGACTTCCATCAGCCGGAGACGGATATATTGACGCAAGTGGTATTAAAGCTACGACTGACAGTGTGTCAAGCGGCGAAGTAACTTTCAATTTGAAATTCAGCGAAGTAGGTAAGTACAGATTCAAAGTTACAGAGGATGCCTTAGATTCATCGCTTATCGGATATAACCGTGACAATAGCACTTATTATATTGAGATTGCGGTAAACGCAAATTCTACTACTAATATTCTTGAGATTAGCGACACTCATTATTACAGCGATGATGAATTCACTAAGACGATTGTTGATATTAATTTCAAAAATACAACAGAAAAGGCAAAAATTGTAATTAACAAGTCAAACCCTGCCGGAACTTCAACCGGTACTGACGGTACTGAGTTTGCTGTAATCAGAGTTAATAAAAATAGCGGAATGACTGCTGATATGGTTAAGACAATTATGTCAGATAATACTACCCAAAATTATGTTGTTGCAGCTTCGGGCAAAACATCAGGCGGTAAGATTGAGTTTGATAATTTGCCAATCTATCAAGATGGCAGTAAGATTTATAATATCGGCAATGGTGGTATAGATGATGGTGAAAATTACCTTAACGGCGAAGCTGTTCCTCAGATCTACTGTGTTGTAGAGTACAAGGCAACTTCGGGTTACAATCTTAACTCCACACCGTATTATGTGACATTCCCTGTTAAAGCCGGCAATGAACAACTTGCAGAGGGCTACTATAAAGACAGCGATGGTTATGTAAGAGAAACTGCAACTGATGCATATGTGTTTACACAGACATTTAATTACACTAACTATCCTGTTGTTGTACCTGATGCAAGCGGCGACGGTATGTTTGGTTGGATAAAGCTTGGTCTTATGATTATTGCCGGTGCAGGAGTGCTTACGGCATTATACTTTGGTTATAACCAAATCAACCGCAAGCGCCGTATGGCAAGAGCTGAGGCTCACATAAGATAAGCTGATAAGTTAATAACGTTTCTGCTGTCTGTCCATACGGCAGGCGGCAGAACCCCTCTCTGAATAGAGATATCATAAATTTGTATAACCTATTCGGTTAGAATAAATTACATATATAAAAAAACAAAAAGGAGAAATGTTAAAATGAAAACTTCAAAGAAAATTTTTGCTGCACTTCTCGCTGTAATGATGATCGTTATGATGATCCCAAGTGTTGCGGCAGCAGGCTATTCTTACACATTAAATGGTAAAGCCGGTTATGGCGTAACAGTTTACCAGATTGCTACATATAATGAAACAACTGGTAAATACACAGCAACAAATGCTGACATTCAGACAATTCTTGATGCTGGTAATAATGAAAAAACATTACTCGCAGCTTGCGATGCATTAGAAGGACTTACAGGCGGCACTGAAGTTGATTTTGATACTGCTCTTTCACAGACAAAATCTGTTACAGCTGGTGCATACTATGTTAAGGTTACAAAGACACCAGCTGGTGTTAAGAGTGTAACAAACAGTGTGTTTACATTACCTACTGATAAAGGATTAAACACTATTACTGTTAATGTTGCTGGTAAGGTAGACGACGATCAGCCAACATCAACAAAGAAGATTGTCAGCGGTACAGAAAGAGTTGATGAAATTTCTCAGTTCATTGGTAAGGATGTTACTTTCGAACTTACTGGTGATTTAACTGGTACTGCTTCACAGAATCTTAAGAGCTATGTATTTACAGATACAATGTCAACAGGTCTTACATTTAAGTCTGTTGATACAGTAAATCTTGTTAAAGCTGACGGTACAACTACTAAAGACATTAAAAGTAATGTAACAGTTTCTGATGTAGTGGACAATGTGTTCACTGTTACTTTAAATGATGCTGTACTTAAAGCTGCTGATACATATGATTACGCAAAAGTTGTAGTTACATACACAGCAACATTGAATGCAGGTGCAGTTATAGGAAGTGAAGGCAACCCGAACTCAGCTCATATCTCTTACATAGATAGCTATAACAACTCATCTTCAACAGAAGATACAACTGTTAAGGTTTACACAGCTAAACTCAATGTTTTAAAGGTTGACGCAGCTAATGGTACAACTCCACTTGATGACGCTGAGTTCACACTCTATACTGATGAAACATGTGAAACAGTAGCTGATAACGGTGCAACTGTTACAACTGCTAATGGTGGTAAAGCTTCATTCACAGGTCTTGCAGCTGGTACATACTACTTAAAGGAGACAAATGCTCCTGCCGGCTACACACTCAACAACGAGGTATTTACAATTGTTGTTTCAGCTAACGGTACTATTCAAAATGAAGCTGAGTATACTGTAACAGTAGAAGATTCAAAGGTAGTAGTTCCACAGACAGGTGGTATGGGTACAATGATTTTCACAATCGTTGGTCTTTCACTCATCGCTTGTGCAGGCGTACTCTTCGTAGTAGTTAGAAGAAAGAAAGCATCTAAGTAATTTTAGATATTCTCTCATTTCATTACTAATCAAAAAGAATATATGTAATTTCTAATTGAGGGCGCAGTAATGCGCCCTCTTTGTTTTTTTGGACGCTTTATAAGTTTTGTTTAGTATGTGACCATATTGACCCGAAGTTTTTTAGACACTTCATAAGTTTTCCTTAAATTGTAACCTTTCCAACCCGAAGATTAACTTTGGCTTACTTATAAACATCATAACGCACTAATAAAAGATAAATTATAGTTTTTTCAGCCGCTTCATAAGTTTGATTAATATTAAAACTTATATTCCCGAAGATGTACTTCGGTTATTCGGT
>DKZL01000056.1 GCA_002493635.1 Ruminococcaceae bacterium UBA7075 | reverse complement strand
AAACTATAATTTAACTTTTATTAGCGCATTACGATGTTTACCGAACAATCTAAGTAAATCTTCGGGTCAGGGCGGTTACATTTTAAGGAAAATTTATGAAGCGTCTAAAAATTGGGCAAAAAAATTTGGGCGGTATGCCTAAAATATTGAAAAAAATTTTGGGAATAAAAAATGCGATGCATTTGTTGCTCTTTGTGTTTTTTTGTGATAGAATAATAAAGAGGTATATTAGATTATGAATAATGTTATAGTTGTTGCTTCCGGTAAAGGGGGAACAGGCAAATCTACCGTGTGTATATGCTTGTCGGTTGCTCTTGAAAAACAGGGCAAAAAGGTTTTGCTTATAGACTGCGACTGCGGTATGCGGGGACTTGATATAATGCTTGATATGGAGCAGGACATTTTGTTTGATGCGTCCGACGCTGTCTGCGGCAATTGTTCTTTTGAGGAAGCAATCTACAAAAGCAGAAATAATGAAAATCTATATCTTATGGCTGCTCCGTTTGATGCAGAAAACGAGCTTAGTCCGTCTGTGTTTAAACAGCTTGTTGAATCTGTGGCAGATAAATTTGATTATGTCATCATTGATTCGCCCGCCGGAATAGGTTCGGGTTTTGTCACAGCGGCAACTCCTGCCGACAGAGCTTTGGTTGTCTGCAATGCAGAGCCTACAAGTGTCAGAGGAGCGGTTAAGGTCAGACAACGGCTTGAATTTATCGGAGTAGAGAATATTCGCCTTGTAATCAATCGTTTTGAACGCAAAATGTTTACTCAGCTCGGTTTTTATAAAGACCTTGATGATGTGATTGACGCAACCGAAATTCAGCTTATTGCACTTGTGCCGTTTGATGTTCGTATTTCTGTAATAATGCAGCGAGGTGTTGCAGGTCTTAACTGGAGCGCCGCAACAAATGTATTTGACTGTCTTGCACGCCGTCTGGGCGGCGAGAATGTTCCGTTGGCTTTTACCGGGTAAGTAAAATTCCGCTAAAATGTTTTAAAGCAGGCAGTGCTTTGCACTGCAAATTCAGTAAGGGTTTGTTCCATTTGCTGAATTCAGATAATGGCTGCTGTCCGTAGAGGCAGGGGCATTGTCCGATTTGTTATATTGGGAAATTTTGAAGTTTTGAGATTACAAAATTGGAGGAATTAGTTATGAATATAGCATTGATAGCTCACGATGAGAAAAAAGAACTTATGGTACAGTTCTGCATTGCTTATTGCGGTGTACTAAGCCGTAATAACCTTTGTGCAACAGGCACAACAGGCAAAATAGTTTCCGAAGCAACAGGACTTACAATTCAGAAATTCCTTGCCGGTTCTCAGGGCGGCAGTCAGCAGATTGCAGCGCGTATTGCCTGCAATGAAGTGGATATGCTTCTGTTTTTCAGAGATCCGCTTAATCCAAAGCCAAACGAGCCAAACGACGCTAATCTGCTTCGTCTTTGCGATATGCACAATATTCCTGTTGCAACGAACATAGCAACTGCCGAGGTACTTATTCACGGTCTTGAGAGAGGCGACCTTGACTGGAGAAATATTCTGAAATAATTTTAAATTAGATTTTAAGTATCGGGTGGTGTAATACTGCCCGATAATTGTATTTTTATGACGCTTTTTAAAATATCTTAATACCATAAAAGTATTGGATACAGGGAGGAAATTATGGCACTAATCACTAAGAAAATCAAGGGTACAGAGGACGTTCTGCCAAAAGACAGCTATCGCTGGCAGTTTGTTGAGGATGTTATGCGCCGTGAATCAAAGGCGTATGGCTTCAAGGAAATCCGCACCCCTGTTTTTGAGCATACCGAGCTTTTTCAGCGTGGCGTCGGACAGACGACAGACGTTGTGCAAAAGGAAATGTATACGTTTGACACGAAGGGCGGCGAGAGTGTAACGCTTCGCCCCGAGGGTACGGCAGGCGCTGCAAGAGCAGTGCTTGAGCACAGTCTTGAAAATGACGGTCTGCCGATTAAGGCAAGTTACTTTGTATCCTGTTACAGATATGAAAAACCGCAGGCCGGCAGACTAAGAGAATTTCACCAGTTCGGTGTTGAGGAGTACGGCACGCAGTCGCCTCTTGCAGACGCTGAAATAATCTGTGTTGCTCAGTCAATTTTTGACCGTCTTGGAATTAAACAGCTCAGACTTGAGATTAACTCAATAGGCTGTCCGACCTGCCGTGCAGAATATCACAAGGCATTAAGGGAGTATTTCGGTGCTCGCAAGGAGGAGCTTTGCGACACCTGCAATTCCCGCCTTGAGAAAAACCCAATGCGTATTCTCGACTGCAAAAGTCCGATTTGTTCCAAGATTGCGGAGGGCGCACCGAAGATTACTGACTACCTTTGCGACGAGTGCAGAGAGCATTTTGAACAGGTTCAGAAGTACCTCGACGTTGCAGGTGTTGAGTATACTGTAAATCCCACAATAGTGCGTGGACTTGACTATTATACAAAGACAGTTTTCGAGTTTGTGACCGACTTTATCGGCGCACAGGGTACTGTGTGCGGCGGCGGCAGATATGACGGACTTATTGAAGAACTCGGCGGCAAGCATTTGCCCTCGCTCGGTTTTGCGATGGGAATGGAAAGGCTTCTTATGCTTATGGATAAGCAGGGCATTGAAATTCCTGAGCCGTCAAGTTGCGATCTGTATGTCGCAACAATGGGCGATAAAGCAAAGGAAAAGGCTTTCTCGCTTATAAAAAGTGTGCGTGACTGCGGTCTGATTGCCGAAACAGATGTTGTGGGCAGGGGATTGCGTCCGCAGATGAAATATGCCGACAAAATCGGGGCTAAGTTCTCGCTTGTACTGGGTGACAACGAAATTGAGCAGAACAGCGCAGAGGTTAAAAATATGACTACAGGCGAAAAGACAACGCTTGCACTTGATGAAACCTTTGCAGAAAAATTTTCGATTTTGCAGCTTACGGCAAACGAGGCATTTAAAATATAATTAACAATTTACAATTAACAATGAACAATTAAGGGTCGTTGCCTTTGGCAACTCCGATTTATATTTTTGAAATCTTTGAAAGTAAACAAATATAGTTTGAATTAAGATGAACCCTCGTAGGGGCGACTATCAGTCGCCCGAAAAATGTGATTATAATCACATTTTTTTCAAAGCGGGCGGATACTAT
>DKZL01000020.1 GCA_002493635.1 Ruminococcaceae bacterium UBA7075 | reverse complement strand
ACTTTATTGACTATGGTCCAGTAACTTCATAAAATAGTTCCATCCTTTCATACAATATTCTTCAAATTCGCAGTACCGACAGAACCAACCCTTGTTCTGTGGAAATTCTGCTGTTTCGTTTATGGACTTGACCAACAAAAGGAAATCAATCACCTTTGTATAGTCAAATTCAATTTGAACTGTTTTGACTTCAGCTTCCTTCAGTTCGTCTTTGATTCGCTGTCTGAACTGTTGTAAGTCCTCTGTCTTTTTCTGTTTGATGTTCACCTTTGGAACAAACAGGAAATAAAGGTTGCGGATTCTCTTGCCGGGGTTGTTCTTTTCAAAGAAATACTTGTATAAGTGCAACTGTCTTGAATCCTTGTAATGATTTTGATTATTTGAATACTTAAAATCATAAATGTCATAGGTATCAGGTAATTTAACACCCCTTTCAAACACCGTTGCCGGTGCAAGCAGGTCAATAAATCCGTGAAAATCTTCATCATTGATTTCAACTTCATATTCCCCTGAAGGCAAGACCGCTTTTGCTTTTGGAATTAAATATTCCAATTTGATTGCTTCACTGATGTGGGAATTGTCGATGATGGGAAATGACATATAATATTGGTCAATCGCTGTTTCCACATCCTTTTCAATTCCTGTGTGAAGTGCCGTTCCAAGAACAAGTGCATTATCTGAATTGATAGGGTCATTTGTTCCTATACCGTCAAGATATTGCATTTTGAACTTGAATGGGCATTTTTCAAAACATTCAGTTCTGCTATGTGACCATTGCATTCTTTCACCCCTTTCACAATAAGTTTGAATTGTTCAAATCCTTCCGGATATAGAACCATTGCAATTGAACCTGATTTGTTAATCTGTGCAACATTGTGTTTCTGAAGTTCGGATGGTCTGCCATCAGATGCTTTCAATTCAGCATCAATGTTGAAACCGTTGACCACAATGTGCATATCAGGCAACCCCTTCTTGCTATACCCACCGCCCCACCTTTTTTCCCAATAACCACAAGGTGGAACATCCATCTTGTCATCAGCAGTGTCAAGGGGATAGACACCAATGGATTCAAGCCATTTTTTGACCCTGTTTTCAAAGTTCTTTTCTGCTGCCATTTCTTTTTACCCCCCCCCCTTGATTGAAACAAACCAAAATCCCAAGCGTGTTTTATGTTTTCTGATTGTGTGACCCATTCAAGTTGTGATGCTCTGCAATCGTGCTTTTTACCTTTCTTGTGATTGACCACAGGTTTATTTTCAGGATTTGGGATAAAAGCAACAGCAACTAAAATGTGAACTCTTTCACACTTTCCGTCAATTTTTACCCTTAAATAGCCGTTTCCGTCATCATAGGGTTTCAGAATTCTTCCTGTTCTTGCATTTCGTATTTGACCCATTCTGTTGACTTCATAGTTTGGATGATTCAAAATAGGTTTCCATTTTGCCATCAAATCACTTCTTTCTACCAACGAACCCAAGGATGATGATTGTCACACAAATAATCAATGTGATTTGTACTGCAACACTCATTATCATTCACCGCCTTTCACTTCAACTTTGATATAGGCTGACTTTTTGGAAGTCTTTGAACACTCTGTTGCAATATCCGGATGCAGCTTCTTCAACTTTGCACTATCAACTGAAGTGGATGTGGTTTCTGCAACATAGGTGATATTCAGAATATCAGATTCAAATTTCTTCACACTGTACCGTTCCATTGCTTCTTTCAGTTTGTCTTTCAGTTCCTTTTCCTGTGCTTCAATCTGCTTTTTTGTGGTAACCAAAGATGCAATCTGCTGAAGGACTGCAAGCTGCTGACTTTTGAATGTTTCAAGTGCAGTTTCTTCATCAACTGTGGAACAACCGCATTTTTTAAAATCTTCAGAACAAGCATCCTTGCACTTTCCAAATTCAGGGCAACTGTGACAGCACCCATCAAATTTCCCAAGGGGACAAGTGTTTTCACATTTAATCATTGTTTTTAACCTCTCTTTCAATAAACACTTCTTTATGCTGAACCCCAAATTCTAACGCTGCTTGATGGGATTCAAAGTATATATCAATTTTGTTCCCGGCAATTGAACCGCCTCTATCCTGAACTATGTACTTGTGACCATCTATGATGACCGCTGTCCCATAGGGAAGAACATTGATGTCGGTAGCAATGGTCACACCTTCTTCTGCTATGCTCTGATTTGCGGTGTAAACAATAGGTTTGCCGTTTTCATCAAAGGGTCTGTTTTCACCCCACTTTCCACAGCATTTGGGACAACCACAATATGCAGTCAACTTATATTCGCCAAGGCTGACTATTTCAGTGACCGGTTCTGTTGAAATAGCAGTTGATGCGGTTGTCTGCTTTATATGTTCAGTTATTTCAACAGATGCACCTTCAGCAACCGTTTCCGGAAGTGGTTCATCAATTGCACTGCAACTGACTATGACCAAAATCCCAATGATAACCGCCAATGAACCCGGTAACAGTAATTTGTTAAAACGCTTCTTCGTATTTCTTGAATAGTTCATCATCATATTCCTTTCGCATTTTCAAAGTTTCCAAAATATCTTCTTCCACACTGTTTCTGACCATCAGATAGTAATAGAAGCAGTTGTTCTTCTGACCAATTCTGTGAATTCTTTTCTTGGACTGCTCAAAATCTTCAGGATTTTGCGGAAGTGTAAAATAGATGATTTTGTTTGCCTTCTGAAGATTCAACCCTTTTGCCCCGGCTTGATATTGAACAAAGGTCACTGAATTACTTTGGTTTTCGTATGCAGACAAATCCTTTACAGACCCATTGACAATTGAAATTGGTTTTTCCAAATCCTCAACAATTGCCTTCATTCGTGCCAATTCTTCATTGAAGTTATAGAACACAATCAAGCGGTCATCAGTGGATTCCACAAGGTTCTGAAATGCAGTCAACTTCGCTTTGGAATACTGACCACAAAGTTGCCTTGCATACATCCTTTTTGTCAGTCTTGTATCACCAATCAGTTTTTTGTCCTCTATGGTCACCACACTGTTCCGCATAAAGTAGCGGAATTCTTTGGTATTTGTAACCATTACAGGAATGACAACCTGTTCCGGAAGGTCAAACACTTCTTCGGTTTTCATAAAAATGCAACCATACTGTTTCAATTTTGCTTTCAGGCGGTCAACATTCTTGTAACCTACAATGACACGCATCTTGAAACCGCTGTCACCATCTTCAATCCATTCTTCAACCACATATTGCTTGTAAAACAAATCTTTGCTGATGTTCCACCCAAGCAAATGAAGCTGTGACCACAATTTTTCATACTTGCCACCTGTGGGTGTTCCGGAAAGAAGAATCACATTGGAAGGGTTCAACTTGTCAATGAACTTGGTTCTTTTTGCTGATGGATTGGTTATCAGTGAAGATTCATCTAACATCAAGGTGAAGTCTTTCAGCTTCAGAAGGTCAGGTCTGCGGAAGGATAATTCATAATTGATAATTCCGGATGTCATCGATGCAACTTCTTTGTCCCCATCCATAACCTGCAAGAAATAATCAAGTTCCTTTTTATTTGTCAAGTCATAAACATCAAAACCGCATACATCAACAAGATGTGTGACCCAATCTTCAATTTTTGATTTTTGACAAACAAGAAGCAACGGTTTTTTCAATTCCTTTGCCTTTTCCGAACCAACAAAAGTTTTTCCAAGACCCATATCCAAGAAATAACCAACCTTGTTGAACTGCTCTGTTTCCTGAAGTGCTTTGACTTGATGCGGATATAACTGAACCGCCATCAGTCATCAACCCTGCTGTTCCAAATCTTCTTGTCAGCAGATGCATAGCACTTGGTGCAGACAACAACATCAGAATCAGCATTGTATTCTGCTTTACCACCGCAGAAAGGGCAAGGTTTCAAATCGTCAGATGTAGGGGTCAGGTCAATGTGTTTGTACGCAAGTTCGATTGCAGCAATAGCAACCGATTTCTGTTTGTCATCACACCATCCGTCAATTATTTTCAAGAATTGGTCAACGGTGTAAACATCAATTTCAAAGGAAATCTTGATTTCAAGGTGCTTTGTTCTAAACAAAGTCAAAGAATTTGCATATTCACCGATGGGGGTTACACAGAAGATGTGTTCTGTCGAAAAGACACTTGCATCACCGCAAACCTTGGCATCACCGCAAACCTTGGCATTGCCCCAAACCTTGGCATTGCCCCAAACCTCGGCATTGCCCCAAACCTCGGCATTGCCCCAAACCTTGGCATCACCGCAAACCTTGGCATTGCCCCAAACCCAAGCCTTTCCATCGTGGGAAAGATTGCTTTCCTTCTCAACAAATCCACCAAGGTCACCTGCCTTGACTTCATCACCGGAAGTAGTTGTGAAGCTGATACAAGCCTTGATTCTGTAAAGGGTTCTTCCAAACCAATTGATTTTCTGTTCAGTAGTAAGTTCAAATTTTTTCATTGTTTTCATTTCCTTTCAAAATTAGATTTCATTTCCTGTGTATTCAGCAAACTTCTTGGGGCTGATGTAATAACGATATTTTCCGGAAGGCATTAAAACCGCATATCCAAAGGGGAATACACCGTTTTTCAACCCTTGTCTGACCATCTGTTTTCCAACCCCCATCAACTTTGCAGCAGTTTCAACCGGAAGGTTATTCAGATGCCCGGAACCGTCGATTTCATCAACAGACCCATTCAACCAATCCACAGACGCATCCAAAGCATTTGCAATCATTGACATTCGCAGTGCAGAAGGTGTGTTTTTTCCGGACAGGTATTGACTGATTGAAGATTTACCAAGTCCAGTTTTGGATGCAAGGTCAGATTGTGTGACCTTTTGTTCATCCATTGCTTTTTTCAATCTTTCTGAAAAAGCATTCATTTTCATCATCCTTTCTTGATTTGAATTTTGAATTTAACCCATTGGTAGAATGTTATTCTACTTTGTCGGCAAAAAAAATAGTGTTCATTTCTTCTGCCGTAAAATGTAGAATTTCACCCAACTTTTTGATTTCAGATGCTTTGAACTCGAACTTGTTGTTGACTTTATAATTGAATGTTGCTATGGTCACTCCAAGCATTTCAGCAATCTGTTCCTGCGTGAATCCTTTTTCAAGAATCACTGCTTTCAGCTTCAAAGTGTTAGTCATTCGATTTTCACCATCCTTTCTTTTATACCCAAATTTCATTTTCATCATCGAACATTTGACAGAAGATAAATTCTAACATTGGAACAGAAATTGAATTTCCTGCCAATTTATAAAGTTGTGAATTTGCTCTATCCCTTCCATTGTAGAAGGTTTCCATCAGTGCATTTTTTACCTTGAAGAAATCTTCATCTGTGAATCCCATCAATCTAAAACATTCTAATGGGGTATATTTTCGGCATCGTAGGCTTTCATCAATGATGTGCGGTTCCAAATTACCCCCCCCCCTTGCAGTTTAGTGATGGGGAAATGCCTGAAGGGTCATAAACCCTTCCTTGGTTGGGGTTGTCCCTGTTTTTGGTAGGACGCACATTCCCAATCTGAATTATTTGTTTATTTGTGTTCATATTCCACCACCGCATTCATACTTTGATTCCCAAAACTTTTGAAATCTCTTGCAAGAAGTGTGTTTGCAATATCTGTTAAGGAATCAATTTTTGTCGCACATTTGCTTAATGTCGCACCTTGCTGACACATACCAAATCCCATTGATGTCTGTCTATTGAACCGTGACCCCCCCTGATTGCATTGGAAATCATCTTTTCTTTCAGTTGTGGAATTAGTGCTTTTGCCTTTTCATCAGATATGTAATACTTTTCATCCACTTCCGGTTCAAGATAATCATACAAGCATTTCAGAAGCCTGACAGGTTCCGGAAATTCAAAATGTCCTGTGTCAATGTCCTTTCTGATGCTGACAACAATAACCCTTTCCCGGTGCTGTGCAATGTCATAATTTTTCGCATCAAGCACTTTCCAATAGTTGTTATACCCGGCATTATCAAGACACTGAAGAACTGTTTGAAATTCATTCTTAAATCTTGGTGATGTCAAATTCTTGACATTTTCAGCAATGGCAATCTTTGGTTTGCAGTGCTGAATTACACGCAAAGCATCAAAGAACAAATTTCCCCTTCCTTTTGAATCTTCAAATCCTTCTTGTTTTCCTGCTTGGGAAAACGGTTGACAAGGGAATCCATAGGTTACAAGGTCAATATTCTGTGGAAGTACCTTTTCATCAATTTTGGTGATGTCCCCAAGGTTCATTGATTCAGGAACATTGTGAATGACTGAATATGCCTTTGATGCGTATTTATCAAATTCACAATATGCCACTAAATCAAATGGAATCCCAAGGTTAGTCAAAGCCTTTTCAAAAGCACCTATTCCGCTGAATAATGACAGAAGTTTTACCATTCTTTCACCTTCCTTTCTGTTTTCTGCACTCTGCATTTTGCCTCAGGACTTGTGACCTGCATTGGTTGCATTACAGATGGGGAAGGTTGCAGCCTGTCCCCAATATATTGAATCGTGTTTTCATTGAACAAGTTGAAGATTATTTTCATCGGTGAAAAATGTTGCACCTTCTTCCGTTTTGAATCCAATTCTTGTTGACCAACCCTTCCAAGGTTGCGGTGCATAGTGAAATCTTTCAACATAGAAAACTGTTCCTTTTGTGCCTTTAGGAATTTTCCTTCCTTTGATAACTTCAACAACTTTTCCAAAATATTTGAAAAAATCGTTTAGTTCCGCAAGTGCTGAAACATTACCTGCTTGAATGCAATAATTACGATAATTTTCAAGTTCAGATTCCGTCATTTTATGAAGTTTCATTGTTTTTCCACCCACTCTTCATATTCGTTTTCAAGACCTGATTCTTCAATGATGTCAAATAAAACAACAAATTTTCCCCATTCAACAGAAGTTTGTCTGTCATACATTCCAAGTTCTCTTTTCAAAGCACAATATCTTTTCCGATGATAAAAGGTTTCTTCAAATAATGTTGTTTTCAAGTTTTTCATTTTTTCACCTGTCCTTTCAATGTTTGGGAAGTGTCATTTAGTAGAATCTTGTTCTACCGTGACTAAAGTATAACACAAGGTAGAATGATTGTCAACCCTTTTTTAGAAAATTTTTCTGAAAAAGTTGAAATTCATTCTATTTTGTGCTATAATACAGTAGAATCATATTGTAAGGAAGGATGGTTTTGCATATATGACAACCGGGCAGATTATTAAAATGATGCGTGAAGAAAGGGGGATGACCCAAGAAACACTTGCTGAACTGATGGGATATTCACACAAGTCATCCATAAACAAAATTGAATTGGGCAAAGCAGACCTGCCACAATCCAAAATTGTTGCCTTTGCAAAGATATTTGGTGTGACACCTTGTGAAATCATCGGTTATGAACCCACCGCAGCAACGGAAGAACAAAAGAAGATGTGGGATGAAAAGTTGAATGCACATCAGCAACTTCAAACAGAAGTCAAAGTCATTGAAGCTGTGCAGAAATTATTTGGAAAAGATTCAGTGAAGATTTTGCAACTGTTCAATACTTTGAACAAATCCGGAAAAACCAAAGCAATTGAAACCCTTGAAGATTTAACAGCAATTCAAAAATACATAGATTGAAAGGAAGAAAAATGAAATTATTCAATTTTAAGAAAAGCCAAACTTCACCACAAAACTCCAAGGGTCAAAATCTTGACAAGTTAATTGATGGTGAACTTCCTTGGGGATGGGTTCTATATTTCAAAGACTTTTATAAACCAAGGAATGATAAAATGGTTGAACTTGCTAATAAAACAAGATGTCAAAATAAAGATGAAAAGATTTCTGCCTTAAAAGAACTGATTGCATATTTTTATGCGTATAAAAAAAAGAATGTTCAGAAAAGGGTGAATGTTTTGAAAAATACTTTGATAATGAATGGATGCACTGTTTGAATAATCAAAGCAAAGATTTCATTTATATAACCCCCTATGAAGAAGAATTAGAAAGGTTGATTTAATTATGTTTATTTCATTAGGTAGAATGTTAGGTAAAAGCAAATTCCGCATTGGTGCAGGATTGCGAATCACAAAGACCAATATATGGTGGATGTGGTTAGTTCTTATGTTCGTTTTGATATTCCAAATGATGTGGTATGTCTGTGTTCTGTCATTTTGGATGATTTATGCAGTCTGCTATGGCATTTATTGGGTTGTCAAGAAAATCATTCAGACAATTAAAGGTAACAGGTAACAGGGTAACACTTGATATTTATTTGAAAAATTGATTTTTAATGGGTCTGATAATTCATACACCCCTAAAAATAGAAAAATAAAGAATGTATGTGTTACCTGTTACCCTGTTACCGATAAAAAGAAAGAACCGGTCAGTGCTGCAACACCAACCGGTTCCGGGTTAAATCCCAAATTCAACGATGAAAACACGAAAAATTCAAGGTGAAATTGGTATAAATATTATAGCACATTTTGCCTTGAAAATCAATATGGAAAGGTAAAATGCTATGAAAAATCCAAATGGATATGGTTCTGTGGTGAAATTATCCGGAAACAGAAGAAAACCATATTGTGCAAGAAAGACTTCCGGATGGAATGACAAAGGCTATCCAATTTATAAAGTGATTGGATATTTTGCAGAACGGCAGGAAGCAATGATTGTCCTTGCAGAATACAACAGAAACCCTTTTGATGTAGATTTGTCAAAGATAACAATGAAGGAACTATTTGAAAAGTGGTCAAAAAGGGACTTTTCAAAGATGTCAAAGTCATCTGCATCAAGTCATAAATCAGCATTCAAACACGCATCCGCACTTCATAATGCACCATATAAGAACATCAAAGCCTATCAGATGCAAGAAGTCATTGACAACTGCGGATGTGGTTATTCAACCCAAGGTGCAATCAAGAATTTATTTGGTCAACTTGACCGCTTTGCAATGGAATTGGATGTCATCAACAAATGCAATTCAGCATTGATTTCAGCAGCACCAATTCCACCATCAAGCAAAGTTCCATTCACTGAAGATGAAATTACAGCGGTGTGGAATATATCTGACCAAGAATGGGTGGATTCAGTTCTGTTCTTCCTTTATACCGGTTTTAGAATAGGTGAGATGACAACCATTGAATGTGCTAATGTAAACCTTGAAGAAATGACCATCAAGGGCGGTATCAAGACAAAAGCAGGAAAAGACCGCATTGTCCCAATTCATCCAAAGATTCAAGGCTTTGTCAGAAGCAGAATGTCAGAAGGAAATAAATTCTTGTTTTCATATAAAGGAAAGAAACTGTCAGCAACTCAATATTATATCTTTTGGAATCAGATAATGGAACAGTTGTCAATGTCCCATACACCGCACGAATGCAGACACACTTTCAGGTCAAGATTGGATTCAGCCGGTGCAAATAAAAGGTGTATTGATTTGTTGATGGGGCATACATCAAAGGATGTTGGTGAAAGGGTTTACACCCATAAAACACTTGATGAACTGAAGGACACAATAAATTTATTGCTTTGAACAAGTAACAGGTTAGTAACAGAAAACCCCCCCAAACCCTATAAAATCAAGGGTTTGGGGGTTTCTTTGAAATGTTATATCATATTATAATTTAAAAAACAATAAAAAAGCCGACATTGAGCTGTATCTAAACAATAAATATTCTTAATTACAGATACAGCTTTATTAATAAAATACCTTCTTCAGATTTTTAAAATAATCATTTAATGTTTATTTAATAATTTTATGATAGTATAAGTAATATCCGGATACGATCTACAAACAGTTACATTACAGAACAGCAACTAATAGTAGCGCATTTGCAACCAGTAATATGTTGACATTCAGTTTATCTTAATGTAGTATTGTTTTACAAAAAGAGGCTGAAAAACTGCGTATGTTTAAATTGAAACAACAGAAAAAGAAAGAAAAACATAGGGGCAGATAATGCCTCTATGCTTTTATAACCAGAGAATTATTGTTTTAACGGATGTGAACACATATGAATGAAAACAGACGAGTAAGAATATGCGATATTGCAGAGGAACTGGGCGTCAGCACTGCAACTGTTTCCAATGTAATTCACGGAAAAACTAAAAAAATATCAGACGAAACAGTAAAGCGTGTTCAGCAGTTAATTGAAGAATGGGAATACATTCCGAGTATGGCGGGTATTTTGCTTGCGCAGAACGACTCAAAAATTGTCGGAGTAATAATTAATAATAACAAAAAGTATGACGGACACGTGCTTGAAGACCCATTTATTTCTTCTGCGGTTAATCATCTGTCGGCAGAAATTGAAAATTCAGGATTTTTTATGATGATTAAGACAACTGCAAAATGCTCAGATATAATAAAATTTGCGTCAATGTGGAACCTGACCGGTATGGTGCTTATAGGCTTTTGTGAACAGGACTATAACAAGATAAGGGAATCTATTCACATACCATTCGTTGTTTATGACGGATATATGGATAAATCGCAAAGGATATGCAATATTGTAATTGACAATTTTGACGGAGGTTATCAGGTTGGAAAATGTCTGACGGAACTGGGACACAAAAAATTACTCTGTATAGCCGACAATAAAATTTGTATGGACTTAGAAAGATACAAAGGCTTTTGCAGTGCTGCAAAAGAAGAAAGCTGTCAGGTTGATTTTTTGAAAATCCCTATGAATCAAAGTGAACGATATGCTATGTATGAAAATTCTCTTAGAGAAGTAAAAGAGCATACCGCAATTTTTGCGGTGTCCGACTATTATGCCGTTGACATTATGCTCTTTCTCATAAAAAACGGTGTTAAAATTCCCGAAGAAATTTCAGTTGTCGGCTTTGACGATACTCCGATATGCAGGCATACCGTACCAAGTCTGACATCTGTGCGACAGAACTGCAAGCAGAGAGCAAAGCTTGCTTTGGATACATTAAAAAAATTAAAGAATAATCAACACGCCGAATCAGAAATCAAACTTCCCGTTTCTCTGATAAAAAGAGACAGCATAGCAAAATACACTAAATAATAAATGTATTTTTGTAATGGGTTATGCGTTTAACCTCTTGTGCATAATTAAATCCTCAAATATAATTTTTATAGACGCTTTGTAAGTTATTTAGTAAATCAAACTTATACAGCGGGACAAAAAAACGAGGAGCTTTTTTATGAGAAAAAATATGTCATTTGCAAAAGAGGTAAGCGTGCTTGCTATACCTGTTGCGCTTCAATGTATGCTGCAATCGTCATTCAGCATTATAGACCAGATTATGATTGGTCAGCTTGGCAGTCTGAGTATAGCTTCAATAGGCTTAGCCGGAAAATTCTCATCAATTTTCTCAGTAGTAGTTGCTGCAATCGGTGCAGTGGCAGGTATTATGATTTCACAATATATGGGTTCAGGCGACAAAGAAGAGGCTGACAAAAGTCTTTCCGTAAATTTGCTTGTTGCAACAACTGTATCATTGCTGTTTATGCTGTTATGTTTTATATTTCCAAACAACATTATGGGGATTTACAGCACCGAGCAAGACACCGTCATAACATCTGCAAATTATCTGAGAATTATATCTTTTACATTTATTCCGCTGGCAATTACGACCTGTCTGTCAACTATGCTTCGATGTTTAGAAAAAGCTATGATTCCGCTTTATGCAAGCATTGTTGCAGCCCTTTGCAACACAGGACTTAACTATCTTTTGATTTTCGGAAAATTAAATTTTCCTGCTATGGGTGTAAACGGAGCAGCCATAGCAACAGCAATATCAGCCTTTATCAATATGGCTGTAGTCATAGCGGGATTCATTTATGTTTATCACAAAAATAAGAAAAAATACCGTTTTTCACTTCATCTCAAAAAGATGAGTCTAAAACAATATTTGGCTATCCTCTTCCCCATTCTTATTACCGAGTTTTTGTGGAGTTTAGGAGAAAATGTTTATGCAACAATATACGGACATCTCGGCACAAACGACTGTGCCGCTATGACGCTGACAACTCCTATTCAGGGTTTGATGATAGGCGCATTGAGCGGAATCTCACAGGCTGCAGGAATTTTAATCGGCAAAAAACTTGGCGAGCGTGATTATGATACGGCTTACAAAAATTCCAAGAAGCTTATGCTGTACGGCTTTATAGGCTCGCTGATTCTTTCTGCTCTGCTTATTGTTTTAAGGTCGTTCTATGTCGGCATTTACAATGTTGAGGACTATGTTAGAACAGTCGGCAGTCAGCTCCTGTTCGTATTTGCAATAGTGTCACCTATAAAAGTGCTTAATATGATACTCGGCGGAGGAATTATCAGAAGCGGCGGAAAAACAAAGCTTGTTATGTGGATAGATATTATCGGCACCTGGGGTTTTGGCGTGCCGTTAGGATTTATAAGTGCTTTTATCTTTAATCTTCCGATTACCTATGTGTACTTCTTTTTATCCTTGGAAGAGCTTGTCCGTCTGATTATTTCTTTTGTCGTATTCAAAAAAAGAGTCTGGATAAAAACTTTATAAGCAGGCGGTGGCCTGCACTAATCCGAGCAAATAGCACCATATAAAAATTAACTTTTATGCCCGACTGCAAAGTAAGAGCAAATTTCTATAAAGCAAAAACACACCGAGAAAAAGTCGGTGTGTTTTCCTTTATAAGAAACCACTCAGTAACATTCGGGCACAGAAGTGTGTGTTTTATACGGTGCTGTCTGCTCGAACATACGCAACCCACCGGTTGCTTAGAGAATAATGCAAATCAAGCCGTTGCATCCGTCATTGATGATTTTTTCAATCGTTTCACCTATTTTGCGTCTTGCGTCGGCAGGCATTCTGTAAAGCTTGTTATGCAGTCCCTCGTTTACAAGCTCGTGAACAGACTTGCCGAATATGTTGCTCTCCCAGATTTTCTCGGGATTTTCCTCAAACTCTTTGAGCAGATATGATACAAGCTCCTCTGACTGCTGTTCCGAACCAACAATAGGTGTTACCTCGGTTTTGGTTTCCACACGCATCATATGAATTGACGGTGCACTCGCTTTTAGCCTGATACCGTACTTGCCGCTCTGCTTGATAATCTCGGGTTCTTCAAGCGACAATTCATCAATAGTCGGCATAACTATTCCGTATCCCGTATCCTTGACCTGTTCATAAGCCTGTGCAATCTTATCAAACTGCTTTTGCTTTTGAGAAAGTTGCTCAATGCAGTCAAGCAATGCACATTCGTCTGCTATTTCAAGGTCAGTCTGCTCCGATAAAACCTTATAAAAAAGTTCACTGCCGATTCCGACATTTATAGTTGCAAAGCCTTTGCCGAGGTCAATTGATGAAAGCTGTGTACTGCTGACGTATTCACAATTAGCAACCTCTTGAAGCATCTGCTGAATCTCTCTGATTTTTCCAACCTTTTGTGCATTATTTCTGATTGATTCAAACACAACGGATTTGAGCCAATGGTCCTTTTCAAGCCGTACAACCCACTTGGGAATGTCAACCTTTATCTCACGCACCGGAAATTCAAATAAAAGCTGTGCCAGAATCCGCTTTATTTCATTTTCGCTTAAGTCCATACAGCTGACAGGAAGCACCGGAACCTGATACTCCCCTGCCATCTGAGAAGCCAGCATCTGCACTCTTTCAGACTCAGGCTCAACAGAGTTAATCAATACAATAAAAGGCTTGTTAATCGACTTAAGCTCGTCAATAACACGCTTTTCGCTCTCCATATAATCATCACGGGGAATATCACTTATAGTGCCGTCAGTTGTAATTACCAAGCCGATTGTCGAGTGGTCGGTGATTACCTTTTTTGTACCTATTTCGGCGGCGTCATCAAACGGAATCTCCTGCTCTGACCATGGAGTTTTGACCATTCTCGGCATATCCTCTTCATTGTATCCGATTGCACTGTCAACAACATAACCTACGCAGTCAATCATCCTAACATTAAGCGTTGTGTTATTGCCAAGGTTTATTTCAACCGATTCTTCTGGAATAAACTTAGGTTCGGTCGTCATAATTGTTCTGCCTGCCGATGACTGGGGAAGCTCATCAACCGTTCGTCTGTAAATATTTTCATCTCTTATGTTCGGCAAAACAAGAGAATCCATAAAACGCTTTATAAAAGTAGACTTACCTGTTCTGACAGGTCCTACAACTCCGATATACACATCTCCGTCAGTTCTCCTGGAAATGTCCTGATATACATTTCTTTCTTCCATCTTTATACCTCCCTCATATTTTCGGAATAAGCAGCATTTGCGGACTGTCAAGGCATTCGCAGTCGGTCGAATTTTCATTCATAAGCATATCAAGCCTTGTATTGTGTGATTTTGCAATTTCCCACAGTTTTTCACCTTTGCCGGCAAAATAAAGTGTAAGAGCGCAGCCGTCAGATTTAATCGGTCTGTCCTCAAATATTTCCGTTTCACATACTGCATTTACACTCTTTAGGCATACTGCACATCCGCCAAGCTTGATCTCACAACGAATTTCAACCGTGTTATCATCAGCCAGCCTATAACTGATGCTTGACGCCCTTGCGCTTACATTGCTTACAGTATTACAGTCTCCAAACGACATTGCATGAGAAAAATCGCATGAACGCTCAATAAACATCGGCATTCCCTCTTCATCAAGTGCAAACATACAAACTGTAATTTTTCCGATAATCTTAAGTTCGCCATTATCTGCCGATGGTTCGGCTGTTATGTGATCGGTATAAATATCGAGCACCTTTGAAATCTTATTATTTTCAACACTGATTTCCATTTTCTGCATATGCGATTCATTAACAGGAACAACCTCCTCACACATAGTCATCTTTTTGAACTTTGGCTCGGAAGCATATTTAATTGAATATGCGTCCGTAATTACTTTTTCGTCATTTACAACATAGCCCTCCTCTGTCACGCACAGCTTAACATCAAGTGCAATGGCAGGCTTGTCAGAAAGCATATCATTTTTAAGGCGAATATCATATGACATAACCTCGATTGTTATGCAGTTAATTGTCTCTTCATCAATACCCTTACAGTCAATAATCTGATTAAAGGGAAGAATATAGTCAATCTTGCCTGTTTCACCGCTTTGAATGTCGGTAAGATAAAAAAGTCTCAGATTAATTTCACCGTTTAGCATAAGCTTGCCAGTAACAGCCTTTGCATCGGTAATTCCTACACTTATATCAGAGTGTAAAATAGACTCAATAGCAGGTTTGTCGGCTACAGAAAGTTCCTCACTGACACTGAAGTTCTCCTGACAAAGCGACTTTAAATCTGCACATTTTGAAGTATAGCTGAGGGTTTCAAGATCGGGATTATCATTTGAATAAAGCTCAATATATTCGTTTGCAATCACCTTTGCATACAGCGAAAAGGCTCCGTGCATAACAAGGCGCCTTGGACTTAACGCACGGCAGTTTATGTATTCAGATTTTGTCTTTGTCACAATTACAGGGGAATCTCCTGCATCTTTAACCGAAAAATTTTGCGTAAAATTAACGCTTTGCTCACAACAGCGAATTGTATTGTTAATACTTTCGACATACATTACATTAACCACACAAAAGCCTTCAACCTGAAGCTGTCCACCCGAAAGGCTTTTGCTCTGGATTTTAGGCGTCAGTGTACACTTTAAAATCTTTTCAATATCAGGGCAATAATCCGGCAAGGTAAGGTCAACATCCGCAAGCTGTTCGGCAACCGTATCAAGCACAGTCACAGGTGTGCAAAATGAACGGGTTTCCTGATTTAACTCCATATTTTTCTCTCCTTTAAATTTCATAATACTAACATCTGTTTGCAAATCAAAGCACTTCAAAATGTTTGCTAACAACAGAATTACAAATTGAACAACAAGCAAATCATTTTACCCGTGTTGTATTTGCTTACTATTCACTGTACAGTAAAATATATTTTTAAAGATATGAAAATATGACTATAATAAAAATAAAAAGGCAGCTGATCACGTGCAGTTGTTTATTTTTGCATACTTATTCTTGCTGCTCGTAAATGGCAGCTCTCATAAAATCATCTCCCGAATGCAAAAATCCGATTAAAATTCATTTAAGAAAATCAATCGGATTTTTGTTTATTAAATTAATTATAAAATCAATAAACTGGATGTTTGGTTGATATATCAATGTGAAAACTGCAAGCACTCGTATAATCTCAGCATTTATGAAAGAAAATCTCCGTCGCTGATTTCAAAATCGCAGTATGAGCGTTTTCTGAGTAATGATGAATTGCTTGCTGAGGAATATGGAAAAGAACTACAGCTTTTCAGACATAATAAAGCGGTCATAAATTACGCAGATATCAAATATCACTTCAAAAAGCTTAACGAACAGAGCTCTGAAGCAGAAAACGAAGGGGTAAAATCATACACTTGTGACCATATATAATCCTTATAGCATTAAAATTCGTCCTGAAAAGCAGATTGCTGAGGTGATGTTAATGACAAGAAGTAATGTGAAAAAGCTTATAGAGCAAGAAAGAATTACTATATCCAATAGACCAATTTTTGAACACACAGCAATACATCAGTGCAGGGTTGGGATCAAGTGCAACGATTTCTTTCCTGGATTTTCGACTGTTCAACACGACGGAGATAAACTTGCAGACTTTAAAATGTTCAGAAAAGAAATGAGGAAGATATCATAAATAAGAAAGAAAACATATAAAGCGTATAAATAATCATCAAAGAGCCGGATGCTAAGACGCAGAGCCGATGAACTTAAGGAATACCTCACAGCTCATCGGCTCTGTTTTTATGATGAATAATATGTAATTTATTTCTTTGGTGCTGTCTCAATTAATACTTTAATAGCGCATAAAATATTTATTGTTTTCTATTGACAAAATAATCTTTTATTGGTATAATCATAAATGTTGTGGAGATAATAAGATACTTTAGTAGTTATTAATTTATTTTGCAATTAAATATAGGGGTATAGCTCAGTTGGTAGAGCAGCGGTCTCCAAAACCGCGTGCCGAGGGTTCAAGTCCTTCTGCCCCTGCCATTAAGAAACGGCTTAAACACTGCGTTTAAGCCGTTTTTTGGAATATAAATATGTACGGAACGTGGTTTGTTAGACCGATATTTTTACCTGATTTTTTGCTAAAAATCGTTATCCTGTGGTAATAATTCCAACGATTCCGTCTGCTACATCATCAAAATAGCATCAATTATCATCAACAATATTTTATAAAAGGCTTTGAAGAAAAATAAATTCTCCAAAGCCTTTTCGTTGTTTAAAGCGTAGCAGTTTTTATATTTTAATTACTTCTCATCTAAAACAAACATTCCATCGTCAAATAGTTTAATGGTAAAAGAATAGCTGTTAGATTTATCGGTGATAAGAAGTGTTGTATCACTTAAATTCTCTATATCATATATTTCCTTGTTACGGTAGTATTCTGCAAAATCATTAATGTCAAAAAATTTTTTATAATACACATCGCCCTCAAACGGAGTAGCATATGCAGGGTAATCAGAATTTGGAAATTCTTCGAGCATATAAAATGGTATGTAAATGTATTCTCCAAATTCTCCTGCTTTGCCGACATCTGCAAACAACGAGTAGTAATTTTCACCATCATTGTATGAATTATATTTGACATAAAAATCACCGCTTGCTGTTTCAAGTTTCATATAACCGGTAGAAGGTGTGTTGTAAATGTTAATCGCTGTATTAACAGCGTCGGTACTCTCAAGCTCCTTTTGTAATTCAGAAAAGCTGAGGTGCGTTGTAAAATTTGAAAAGTTTCCTGTATCAGCGTAATTATAAACATCAATTGGAATAGTAATGCTTTTACCTGTAATAAGATTTGTTGCATAAATTGCATTATTTCTATGCAATCCTCCGCAGTCTGAAAGCAGACTACTGTAAACTATAAAGCCAATCAACAAGAGCGTCATTTTTGTTTTCTTCATTTTATTCAAACTCCTTATAGTTTTTTAATTCTCGTATGCAATCATCAAGCTGATTATAATGATGAAATATTTTAAGTTCTTTGTTGTCAGAACCAACGATAAAATATTCAACTAAAGTATGTTCACCCGGTTCCAACGAGCCCATCATCTTTCCGTCCTCAGAAACAAGTTTATAATCCACTTTAAAGATGTATTGTTGATTTTCTTCATCTACCCAAAAAAGTTCAGCATTATTTAGAGTACAGCTTTTAACATTGTTTAAAAATGTATCAATACTGCTTTTGTCAATATCTTCAAAGCATGACAAATATGATTCCGCATTTTTTGTGTTCAGAGCATCAATGTAATTTGTAATTGGTGCTACAACTCGTTGCTTTAAGTCTGAATTGATAATTCCATACTGCATAGCATAGGTATCGTTTTTCTTCATCACTAAAATTCTGAATGGGTTTGTATCATCTGTATTGGGGGTAACAAATATAATACCGCTTGTTAAGTTTCCGCCCTCATGCTGTACTTCATATCCGCAATCTTCATAAAACTTAACTATATCAGTAAAAACTGAGGTGCTTTCATTGAGATAAACATAACTTTCGAATGGATTGTTGTTTACCTCCAAAGTATAGGTTTCATCACTGACTTTTTCATAAGTAAAGTAATGGTTTGTTAAATGCTCGGGATACCATATTTTCATACTTTCATACGGAATATCGCAGCCTATTTTGCCGAATTCTTCGCTTTCGCTCATCACAACATACACATCATCTACGATGTTTTCATTTTTATCACATACATTTTTGCTAAAGAGAATATAAGGGCAATTCTCATTATACTTTGCTAGAAATTCTCTATTGTTTAATTTAATAAATGTAACGTTGGGATTACTTTCGCTTAATGCGTTCATTATTTCTTCAGCAGATAAATTTGATTCAAATGCAAGCATACTTCCTTTGCTTGGTGTCAGTTTAATATTGTCAATATTTAATACTGCTTCATAATCATTTACATAATTATACACTTTTATATTTGGCTTTTCATTTTCTGTTGCACAAGCAGTGAGCTGAACAAACAAAATAATTATAATAATCAAAGACAATACTTTTTTCATAATAACCTCTTTTATTAAAATTCCTACATATTTAGCAACTTTCTTTTGATGATAAGTTCAATATAATTCATCATCAGCATTGAAATCAACGGCAAACTCAGCAACAGGAAACTATATAATCTGACCTTTGCCTCAACTGCCGATACTCCATAAAGCGTTACATAATGCATTTCGTACAGCATTTTTGAAACCGTGGATGTATCGCTGAAATCTGCAATTCTGAATATAATAAAAATTGATAAAAGCAACACAAACGATACGGAACCTATAATAATTGATATTACACTGATTGTTTTACTAACCTTTACACCTGCCTGTTTAAGTAAATGCTTGTGATACAACATCATAATCTCAAACAGAATAACAGGTACTACTACAAAAAGTTCATACCAATAATCAATTTTTAAAGCTAAAAACAATGGCATAATCAGCAGAAAAATAACACTTATAGTTATAGCTGTAAATCCACTATACGCTATGTCTTCCGACAAATATATGATAGTGTTTACTTCATTCCTGTAAATGATTTTATAGACTATTTCTGATACTAAGCAAAATCCACACCCCGATAACATCATTATCTGTCCAAAGAGCCGAGTGGATTCATTATTTTCATCTATTAAATCGCATCTAACCAAAAAGAATGAACCAAAAATCGCTAATACTAAACCAAGGATAATGCCAATCTTATATGCATACAAAACTTTCTTGTTAATTTTATATGAAACTTCATAGGTAGTATTTTCTTTTGCTTTTGTGTCATTATCCTCTATTCCATAAAGCTCGTTTATTGTTATTTTTAGAGCTTTAGCAATATCAGGCATTAACAATGCATCCGGAACCTGATTTCCTATTTCCCAGCGTGATACAGTCTTGTCTGATACAGACAGCATATCGGCAAATTCCTTTTGTGTTAAGCCAAGCTTTTTGCGGTGTTGCTTTATTATTTCATTAATAGTCATATATCCATCTCCTAAAGTTTTATAAATAAATAATATCAAATCAGGAACAAAGAGGAAACAGCGTGTTTGTTGAATTAATTCTCATTTTTTGAGAATTGGCTTTAGAATGCATATATATTACGCTAATATGCCTTTCTGTTGATACATAATAATTGACAGTTAACCTTGCCTATGATATGCTATATTATAACAATTTAACATTAAATTTGTAAATTCAATTATATCAATTATTTTTGCACTATCTGCAATAGAGGATTTATGACAAAGTGCCGTTTCTGGGAAAACCGATATTTACCAATTGAATACAGTCTTGATAAAATCCAAAGTAATGAAGGATTTTTTTCTTTATGCCTTGTTAAAAAAGGCGTAGCAACTCTTGAAATTGACAACGAGAAGTGTTATCTTTCTGCCCCTGCAATGATTTGTGTTAATCCGAACAAAAAGATTACAATATTAAAGTCAAATCATTTGCAAATAAAAACCGTTTTATTTACTCCGGATTTCATTAACAGAAATCTCTCCGTAGAAAGTATTTTGTCTGATGATTATGAAATTAATTGCAAGCTTTTTGATTTTCCGAGTTTTGATTTGTTTTATCAGACAAACAACTTTTACAATTGTGTAATTCCATTTGATATAGAAGAACTTAGCAAAGTTGAATACCTTTTTGACAGCATTATAGAACAGCTTTCAGTACAGCCTGATAATATGTGGTCTTGCAGAGCAAGAATGTCTGTTATCAGAATTTTTGACTATGCCGCAAATCTCTACAAAGAAGCTTTTGAAATAAATCAGGAAAGCGATACATTAATTGACTGTATCCTTACTTTTATTGAATTTAACCTTGAAAAACAATTTACAATTGACGATTTATGTAGGTGGTATAACACCAACCGCACAACCCTTATGACTGAGTTCAAACATATAACAGGAAAAACAATTAATGAGTTTGTTATTGATAAGCGTATTAGTGTTAGTAAAAAGATACTTGAATTCACTAATATATCTATTGAGGAATTATCGGAGAAATGTGGTTTTTCAAGCCAGTCATACTTCACAAGAACATTTAAAAAGAAAACAGGTCTTTCTCCAACACAATATCGCAAGCAAGCTCTTGAAAAACGAATAAAAAAATTTCAGACTTAATTCTATTTGCTTAATCAAAGTGAAACCGGAAATTCATTCTATATCTTTATTAGTATGACAAATTTAACATCGTATTTGAAATAGACTTCAAGTCCGATGTTTTTGTTTATGATAAATTTAGAACTCAAACCCATCCGTTATCCCATTTAATTTCGTCAAATCTCTCTTTACATAATACATTTCTGTAATTTCAGAGGTTGTATGTCCGAGCAGATCTGCAACCTGTCTTGGAGTTAAGGATTTAATTGAACCGTCAGGTTGCTTTATGCCGTTTACGAGGTTAGTGGCAAAGGTGTGACGGAGTGAGTGCAGTCCTTTGGTTTCTATTCCTGCGGCTTTGAGAATTCTGTAATAGCGTTTGCGGAAATTTACCGGTCGGGTGAAGTTGCCGTTTTCATCGGGTATCAGCGGTGAGTCCTCTCCGAAGTAGAATTCATTTCTCAGGTCAAGTATCATCTCGATTGCCGTATCGTTCAGCGGAAGATCTCGCTTGCTTGTAGCACTTTTCAGCTTGCCGACCTTGATTTCTCGTCCTTTTTCTGCTGTGACACCGTCACGCTTTGAGATTTCCTTAACACCTCTGTTAAGATGCATAACCCTGTTTTCAAGGTCAATGTCGCTGTTGAGAAGCCCGAGTACCTCGCCTGTTCTCAAACCGGTATTCAACATAAGGATATATGCGGCGGATTGCTGATATTTTCTCTTGCCGTTTGAAAATGTGCTGAACGCTTCATCTTTGAATATTTTAATTTCTTCCGGCGTGAATACCGTTATGGTTTCGCTCGTCGGAAGATTTTCTTTGTCCTGAGCCGCCAGAAAGTTGCTCTTCTTAATCATCGGAGCACTTATCATTGGATTCCTGTCAATATATTCCTGTTGAGTAAGATAGCGGAAATATTCATTCAGCACATTATGCACTTTCTTAACCGTAGTGTAAGCATAGCCCTCGTTCATTTTATCGTTAAGTAACTTTTTGATATCCGCCGACTTAACATCTCCGACCACTTTATCTCCAATGTACGGATAGATTTGATTTTTCGCAGTACATTCATACCTGTCATATGTAGTCCGTTCAACAGACGGGAACTTAAATACTTCGAGCCAGTTCTGCATACTGTCACGAAGCCTTTTCTTTGTTTACTGCGACTCAATTATTGAGTCATTAAACGCCGCAATATATTCAGTCATCTTCTTGTTGACCTCAGCCTTTGTCGTACCTGAAAAGCTTTTTCTTTTACGTTCGCATTGCTCATCCATATACCACACAACGCCGCCCCAACGGTTGTCCGTCCTTTTGAAAGCGTTGCCGTTTGTAAGTAATTTCTTTGTTGACATAATATCAATCCTCCTTTTCAAGTACAACAACATACCATAAATCAATCTGAATATCCAGACCAAATTTAAAACTCTCAAAAATCTCCCGTGTCGGTTTTAATTTAGAATTTCGATTACTTTCCTGATGAATGCAATAAAACCACAACATGGGCGACACACAGCTCAACAGAGGGGTTACATTGACATTGTAAATCCCTGCTCCTCGTCATTTTCGATTTCATTCTGATTAACTGTTCTGTCGGTTTTAAGTCCGTGAGCAATCTTTTTCTCTTCAAGTTTAGATTTCAGTTTGCTGTCAACCTGACCGAATAATTTAGCTCGTTTACGCTTGCAACTGTTTGCAATCAATTTTGCGAGCGTAAGGACTATTCCTGAAACATATTGTTTAACAGTAGGTTTATCAATCTCATTTTCAGGCGTTGTCTGTGAAATAAGATTTACCGACTTCAAAATATAGTTCTTGATGCTTCTGAATTCTTTGTTATCTTCAAGCGGAATATCGGGCTTTTCTTTATCGTGGTACAACGACAGCTTTTCTCTGTTGATTTCATTCCACTTTGAATAGAGCTTTGCAAGATTATTATCTTTTGCAAGCTCGGCTACAATATTGTTTATGGTTTCTTTGATTGATTTAGGAAGATAGCCGTACATCAATCTGCCGTTGTAACTTTTGAGCTGTTCATCAAGTTTTCTGAACAGTTCAACCATTTCATCAGAAACATATACATCTGTATTGATGTTGTTGAGTAAATCATCAATTACATTCTTTGCTTCGTTTTTTAGCTCGTCACGGATTTCTGTCTGCATTTCAAACAGCTTGTGCTGCTCATTTCTGAAAATATCATTGCCGAATGCACTTCGCATACTTTCTATGCCATTATTAGTAAGATAGCCTTGTCCTGATTTAGAATATACAAGCAGATGTATGTGGGGATGATGTGTTGTGTTATGAAATGCTCCGTACCATTGCTGGTCGCTTGGCTCTATCTTGTGTGCTTTGGCGATTTCAAGTGCATTTCTTCTAACTAAACTTTTCCAAGCATTTGCGTTGTTGTAACCGAGTCTTTCGGCATCTTCCCTTTTAAGACTAATAACATGAGTCCACACAATTCCGTTATGGATTGACACTTCATCCGCTACCTCATCAAGATTTATCTTGTCATCAGTATGCGAAAACAATCCGTGTTTACCTATTTTCTCAACACCAGGTCTTTCAGCATAATAGTTCACCAGCTTTTTAACACCGTCTATCCTGTCAGCATTGCGTTCAAGAAATTCGTTGAGGAATTCTGTTGCGTTAGACTTAGTTTTGTTTTCAAGATAGGATTTCATCTCAGGATAATCCCACGACTCCGGAACAGTTTTAAGTGCAGTACATATCAAATCATTCTGTTTCTTAGTTGCAGGTGAGTTATCAATACCATTTGGCAATTTTTCAACGCCCTCACGGGTGCCCATATATTTTATTAGTTTGCCTGCATTTGAAGATGCAGGATTTTTTATATATCGGCTTGTAAAAATTATTTTCGGCATTTATTAACTCCGTTGAAATTTGTACGCATCTTCAAAAGTTATGATGTCATTGTTTCTTGCAACTTCTTCTGCACAGAGATTATTAAGTGCTGATAATGAAACTTTATCAATCTGATTTGTAGCCGCAACAACATTACTCAGTTTTGCCTGTTCCACAGCCAACTTGAACAGCATTTCAGATATATTTTTTTCAACGCTTTCAATCTCACTTTTAATAGTCTGAGCAAGTATTGGCGATAGATAATCAATACATTTTTTCTGATGGAGATAACCAATGTAAAACCGAACAGCCTGACAGACAAAATCACTTTTTGAAGTCGCATTTGCTGTATCAAGCATTTCTGTTATTTCTTCAACCATTGAAGGCTTCATCCAATATGCATATTTCTTTTTATTTTCGCTCATTTTTGATAGACCCCTCAAATTCTGATTTTTGACATACTGTAAAACCCCATAACAGTCGGCTCTGCCGTCTGATGTGACACCGTGGGGAGACGCCCCACTTTAACCTGCTTTTCATAATTTCCTCGAAAAATCGGCTCAATTATGCGTTTTTCCGCAACTGCTCACTGTGGAAATAATCAATAGCATCTCTGATAGGACGGATAGTATAGAGCAAGGTTCCGTTGCGTTTTCGTCCGTCTTTTGTAATTACCTCTGTTCTCTTAGTCGAGATTAAATGCTTATCTTCAAGCCTTTGAACATATTTTCTTACAGTATTCTGACTCATTTTCAGAGCTTGTCCGATTGTACGGTAGCTTGGATAACACTGATATGTTTTTCTGTTTTCGCATCTCAAAAGATAACTGTAAACGGCAATCTCTCCGGAAGATAAACCAAGACAAAATATTTTATTCGGCAGTGTAAAGTAATGTTTTGCATTATTTATAGAATTATATTTCAAATACTTCCTCCCGTGTTCTGCTCAACCCACTCACGGAACTTTTCTTTTGGCACTACCATTCTTGAACCGATTTTCAGAACAGGGAAGCCCTCCGAGTGCATCAACTCATATCCGCTTGATGATGAGATACCCAGCGCCTTTGAAACTATATTTGCATTTAAGAACAACGGTAATTCGTCATAGGATTTGTAATTTGATTCGTTCATTTTGACCTCCGAGTTTAATTGACAGATAAAATAGAAGTTGAATTCTATTTTGTGATTGTCTAATAAATATTTTAGCAGAACCGTTGCAAAAACACAATAGATGTCTTATAATTAAATTACATTCTCTATTCTTGTTTCGTATTATCTATTTTCGGAGGTTTTATCTTATGGATTTCTACGCTTATTTCTGGAACAATGAAGTATATATTCAGGAGAGGTATAAGTTCAGTTCAAATGAGATTTTAACAAAATATCTCAACACAAATTACTTGAATAAAATTGAAGAACTTAATTTACTTTATCAACTTTGCTCCCTGCAAGAAAAGATTAAGTTAAAGGAAGATATGAGCTATGACAACATAGAAAAATATGATAAGTATGTACAGGACACTCAATATTACTTTGATATGATAAACAAGTGGTTACACAGATTTCCGCCATATAATAAAATTCTAAAATTTCCTTTAATAACCTTATCCGATTTACTTAACGGATTCGGTATCTTTTTCGAGGATGGATTAGATGATAATTATGACAATATAGATTGGAATACCGTAAACAAATATGGCAGTGGAGAGATTGATGAGAACGGACATTCGCATTTTCATCTGCATTATTTTCAGCCGAAAATTGAATCGGACTGGAACAATTATGACATTGATTTACTTGAGGAGCTTAATCAACTGAACAAAATCATAGAAATCATTTTTAGTCGATACATTAGTTTTATTAAATCATATATTTCTATTCAAAAAGTATTTCGTCCGTTCGTAGAAAACTATCTGCACATGAAAGGAACATTTCCAAGCGAACACGAAGTAGCAGAATATTTTTCTGGCTTTAATAAAAACAATTCAAAGAATTTTGAAAAGATTAACTGTCAGATGAAATCCTTTGGCTATAAAGTGTTGAAGGATGAAAACAAAAAACCGATACTCTGTGAGCAAATTTTATTCTCCGACTTGCAGTCGTTCCTATTCTATGACTTTTTCAATGGAATCAGGAACAACTATATTCCGAATAAGTGTAAGCACTGCGGCAAATTCTTTTTGATTCGTGGTGGCAAATATTTCAGCTACTGCGATAATCCGTTAAAGGACGAGCCTGACAAAACCTGTCGAGATGTCGGCTCAAGACGGCACTATGACGACAAGTGCAAGAACGATCCCATCTGGCAGACCTACAACAGAGCATACAAAGCACACTACGCACGCTATATGAAAAAGAAAATGACCATTTCCGAATTTGAGAAATGGTCACGGTTTGCATCAAGTTTGAGGGATAAGGCTATTGCAGGAGAGATTGATTTTGAACAGTATTATGCCGATATACGTAAGTAGCTTATCTTTGTTTTCTGCGACTCAGATTTTGAATATATTACATCACGAAAACAGGAGACCACATTTTACGTGATCTCCTGCTTTCTGTTGTTCTTTTCAGGTCATGGATTCAATAACAATCTTTGCACCAAGCTTAAATCCTGTGATAAAGGATTGCCGTTCACAGATTTCAGAAATTTCCCGATTGCAGTCCTTGAATTTTTCAAAGATTTCTTTCTGCTCATCGGAAAGAGTTGCCGTAAGTTTTCCTTCATTTCTGTTGAGCAACCCGAGCAATTCTTTCATTTCATCATCAAGATTAGCGCATTTTTCGTGAGGAAATAAGTTTCCGTAATATAAATCTTCGAGTGTATCCATAGTTTATGCCACCTTTCGTAGCACAAACATATACCATATAACTTTTCAAAAGTCCAGAGTTTATTTTATCTTTATGAATAAATACTAATTATCGTAATCCTTCCAGAAATTTTCAACGGCTTTTTCATAGCCTTCTTTATCAACCCGGTAACTCAAACAATGTTCAGCACCGTGAACAATAAATAATCGTTTTGGAGAAGCACACGCCTGATAGTTTTCATATGTCATTTCAACCGGCACAAAGTGATCATCTGTCCCGTGGATAAAGAGTATCGGCACTTTGCACTCCTTGAGCGCATCTGTGCAGGAGTAATCTTTTGAGCCTATCCGGATTTTTCTTTTACATATATCGTTAGCAATTGCTCCACGAATACCGTTATAATGAAAATGCAAATTGTTCTCTACAATATGTTTCCATATTGCGTGTGGAGAAGTATATCCGCAGTCAGCAATAATACCGTGAACATTTTCTGGAAGTTCCAATCCCGATGCCATAAGAACAGTAGATGCTCCCATAGAAACACCGAATAAGTAGATAGGCAAATCATCATACTTTTCTTTAGCCCAATTTATCCAATCAAGACAATCATAGCGTTCTAAAAGACCAAAACCCATATAATTACCACCGCTGCTGCCTTGACCTCGCTGTTCGACGTATAAAACATTGCAGTCATTATTGTGCCAGAAATCAGATATCAAACCAAAGTCTTTCGTCCATGATGAGCGCCACCCGTGCATAGCTATAATAGTTCGCTTTGCATTTTCGCACGTATGAAGATGACCTACCAATTTCTCACCGTCACGAGCTGTAATTTCAATTGTTTCACATTCGCTGTTTTTTAGTTTTTCCTCTGTTGCAGTCTGCAATTCTAAGCTTTCTTCCTTTTCTGCCGAGCCTGAAATTTTCTGTATGGATTTTTTTATTTTCAGCGGATCTTCACGGTCAAGCGCCACTTTCACTAACTTATTTGTAATTATATATGATACAGCACCTGCTACTGCCAAGGCACTTGCAGTAATACCGGAACCTATTATTATTTTTTTAACTGTTTTATTCATAGTAAAAATCCTTTCTGATTATTTCTTTTTTTGATGTTCCTCAAGTGTACCTTTTATATCTTTAATATATTCCAAAACAGGTCTGTCTGCTGAAAAAGGATGAAAAAAGCGATATTTTTTTGCCGTTTGTTCGTATGAGTTTCTAATGTGTAACTTAATCTGTTCATAGCGTATGATAACTTTATTCTCATCAGCATATTTTTTAAGCTTTGCTACTAACTGCATGGAATGTACTACATCTATGGTAAAAACTCCGAAAAATAAGCCTATAAAAAATGAAAAAGCTAAATTCTCGCTAAGCCACCGTACGGAATCTTTTATTAACGGATGAATTGCGAAGTAATAAATACCGCCGAGAAGTGCCCATATCAAAGAAAATTCAGGACAAATAATTCCTTTAATATTACCCCATTTATCCGAATAGTCCCAAAGACGAATATTGCTTACCTTTAAAGCTATTATACCTGCAATGTACTCAATACCTGTCATTAGTATTGACATAATTATAAATAATACAATTTTATTCAGGAATGAATTTTGAGTAAAACAGTATTTTTCAAGATTAGCCACCAGAAACAGAACACAGAGTCCTACACCGTAAAGCGGCAGATACGGTCCGGTACAAAAGCCGGGATTTATCCATTTTCTTTCAGGATTTGCGCTTGAAATAAAGCGGCGAAACAAGAGTTCAGTCACCCAACCGAATACAGAGCCGATAAAGAATATGAAAGAAAGTTCCAACAGTATATTCATAACGCACATCTCCTGAATACTGTTATAAGCTACATTTATTTCCTTTTGACATAATATATGCTGACAATTGATAAAATCAGAAGAAAATATTTGCCGTAAGAGCAATAATAAGGGTTGATGAATATGAATTATGTAAAACTATTAATTGAATAACCTCTGCCTTGTGTATAGGCAGAGGCATTGTTTACATCAGATTATATTGTACTCTTTCAGCAATTTTTCGATATCCGTACCCTGCACTTTTTTGAGGACCTCTTTTAGAGCAATCCTTTCCTTGAGTCCAAGCTCCATATCAGTAATCTTTTTACCGTCACGCAGCTGCACTGTGGCATTGAGCAGATCACGTATATCATATACGCTGCCCCATACCTCGGGTACTCCGCGGTCAATATCAAGCAGAGTGTAAACAGCTTCCATGCCTGTACGCATAGAGTATTCAGTGGTAAAAATTGTATCGCGTTTAGTTTCAGCAAACTGACCGAGAAATGCGAAGTTCACTGCTCCGTCAGGCACAACATTCGGACGGTCGCCTGCCGCACGAGGCATAAAGAAAGCGGTGATATAAGGCATCATAACCGGCACTGTGTTGGCACTGTGCTCAGCCATATCTTCAATTTCGCTTTCCGGCACGCCAATGTGATACAGCCATTCCATACAAATTTCCTTGCCGGTGCACTCTCGCATAGGTTTTTTTACATAGTCGCCTGGTTTATCTGAAAACAGTGCATAAACCCATACAAGGCACTGATCCTTTGGCTGATTACGAAATTGCGGCTGACGGTTAATGGTCCAGCTCAACAACCAGTTAGAGTCTTTTACCGTTACTATACCGCCTGTGACAACACCGCCGGAAAATGGATCACGTTTGCATATATTTTTGATATAGGGAATAATACGCTGGTCCAGTGTGGTAACGGTAGCACTCATCCAATTAGACTGTTCGGGGTCGTAACAGAATTTGTCAGGATGTCCGAATGCGGGATCCTGCGCCGCAATTTTGCGCCACATATCCCAGCCACCGCCGGGTTTAATTTCGGTGTTGAAGGAAGCAGGTGTATTTTGAGAACCCATGGTAGAATTCTCTACACATCCGCCGTTTGTGATGAACACAAGATCGTTTTCGGTCAGATCAACATACTCCGTCTTACCGTTGACAAGCAACTCAATTCTCTTTGCCTGTTTCTTATCAGGCAGAATGTCGAATTCTACATTGACAACCTTTGTGTTGTAATGGAACTGTACGCCGAAGGACTCCAGATATTTTATCATTGGCAGAATCATCGACTCATATTGATTGTACTTAGTAAAGCGCAATGCTTTGAAATCAGGAAGACCGCCCACATGATGAATGTAACGCTTGATATACAACTTCATCTCCAGAGCACTGTGCCAGTTTTCAAAAGCAAACATCGTGCGCCAATAGAGCCAAAAGTTTGAGTTTAAAACCTCATCGTCAAAAAAGTCGGTGATGCGCTTGTCATAAAGCTGTTCATCCGGTGTGAAGAAAAGCTTCATAATTTCCATTGCGCCTTTGTCGGAGAGACCGAATTTTCCGTCGGTATGGGCATCTTCACCGCGATTGACGGTCGCACGGCATAGCGAGTAGTTCGGATCCTTCTTGTTGAGCCAGTAATACTCATCCAGAACGCTCACGCCTTCTGTTTCAATTGAAGGAATAGAACGGAACAGATCCCACATTACCTCGAAATGGTTATCCATTTCACGTCCACCGCGCATGACATATCCTACACCGGGATATTCCCAGCCATCGCAGGCACCGCCCGGAATGGGTTCTTTTTCAAATATATGGATGTGTTCACCTTTCATCTGTCCGTCTCGTACAAGGTAGCAGGCTGCTGTCAACGCAGCAAGACCTGTACCGATGATATAAGCTGACTTGTGATCTACGCCCTCAGGCTTTAAAGGACGTGCAAATGATTCATAATTACCGCTTGAATAATACATAAAGAAACCTCCTTGATTTATTTGGTACTTTTATTTTATGGAAATTTAGCTTAATTAACAATAAACAGAAAAAACGCAGTGATAAAAGTTTTATCACTGCGGCTAAATTGTAAGAATTTTTAACATTTATATTGATTTGACAAAGGCTTGTCTGTTCGGACATTATTCAAGGTGCGGGTAATATTTCCGTGAATCAGAACACTGAGACGATCAACAATCTGCTTTGGTTCTTCCTTCATATCGTTTCTAATCCAATTAAGCATAATGCCGACAAATGCGTATTTATAAAAGTCGGCTATGAATTTCTTATCCTCGTCACTCACTGCCATACCGACTGATTTTTCGTTAACAACATTGATAAGAAGATTGTATGTAAGCTTATACAAGTACATTTCTATCTGTTCACGACTGACAGATCGATATACATTCATAATAAAGGGTTTATTATCAAGCACTGCATTAAAGATGTTTAAAAATCCCTCTTGCCAGGTATCATATGTCTTTTTACCCTCCAATGCTTTTGTCGCATCTTCAACACACGACCATTCGATGAGATCGTAAATATCCTTAAAGTGGTAGTAAAAAGTCATACGGTTAATACCACAGTCATTGGCAATATCACCCACAGTAATTTTATTCAGCGGTTTTTGAAGCAAAAGATTTTTTAGTGATGCTTCTAACGCCCTCTTGGTGATATTTGACACTTAATCATCTCCTAAATATTACAGCTTTTAATGTATAGTAAAACAGATCGCTTTTTCTTTATTACAAGGACTGCTGAGCAGTATTGGGAATGGAGCAATATCTTTATAAGAACATTTATCTTTTATTGAGATTTTGCAATCGCTTGATTATAAGTATTCACCATTTATTATACATATTTCTGTTTTTTATGTTTATTTTATTATATCACTTATATTTTTGAAACTCAACAACTATTTTTTAAAGAGAAAATCTTATTTTTTTAAAATTCAAAATATCATACCCGTGATTTCAACCTACACCACATGAGTATATTGAGGATAAAAAAAATCTCTTTTCTTTGTTTACAGTGGCGCAAATATTGAGCTACTGATTGCTTTACAATGAATTTTTATTATGTTATGATATACATAGTAACGAGGAAGTTAAGTGGGCAGGAATTTTTCAATAGCATCAAAAAAGCATCAAAATGATTTTGATGTTCTGGTAATAGTGCGAAAACGGCTTAAAAATGGCATTGCTATCAGCTTTTTTGAGCTTTCAACAGTCGCTCCAAAACCGCGTGCCGAGGGTTCGAGTCCTTCTGCCCCTGCCAAGCAAAAAGGGGCTGTTGCAAATTAAT
>DKZL01000003.1 GCA_002493635.1 Ruminococcaceae bacterium UBA7075 | reverse complement strand
ATGCTATTAAATACTACAAATTATTCGTATGGTTTGAAGGTCAGGATGAGAATTGCGTTGATGCTATGTCAGGTCAGGCAATTCCGGATCTTAGATTTGATATCTCATCAGATATTGTTAAAGAATAAAATTCCAAATAACCTATGCTGTGTTTTAAAATAAATTTAATTATCAGCGTTTAAATTACGATTGGAGCCCCTTGCATGAAAAAAGCGTTAGTTAAGATATTCAATGTTATTATAGATATTGTTATTATATTGGTTTTGATAGTATCAATACTCATTGTTACTTTGTCATTAACATCTAAATCAGCCGGGGTTTCTAATATCTTAGGTGTTGCACCGCTCAGTGTTCGGTCAAATTCAATGGAGGACACTTTCTCAACCGGCGATTTGTTGCTCTCACAGGTTACAAACGACCCGGGAGAAACCTATGAAGTAGGCGATATTGTTACCTTTCCAATTGAAATTGATGGTGAAAGCGTTCTCAATACTCACCGCATTGTTGAAGTTGTTGAAGACGACAGTATCACATATTACAGAACACAGGGCGACAACAAAGACACAAATCCTGTTCCGGATGAAGACCTGCAATCTGCATCAACTATTGTTGCAAAGTACACAGGCACAAAAATTTCGGGAATAGGTAATGTATTAACTTTCATCAGAACACAGCTCGGATTTTTCCTGTGCGTTCTGTTGCCGATGATAATCTTCTTCGTATATGAGGCTATCAGAGTGGTTATGAACATCATAGCTTACAACAACGAAAAAGCACTCAATGCGGCTAAAGAAACTGTTCAGAACTCAGAACTTACTGAAGAGCAGAAGAAAAAAGCTATAGAAGAATATCTGGCTTCAATAGAGCAAAACAAGAAAGACGACTCTTTGGTACAAACACCTGCCGAAGACGAGTGATTTCCGTGTGGCTTTGATGAGCAATAATCACAAAATTTGTCCCTATTCAAAATAGGAGTGACTTTAGTAACCGAAAATATTCGACTGCCGCTTTGCGGCTGTCGAATATCGGTTACATCACAACAGGACAAATTAAATTAGTATTAAGAAGAAAGATTAGTGTAGATTTTTTTAAGGAGATAATAACAGTGGATACAGTATTTAAGTTTCTGTTTGATTTTCTCGGTCAGTTTTTTGGCTCTCTGTGGTCAATAATAACAGGCTTTTTTGGCGGCATCGGTGGAGCTTTCGACTTTCCTGCCTACATCAATATTATAAATGCCTACACAACCGAGCTGGGCGGACTTGCTTGGGGTATTGCTATCCTTGCAATAGTTTTGCTCGTTGCAGTGCTTGTACTTGCTATCTGGCTCATTGTTGTCGGCTTAAAAAAGTTTATCCGTTCGCACCGCAGAAGAAAAGACACAAATTCTCTTGTTAATGAGGTTCAGGCTCTGAATAAAGAGGTTATGCGTCTTAATCTTGAAAAAGATAAAATACTTTCAATGAAGGTATCACAAATCGGACTTAATCCAAATGAAATTTCCGAGCTTACCGGTGAAGAGCTCGAAGCTCTTAACAACGGTGAGGAAGAGGAACAGGCAGGTACTCGCTTCTACAAGCTGGCTGAAATTGATACTCTTTGGGCAGACTATCAGCCGCCTGTATATGATAACAACATTACTCTTGAAGAGTTCTGCGACCGTTTCCGTTTGTTTGCTTGTTCGCAGCTTCACCTCTATTATGACATCAAGATTATCCGTCTGTTTGTTGCAGCTTTTGCCTCAACAAGACTTATCATCCTACAGGGTATTTCCGGTACAGGTAAAACATCACTTCCGTATGCATTCGGTAAGTTTGTAAATAATCCAGCCGTAATCGCTTCTGTTCAGCCGTCATGGCGTGACCGCAGTGAGCTGTTCGGCTACTTCAACGAATTTACAAAGAAATTCAATGAAACTGAGCTTTTAAGAGCAATGTACGAGGCTTCATACAACGAGAATATCTATCCGGTAATCCTCGACGAAATGAACATTGCCCGTGTTGAGTACTACTTTGCAGAAATGCTTTCAATTCTTGAAATGCCTTCAAGAGATGAATGGGTTGTTGACATCGTGCCAAACTCATGGCCTGATGACCCTAAACATATCGTAAACGGTCAGATTCAGATTCCTGGTAATATGTGGTACATCGGTACAGCTAATAACGATGACTCAACATTTGCAATCACAGATAAGGTATATGACCGTGCTATGCCGATTGAAATCAACACAAAGGGTGTTGCATTTGAAGCACCATATACTGAGTCGGTAAATATGAATTATCATCATTTTGAAGATCTTCTTAATGAAGCAAAGGCAAAATATATTGTTTCAGAAGAAAACCTCAAGAAGATTAACTTGCTTGATGACTATGTAATTGAGCATTTCCGTATAGCTTTCGGTAACCGTATTGTAAAGCAGCTCCGTGATTTTGTTCCGGCTTATGTTGGCTGCGGCGGTACTGAGATTGACGGCTTGGACTATGTACTTGCCCGTAAGGTGTTCAGAAAGTTTGAGTCACTCAACCTTTCTTATATCCGTGATGAAATTGACGGACTTTGTGCGTATCTTGATGAGCTGTTCGGTGAGGAAAATATGAACGAATGTAAGGATTACCTGCGTATGCTCAAGAAGCTTGTATAACTTGGTGCTGTAAGGGCGAACCGCGTTCGCCCTTATGTTGATAATTTATGTTTTGACAATATTGCTGATAATTGACAGATGTTGTTAAAATTTAGTAAGGAGCGCAAATCTAATGGCAGATTTTGGCAAATATTACAGAGCTTATATGTATATGCAGGAGCTTCTGAAAAATGATTTTACATACAATTATATAAATGAAAAGCTTAAGGATGGCGACAAGGGCGATGATACCCTTATTGGTAACACAAGCGAAAAAGTAATTGATATGGACTGGGTTGTTGCCATTGAAGAGGCTCTTCCTTATATCCAGAAGGCTATTGATGAGCAGCGCCGTTTTATTAAGCAAATCGAGAATGTTGTCAGAATTGAGCTTGCTAAAAAGGTAGGTCCCGACTCGGTAAAGCATCTTTCTCAGCACACAAATTTTATTGCTAAAGTAGAAGACGGAATGGTAACGCCAAACAAAATTCTCACAACCGAGCGAGAAGAAAGCTTTGCTATCTATGAAAACCGTGTGCTGATGACACTTATCCACAAGGCACTTCATTTTGTTGATGACAAGTACTCCAAAATGAAAGACGTTCCGAATGACTCCAATCAGAAGATGCAGGTATTGCGTCATTTGGAGCTTGATCAGCAGCAGGTTGACATATCAGTAAATTTTGTAAACGAAGTTCACGAAACACTTGCTGATGATCTTGACGTATTGGATCTTTCAACGCTGTCTGATTTTGACCGTATTCGTCGAATCAGAACCACTCTTAATGAGTTTTTAGCTACACCTCTTATGAAAGAAATCGCCAAGGAACCTCAGGTTCGTCCGCCGATTACTCAGACGAACCTTCTCAAGAAAAATCCTAACTTCAAAAAAGCTATGGAGCTTTGGAACTTCCTTGAAAGCTACAAAAAGGACGGTTTCGAGCTTGTTCATGAAGAGTATGACGGTTCTGTTTCCAGTTCGGTCAAGCAGGATGTTTACATTTCTATGAACTTTCAGCATTTTATGCTTACAATGGCGACAAACCCAGCCCTGCGTAAAATGCTCGACACAAAATATGAGGAAGAAAATGCCCGCCTTGCCGAAGAAGCGGCTAAACCCGAAAAAATTAAAGAACAGGTTTGGCAAGCAAAGCTTGATGCTATCCGCAAGGAAGAAATGGAAATCCGCTTAAAGGAAATCCGCGAGCGTGAAAAGAAAATCCTTGAACTTACTAATGAGATAAAAAATCTTAAAAACATTCTTGAGCAAAAAGAGCAGCAAATTCTGACCCTTAAGGGCAAAATTTCGATGCTTGAGGATGAAATTAATGAGCTTAAAGAAGAATTAAAGCAGACAAAGCTTAAGCTGCTTGAGGCTGAGAACAAGATAAAGCAGCTCACCGAAGAAAACGAACAGCTTAAAGCAAAGGTTGCTGAACTTGAAGCTCATATTCAAGAACTTAATGCAATTATTGAAAAGCAAACTGCAGAAATCGATGCATTAAATGCACAAGTTGCTAAGCTTACAGAAGAAAATGTTCAGCTTAAGGCGAAAGTTGCCGAACAGGAGCAGCTTATAGAAGAGCAAAAGAATAAAATTGCTCAACTTGAAGCAGTTATCTCCGAACAGCGCGCTAAGATTACAGAACTCAATAGTTATATTAAGAAATGCGAGAATAAAATCGCAGAGGATGCTGCTACAATTCAAAAGATAACTGATGAAAAAAATCAGTTGAATATTACCCTGCAAACAGAGCGTGAGCAGGCTAAACAGAGAGAAGAAAATCTCAAAGCTGATTTTGCAGAGAAAACACGAATTGCTCAGGAAGCTCATAAAACTGAGGTTAATAAACTTCAGAATAAGATTGACAGTGCTGAGGCTAAGCACACCGCTGAGGTTGCAAAGCTGAACGCAGAATTTGCTGAGCAAACCGGCAAGGCAGAGCAAAAGCATATTGCTATGCTTGCTGAAAAGCAAAATGAGTTTGAAAAGCATATTGAAAAGATTAAGCAGTCAAATGCTGATGCTACTGCGGCTGCTGACGCAAGACACGCTTCACAGATTCGCAAGGTTCAGAAGTCGGTTGACAAGAGAGTTGAAGAAGCTCTTAAAGCTGCTGAAAAGCGTTACAATGCAAAGGTTAAAGAGCTAAAATCTCAGCAAACCAAAGAGCTGGCAGAGCAAAAGCGCCGTGCAAAAGAAGAGGTTAATCTTGCAAAGCAAAACGCAAAGGCAGAAATCCGTGCAATCAAGCTAAAAGCTAAGAAAAAGCTATTTACTCCCGAAGAGCTTGATGATATAATGTAATAATGTAAACACTGTTTAATTGTGAGAGGCAGCAAATGAACGACACACAAGTGACTAAAAGAAAAATAGGCAGAATGATTGCCAAAAACTTAATAGTTATGCTGGTGGCGGTTATCGTTGCTCTCACCGGCGTGCTTGCCTGGTTTACAAACAAAACTTCGGCAGATGCGAACGGAATATCCGTTGAATGTAAGGCCCCTGACGGTATTGAAATTGCAGTTGTTGAAAAGGGTACAAGCATAGATACTCTACATCACGAGGACTTTCACGAGGGCAAAATAACTTTGGGTGAACAGGATTTCTTGAAGGATTTGTCCCTTTCTGAAGTAACAAGTGACGGTATAAGTTTTTATAAACCGGTTCTTAAGCAGCTTGGCGGTACAGCAATGCCTGACACTTCACAGCAGTGGGAAGGTGAAAGTGATATAATCAACAAGAGCTACATCAGCTTTGATCTTTACGTGCGTTCTAAGTCAGAGCAGACAGTTTTTCTTGAAGGTACTTCAAAAGTTTCCACAGTTGCTCAAAAGTTGATTGGCGAACACGCTGAAAACAAAAGCAGTCTCGGCGATTTTTCCAGGGATTGCATTGTAGGTGCAACAAGGCTTTCTGTTGTCGATTATAGTACTGCTACTCCCGATAGAAAGCTTCTTTGGATTCCCAGATCTGACTTACTGTTGACTAATTACAATGGCACATTTCAAGTAACTACTGATAATACAAGTAATACGCACCGTTATTGGAAAGTTACCGTTGCTGAGGGTGGTGTTCAGACTAACCATCAAGAAACTGTTATGAGTCCGCCAGAAGTAACAACATCAACAAAAGTAAACGATGAATATGTTCTTGGAACAAAAAATCAAATTACTTCTTTGTCGACTTCAAAAATTTTTACAGATGAAAAGGGCAAAAATAATGTCCAATATTATTGCAACCATGTAACAGTAAATATATGGATTGAGGGCGAGGATGACGAGGCAAGACTTGCGCTTGTAGACGGTGAGTTCAAAGTGAATTTGGATTTATCAATTAAATAATTATGAGAGGAGAAAAGCGTGTGAATTTCAAAAAGCTTGCAGGCAAATATGCTTCATTGTACAGCAACAGAATAACCCGCAGAAAAAGCCTGCCGTTGTCATACGCATCGCTTTTTCTTGCAATTTTAATATTCATCACAGGTACTGTTTCATGGTTTACAGTCCATGATACGGCAAAAATTGACTCAACTAATTTAAAATTTGATTCCTCAACAGGCTTGCGTGTAAATGACGGCGAGGATTTAACAAATCATATTAAGTTTGAAGACTTCTCACTTGCAGAAGCTTCAAGTGTTGACGGAAGAAACTTTTTCCTTCCTGCAACAGGAACTTTCTCAAGTACAACAGAATTAATGAAGTTCCGTGAGGGTAATGTAGGCGACAAGAATAAAAAGTATGCCTATAAGGACTTTACCCTGAGCGGAGAAAAAAATACTAAGGTATATATAAAAAACTATAAAATCGTTATAGGTGAAGGCGCTGAGGCGATAACCTTTGACGGTGCACCTGAAATCAAGACTGAGAATAATCAGCCTGACGGCAAGCCTATTCAACAAGTCAGAAAACCCGAGTGCCCTGTTCGCATTGCTTTCATAACCGACAGCAGTGAAAAACCTGTTGTTTTTGACCCCACTGCAATTGTAACCCAGCACGCAAAAGATTATAACGCAGTTAATTTTGCAGATGATTCCGGCAACGCATTAACAGCAGTATCAACTGCAACTGCGTTTTCAAAATATTATTTTAACTATGTTACCGGCGAACCGATTTATACATTGAACGATTCAAGAACAGTTAAAGCCACAATGGTGGTTTGGCTTGAAGGTACGGGAAATAACTGGGAAAAATATGCCGGAAAGAAAATCTCAGTCGATGTTGAGCTTGAAAGTAACTGGTCTGAGATGGAATATGTATACTTTAATGATCAGACCTTAAATGATGATGATGATGGTCTCGGTCAGTGGGTTGACAAAGCAGATGATAATGGACAACCTTGTTTAGTTCTTATGAGTTATACAGATCCGAACACTAAGGCAATTAAATCTGTTATAATGGACAAAAAGCAAGCTCATATGTGGGTTGCACCGATTCCTAAAAATGTAGTGACCAACATTTCGTTCTACAGATACAGCCAGTCAGAAGACACTATTTTCAATGCTTGGCACACTAATGCGAATGTAAATGAACAAACAAGTAATAAGGTTAAAGAGTGGATAGCTTCAACTGGAATATTTAAACAACCTCTCGAACCCAGCAGAAGCGCTGACGGAACGACATACACTATGTACACTGCAAAACGCGGTAATGGTTACGGTTATGTTAGTGAGACTAATGATAAGAAAGACGAATTTAGACTTTCTCCCTGCGTTGGTTATTGGAACTATACCGGGGGCGGCGGTGAAGTAGTTGAACCGACAACCACCCAGCCTGTATTACCTGAGGGTGATAAGGTTAAAATCAACGGTATTTCACTTGAAGTAAGAAATGAGGATTGGCGGACAAAAATACGCGAAAAACAATATGATGTATATGTTGTGTTTGAAGGTGATTATAAAATGAGTTTGCCGTCAACCGGTAATTTTTATTACGAAGTAAGTAAGGTAGTTGTTCCTAATAAAAAAATAGTGGGATTTGAGTTTAAAAATTCCATCAATGAAGTTGAAACTCAGATGATTCAGGACCAGATAACTCCGGTAGTCGACAAACAGTATAACTATAAGCTGCTTGAAGGCGGTAAATTAGTACTTCAAAATTAGTATTTTCTATATGAAACTAATGCATAATTGGAAAAGGAGGTGCCGCAATGAAAGAAAAGCTCTGCAAAATTAAAAATTCAATCAACCGAAGCAGTCATTCAAAATACGGCTTTTTGTTGTCAATTGTGGCGCTCGTTGAGATTATAATGATAATAGCTGTTTCAACTTTTTCGTGGGTAGAAACAATTTCATCTATTAAAATTTCAAACGAAGGCAAAATTGCTCAAATTGATACCTATACATATACTGACGCTGAAGTTGCTGAAGTTGGTTCAAATTATAATAAGCCGATAAACCTTTCAGATTATTTTCGTGCTTCGGGCAATGCTCATCTTTCAGCTGCTTCAAGTGCGGATGGTCTCAACTTCTTCTTTCCAAGGGTTGCAAGCGTAGGAAACTATGCACAAGCGTTCAGAAAAGGCACTATTAATGACAAAAATACTAACTATATCAGTTTTTCATTTAAAGTAAAAGCCAAGGGTAATAATCAGAATTTCTTTTTCAGTAAAGTTCCTACGTTTAAGGCTGATAATGTGGAGATAACTGATAAAAATGACATCAGACTTGCAATTTCTGTTGCTGACAGCAACGGCAATGCAGAATCCACAAGAATTTATTCTTATAAAGAAGTAAATGAAAAAGTAGTAGCTGACCCTAACGGTACTACTGTTCAAGAATCATCTATCTGTGCGTTCAAGGATTTCATAGATAACAAATCCACTAACCCGAATCATATCTTGTTTTCTGTTGGTGCAGACGAAACGAAGACAGTCACCATAACAATGTGGCTTCAGAATTTTAGTAATGTATATGATTATTCGGGTAAAACAATTTCATCTCAGGATTTCCAGATTGTTACAGCTACAAAGATGACTCAGATTACTTTTGTTGATAAAACCTCCCGTTTTAACTCAACAACATCGCAAAATGAGAATACTTGGCAATGGATAGGCAACGATAATGCAGAAATGTGGGTAAGAACTGCGGCGAATAAAAACTTTAAAATGAAGCCATCTACTACTGTTGCTGAGAACCAACCACCTGAATGGACAGTGTCTTTACCTGCTGACCAATTGGGCGATGAAAACGGCGATATGTATTTTTATCGTACATATCCCTCTGTTACAGATCCGCAGATCAATCATCTTAATTATTGGAAAACTAAGTTTGCTGATAGCAGAGGTCATGGTGTTAATCCGACTTATTCTGCCTACGGTGCAAGGTTGCAGGATACCAAATTGGTATACGGTACTTGGGGCTATCTTTCCGAGATTCGGCTGTTGGGTGAGGATCAGAATGTTCTGCCAACCCCGTCATCGGCAGAAGCCTTGAACATTACAAAAGTAACAATGAAAAATTCCAATAATATTTCTGTTGAAATGAATTACAACAAAGATTTTTGGCGTGCATTTATTCCGCAAGACGAAGCGTCAAGAAATTTGACATTCAGCTTTAAAGGCTATAACATAAACGCTTCAAACAGAGATATTGATGAAGATATTTCAACATATTGTGTTACATCATCAAGTACAGGATACTGGCTTCCGCCGGCTGTAGTTAAGGTCGCTGTTTATGAATCGCACAGTAACAGAGGTTCAGTTTCTGTCAGTGGCGGTGCTGTCGGAGCTCAACAGGTAAAGGTTACAAAGGGTACTACAGTAACAGTAACCGCCTCTCCTAAGGCTGACTATGCCTTTGAAGGCTGGTATAAAGATGAGGCTTGTACTGAAAAGGCAGAAGTGGGTAGAGGCAGTTCTTTTAATTTAATAGCTGATTCAACTACAGATGAGTATATATTTTACGCAAAATTCCAGTACAATGTCCAGCTTACTTCTTATACTGATGATACAGAAAGCGGAGCCGGCGGCAAGGTTCAGATTAACGACGGTACTTCCGGTGCAAAGGTGAGCGCACCAGTAAAGGACGGCGATCCGGTTTTACTTAAAGCTATCACGGCGAATGATAATTATGCGTTCGAGGGTTGGTATGATACGAATAATAATAAGATAACAGATGATGACGGTAATCATATTACAACTCCTGAAATTAATATTACAAGTCTGAATAAACCTATTAATTATCGTGCGTCTTTCAAGGTAAATACATTTACTCTTAAGGCTTATGCAAAAGAGAATGGCGGCGTAAGGTTTAGTAATGAGACTGATACTTCTTATAAAAATTATGCAGAAACTACAGTAAAATTTACTGATAAGGTTAAATTTATGGCAAACCCTAACAGTGCTGAGGGCTATGAATTTAAGGGTTGGTACAGCGATGAAGCTTGTGTACATTTTGTAAGCGATAAATTAGAATTTGAGGTTGACAAAAATTTTGATCACAAGATACTCTATGCAAAGTTTGAGCTCAAGAAATACATTGTAAAGGCAGTTGCGGTAAAAGGTACCGGACCCGAAGCATCCGATGAAGTCGGAACAGTTCAAATTACTGTAGGTGCTAATTCAACCGCATCAGGCAAGACTGCCGAAATGACTAATGTAACTCACGGCAGTGAAGTAACATTTAAAGCAACCGCAAAACCTGATTCCGGCTACAAATTTATCGGTTGGTATGACAGCAAAGGTATTTTCATAAGCGATAAAGCTGAGTACACAACCAAAAACGGAATTGCCGATAACATAACATACTACGCAAGATTCACCAAGCGCACAACAATATACTTTACCGACTCTTTTGCTGAAGAAGATAGATATGATGCTTATGCAGCTTATTTGTATCAGGGAAATACCAAAATTACCGGTGATTGGCCGGGTACATTGATAAGTCCTGATGTTGATGGTACAATAACAACCGATGAAGAAACAGGTTATTGCGTTTATTTCGATGATTCTGAAAATTTAAGCGGAGCTTTCAATGTAATTATAAACAATAAAAATAATGGCAGTCAATATCCTGGTTCCGACGATGGATTGAAAGGTACTTTTGGCAATACCTATTTCTTTGATAAAACAAAAGGCTCGAACGAAGTAATGGATGCGTTTGATCCGATAAGCGTAGGTATTGACGCTGCAACATTTAATGCAAGCAACGAAAGACAGCCTAATGGATTCGCCGGTGGAACAATTAAGGTTGGCTTCAATACATATGATGCAGTAAAAAGACTTTCAAGACAGCGTGGTGATTATTTCTATGCAACACCTCAGCCTGCTAACGGCTACAAGTTTGCCGGTTGGTTTACTGATGAATCTTGCACAGCTCCCGTAGATGAGTCTGATGTAACAGATGGAAAGCTGAAAATTGTTCCGCATGACGGTGTTACATATTATGCTAAGTTTGTTGAGAGTGCATCAATTAAGTTGTATCTAAAGCCTAACAGTATTTGGAATCAGCAACGTGATGGTCACGACCCAAGGTTTGCAGCATATTTCATGGATAGTAACAAGAGTGGAGACACGGCAAAGTGGGTTTCTATGACACAGGTAGATAACGGTTGCTATGAAGTAGTTATTCCTGAAGGCGATTGGAAATATGTAATCTTCTGTCGTATGAATGGATCAACAACAGCGAATAATTGGGGTAATAAATGGAATCAGACTATAGACCTTGATATTCCTACTGACGTAACTAATTGCTATACTGTACAAGATAACACAGGGGATAAAGGCGGAGGAACTTGGAGCACATATTAAATACTCTGTTTCAAAATTTTAAGATAGCGTTATAATATTTTATGAGGTGAGACCATGAAAAAATCAAAAATATTACTCGTAACAGTGCTTGCTTTAGTGCTTTGCCTGTTGTGTGTAACCACATCGACTTTTTCGTGGTTGCCTCGCCCGAAGGAAGACAAAGGCAATTCACTTGCTTGGGAACCGTCTTATGAAACTTCTGTAGGCAAAGACATCACAATGAAAACCTATTCAATGACCGCGGACGGTAAAGAGCCTGTTGACGAAAACGGTAAGCCTGTTCTTACGGAAGTAACCGACTTTTCTCGTTCAGAACCGGGACTTGGCAAAGGAGAGCGTGTCTATTACCGCACAGATATTAAAAACTCAGGCACGGAAGCGCAAAGTGTGTCGCTGTTTCTGTCATCACTCAGTGGACTTGATAACCCAAACGCTAAGTTCTTCCTTGGCGTAAACAGTCCGCTAAGAACCTATAAAAATTACAGCGACATTGACAGCGAAGCCGGTACAAAGGTTAAGAAAGTAATTAATGAACAGTATGTTTATTTAGGCTTACACGCTGATAAAGAAACAGAAGGTAAGTTTAATAATATTGAACGTATTCATGCTTGGAATGACGCTGATATTATATCTGACTGTATGTGGAGAGACAGGCTTTCTACAGGAAAAACCGGTAAATGGATTATTAGCGATAAATTGGAGAATAAGGAACAGACATTTAACATTTATGCAATGAAAGTCGATTACAGATGTACAGATTTTCAGCTAAAAGGAACCAATAACTTCTGGTATAATGGCGCAAAGCCTGTAATCACTTCCAAAAATACGATATTATTTTATGAATGGAACAATGTTTATTATGTCGCTGAAGAAAAATCTGCCACAGCAGCAGGAATAGAGTCATTTTACTCATCAGCCGGAGCAAATGTTGGTGATACCGTTGATTTAGCTGCAACAGGACATACCGATACTTTTACGTATACCTCGTCTGATGAAAGCGTAGCAACTGTTGCTCCAAACGGTCGGGTGACGGCAATAAAAGCCGGACACACAACAATTACTGTAACATCCACCGGAGCTTACGGTGACAAAATTACGGCTGCCTGTTGGCTTACAGTACACGGTACCGTTGATACAAAAACTCTGCTTGATGTTCCGGTAGCAACCAATATCAAAGTAGCACCTAAAACAGATGCAGGAGATACCGTTGTATCGATTTATTGGTACATTAAAAATGAGGGCAGCGAGCCTTTGAAATACACCATCGAAGATATATATTTAACCTTATAAATACAAAAAGCAGCCGGTGGGCTGCAACTATCCGGGCAGACAGCATCATCTGTTTTTTCATCACTATGCCCGGTTACATCTGAACAATTTCCATTTAAGCAAAAAAAGGGTTGCGTTTGCAGCCCTTTTTTATTATACTTATATTATATTTAAAGTTGTTTTGCGGAGAGTATTTTATGAAAAAAGTAAGTGTTTCTGACACCATAGATAAAATTAAAAATTCCACGGCTTTCAGAGCCGCCCGATTAGTAAAAAATATTATATGCTGGATTCTGATTCTTATTCTGGCAATTACAATGGTAATATTCCTTACTACACGCATACAGGGCAACACGCCGACTGTCTTCGGTTACACGATTTTTCGTATATCTACCGGCAGTATGGAGCCGGAGCTTATGATTGGTGACGTAATTCTTGATAAGGTAATGGATGATGAAACCGAGATTGCCGTTGGTGATGTTGTTACCTTTGAGGGCGGCAGTCAGTTTGACGGCAAGCTCGTTACACACAAGGTAATCAAAGCTCCCTACACAGACGAAAACGGCAACACTATGCTTCAAACACACGGCATTGCAAACGAGCTTGATGATACCCCGATAAGTATTGATCAGGTGCGGGCAAAAATGATATGTAAAATTCCTTATATCGACACGCTCTATAATCTGTTTTTGTCACCGTGCGGCTTACTGATTATGATATTGCTTATAATTCTTGTGTTTATTGATGAAATCATAAATATAGTAAAGATTCTGAGCGGCAGAAACGAAACAAGGTTAGAGGACATAGGAGAAATTATTGACCGCATTCAGAGCGAAAAGCCGTCGGAGAACAGAAGTTCCGCAAATGAAAGCATTTCAAAGCAGATCGAAGATGATACGTAATAGCATTTTGCAACTCATAATTAAATATTTAATATAAATTTTGACCCGAATTTATACTTCTGTTTATAGAAGTATAACTTCGGGTTATATTTTAATTAAAAAATATTAATAAATTTGTAAAAAGTGAAACTAATTATGCGGCTGTATTGTATTATAAGCAGAAGGCTTTCTAATACTAATCTCAAATAAAATGTCTACATTTTATTTGAGGCATCCAGCTATGCTGTCTGCTGCTATGCTACGCATAGCCTGTCTACCCGTTCAGGCATAAATCATTCTAAATTAAACGCACCTTTGGTGCTATTAAAAAGTGAACAGGTTTGTCCACTTTTAAATGAATTTAGTATAAAAAGCAGTGTAAGGAGGGATTTTATGCAATCAAGTGAAACAGAGCAGTTTATCAATGATACTGTTGAAAACTACTCCGATATGATGTTTCGTGTTGCCTACAATATAACCTGCAACAGAGAAGATGCGTTTGATGTGTGCCAGGATGTTTTTATGAAATTAATGAAGAATAAAAACAAAATTCAAAGCGACGCTCATCTCAAGGCTTGGCTGATTCGTGTCACAGTAAATTGCGCTAAAAATTTTAAGGGACAAGCATATAATCGCTACACTGTTCCCATTGATGACTTAAATGGTGCAGAACATGATAATCTTGATGATAAGCTTGTTATAACCTCCTGCGTTCAGAAATTATCCGAAAAATATAAAACTATAATTTATCTTTATTATTATGAAAATATGAGTATTTCAGAAATTGCCTGTTTGCTTGGAATCAACAAAAATACCGTCAAAACCAGACTTGCACGAGGCAGAGAAAAGCTCAGAACAATACTTGAAAAGGAGAATTATTATGGCTGATTATTTTGACAGAGAAAAATTCACCGATGAAATGAACCAAGTATCACTTACCCAAAATCAGAAAGAAATTTTGCTCGATAAAATGCGTGAATTTGATGCAAATCCAAATAATTCACCGCAAAAATCCAAGTCAAACTACGGCGTATGGATAAAAAGCCTTGCAGCAGCACTGGTTGTTGCACTGCTGTTTGGCGGAATTTACTACTTTTCCGATAACAGGCAAAGTGGGAGTATAGACAATGGCGAGCATGCGGAATCTGATAACGCCTTTATGTTCAAGGTTTCAGCCGCTGAGGAAATCCCACAAAGTGCCGACCCTGTAAAGTTTATATGTAATGATAGTGTTTCAAACAATTTCGGACCTGAATTTTCTGAAAATTCAGATAATGCAGATAAGTATTTATTGTTCAGCTTTTGTTCTGATTTGCAAATTGAGGGAACAGGAATAGCGAGTGTTGATTTTTCTGCCGATAAAAAAGGCTTTTTGTTTGACTTTGAACCGCAAAATATGGCAGACGATGAATATCAGACATATGTAGATTATATTGAAAATAATGTGGTTGTAGATAAACAAATCAACAACGGTATTTTTAAGACCTCTGCTGAATATCTGAAAGATGACTCGTGGGATCATTTTACTGAAAAGCTTTGTGACAGTTTTACCTTTATTGCGCCTGAAAATGACGGCGAACGGCAGTCACTGTCAATAGGCAATATTTTGAAGTTCATTGTGGAAATTCCGACGGACGGTGAAAACAGCTTTACAAAAGATGTGGTTGCCGCATATAAAGAATACGATGAGCTGATGTATCAAAAAAGTGAATCATTTACTTGGGAAGAACTTAAACCAGTGCTTGAAAAATTAGATAGACCCATAGTGGACTATCTGAATGAAATGTTTAAAAATACACAGGTTGACATTACCGTGACTTACAATGATGGCACAACACAACAACAGTCAATAGTACCGAGTGCGTGGTTTAACCGTGAATCGACTTGCGTTGACATTTACTGGGAATTGGTATAGCAAAATTTTAAAATTACAAGGGGCAGCAGATATGCTGTCCCTTTTGTATGATAAAATCATCTGCAAGAAGAATAGTTAGACTAAAAACATTGCATTTTAGCGTGTTTTATGATAATATGAAATTGGATAGTATTCGCTTTGAAACTGTACCATTTTCATCATTTTTACTTTATAGGAAACTGCTCGGTAACAGTCGGGAATAGAAGTGTATTTTTATATGGTGCTGTCTGCTCGAGCAGGTGCAGCCTATCGGCTGCTTTTTATTCTTAAATGTTTTGCCTGTATCCGTACGGAACAGGACTTGACTAATTGCGTAGAATGAATTTCAGGCACAGAAAGCGGTTTTGCTCTGTGCTTTTATTTTTTAGGGCAAAACCACGGATTCTCTCCAAAAATTGTTTTATACAGGGAGAAATTAATATGAAAAAAACTGTAAAAACCTTTGCACAGGCAAAGGCGAACGGCAAAAAGCTGACAATGCTCACCGCCTATGATTACACCACCGCCACAATTATTGACGACGCAGGAGTTGATTCCATTCTGGTCGGCGACTCGCTCGGCAATGTTATTCTCGGCTATGAGGACACGACCGCCGTTACAATGGAGGATATGATTCACCACGGTGCGGCTGTTGCGCGAGGTGCTAAGGAAGCGCTGGTTGTTGTTGATATGCCATTTATGTCGTATCAGACCTCTGTCTATGACGCAGTTGTCAATGCAGGCAGACTTGTCAAAGAGGGCAGAGCAGGTGCTGTCAAACTTGAAGGCGGTGTTGAAGTTTGCGATGCAATCAAAAAAATCACCGATGCAGGTATCCCTGTAATGGCTCATCTTGGACTTACTCCGCAGTCAGTTAATGCCTTTGGCGGTTACAAGGTTCAGGGCAAGGATGAAGCTTCGGCACGAAAGCTGATAAGTGATGCACTTGCTGTTCAGGAAGCAGGAGCGTTTGCCGTTGTGCTCGAATGTGTGCCGGCAAAACTTGCAGCTCTTGTTACAAAACAGCTTGCAATCCCGACAATCGGCATCGGCGCAGGCAATGAATGTGACGGTCAGGTGCTTGTATATCAGGATATGCTCGGGATGTTCCCCGACTACACACCTAAGTTTGCAAAGCGTTTTGGTGATGTCGGTAACGCAATGAGAGAGGCTTTTACAGCTTATATAAATGAAACAAAATCCTCTGCTTTTCCGTCAGAGGAGCACACATATAAAATTGACGAGGAGCTTATCCAAAGATTGGAGGAGGAGTTGAAATGATTAAGGTTGTATCAACTGTCTGCGAAACAAGAGCACAGGTAAAAGAATGGAAAAATCAAGGCTTGACAGTAGGCTTGGTGCCTACAATGGGCTATTTGCACGAGGGGCATCAGAGCCTTATTAAAAAAGCGGTTGAAGAGAATGACAGGGTTGTTGTAAGCGTATTCGTAAATCCAATTCAGTTTGCACCCAATGAGGATTTGGAAACCTATCCGAGAGATTTGGAAGCTGACAAAAGGCTTTGTGACAGCACAGGCGCAGACCTTATTTTTCACCCGACACCCGATGAGATGTACCCTGACGGCTTTTCAACTCATATTCAGATGGATAATCTCACAAAAGAGCTTTGCGGCAAAACTCGCCCAACTCACTTCGGCGGTGTCTGCACGGTTGTGGGCAAGCTGTTCAATATCGTTCAGCCTGATAAGGCATACTTCGGACAAAAGGATGCGCAACAGCTTGCAATTATAAAGAGAATGGTCAGAGATTTGAATTTTGATATTGAAATTGTCGGCTGTCCAATCATTCGCGAGCCTGACGGACTTGCAAAAAGCTCACGCAATACTTATCTGAACGCAGACGAAAGAAAAGCGGCTTTGATTCTGAGCAAGGCAATAAAACTCGGCGAAGAGCTTGTCGCTGACGGCGAGAGAAACGCTCAGACTGTAATTAAGGCGATGACTGACAAAATTAACACAGAGCCGCTCGCAAGGATTGACTATGTTAATGTTGTGGATGCATTGAGCATTGAACCGCTTGATGTTGTAAAGGGCGAAGTCCTCGTTGCAATCGCCGTATATATAGGAAAAACAAGGCTTATTGATAATTTTATCACCGCTATATGAGTTTAATATAGTTTATAATGCAGTGTCACGGAGTTCAGTCTTCGGCTTATTTGTAAAGTTCATTATTCACTTTTCTAAGCCCATTAAATTATAGTTTAGATGAACTTATATTTTATAATACCGTAGGGAACGACCCCCGTGTCGTTCCTAACTGACATTCAGCTAATCTATAATAGGA
>DKZL01000077.1:3444-5494 GCA_002493635.1 Ruminococcaceae bacterium UBA7075 | reverse complement strand
CTAAAAAATAAACTATAATTTAACATTATAAAAATCAGCATTACGATATGAAATCGTAATGCTGATTTTTTATTTTGATTTCGTTGAAATAATTTCATTCAATAAGCTGTTTGAATTACAGCATATCTGCAATATATTTTTGAAGAATGGTTACATCAGCAACATCAATTTTTCCGTCGCCGGTTACATCGGCATTCCTGATCTGAATTTTATCAAACTCTTCAAGTCCTGCTATGTATGACTGAATTCCCGTTGCGTCTATAATATCTATAATACCGCCTGTTCCCATTGAAACATCGCTTATTACATTGCCGATTACCAAATCAAAACTGACACAAATTTCTATTGAGCCGCTTCTGTACGAATTTGCTTTATCTTCAAATTTGGTAAAATAATATGCTTTTTTGCCGACCTTTTTAAACAGATACGCCTGAACATAGCCGTCCTTGTCGGGTGCAACAAAATTTACATAACCGCCGCTTATAATTGCAAGCTGAGAATATCTTTCGTCAGACTCTTTGACAAAATTAAAATTATGTGTGTTGCCGTTAGAGAAAGTTTCTGTCTGAGTACCATCCTCGTTAAAGTTCATCGGAGAAAAATCATTAATTTTAAATCTTGTCAGAACATATGTGCCTCCGGTATGCTCAAAATTATATCTTTGCTTGTTATGCGTTCCGTAGATTCCAAACTTATACTCACCTTTTGGCAGTTCCATTGTATTTGGCGTACTTAAATCTTCAGCGTTTGGTCTGATAAAATAATAGTACTGCGTATCACGGTTATAAAATGTTGCACACGGCTCAGGATTATTCTCCTGAGTGTAACCGTAGGTATAAGTTTTAACCGTGTTATCCGGAAGCGTTGTTTCCGATAATTCCTCGAATCTGAATTGTCTTGCAGATGTTTCATTCTCGCTTATCTGCGCTGCTCCTGCCGAAAATGCCGCCGCTGATAAACCCATTGTTGCCGCTAATATAGCTGATATAATCTTTTTCATAAAATACACTCCTGTTATTATCTTTTAACGATATTATATATCAATATTTAAAATATTGCTATTAACAATAATAGAAAACTTTAGCAAACTAAAGTCATAAAATTAGAAATCTTGCACAAATTCTACGTGTGCTTTTTATGCAAAACAAACCGCAAATTTCATAAAGAGAATTGCGGTTTGTTTTATTTTGATTTATTTTTATTATAAATTATTTTTAGCCCTGCAAGAATCAGTTCATCGTTTACAATAATATCATTTCTGCAAAAGCCGGTGATTGCCGAAGCAAAGCCGCCTGTTGCAATATGAGTGCAACGCTTTCCTGTTTCCTGTTCATACCGTCCAATCATTCCGTCAATCATACTTGCATTGCCATAGATTATTCCGTTGCGAATACAATCGGCGGTATTTGTACCTATTACCTTCTTCGGCTCAGATAAATTAATTGAAGGAAGAAGTGCGGCATTGCTTGTGAGTGCGTCAAGCGAAATCTGAACACCCGGCAGAATTGTACCGCCGCAGTACACTCTGTTCTCGTTCATATACAGAATTGTAGTTGCAGTACCAAGTCCTACAATGATTGCAGGACATGGATACAATTCCTTTACGGCAACGCAGGTACATACAATATCGGAGCCAACAGTTGCAGGATTATCAAGACGAATGTCAAGACCTGTTTTCACACCCGGACCGACAACCATACTATCAATGCCGGTAACAGTTTTTATTGCATTTTCAAGCGGAGCAGTAACCACAGGCACAACACTTGAGATTATTGAACCGCTGATTGACTGAATGTCTACATTATTAATCTGAAATATCGCATACAAATCAACCGCATAATCATCGGCTGTTTTTTTTCGGTTAGTTGAAAACCGCATTTTCATCAAAAGCTCGTCGCCCTTGTAGAGTGCAAATTTTATATTTGTATTTCCGACATCTGTACATAAAAGCATATTTTTGCTCCTTTTCTATCCCGTTGCAGGGAACGACCTTCTGCAAAGGCGGCATGCATGTGTCGCTCCTATTAGAGATTAGCTGAATGTTAGTTAG
>DKZL01000077.1:0-3137 GCA_002493635.1 Ruminococcaceae bacterium UBA7075 | reverse complement strand
CACAGGGGTCGTTCCCTACGGACTATTAGGGTAAAGTATGATGTTTAACCAAACAGCCGAAGTCTAAACTTCGGGATACTGCATTATAAGTTATATCAAACTTATATAGCGGGCTAAAAAATCAATATATTCCCTGAACTATGACTTCTCCCGAATTAACAACGCAGTCCGTACCGTCAGAAAGTTTCACTATCAATTCTCCCTGACCGTCAACACCTACTGCCGTTCCGCTGACGGTCTGCCCTTGGCGTGTGAAGTTTACATTTCTGCCGATTGTGGCACACAATAAAGTATATTCCTCAAGTGCCTTTTCAGACAGTTTCATATCATTTTTTACAAAATCTTTCTCAATCTGATTAAGCACGCAGGCGAGGAACTCGTTTTTATTTATATGCAATCCTGTTTCAATAAAAATTGAAGTCGCCTTGTGTGCAATCTCTTCGGGAAAGCTTGTGTGATCTGCGTTTATGCCGATACCTGTCACGACATATTCCACACCGTCAAACTCTGCGCTCATTTCGGTCAGAATGCCCACCAGCTTTTTACTGCCGACTATAATATCGTTCGGCCATTTGATTTTACAGTCAAGTCCGGTGTACTCTCTGATTGCCTTGCACACAGCAAGACCTGCAAGAGGTGTTATGCACGAAACTTCCTGCGGTGTAATATTTGGACGAAGCAAAAACGAAAACATAATGCAGTCATCCTTATTTGTCTGCCACGCTCTGCCAAGCCTGCCCTTGCCCTTTGTCTGCTCTCGGGCAGCTGCAACCGTACCGTTTGCACAACCCTTACTTCCCTCTGCCTTGAGGTAGTCATTTGTTGAGCCGATTGTGTCAAGCACGACAAGTTTCTTGCCGATTACAGCAGTTATGAGGTGCTTTTTTATGCTCTGCTCATTCAGGTAATTCGGCTCGGAAACAAGAAAATATCCCTTGTTTGTAATTGAACTGATTTTGTATCCCTTTTCTTTAAGCGCCTTTACCGCCTTGCTTACAGCCTGACGTGAAACTCCGAGCTGTTCGGAAATATCCTGTCCCGACACATAGCCGTCCGCATTTGTTAAAATTTCAAGAATTTTGTCCTGCATTATTTTATCTCCGCTCCATAAGTTTGATTTAATATAAAAGTTTGAGCCCGAAGTTTAAACTTCTGTTTATTGTGAAGTTCATAATTAACAATCAGTACTTTTCCTCAATAAATGTAGGGAACAGTCTTGACTGTTCCGTTACTTTACAACCTTATACTGATTCTGCGGAACGGTCAAGACCGTTCCCTACAAATTATTAAGGAAAGATTAATTTAATTTTATTAAACTATAACTAAAAAATATATAAAGTCGTAAAATAATAGTTTCCTTAATTGTTACCTGATATCCGTATCGAAATTTCATCAAGGATTTTCATTGCAACCTCTGCTTTGCTCATCAGTTCCAGTTCTTCGGTTGAATGCCTGTCTATAATTGTCACCTTGTTTGTATCGGTCTGAAAGCCTGCACCCTGTTCTTTAAGATTGTTGCAGACTATCATATCAAGATTTTTCTTTTCAAGCTTTTTCCTTGAATTTTCAATCATATTCTCGGTTTCCATTGAAAATCCGCAGATAAACTGATTGTTCCTCTTGTGCTCGCCCAGATACCTGAGTATATCATCGGTGCGTTCAAGCTCTATTGACATATTTTCGTTGCCGCCCTTTTTTATCTTGTTATCGGCAACAACCGCCGGGCGATAATCCGCAACTGCCGCTGATTTTATGACAATATCGGTATTTTCAAATTCTTTTATTACAGCATTATACATATCCTTTGCCGACACGACGCTGATTGTTTTTACAAACGGTACGGGGTCAATATTCACCTGACCGCTGACAAGCGTTACTTCTGCACCTCTGAGCATAGCGGCTTTGGCAACTGCATAGCCCATTTTGCCCGAAGAATGATTCGTGATGTAACGGACAGGATCAATCGCTTCCTGAGTAGGTCCTGCGGTAACAAGCACCTTTTTGCCTTTTAAATCCTGCTTATCCGCAAGAGCACGCTCAATGAAGTCAACCAACGTCTGTTCCTTAGGAAGTCTGCCCTTGCCCGACATTCCCTCGGCAAGTCTGCCGCTTTCGGGCTGAATAACCGTATAGCCGTAGCCTTCAAGCCTTTTCAGATTATCCTGCACAATGGGATTTTCAAACATATTTGTATTCATTGCAGGAGAGATAATTTTAGGACACTTTGCCGCCATAATGGTTGTTGTGAGCATATCATCTGCAATGCCGTTTGCGATTTTGCCTATTACATTGGCAGAAGCAGGCGCAACCATAAACACGTCCGCCCTTGTTGCAAGCGAAATATGTGCAACGCTGTACTGAAAATTGCGGTCAAAGGTGTCAACCAGACACTTATTTTTTGTAAGCTCCTCAAAGGTTATCAGATTAATAAAATTGGTTGCATTTTTCGTCATTATAACATTTACATTGCAGCCTTTTTTGACAAGCATACTTGCGACATTCGCCATTTTATATGCCGCAATACTGCCCGTTATGCCGAGGACAACTGTTTTTCCCTTAAACATTCTTGTCCTCCATATCCTTTAAAAGTCCGTGCTTTTCGTATTGTGTTATTTTGCTGACGGAATTTTTATCGTCAACAAAAACAACAGTCGGCTTATGAGTTTTTGCTTCCTCAGGCATAAGGTCGGTATAGCTCATTATTATAACCTTGTCTCCCGTGCTGACGCATCTTGCAGCGGCACCGTTGAGACAGATGATGCCCGACCCCTCTTCACCTGCAATTACATAGGTTTCAAGGCGGCTGCCGTTGTCAACATCAACAACCTGCACCTTTTCATACTCCAAAATTCCCGACGCTTTCAAAAGCAAAGCGTCAATGGTAATTGAGCCGACATAGTCAACCTCAGCCTGAGTAACCGTAGCTCTGTGTATTTTACTTTTAAGCATTGTAATCGTCATATCTTTTGGACGCTCCCTAAGTTTTAATTAATATGTAACCATTGTATCCCGAAGATTTTAGCCGCTTCATAAGTTTTAATTAATATGTGACCGTTGTATCCCGAAGATGAACTTATGCGGTATGGTCACAATTCATAATACACTATCAAAAGTAAATTATAGTTTAGTGCAATTAA
>DKZL01000046.1:959-7131 GCA_002493635.1 Ruminococcaceae bacterium UBA7075 | reverse complement strand
AGCTGTCAGCGAAAGCTGACTGAGGATTAAAAAAGTTTTGATTTCACCTTATTTTCAATCCTCCGTCACGCAAGCGTGACACCTCCTTTTCTAAGGAGGCTTTTAGTGCGATACAGATAATCTTCATATAAATTTAGCACCATATCGTAGGGAACGACCCCCGTGTCGTTCCCTACGAATGTTAAAGAAAAATTCTGTTTAATTTATCAGGTTTAAACTCCGAGATACCGAGGTTGATATTAAGTCCGACATTTATAACGAATAAAGCGACCACCGTCGCTAAACTATAATTTAGCTGAACTTATATATCGGTGAAAAAAATTAATAAAACACTTTAAATTGCAGGGCAATTATGATATACTTATAAGGTATCAAATAAAGAATGACTAATTATTTAATCGGGTGATTAATTTGGCAAAAATAATTGCAATATCCAATCAAAAAGGCGGTGTAGGAAAAACTACCACAGCCGTAAATCTTGCGGCGTGTCTTGGCGCACTCGGCAAAAAGACCTTGCTTGTTGACGCCGACCCTCAGGGCAATGCCACAAGCGGTGTAGCTATCGACAAGAGTAAGGTAAAATTATCAACATACGATATTTTAGTTGAAGATGCAAAGGCACAGCAGTGTGTTTTGACAACGCCTTATGACAATCTGCACATTATACCGTCAAGCATCAATCTGGCGGCGGCAGAGCTTGAAATAGTTGAAAAGCCGCACAGAGAAGCACTTTTGAAAAATGCCCTGCTCCCGATAAAACAGTATTATGATTACATAATTATTGACTGTCCTCCGTCACTCGGACTGATAACAGCCAATGCACTGACTGTTGCCGACACATTTCTTGTGCCGATTCAGTGCGAGTATTACGCACTTGAAGGACTTTCGCAGCTTATGAGTACCGTCCGCAGAATCAAGCGGCAGTATAATCCTTCAATCGACATTGAGGGCGTTTTGCTGACAATGTATGACGGCAGGCTTAACCTCACTCAGCAGGTAGTTGAGGAGGTCAAAAAGTTTTTCCCTCGCAAGGTATTTGCAACGGTAATTCCGAGAGGTGTAAGACTTTCAGAGGCACCAAGTTTTGGTATGCCTGTAATTTATTATGATAAATCCTGCAAGGGCAGTGCGGCTTACACGGCTCTTGCCCAAGAAATTATAAAGAAGGAGCGATAAAATGGCAAAGAAAAAACTCGGCGGTCTCGGCAAAGGTTTAAATGCAATCTTTATTGAGAATGACAGCGAGGACAAGGATTCAAGCGTTACTCTTCCGATTTCCGAGATTGAACCGAATCGCTCACAGCCGAGAAAAGAATTTGACGAAAAGGCACTTGCAGAGCTTGCAGACAGCATTTCACAGCACGGACTTTTGCAGCCGCTTTTAGTACGTCCGCTCACATTGGGCGGTTACCAGATTGTGGCAGGCGAAAGAAGATACCGTGCTTGCAGAATGGCAGGTATTAACGAAGTTCCGGTCATAATACGTGAGCTTTCCGACACCGAAACAATGGAGATTGCACTTATCGAAAACCTCCAGCGTGAGGATCTGACTCCGCTTGAAGAGGCTCTCGGTTACAAGGCTCTTATAGACGAACACGATTTTTCACAAGATGAAGTTGCACAGTCAGTCGGCAAGTCAAGACCTGCGATTACAAATGCACTCCGTCTTTTGAAACTGCCCGAAAGTATAACGGAATATCTTAACGACGGAAAAATATCGGCAGGCCACGCAAGAGCGTTGCTTTCACTCAGTAATGAAGAGCAGATGATAACGGTTGCAGAAGAGATTGTCAGCAAGGATTTGTCGGTGCGTCAAGTAGAAAAACTCTGCAAAAGCCTGATAAATGCAAAAGAAAAGCCCGAAATCAAGCAGGAAACGCCACCGCCGTTTTATAAGATGGTTGAGCTTGCACTCAACGAAAGCCTTGGCAGAAAAATTACAGTTTCTAAAAGCAAGGGCAAAGAGGGCGGAGTATTGCAGATTGAGTTTTATTCCGACGAAGAACTCACAGAACTATCAAATAAACTTTCGGACGCTTCACGAGTTTGATTTTGATATAAAAATATTATTCCCGAAGATTTACTTCGATTTAAAGGAAAACAGCATACATTTCCTTTAACATTCGTAGGGACACGGCGTGCTGTGTCCGTCCCTGAGAATAGAAGTTTGCGTTATATTAGCGGACACGGCACGCCGTGTCCCTACAATTGTTAAGTAAAGATTCATATAGTTTAACAACTTTTATAAATGAGTTATGAACTTTATCAATAAGCAGAAGTTTAAACTCCGAGATACCGAATTATATATTAAACCGATTTTTCTAACGGATAAAAGCGCCCACCGGCGCAAAAATAGGAGAGGTAATAATGATTGATATTAAATTTTTAAGAGAAAACCCTGATGCGGTAAAAGAAAATATAAAAAAGAAGTTTCAGGATAAAAAACTTGAGCTTGTGGACAAGGTAATTGAACTTGACGCACAGAGCAGAGCTGTAAAACAGCAGGCTGATGAGCTTCGTTCAAACCGCAATAAAATTTCAAAGCAAATCGGCGCATTAATGGCTCAGGGCAAAAAGGAAGAGGGAATGGCGCTCAAAGACGAAGTAACCCGTCAGGCTGAACAGCTTGCTCAGCTTGAAGCACAGGAGCAGGAATTGTCTGCACAGGTTACAGAGATTATGATGCAGATTCCTCAGATTATAGACCCTTCCGTTCCAATCGGCAAGGACGACAGCGAGAATGTCGAGATTGAGCGTTTCGGCGAGCCTGTAGTGCCTGACTTTGAGGTTCCTTATCATACAGACATTATGGAAAAGCTGAACGGCATTGACCTTGATTCTGCAAGAAAGGTTGCAGGCAACGGTTTTTACTATCTTATGGGCGACATTGCAAGACTGCACAGTGCAGTAATTTCATATGCCCGTGACTTTATGATTGACAGAGGATTCACCTACTGCGTGCCTCCTTTTATGATTAGAAGTAATGTTGTAACAGGCGTTATGAGCTTTGCCGAGATGGACTCAATGATGTACAAGATTGAGGGCGAGGACCTTTACCTCATCGGCACAAGCGAGCATTCAATGATTGGCAAGTTTATCGATACAATTCACAAAGAGGCTGACTTGCCTTACACACTTACAAGCTATTCACCTTGCTTCCGTAAGGAAAAGGGCGCACACGGCATTGAGGAGAGAGGTGTGTACAGAATCCATCAGTTTGAAAAGCAGGAAATGATTGTTGTCTGCAAGCCTGAGGAGAGCAAAATGTGGTTTGACAAGCTCTGGCAGAACACAGTTGACCTTTTCCGCTCACTTGATATTCCTGTAAGAACTCTTGAGTGCTGTTCGGGCGACCTTGCAGACCTCAAGTGCCGTTCACTCGATGTAGAAGCTTGGTCACCACGTCAGAAGAAATACTTTGAAGTCGGCTCTTGTTCAAATCTCGGTGACGCACAGGCTCGCCGTCTTAAAATCAGAGTAACAGGCGAGGACGGCAAAAAGTATTTTGCCCACACTCTCAACAACACAGTTGTTGCACCGCCCAGAATGCTCATAGCTTTCCTCGAAAATAACTTAAACGAGGACGGCTCAATCAGAATCCCTGAAGCTCTCCGTCCTTATATGGGCAACAAAGAAGTTATAGGATGAGTTAAGATTTAACAAATATAGAATAATATTGCCTGCAATTGGTAAAATATATGTAAAGGTTTCAGTAAAGCACCTAAGCATATGCCAAATGCAGGCTTTTTCTTTATATAAGTGTTTGCTTTGCTGAGCCAAAAATAATAAGGAGAATATCTGATGAATTTAAAAGGCTCACAAACAGAAAAAAACCTGCAAGCAGCACTTGCAGGCGAATCTATTGCACGTAATAAATACGATTGGTATGCCAATAAGGCAAAAGAGGACGGCTATGAGCAGATTGCGGCTATATTTAAAGAAACTGCCCGAAACGAGCAGGCGCACGCAATGATTTGGTATAAGATTCTCAATGAGGGCATTGATGCAACCGACAAGAATTTACGGCACGGCGTTGACGGCGAAAATTACGAGTGGACGGATATGTACCCCGAATTTGCAAAAACTGCAAGGGAAGAGGGTTTCGACTTTATTGCAAACCTGTTTGAAAAGGTAGCCGAAATCGAAAAAGAGCACGAGGAGCGATACAAAAAATTGCTTGAAAATGTAAAGGACGGCTTGGTGTTCTCCCGTGACGGCGATATGATTTGGCAGTGCCGTTATTGCGGACACATCTGCATAGGCAAACAAGCTCCAAAGATTTGCCCTGTATGTGCTCAACCTCAAAGCTACTTCCAATTAAAACCTGATAACATTTAGTTTTTAACTCCCAATTATAAAAAATACAAGTAAAAAAAAGACCCAAAGTTTAACTTCTGTTGTACACCAAACTGAAGTTAAATTTTTGGGTCTTTATAATTCAAGCATTAGATTAAAAGCAAGTTCTTTTGGCACGCATATTGACAAAAAAGTACACCCTTGCTAAAATAACAGCGAGGGTGCTGACAAACGGCAGGCGGTTACTCCCGAAAGGGTAATGTCGTCAACTTAAGAACCGTAGGGAACGACCCCCGTGTCGTTCCTAACTGACATTCAGCTAATTTTAAATAGGAACGACACAGGGGTCGTTCCCTACATTTGTTAATTAATGTTTGATGGAAATCCTTAAGTTGACGACATTGCCCGAAAGGGAGGTGATAACAATGGTTTCATATTCTGACCTATTCTTGTTTGGAACTTTGATTATCGGAGTTATCTCTCTTTGCTACGAGATTTTTCACAAGAAAAAGTAAGTACAAAGACTTTTTATTTTTACATAAAAAGAAACACCGCCAAATCTCCAAAAGTAACGGTGTTTCTTAACACATCTTAAGGGAGTAACCGCTTGCACAGCACCCTCATTACAATTAAATTATAGCACATTCAAATTATATGTCAAGCCCTTGCTGTCTATGCGAGGGCTTATTTTTTTACACTATAGGAAATTGCTCGGTTGCGCTCGGGAACAGAAGTTATTTTTTATATGGTGCTGTCTGCCCGAATAAGTGCAGCCCACCGGCTGCTTTTTTACTTTATAGAAAATTGCTCGAAAACAGTTGGGCAGGAGCAATTCAACGATTGTTTGGCAGTCATATAAACTTATCTGTTTTCATACATATTATGATATAAGCAAAGCGGTTACAAATTGATTACAAACGGTTACAAGTTTGTATTTGCAAATTTCTGCATATTGACTAAATTATACGACATTTTGCTTAATAAGAATAATGAAATCGGGTGATAAAAGGAATATCGTGACAAAAACTATAGACAATTTGCACAAAAATACAGTTTTCTATTTGTTTGACATAACCAATAATCACCGTTATAATATCTCAAAGTGACAGGCGGGAGCTTGCACAAGCAGGCAGTTGCCTGCATTTAACGGGCATATAGGTGGAAATAATAACACACTTTTGTGCCCGACTGCTTACAAGCAGTATTAAATTAAAAAGGAGTTTTACTAATGAACAACAGAGCCAAAAGGCAGTACGGAGTGCGCTTTGTATTAGCCCTAACTCTTGTGACATTAATTTTCGGACTATCAACAATTACAACGGCGACAGCTGTTCAGACAACAAACAACATCAGCTCTACGCTGAACATTACAGAAGACAGCTTTGAAACAAGCGCAGAGTATCATCTTGTAAGCGGTGAACTGCTTGTGACAAATATCAAAGATTTTTCTGTAAGTGTTGATGTAATCGACGCAAAAAGCGTAACAATCAGGCAGGGCAGTGAAGAAACAACAGTAAAGCTTGCAAAAGGCACAGTTGCAGATGCGCTTGCTCTTGCAGGAATTGAAACAGACGGAACTCAGATTGTTTCGCCTACGTCAAATACAGTTATCAACAACGATATGACTGTAACAATCAAGCAGGTGACATACGAGGAAAAGACCGAAGTACAGAAGCTTGAGTTTAAAACAATCGAAAAGGAAACAGATACCCTTGATGCCGGCGAAACCGAGGTTCATCAGGAAGGCAAAAACGGCGAAAAGCAAATTATAAAAGAGATAAAATATATTGACGGCGAAAAAATCTCCGAAGAGGTTATTGAAACAAAGACAACAAAAGAACCTGTTGACGAGATTGTGTACGTTGGAACAAAAGAA
>DKZL01000046.1:0-618 GCA_002493635.1 Ruminococcaceae bacterium UBA7075 | reverse complement strand
ACAGCATCTTCAGGAAACACGTTTACAGACCACAACGGAGCAACTGTTGCGTTTAAACAGGTAATCAGCGGTTCAGGTACAGCCTATACAGCTCCGGCAGGCGCTCTTACAGCCACAGGCGTTGCCGCATATCACGGCGGAGTTGCAGTAAATCCTAATATCATTCCGTACGGCTCAAAGCTGTATATCACATCAACGGACGGAAGTGTTGTTTACGGATACGCAACTGCTGTTGACACAGGCGGAGCACTTATGGACGGTTCAGCAATTGTTGACTGTTTCTACAATTCATATGATGAGTGCGTAAACTTTGGCAGACGTAATGTTAATGTGTATATTTTATAATTTTTGGGACGCTCCACAAGTTTTGCTTAATATGTGATCATTGTATCCCGAAGATTTACTTTGATTTTTCGGTAAACATCATTTTATACGCTTTATAAGTTTATTTTATAATGTAAACATTTCGACCCGAAGATTTACTTTGGTTGTTCGGTGAACATCATATCAGACGATTCATAACTTCAAAAAAACATCCCTTGCACACTAAAAGCAAGGGATGTTTTTTATCAATAGGCTATATTTTTGAGTAAACTAAATTATAGTTTTTTCGGACGC
>DKZL01000080.1:20407-20584 GCA_002493635.1 Ruminococcaceae bacterium UBA7075 | reverse complement strand
TAAACCGCTAAACTATAATTTAACTTTTATTAGTGAGTTATGATGTTCATTATTAAGTTGGAGTACATCTTCGGGTCACAACGGTTACATTCCAGGGAGAACTTGTGAAGCGTTCAAAAATTAATCACGGTACTCTTCAATTGTGTAGACCTCGAACATATCGCCCTCTTTGATGTC
>DKZL01000080.1:10518-20102 GCA_002493635.1 Ruminococcaceae bacterium UBA7075 | reverse complement strand
TTGAACTTCTCAAGACCGATACCGCACTCGTAGCCCTCGTTTACTTCCTTAACAGCGTCCTTAAATCTCTGGAGTGAGCCGACAGAGTCAGTTGCAATAACAATACCGTCACGGATAACACGAACGCTTGCTCCACGCTGAATTTTACCGCTCTTGACATATGAACCCGAAACTGTACCGACTGACTTAATCTTGATAACATTGCGGCATTCAGCCATACCGAGGACAACCTCTCTTGTTTTTGGTGCAAGCATACCCTTCATAGCAGACTCAATTTCTTCAATGCAGTCATAAATGATGCTGTAAAGACGCATATCAACACCTGAACGTGCTGCATTTTCAGCTGCAACAGAATCAGGACGAACATTAAAGCCTACAATAATTGCATTTGAAGCTTCTGCAAGCATTACATCAGATTCGTTGATTGCACCTACTGCACCGTGAATAACATTTACTCTTACCTCTTCGTTTGAGAGCTTTTCAAGCGACTGCTTAACAGCCTCAACAGAGCCCTGCACATCAGCCTTAACGATAATCTGAAGTTCCTTGATGTCGCCGAGCCTCATCTGGTCAAAGAGGTTGTCAAGAGTAACCTTTGTCTGAGCATTAAAGATTTCCTCTTTCTTTGCAGCTTTTCTCTGCTCAACAAGTGTGCGTGCAAGGCGTTCGTCACTTACTGCGTCAAAAATATCGCCGCCTACAGGTACTTCGTCAAGACCTGTAATTTCAACAGGAACAGACGGACCTGCCTCCTGAACTCTTTCACCCTTGTCATTTGTCATAACTCTGACTCTGCCTACGCAGGTGCCTGCAATAATTGTGTCGCCCTTGTGCAATGTTCCGTTCTGCACAAGAACAGTTGCAACAGGACCTCTGCCCTTGTCAAGACGTGCTTCAATTACCGTACCCTTAGCCGCTCTGTCAGGATTAGCCTTAAGCTCTTTCATCTCGGCAACAAGCGTTACCATTTCGAGAAGGTCATCAAGACCTTCCTTTGTCTTTGCCGAAACAGGAATACAAGGTGTGTCGCCGCCCCATTCTTCGGGAATAAGCTCGTGCTCAGTAAGCTGCTGCTTAACCTGCTCGGGGTTTGCGCCGTCCTTATCCATTTTGTTGATTGCAACAATAACAGAAACTCCTGCCGCCTTTGCATGGTGAATAGCTTCTACAGTCTGCGGCATAATACCGTCGTCTGCTGCTACAACAAGAATAGCAATATCAGTAACCTGCGCACCCCTTGCACGCATAGTTGTGAATGCTTCGTGTCCCGGAGTGTCAAGGAATGTAATCGGCTTGCCGTCAATCATTACCCTGTAAGCACCAATGTGCTGTGTAATTCCGCCGGCTTCGCCTGCTGTAACATTTGCATGACGAATAGCGTCGAGGATTGATGTTTTACCGTGGTCAACGTGACCCATAACAACAACAACAGGCGCTCTGCCAACGAGTACCGCATCATCATCTTCGCTGTCGTCAATAATTCTTTCTTCGATTGTAACAACAACCTCTTTTTCAACCTTTGCGTGGAATTCCATTGCAATGAGAGAGGCTGTATCAAAGTCGATTGTATCGTTCTGAGTAACCATTGTACCCATTAAAAATGCTTTTTTTACTACCTCAGCAACAGTTGCCTTAAGTCTTAAAGCAAGTTCAGAAACGCTTATCTCGTCGGGAATCTGAACAGTAATAGGCTTTTGCTTGCGTTCAAGAGCAATTCTCTTAAGACGCTCTGCCTCTGTTTCACGTCTGCCCTTTCTGCCTTTCTGACGCTGTGAGCGATTTGTGAACTTCTGCTTTTTCATTGTGTTGTCATTGTTTCTGCCTTTTGAGCTGTCGTTTGCCATATCATCGTACTTGGCATTATAACGCTCAACATCAACATTAACGGCACGAGTGTCAATTACACGACGACTGCGTGTGTGTGTTTCTTCAGCCGGCTCTGTATTTGAAGTTTGCTTTTCAGCTTTTTTGCTGATATTAGTATTAGCCTTTTCCTGCTTTTTATCAATGGTCTTTTCTGACTTTTTATTATCCTTTGATTTTTTGCTTTCAGGCTTAGAAGGAGCTTTTTCCGCCTTCTGTTCTGTATTTGCAGGCTTTTCCTCTTCCTTTTTGCCACGTGCGGCAAGATATTTGTCAAAGCTTTCAACCTTAGTCTGCTGTGTTATTACGTCAATAACAACACCCACCTCTTCATCGGTAACAGCTGAGGCTGTTTTCTTTGAAACACCGCAATATTTTTCGAGAATTTCCGTAATCTTCTTATTTGTAACGCCTAAGTCATTCGCTATATCCTTAACCTTTAATTTAGCCATGTAATTCTCCTCCCAATTCGTTCTCATTAAGTAAAATCAACTTTTTAGCAAATCCATCATCCTCAACGGCCGCCACTCCGCATAGCTTGCCGAGCGCAACGCTGAGCTCATCCTTGCATCTGTTGATAGTTATTGTTTTTACATTATGTGAATGTGCCGCCTCCAAAACAGGCTTTGCACTGCGCTGTGAAAAGTCATTTGCAAAAATTATGAGCTTAGCCTTTTTTGCTTGTATTGAGTCAACAGTCGGCTGCGCACCGATTATCAGTCTGCCTGCACGGCGACAAATGCCGAGCAATGACAAAATTTTATCGTTCATCAGCTTTCCTCCTTAGTGCCCTCTTCAAGCTCCTGCCTCATCTGCTCATAAACCTCATCAGGAATTTTGCAGCTGAACGCACGTTCAAAGCGGCGAGCCTTTTTTGCCATTTCAAAGCACTGGGGACTTTTGCATAAATAAGCTCCTCTGCCCGGCTTTTTGCCTGTGAGGTCAAGCGATATTTCACCGCCCGACACAATATTTTGCAGCTCATCTCTTTTTTCCGGAGCTCTTACCACACGAATAAGCTCACGCTTTTCTTTCATCTGAGAGCATCCGCTGCATTTACGCATCGGTTGTCTTTTTTGTTTCATCTGCAACTCCTGATTAAAAAATTTTATTACTCTGCTTCAATCTCATCAGCAGGTTCAATTACATCGTCCTGCTCTAAAATATCCTCGTCCTCATCCTCGCCGTAAAATCCGCTTGCAGGACGAATGTCAATTTTCCAGCCTGTCAGTCTTGCTGCAAGGCGGGCATTCTGACCCTTGTTGCCGATTGCCAGGGACAGCTGACCGTCAGGAACAGTAGCACGGCAGCTTTTTGTTTCTTCATCAAGGATTTCAACACTGTTTACCGTAGCCGGCGAAAGAGCCGCAGAAACGTAACTTACAGGATCCTCGCTGTATTCAATAATATCAATCTTCTCGCCGCCAAGCTCTTCAACAATACCGTTTACACGAGCACCCTTAGGTCCTATGCATGCGCCGATTGCGTCAACATCCGCATTAATGCTTGCAACCGCCATTTTTGTACGTGAGCCTGCCTCACGGGAAATTGACTTGATTTCAACCGTACCGTCGTAAATCTCGGGTACTTCCTGCTCAAACAGGCGTTTTACAAGACCCGGATGTGAGCGTGAAATAATAGCCTGAGGTCCTCTGCTCTTGTCTTTGATGTCTGCAATATAAACCTTAATATAGTCGCCTGCGGCAAGGTTCTCTCTGCCAACCTGCTCCGACTTCGGAAGCATAGCTACGCTCTTGCCTATTTTGATGAGTGCTGCGCCGGACTGAGGGTCAATTCGTTCAACCTGAGCAGTAACCATTTCGCCGAGCTTGCTCTGGAATTCAAGCAATGTCTGACCCTTTTCTCCGTCACGGATACCCTGGCGGATTGCATTTCTTGCCGCTGCTATGGAAATTCTGCCAAGCTTTTTGGGATCAAGGGGAATTTCAATTTCATCGCCGACAGCATATTTCTTTCTCTTGTTAATCTGCTCTGCTTCTTCAACAGTTACCTCATAGTCGGGATTTATAACCTCGTCAACTACTGTCTTTACAAGCTTTACATCAATCATATTTTTATCGGGATTTGCAGAAAACACAATGTTGTCGTTGCCGTCATAGTAGTTTTTACAGGCAATCTGCATTGCCTTTTTAATTTGTTCGAGCATATAGTCCACAGGAATATTCTTTTCAGCCTCAAATGCTCTTAACGCTTCAAATAAATCCTTGTTAGTCATTTTTCCAATCATCCTTTTCTTAATATATTATTCAAAATCGTCGAGTTTTATCCAAGCGGCATCCTTTTTGCTGATTGTAACCTCATTTTCACCGCTGTGGTCGGTGACAGTTACCATACCCTCATCGTATGATGTGAGCACACCTGCAAATTCTCTGCCAATCCCCTCAATCGGACGGCGCATTTTTACCATAATGTCTGCACCTATAAACTGCTCAAAATGCTCATCACGCACAAGCTCACGCTCAATACCCGGCGAGCACACCTCAAGACAGTATGAATTTTCAATCGGGTCAAGCTCATCAAGCGGAGCATTTATTGCCCTTGACACATTTTCACAGTCCGTAATGCTTATACCCTCGGGCTTATCAATATACACACGCAAAAACCAGTCTGCGCCCTCTTTGACATAACGCACATCCCAAAGCTTAAGTCCAAAGCCTTCAACAATAGGCTCGCACAATTCCCAAACCTTTGAAACAGTTAAACCGCCCTTGCTCTTAGCCATTCTGCACCTCCAAAAATATAGTAAATAACAAACACAAAGGAGCGGGTTTGATGCCCACTCCTTTACCATAAAAATTCATTAATAGTTATTATACCACTCTATTTCAGATTTTGCAAGAACTTTTTTATTTTTGCACCGGTAGGCGCTTTTTCCGTTATATGATACGCATTTACAGTAAAACTCGGCATCTCGGAGTTAAAGCATTGCTATAAAATCTTTCATATGATGCTGTCATTTTTTAATTCTGCAAACTTTGCAGCCATAGTAGGATTATTGCGTGTTAATTTCTTGATAGACAATTCTTCAGCTTTATTATTTGCTAATCTCAGATTATTTTCAGATGACAGCAAAGCGTCTTTTGTTTTTTGCAGGTGAGAAATTGTCTTATCAATTTCATCAATCGCTTTCTTAAACTTTTCGCTTGCCAAGCGATAATTCCTGCTGAATTTATCCTTAAAGTCGTTCATATCCTCCTCAAAATGGGTTATGTCAATATTCTGGCTGCGTACCAGAGCAAGCTCCTGACGATACCGGATTGAATTAAACGCAGCGTTTCTTAACAAAGTTATCATAGGAATAAAAAACTGCGGCCTGATTACATACATTTTTTCATATTTATATGAAACATCAACAATGCCAGAATTGTACAATTCATTGTCCGACTCCAACAAAGAAACCAGAACGGCATATTCACAATTCTTTTCTCTTCTGTCCTTGTCCAGCTCCTTAAAGAAATCTTCGTTTTTCTTTTTAGTTGCCGTTGTATCCATTTCGTTTTTCATTTCAAACATTATAGATATAAACTCAATACCGTCCGCAGTGCTTTCTTTGAATATATAGTCGCCTTTGCTTCCTGTTCGTGCATCGTTATCTTTTTCAAAATATGCATTCTGAAAGCCGGTAGACCGCAATTTGTTAAACTCAATCTCGCAATGCTGCTCCAAAGTTTCACCAACCATTTTGGTTGACATCCTTGTCTTTAAGTCTTTATAAAACTCAATGGTTTCATCTTTTGCTTTCAGTTGTGCATCAAACTCAGCCTTAAGCGTTTTCTCTTTTATTTCAATATCCTTTTGTGCAGATTTTATCTCACCTTTAAGTTCAGCGATATTCGATTCCTTCTCGGCAATTTCTCTGTCTTTTTCGGCTATTGCTTTGCTTATCTCAATAGTCTTATCCTTTTCATTGGCAGAAATCTGCGCTTTCAGCCGTTCAATCTCTCTGTCTTTCTCGGAAACTATATCCTTTAATTCAATATCCTTATCTTTTTTATCAGATTCTATTCTGGATTTCAGCTGCTCAATTGTCCGATTCAGCTCGGATACCGAACGCTCTTTTTCCTGATTTATTTCAGCTTTGGCCAGTTTCACGGCTGTTTCTTTTTCCGTTTCAAACAGTTTTTCCCTTGACTCTAACTCCGACTGAAACTCAGAGTCCCTCACCTGCTTGACAATTGCCGCATATGCAGTTTCATCTATCTTAAACACTTCTCCGCATTTCGGACATTTTATCTGATTCACAATTATTCCGCCTTTTTATCTATATTAATTATTTCTTCTTTTTACCTGTGGAAGATTTCTTATCTCCCTGCGAAACGCTGAACACATAACCAGCCTTACTAATAACAATTATAAATTGATATTGTGCAAAAAGCAACATACTTTTTAATTATTTTTTATTTTCTGTCTATTGTTGACAAATAATGTGCTTTTTTAAACAAACTTGCAAAGCGTCTGAAAAAATAAAAGCCGACTTGTTAAAAGTCAGCTTTTTGTTATGTTACTTATTTTTTCCTGACATTTCGTTAAAATCAGCTTTGACGGCATTATAAAGCTGTACGCTGTTCCAATCCTTATTTGTCGGTGTGATTACCGCCTTTAGCGGAACTCTGCCGACGCCGCACTTGTTGAGTGCTCTGATAAGACCGTCAACCGTTTTGCTTGTAAAATTATGCATTACAATCATTTCTTCGTCAAAACCGTTGCCGTCAAACTCTGTTTCGGCAGGCTCAATGCCCTTTATGCCTACAAGATAGCCTAACGGCTGGTTGTAATCCGTTTTGCTGACAGCCTTTGTCCTGATTTTGAGCGGCAAAAGTGCAAACTTTGCTTTTCTCATCCGCTCTTCGCTAAAATTGTAAAACAATGCAATTTCGTTCATAACATTTCAACCTTGCTTATAATATAATCAGTCTGTATCAAGCTTGAGCACAGCCATAAACGCCTCCTGAGGCACTTCAACCGAACCAAGCTGACGCATACGTTTTTTACCCTCTTTCTGCTTTTCAAGCAGCTTTTTCTTACGGGTAATATCACCGCCGTAGCACTTTGCAAGAACGTCCTTACGCATAGCCTTAACGGTTTCTCTGGCAATAATCTTTCCGCCGATACAAGCCTGAATAGGTACCTCGAAGAGCTGACGGGGGATTTTTTCCTTGAGCTTTTCAGCCATTTTTCTTGCCCTGCCATACGCTTTATCCTTGTGAATAATAAATGAAAGCGCATCAACCACATCGCCGTTTAGCATAATGTCGAGTTTTACAAGGTCGCTCTTTACATACTCCTTCATCTCATAATCAAACGAAGCGTATCCCCTTGTGCGTGACTTTAGTGTATCGAAAAAGTCATAAATTATCTCAGCAAGCGGCAGAACATAGTGCAAATCAACTCTGTCCGCATCAATGTACTGCATATCAATAAATGTACCTCGTCTGTCCTGACAAAGCTCCATAATATTTCCTACATAATCCTTCGGGCTGTAGATATGTGCGTCAGCCACAGGCTCCTCCGCAAGAGCGATAAGCGCAGGATCGGGATAGTTTGTAGGATTGTCAATCATCTGTACCGTTCCGTCAGTCATTGTAATTCTGTAAATTACACTCGGTGCGGTTGTGATGATGTCAAGCTGATATTCACGTTCCAGACGCTCCTGAATAATCTCCATATGCAGAAGCCCCAAAAATCCGCAGCGATAGCCAAAGCCGAGAGCCACTGATGTTTCAGGTTCAAACGAAAGCGCAGCATCATTAAGCTGAAGCTTTTCAAGCGCATCTTTCAAATCGCCGTATCTTGCACCGTCAACAGGATAGATACCGCAGAACACCATCGGCTGAGCCTCACGGTAACCGGGCAAAGGTTCGTCGGCAGGATTTGAAGTAAGCGTTACGGTGTCGCCCACCTTTGCATCGGCTAAAGTTTTTATTGAAGCTGCAATATAGCCTACCTCGCCTGCATACAGACCTTCGGTTTTTTCAAGCGAGGTTGCGTGCATAATACCGCATTCAACCACATTGAACACACTGCCTGTTGCCATAAGTTTAAATTCGTCGCCGGGGTGAATCTGTCCCTCTTTTACTCTTACATATATAATTACGCCCTTGTAGCTGTCATAGTAGCTGTCAAAAATCAGTGCACGAAGCGGTGCTCCGCTGTCGCCGCTCGGAGCAGGAACATCGGTTACAATTTTTTCAAGCACGTCGTGAATGTTGATGCCTGCCTTAGCAGAAATTCTCGGTGCATCCTCGGCTGGAATACCTATAATATCCTCAATTTCTGTAATAACCCTGTCGGGGTCTGCACTCGGCAAATCAATCTTGTTTACAACGGGGACAATCTCCAGTCCGCTGTCAACCGCAAGATAAGTATTCGCAAGCGTCTGAGCTTCAATGCCCTGAGATGCGTCAACAACTAAAATTGCACCCTCGCACGCTGCAAGCGAGCGTGAAACCTCATAATTAAAGTCAACGTGACCGGGAGTGTCAATAAGATTGAAAAGATATTTTTCGCCGTCGTCGGCATTGTAGGTAACGCTTACGGCACGTGCCTTAATTGTTATGCCACGCTCACGCTCAAGCTCCATATCATCAAGGAGCTGAGCCTCCATATCTCTCTGAGAAACCGAATTGGTTTTCTCCAGAATTCTGTCGGCAAGCGTGCTTTTGCCGTGGTCTATATGAGCAATAATGCTGAAATTTCTGATTTTATCCTGTGGAAAAGACAATCAAATCCCACTCCTTTTATTTTTCTGTCCGCTTCATAAGTTTTATCTAACTTATAATGCAGCATCCCGAAGTTCAGACTTCTATCTTTTTGTAAAGTTCATTTTTTACATCCGCTATATAAAGTTTGATTTACCATATAACTCTTGTTCCCGAAGTTTAAACTTCTGTCTTTTTGTAAAGTTTATTTTTTACATCCGCTATATAAGCTAAACTATAATTTAGCTTAATTTGATAAGTGAGTTATGAACTTAACCGTAAAACCGAAGTATATCTTCGGGTCGGAACTGTTGCATTAAAAAACAAAATTTGTGAAGCGTCTAAAATTGTTAATTGTAATAAGTATATCATAATTCAAAAACTTTCACAAGTAAAATCATTGCCCACAATCCGCAAAAATGCTATAATATAAACATTATTTTCAGAATTGAGGTTTTAATATGACAAAGGGTGAAATTGCTAAGCAATACTTTTTGCAGGGCTACAACTGTTCACAATCTGTTTTGCTGGCATTTTGTGATGATTTAGGCTTTGATGAACAAACCGCACTGATGCTTGCCTCTCCGTTCGGCGGAGGAATGGGCAGACTGCGTGAGGTATGCGGAACGCTGAGCGGAGCGTATATGGTGCTTGGATTAAAGCGTGGATACAGCGAACCAAAGGATGCGCAAGGCAAAGCAAGGCTATACAAAGAAGTTCAGGAGCTTGCCGCAAAATTCAAGGATGACAACGGTTCAATCATTTGCCGTGAGCTTTTAGATTTGAGAATCAAAGGAAAGGACACTCCTACTCCCTCTGAACGCACGGAACAATATTACAAAGCTCGTCCTTGTCCCGAGCTTTGCAAATATTCAGCCGACCTGCTTGACGAATTTCTGAAATCAAAGGAAAACGAATAACAATATTTTTTGTTGAAATTAAGAAACAATTGTGCTATATTAAAAGCATAAAGGAACGGCGGCGGCTGTTTCAGCTCCCTTG
>DKZL01000080.1:9879-10190 GCA_002493635.1 Ruminococcaceae bacterium UBA7075 | reverse complement strand
TGTGATATTGTTACTTACTTTTGCAATTGTTTTAAACACTGTTAAAGCAATTATTGATGATATAAAAAAGAAATAACCGCCCTGTGTACCAGACAAGACGGTTATAAAAATTAATTCAATTGTTTGCGGAACAGCCAAACTGTTCCTTTACACTATTATATTATCACAAACATAAATTTATGTCAATGTTTTTCACTTTTTACTCAGTTTCAAAAAGTTAATATAAAAAGCACTGTTTTTGTTGAAAATAAGAAACAATTGTGCTATATTAAAAACGTAAAGGAACGGTGGCGGCTGTTTCAGCTCCCTTG
>DKZL01000080.1:0-9547 GCA_002493635.1 Ruminococcaceae bacterium UBA7075 | reverse complement strand
TGTGATATTGTTACTTACTTTTGCGATTGTTTTAACCACTGTTAAAGCAATTATTGATGATATAAAAAAGAAATAACCGCCCTGTGTCAGCACCACAAGACGGTTATTGTTAAAATAATTTAAAATGTGATAGCGAAACAGCTCAAGCCGTTCCTTTACACTATTATATTATCACAAACATCAATTTATGTCAATGTTTTTCACTTTTTAAAAAGTATAAAATAAAACATCTGAAATTACGGCAGAGGTTTTTGACCTCTGCCTATTTTTGCGTAATTAATTTGCTCTTAATTCAGCAATAGCCTTTGCCGCATCCTCTGCCTTGAACACTGCCGTGCCTGCAACACAGATATCAACACCTGCGCTTGCCGCCTTCGCTATTGTTTCAGCACCGATTCCGCCGTCAACCTCAACAGGCATTTCAATTCCAAGCTTCTTTGCTTCTGCCTTAATCTCGGCAACCTTTGGCAGCATATCAGCCATAAAGCTCTGACCGCCGAATCCCGGTTCAACCGTCATAACAAGCACCAAATCCAAATCCTTAAGATACGGAAATACAGCGCTTGCAGGTGTGTTCGGTTTGACTACAAGTCCGACCTTGACATCTCTCGATTTTATTTTGTCAATAGTCTGCTGAATATCAGAGTCACACTCAATATGAAATGTAATAATATCCGCACCTGCATCAATAAAATCATCAGCATATTTCAAAGGGTCGCTAATCATCAGATGCACATCAAACGGCTTGTCCGTATAGCCTCTGACTGTCTTTATTACAGGAGCTCCAAATGTGATATTCGGCACAAAATGACCGTCCATTACATCCAGATGCATCCAGTCAGCGCCGCAAACATCCATTCTTTTTATTTCTTCACCCATTTTTGAAAAATCACACGATAAAAGTGACGGAGCAATCTTCATATAAACCACCTTTTTTATTTTTTAGCCCGCTATACAAGTTTGATTTAATATGTAAACTTCTATTCTCAGGGACGGACACGGCACGCCGTGTCCCTACGAGTGTTTATCTAAATTATAGTTAATTTTTTCATCGCTTCATAGCTTTATATAAACACAAGCTACGGTTTCTGCAAAGCAGGAGCTATAACTGCCGCTGCTCCCCAGAATAATGTATAAATGAGCAGTTCAAGCGAACCTATAACTCCGACGCCTGCATAAAGCGAGAGCGTTGCGCACACCAGAACACCTAAAATAATTGAAATAAGCTGAATTATAATGGCAAGCGAAATATTATGCTTAATCTTTACACAGCCCGATATTGCTCTTGCCATTGAAGCCAATCTTCCGCTTGTAATAAGGTAGGATCTGGAGGTTTCTTCAACCGTACTCTCGGCTTCCTTAAGAACATTTCCAAGACCTGTCGGAAGCACCTTTATACTGCGATAAAAAAGATTGTACTTTTGTGCCACAAGGTCGTTTGTAACATTAAAATCTGTTGTTCTGATAAGTATGCTTATGCCGTTTGCCTCGGCACGCTGAAGCTCAAGCTTAAGCTCAGAGTCAGCGTTATAGTTTGTTACAAACATTGCAACAAGCCTTCCCGCTTTAGCAAGATATGTAATTTGTCTTCCTTTTGATGTATATTTGTCCTCGTACTCATTGCTCGGAGTTTCGACATTATACTTTTCAAGAAGTCTGCGTGAGCCGACAAGAATACGCTCGCTGTTAATCCAGCCTACAAGTCCTATTTCATCCTCATACAGCACGCTTTCAACCTCGGGAAGAGTTTCCTTGGTTTCGGCAACAACCGAATCAAAAGCGTTAGCTATAGGATTGCCTGCTTCTTTCAGCACCGCAATACCACACAAAAGCGACTCGTCTATGGCATAATCCTCAAAGGTTTTTATGCCCTCAAGTTCAATACAATCGGCAGGAAAAAGCTCTGTTGCGTCAAGCATAATGCCAGTACTGTCACAAAACTGCTTTACAGACGGATAGCCTGCAAGCATAGAATCATAAGTAAGCAATGTTTTGCAAAGTCTGCGAACAGGCACATTGACTGCAAGCAAGGTCGAAACAGGAATTGCTACTGCGGTTATAAGTGCAAAAGCATTAAACGCACCGGTAAATGACGCATTTGCAAATCCGTACATTATTGCAATCAGAAATCCTGCAAGAGTTGTAACGGGCGCAAGCTTTGACGCTAAATCCTCGCTTGGGTCAGGCGCATATGAAATTTTCAGAAAATTTGCAGGGAACGATGTCTTGTGATGATACGCAATTATATTTTTGTCTGCCGCAGTTCCGCTCATCATCTGATTTGCAACCGTTTCGTTATTATAAATCTTGGCTGCATACTTCTGACCGTTTGATGTAATAAACTTAAAATTATCCTTAACCCTGAGCACCATAAAGAGCTTGCCGCAGTTATTTGCAAAAAATGCAAGCAACACAGCAACGCAATAGTAATTGACATAAAAGCCCTGCAAATCTCCAAGGCAGAAGAATGAAATAATAATCTGTAAAACTGCCGTAACCGCACCGACGGCGACGGGAGTATCAGAATTACCCTTAAAGTGTACAAGCGGAGTCAGACCGCTTGCAACAGATATTCTGTTGATAAATATTGAAAAACCGACCAGAATAAAATTGAACACCGCATAAGCCGCAGGAGCAAATGCAACGGCAGAGCAGATTGATTCGGGGAAAATACGGGTAATAACTGTCAGCACAACAGAGATTGCCGCAATAATACCTGTCAGCATACTCCTGACAAACAGCTTTTTTATATTATGATTAAGCTCAAGTCTTATGCTGCGTGCGTCTTCCTCGTTTGTATAATCCTCAACAGTGTTGTTCTTCTCCTTAGGAGTGTCAACGTCATCAGACTCATCTCTTGAAAAAAGTCCTACAACGGCTGCAAGCATACGCTCCGTTATCGGCGGCTTGCTCTCCTTTTCTTCTTCCTCTTTTTCTTCCTTCGGTTCAGGCTTGATTACATGCGTTATTACCGAAGGATTTTTTGATTTTATGTACTCTTCATACTCTCTTGCAACTACATCCGAAAATTTGCCTGCCTTGACATTGATAATACCGTTTGCCCTGTCAGGCTTATACATAGGCACTTTTGAAACAACCGTCTGTGAACTGTGTTCCGAAGTCGGAACATCAGTCACGGATGTTACTTCGGATTCGGTTTGTTTATGCTCTTCTTCGGTCTGTTCTGCCTTTTCATTATCATCAGGCAAATCAATGTCGATACCGTTCAAGTCCTGAATTATACTGCCTCTGGGCTCTTCAAACTGTTCAACCTCGCCGATTACCTCACTCGAAAATTCAGTGTCATCACCGTATTCCGGAGCAAGAGTAACAAGCTTGTCCTCTTTTTCATCAGGCAAACTCTGTATTTCGGTATCTTCAGCAGACTTTTTGGCATTTTCCTTTGACTTCTGCTCTGCGGCAATCTGAGCCTCACGAGGTGTAAGCACCTCTTCGTCACTGCCGTCCATAAGCAACGCCGCCTGCATTGTAGCCGCATTTTTCTCACCCACAATGGTCTTTGTAGTATCGGCAACAATTTCGGCATATTCCACGTCAACATCAAGCGGATTGTCGTTTGTAAGTCTTGGCTTTTTATCCGCATTGCTGAATATTTCAGTCATTTTGGGCTTGGCACGGTACTTTTTAGCCGTCAGCTCCATTTTTTCCTGATCTGCAAGATAGTGTGTTTCTTCAAGAATACTTTCAATTTCAAGCTCTCTGAGCCTGTCCTTCTCCATATTATCCGACAAGCTATCCACTCCTTTGTTTTTTAGTCGCTTCACAAGTTTTAATTAATATGTGACCGTTGTATCCCAAAGGTTTACTTCGATTTATAAGTAAGGTTCATAGCACAATTATAAAGCTAAATTATAGTTTTTTCGGACGCTTCATAAGTGTGATTTTTAATAAAAGTTTTGTTCCCGAAGTTTAGACTTCTGCTTTTCGGTAAACATCATTAATTCTTTATAAAACATCCATATTTCCTTGTTTATCCAATCGTAGGGACACGGCGTGCCGTGTCCGCAAATATCACGCAAACTTCTATTCTCAGGAACGGACACGGCACGCCGTGTCCCTACGATATGGTAATGAATTATAAATTAGCAGAACTTTTATAAGTGCATTATGATGTTAACCGTAAAACCGAAGTATATCTTCGGGTTGCGACGGTTACATATTAATTCAAACTTATGAAGCGGTTGAAAAAAACTATAATTTATCTTACTTAGATAAGTGAGATATGAACTTTACCATACCATCTAAGTTCATCTTCGGGTTCGGGCGGTTACATATTAACTCAAACTTCTGACGCGTCCAAAATCATCTGTTTTTCATTGCACTGTACATTAATATTCCGGCTGCAACCGAAGCGTTAAGCGAATTTATTTTGCCCTTCATCGGCAGTGATACAATAACGTCGCATTTTTCACGCACAAGCCTTGAAATGCCCTTGCCCTCATTGCCGATTACAATAGCACATGCTCCCGAAAAATCACACTGTGTATAATCAGTGCCGTTCATATCTGCACCGTATACCCATACGCCCCGCTGTTTCAAATCATCAATAAGATTTGCAATGTTTGTAACTCTGGCAACACGCATATATTCAACCGCACCTGCCGAAGCCTTTCCGACGGTGTAACTCAGGCTTGCACTTCTGCGCTTTGGAACAATCACGCCGTGCACGCCTGCACACTCGGCTGTTCGGATAATTGCACCCAGATTATGCGGATCCTCAAGCTCGTCAAGCACCACGATAAACGGCGCTTCGCCACGGCTTTCAGCATACTCAAAAATTTCATCAACCGTTGAATAATCCTTGACAGCCGCAAAAGCTATAATTCCCTGATGTGTTGAGTTGCCGCTTATGAAGTCCAACTTGGTTTTGTCAACCTCTTTTATCGGAATCTGCCTGTCACGTGCCTTTGCAAGTATCCCCACAACCGCACCGCTTTTTTCACCTCGGGCAACCATAATTTTATCTATTGGTCTGCCGCTTCGGATAGCTTCGCTTACAGGGTTTCTGCCCGAAATAACATCGGGCTTAGGCTCTGAATTTCTGTCATTAAATCTTCCGTCTTTTTTGTCATTCATTTTATTTATCCTCATAATTTTCAATCAGTATTCTTTGCTTTCAGTCGTATTTCATACAAAAACTCCATATTTAGATAATTATAACATAAAATGTCTCATAATTGTAGCATTTAAAGAAATTTAACTTGTAAATCCGTAAAAAGTGTCAAGAGCTATTGCACCCTTATCAATATACTCGGGAATTATACCGTAAAGTCCCGTCTCTCTGTCCTTAAAAATATACATCTCGGGCGGAAACACCGTAAAGCTGAGAAATAAAGCTATAAAAAGCAGCAGCAAAAAAATTGACGGATAATAAAGATTTTGTGTATTGAAGTTTGACCTTATAAGGCGCATAGATAAAAATTGCGCCATAGCAACACACACGGCAGCTGCCACAAGCTCGGGCAGAGCATTTGTACAAAGTCCAAGAAGATTAGTCACAAGCGTTATGAGTATGTAGGATAAGCCGAGAAAATACAGCGAAACCGTTTTTGAAACAACAAATCGGCGAAACGGCGTACGCACGCTTAAAAGTTCAATCATAGACCATAGGAAATACGGCAAAAGCAGAGTTTTTGTAAATTCCCATATGCTGTTATTAACCGAACCGAACATTACTCCAATCAAGTTGCGGTCTGTAAGATTAAACAGGTTCTGTAAAAATATGCTTAATATAATTACAAAAAGTATGCCCGCAATCTCAAACTTTTTTAATCTGTCTTTCATCCTGTTTCCCCCTTAACGAAAGATATGAAAAATATGTAATAATTATTACATATTTTTCTTTTAAGGTGTTGACAAGGATATTATACAGATTGTATTAAAATTCAAACGCAGTTTCAATGTGAACAACGTGTGTGGAAAACATAAAAAAATGAGGATTAACTATGTTTTGCGTAGAATTCCTGTAAAAATCACCTTGTCAGAATGCCTTATTTCACACTTTCCACATAGTTTTCCACATTTTTGTTGAAAGAAAAGAAATATACAAAATGTATTTTTAGACGCTTCATAAGTTTTTTATAATATGTAACCGTTATTTTCCGAAGATGAACTTAGGTTATTCGGTAAACATCATAACGCACTGATAAAAGATAAATTATAGTTTAGCTTTTATCAAAGCGTTATGATATTCAGGAAAAATATAAAGTAAATCTTCGGGTCTGGGCGGTCACATATTAACCCAAACCTTTGAAGCGTCTAAAAAAGGGAGATGCAAAAGCATCCCCCAAAACTTTTTGATTTATTTAGCTGATAACAGATTTTATATCTGCACAAATCTGCTCTGCCGTCATATGATTCTCTTTCAGATATTCAGAAACATCGTAGCGGTCAGGGAATTCCTTTTTAAGACCGAAATTCAGAACCTTCATATCGTGTGAGCCGTAAAAACGTGAAATCTTCTCGCCGAAGCCTCCGTTAAGCACACCGTCCTCAACAGTTACAACCAGTTCGTGATTTTCCTCAAGCGAGCAGAGCATTTCGCTGTCAATTCCGGTTGCAAAGACAGGATTAATCAATGTTGCATCAATACCGATATTTGCAAGCTTCTCAATAACTTCTTCGCCAAGCTGATAAGCTCCGCCCAAAGCGACAATCGCAACACGACTTCCTTTTTTGTCCATTTGGAATTTATTAAGCTCGCTGTAATCCATTCTTACACTTCTGTCAGAGTGAACCACGCCGTTGCCCGGAACTCTTACGGCAACAGGGTGCTCGTTCTGCTCTATCGCCCATTCAAGCATAGCAAAATATTCCTCAACACTCGTAGGAGCAAGATAAACAAGATTAGGAATATTTGAAATCATCGGAATATCATAAATGCCAAGGTGTGTTACATCGTTCATTCCGTAAACCGATGCCGCAAACACAACAAATGTAACCGCACTGTTGTTGATACATACATCCTGTGCAATCTGGTCATATGTTCTCTGAAGAAATGTACTGTATACTCCGTAAACCGGTTTACCTCCGTTTTTAGCCATACCCGAAGCCATTGCAACTGCGTGCTCCTCGGCAATGCCGACATCAACAAACTGCTTTCCTGCTTTGATTCTGTTCTCCTTTGTAAATCCAAATACGGCAGGCGTACCCGAAGTAATTCCCACAATGGAAACGTCTTTTTTCATCTTTTCAAGCAAATAATTAACAGTTAAGTCATCATAGCTCTCAACACCGCTGAAATCAACCTTGCACTCGCCTGTTTCAAGGTCAAACGGCATACACCAATGCCAGTTCTCCTTGTTTTCTTCTGCAAGCTTATAACCCAAACCCTTTTCTGTACAAATATGCACTACAATCGGCTTTGTGCTGTCTTTTACACCTTCAAAAGCCTCAATCAGCTTTTGAATATCGTTGCCCTCACTAACATACACATAATCAAGCCCCATAGCCTTAAACAGATTACATTCGCATTTACCGTTGCTTTCACGGAGCTGTTTTAAATTTTTATAGATACCGCCGTGATTTTCAGCGATAGACATATCATTGTCATTTACAACAATAATAAAATTGCCGTCAAACTCGCCTGCAAAATCAAGGGCTTCCAGCGCTTCACCCCCGCTTAAAGACCCGTCGCCGATAACTGCTACAACATTTCCTGTTTCGCCGTTAAGATCTCTCGCCTTAGCCATACCGCTTGCAAGGCTGACTGAAGTTGAAGTGTGACCAATAGTAAAAAAGTCGTGTTCGCTTTCATCGGGATTGCTGTAACCCGAAACGTCGTCATATTTTTCCTCATACAAAAATGCGTCTGCCCTGCCTGTAAGCATTTTGTGACAGTAGCTTTGATGCGACACATCAAAAACAATTTTATCTTTCGGAGAATCAAACACATAGTGCAAAGCAATGGTTGCTTCAACCATACCGAAATTAGGGCCGAAGTGACCGCCGTGTATGCTCAGCTTTTTAAGCAAAGCGTCACGCATTTCCTGTGACAATGATTTAAGCTCTTCTCCGCCGAGTGATTTTACATCGGCAGGGCAGGTAATTTTTTCAAGATACATACAAATTCCTCCTAAATATTGCAAAAAATATCATTCTGTGATATTCTTGATTTAATTTAAGTAAATTATACAGCTTAAAGTGTGCTTTAAGTCAATAGCTTTTTTAAAATTTTTTTCGGGAGGATTTTTTATGGTCTATACAGTTGGCGAAATGGCAAAAATTATCGGTGTTGCTCCGTCAACACTGCGGTACTATGACAAAGAGGGATTACTGCCGTTTGTTGAGCGCTCGGGAAGCGGAATAAGAATTTTCGGCGAGCAGGATTTGAACACTCTTTCAATAATACACTGTCTTAAACAGTCGGGACTTTCAATCAAAGAAATCAAAAGCTTCATAGATATGGTTCAGCAGGGCGACGAAACCATTGACGAACGCCTTGAACTTTTTGAAAAGCGACGTATAATACTTGAAAAACAAATCAAAGAAATGCAGAACACACTGAAAGTTCTCGACTATAAATGCTGGTATTATCAGACAGCAAAAAAAGAAGGCTCAACCGAAGCAGTCGATAAAATGCCGCTTAGCAAAATGCCCAAGGATATTGCAGAAACCAAGAAAAACTTCAAAAACTTTTTCAACTGATAGTAATTAAGGTGGTCAATAAATGAATTTACTACTGATTTTAGCGTTTCTTTTTTTCATCGGCTCAGTATCGGGTTGGGTGACAGAGCTATTGTTCAGACGTTTTGTTTCCTCCGCAAATCCCGAGAGAAGATGGATAAACCCCGGATTCTGCACCGGTCCGTATCTTCCGCTTTACGGCAGCGGACTCTGCCTGATGTATCTAATAGCCTCTCTTGAAGATTTTCATATAATACAGAATCCGGTTCTGAATAAAGCAGTTCTGTTTATACTTATGGCACTATGTATGACAGCCATTGAATATATAGCCGGCATAGTAATCTTAAAGAAAACAAAGGTTCGTCTGTGGGACTACACAAATGAATGGGGCAACATACAGGGCATTATATGTCCGAAGTTTTCTCTTATCTGGGCACTTCTTGGCGGCGCATATTACTTTCTTGTTCATCCGAATATTCTTAAAGTTCTCAACTGGCTGTCTGAAAATCTGGCTTTTTCTTTTTTTATCGGACTGTTTTTCGGATTCTTTATTATTGATGTTGTACATTCATCGCAAATCATCATAAAGCTGAAAAGATTTGCAGAAGAAAATGATGTTATTTTGAAATATGAGGAAATCAAAAGACAAATCAGACATCATAATGATACAAGAAAACAAAAATATCACTTTTTTGCCCCGTTCCGTTCAGAAAAAACTCTTTCAGAGCATTTAAAGGAATGGCGTGAAGTCTTTGAAGAAGTCCGAAAAAAATCATAACCACCCGTCAAACGGGTGGTTATGATTTGGCCCGCCCGAAGTATGTTTTATTTGTGAAATACGTTCATATCGTCTGATGCGGCGTGTACATAGCTAAACCTTTCATCTGCGCATCTCGCTAAA
>DKZL01000070.1 GCA_002493635.1 Ruminococcaceae bacterium UBA7075 | reverse complement strand
TGACATCTACCCACATCTCTGCTTCTCTATCTGCACATCTGAATACAAGATACTTACCGCCCTCAACAGTTGGGGTATAATATACTATAGTTCGGTGAACACCGGGACTTGCTATAGTTTCAACCCTGTCATCTGAACTGATTGTGTCAGCCTTTTGATTGTAAATATAATCAACTTCTTTATTAGATGAAAAAGTAATTTTATACCGTTTTCCAACTTCAAACTCAAACGGAAAGCTAACAAAACCGCCACTGCTGCGAGAATTATATAAAGAAGTTTCATTATAAAGATTTCTTGTAATCACGTTACTAATCTCTGAAACAGATGTGTCAACGTTTTTGACTTTTTCTAAAAGTGAAGATGCAATTTTACCTGTAATTGTAAGTGCTATTTTCTCGCCTTCCGCACCTTTCTCTGCACCGACAAATGTTAAATACTTTGCACCGTCAGACTTTGGAGAAAAGACTATCGTGCCATTCTGCAAATCACCCGTTGCGATAGTTTCAACCACCTGACTGCTCGAAATCGAGTTTGTCGCAGTAGTCACGATTCTGGATACAGACGCAGACGCACTATATTCAATAGTATAGGACAAACCTTTTTTAAACTCATAAGCGATACAAACAAACGGATTTGTAGTATGAGTTTCTGTACGGTTCATAGTTGTTACATTTCTAACATCTTCGCTTATGATTTGTTTTGATTCGTTTGCTGTCTGAACATTTTCAGATAATTCTGTTCTTATGTTATCAACGTCATATGCAATTTTTGTCTGAAACTTAACAGCATTTACAAACTCATTAATATCTGCTGTTTCAGTTACTTCCTCACCGTTTTCATTGAACTTGCGAATATGCAGTCTAAATTCCGTGTTAGCTTGAATTGTATAACCGTTAGTATCAGGCAATGATTTAATCGAGTTATACTCGCCGTCAACATATTTAACAACATAGGCTGTAAATCCGCTGTCAACCGAAACATTCAGATCATAATCGAATTTCATAATATTTTCGGATGTTACACGGTATTTTACAGATTCATTTAAAGAACCGTCACTATTCGTTGTTCCTGCACTAACACCTGCTCTGACAAATTTGCTAAATAGCGTGGGTGACAATATGCCCTCGCTCTCTGAAACAACTGTTGCATTATCAGCTTTAGTTGTTATGTCCGTAGCAAGAAGCAGTTTCATATTTTCATCGATCTTGTCCTGCTGAATCTTTAATTCACACAAAAAGTCATAAGCCTCTTCACGAAGTTTCAGTGTCTCAGAGTTTGGATTTTCATATTCTTTGTCCTCAATGGGAATACTTTCATCGGCATACATTCTGACGATTTCGGTCTGAAAAACATAACCGTCGCTTTTTCTGCCTTCAATCTGCATTTCAAAAAAGCCATGAACAAAAATATCATTCTTTTTGACATTCCATATAATTGTAGTTCCTGTATCGTCAACACTCACCTCGTCGGGAACAACAGTATTTACGCTGCCGTCCGCAAAACGCAGATGAATGCTAAACGAAAGATTATTGTCAACAAGATCCCTGATGAGAAACCTTGCTGTAAACGAATTATTTTCACCCATAACGCCCACACAATTTTCGGCGTTTGTTTCTGCGGGTTTTCTTAGATTGTAGGTAATCAATTTATCGCCTCCCATCTATACCCGTAAAAGCCAAAAAAATTGCATATATTTATGCAATTTCCCAAAAAATTTTATTTTCAGGTACTTTTCATCCCATAAAACATAGGTGAAGCCCACCGATTGCGTTATATTGTCAAATATCGTTCTAATATAAATAAAACTGCACATAAAACCAATCTTTTTGTTCACATTTAACAAATTTTCTTTTTTCGGAATATTTTTTTCATTTTAAGTTGATTTAAATATCCGCTTATCTTATAATTATTGTGATAAGCTAAGTAATTATGCGCTTTTGGAGGTAAATATGGAAGAACGTGACGAAATTGTTATCTCTCTTACAGATGTTATAGAGATATTAAAAAGAAATTTTATTTTTATTGTGGCAACCGTATTGGTTTTTTCACTAAGCAGTTTTTTTATTACTAAATTCTTTATTCCTAAATCATATACGGCAAAAGTATCGCTGTATGTTGAAACAAACAATGATGAAAACGAAAAGCAAGGTACTAATATTGTAAACGAGCAGACCTATGCGCAAAATCTTGTTGCAACCTATATAAAAATGCTCAACACCAACACATTTTATTCTGAGCTGTCCGAAACACTTAACGACAAATATACTGCAAAACAGCTGAGCAAAATGATTTCATTCATAGGAGATGACGAAACCGAAATTTTTGAAGCAAAGGTCGTTACTAATTCTCCTTCCGAATCAAAGAAAATTGCCGATACAGTCGGCGAGATTGCTCCCGAAACAATTTCACGACTAAAATCAAAGGCTACACTGAAAATTGTAGATTACGCTCAGCTGCCCGACACACCGTCAGCACCGAACACAACAAAAAATGTTTTAATGGCATTTGCAATCGGTCTTGTACTCTCGCTGGCAATATCTTTTCTGAGGTCATTCCTTGATAAAAAGATTAAATATAACGAAGATATGACTATGCTCGGCGACTTCCCTATTTTGGCTGCTATTCCAAAATTTGATAACTTTCAGAACTCAGTTAAAAGCAATAACAGCGGTAAAAAGGAAGGTTAATTATGAAAAAATTTTTTAATAAAAAAAGCGAAAGCGTCAAAACAACAAAAAATGTAGATTTTGCCGCTTTAGGCTTTCAGATCAAAGAATCCTATAAAAAAGCAAGAACCAACATAACCTATTCTGTTGTAAAAAAGGGCTGCAAAGAGATTGCTTTTACAAGCTCAAGAAAAGGTGAAGGCAAAACTCTTACGGCCACAAACGTCGCAATCGCTCTTGCACAACAGGTTGACACAAAGGTTCTTATAGTTGAATGTGACTTAAGACGTCCGAGAGTACACGGTGCTCTTAACATTAATCCTGTACCGGGAATTACCAATTATCTTAATTTTGAGTGCAGTGAAAATGACATTGTGAAAAAAACCAAGGTAGAAAATCTTGACGCAATATGCTACGGCGCTATTCCGCCAAACCCTTCCGAGCTTCTTGCCAGTAACACAATGAAAGAACTTATTGATAAAATGGCAACAGTTTATGACTACATCATTTTTGACACACCGCCAATCGGCGTTGTCATAGACGCTTTGCCTATTATCAAGCACGCCGACGGAGTTGTTGTTGTTATAAGAAACAACACCTCAACTTTTCCGGAATACAACAAAACCATTGATACGCTCAAGCGTTCAGGCACCAAGATTCTGGGTGTTATCTTCAATGATGTTGATTCTATTTCCACAAAGAAATACGGCAGGGGATACAGCTACGGCTATTACAGTTATTATTAGAAACTTGATTTCAAATCATTTGTT
>DKZL01000028.1:34703-71397 GCA_002493635.1 Ruminococcaceae bacterium UBA7075 | reverse complement strand
CCAGCCAAGTATTTTCGGCACCACTGAGCTTAACTTCTGTGTTCGGTATGGGAACAGGTGGACCCTCAGCGTCATCAACACCAACTGTTGTTCTCTTGAGAACAGTATGTATTATACTACCAATAAATACTTTTGTCAACACTTTTTTTCAAATTTTTTAAAAAATATCAATTTTATTTTTTAGTAAGTTCCGATTGCTTTATTTTTATTCGCCTTGCCAGTTAAAAACCGCCTGAATCGAAATACAATTCAGGCGGTTTATTATATTATTGTGCGAATATATTATTTATTTTGATTTATGAACATTCAGGAGATTAAAATGTGGGATTATAAACGCACAATGTTTAACTATAATTAATTATACGATTTTGGCAGTCAGGAAAGTATCCTCTCCGTCATATTCACATCTGAACTGTAATGTTTGCGTTTGAGTTGTACCGTCAGCAAATGTCGCGGTGACATTAATTTTAAAGTTTTCGGCATTGGTGTTCAGATAATCTGCAAGTATGGATTCAATATATTTGTCAACTGCATCCTGACCTTCGTTGTAGTCACCAAACATATTATAACCATCGCTGTAATCACCGAAATCGTTAATATTTGCAGTATATTGATGCTCAGTGTCTTTTACATGAAACAGCACGTTCAGCGGGATTGAGGCATCGACTCCGTCTTCCGGTACAGGTTTATCAAATCTGCTTGCAGGTTGATTGCTATAGTCAAAGACGCATGATTTAGCCAGCACCGAGTAACTGGAGCCTGAGTAACCATATGATTTATCGGCGGCAGAGTATTTAATAAATCCGACATCATCTGTATTAACAACAAAATAACCGCAGTCAAAACAGGTTTCATAGGTAATCGTTTCTATATTATCTCCGATGCACTGAAAATCAAGATTAAATTGACCTGACATATTATTAATTTCTATTATACCGTCATTAACAGAAAAATTTGCACCATTTGAAGTCTGTTCCAAATTGCCTACTTTGATATATGTTTCACTGCTCAGTTCTGCGGCATTTGCCTTAAGAACAAACGAGCTGTTTCCCGAAGTACCCGGGAAGAATACTGCTCCAAATGCAATTATAACGGCAAGCACTGCGGCAACTGAGCCTGTGAGCCTAAAGATTTTGCTCTTTGTTTTAGGTTTATTGATATTTATTACCTTATCAGCACTATTGTTTGCATTCCTGATATTCTCAATTGCCGAATTCAGCAACTCATCAGGAACTGTAATTTTGTTGACTGTCTGTGTGTAGATGTTCTTTTTCATAATTGCTCTCCTTCTTCAAGAATTTTTTTCAGCTTTTTTCTTGCACGTTGAAGCTGCGAACTGATAGTGTTTTTGCTTTTACCGAGAATTTCTGCAATTTCAGGAATTGTATATTCCTCATAATAATAGAGATAAATCACATTTCTGTAATGTGTTGGAAGCGAGTTAAGCTCGTCCATTACCATTGATGCCTCGGGCGCAATAAGCTCTGTGTGACTGCTTAGTGATTCTGTTCTGCTTTGCCAAACAGATTTATGAAAGCTTCTGCATTTGTTTATTGTTACCCTTATAAGCCAATGCTTGATGTGATTTTCATCATACAAAGGAGCATTCTTTGTCAGAAGTGACAGACACACCTCCTGAAAAATATCTTCAGTATCAGCAGGATTTTTTAGATTATGAAAGGCTATACGGTAAATCATATCGGCATACTGCCGTATTATCTGTTCTGCCTTTTCCTTTGTACTGTGGAGCTCCGACATTGAATTTTCCTCCTTTCATATATAATACATTTCAAAATATAGCTTTTAGTGCAGTTGCTCGGAAAAATATGTAATAATTAAAACTACCTGCAAAATTAACTTATTGCAGGTAGTTTTTGTTTTATTTTATAGAATCTGTTTTAGAAGAAGGGGGAGAGGAGTGTACTTTTGTGCTGTGCTCACTAAATAATAAATCCGCCGTTCACTCCGAGAATCTGCCCTGTAATGAATTTTGCTTTGTCACTGCACAAAAAAACGGCAGTTTCTGCAATATCCTGAGGTGTGCCAAGCTGATTAAGCGGCGTTTCATCTTTAAGGGCGGTTATGGTGTCCTCATCAAAGCCTTTCATCATATCGGTCATAATTACTCCGGGGCAAATGCAGTTTACACGTATACCTGACAGTCCGACTTCTTTGGCAAGAGCCTTTGTAAGTCCTATTACGCCTGCTTTTGCTGCACTGTAATGCACCTCGCAGGAAGCGCCGACCTGTCCCCACATTGAGCTGATATTAAGAATTACTCCGCTGTGGTTTTTAATCATATGTCTTTTTAACGCTTCTTTGCAGCAAAAGAAAACACCGTCAAGATTTACCCCGAGCATTTTATGCCATTCTTCATCAGATATGTCGGTAAAAAGCTTTTGCTGTGCAATGCCTGCATTGTTTATAAGTACATCAATTTCTCCTAATTCGGTTTTAATTATATCAAACATTTTGCTGACCGAATGGTGGCAGCTTACATCTGCACTGACGGCAGTTGTTTTAATGCCGTACTTTTGCCTTAGCTCATCTGCTAAACTTTTTGCCTTTTCGTGCTTGCGGTGTGTATGGACTGCAACATTATATCCGTTCTGTGCAAATCGTTCTGCAATAGCATAGCCGATTCCGCCTGTTCCGCCTGTTACAAGAACATTTTTCATAGCTTTTTATTTTCCTCTAATATTTCGGCAATAAGCTCACGCTCATCCATATGGTATTTTACACCCTTGATTTCCTGATAGTCCTCGTGACCTTTGCCGGCAAGAACAATAATATCGCCCTCTTCTGCATTGTTTATGCAATATCTGATTGCGTCCTTACGATTTGGCACAACTACATATTTTCCGTCTGTCTTGTTTATGCCGACTTTTATGTCCTCAATAATGTCATTGACATCCTCAAAGCGTGAGTTGTCCTCGGTGATTACCGAGAGGTCGGAAAGTCTGCCCGAGGTTTCTCCCATTTCATATCGGCGAACCTTTGGACGGTTACCTCCGGCGCCGAACATTGTTATAAGACGGTTTGGTTTGTATTGTCTTAAGGTTGTCAGCACATTTTCCATAGAAAGTGCGTTGTGGGCATAATCAATCAGTAAAGTGAACTTGTCAGAAACTCTGACCGGTTCAACTCTGCCTTTTACTTTTGCAATTTTAAGACCGTCAATGATAGCTTTGTCGGGAACGCCGAAGAAAGAAACTGCGGCAATGGCTGAAAGGGCATTATATACATTGAATTTGCCCGGTGTGCCGACATCGAGTGAAAGTTCTTTCAACCCCTTTGCTTCAAAATGAACGCCGATAAATCCATTGTCTGACAAAAGATGATCATTTTCGGCGTGCAGCTGAGCATCGTCAGAAAAACCGAAGGTCAGAACATTTTTTGCATCTTTGGTGATTGCCTGCCAGCTTGGGTCATCAATGTTTGCGGCACAATTTTTGCACTGGCGGAACAAAAGACTCTTGCAGTACAAATATTCAGCCATATCCTTATGTTCTACGCCGCCGATATGGTCGTCTGAGAAGTTTGTGAACACGCCCACATCAAAGGTTATTCCCGCCAGACGGTTGTGTTTTAATCCGATTGAAGACGCTTCAATGACCATAGCGCTGCATCCTGCGTTAATCATATCTCGCATAGATTTTTGAATTTCGTATGATTCAGGAGTAGTGTTGTTAGTTTTGTATGTGTTTCCTCCGTAAACAACTCCGAGCGTTCCGATTGTGCCTGTTTTTATGTCTGCCTGCTCAAAAATCTCGGCAATCATTGCGGTTGTAGTGGTTTTACCTTTGGTGCCTGTGATTGCAATGGTTTTTAATTCTTCGGCAGGTCTGCCAAAATATTCAACACTCATAAGTGCAAGAGCAAGTCTTGTATCGTCAGTTTTAATAACAGCAACATTTTTAGGAACATTAATATTAAGGCTGTCGCTGATTACGAGGGCAGCGGCACCTTGTTTGATTGCTGTCTCAGCATATTTGTGACCGTCAGAGGTATACCCCTTTAAACAGACAAACACATCGTTGTCTGATACTTTTCTTGAATCATAAATTACGTCGCTTATTTCGGGGTTGCCGTCATTAATAACGGTGTAGCAGACATTTACAAGTAAGTCTTTTAGTTTCATAAAAACACTCCGTTTCAATAATATACGAATTCAGGATGAATATACTATTATGATTATAACAATTATATTTGAATATTACAACTTTGCATATGAAAAAAATGATAATTTATGGCAATTAAATTTTTATTAGTTAAAATATACTAAAATTTTAGGACTTGAGTGATTTTTAAGAATTTTTCTAAGTGTAAAAACATAAAAATGTTAAATGTTTATAGTTGACGAGAATATGATTGGGCAAAATGTACAAAATAAATATATTAAAATTGCACAAAAAACAATGGCAATTTTTAGTAGTAAAATCAAAATACAAATATTAATTAGTTAAAATTACCAAAATATTTCAATCAATTTATTACTTTAGATAAAAAGTACAAAGGTAGTTGAAATTTATTTGTTTTTTTGATATTATTTAGGTAGTGGAAATAATCCTTAATTTGCGCATTGCGTTTTCCGTTAAAGATGATTTTTGCAGATTAAGGTAAAATTCCATAAATGTCCTAAAGGGAATACAAATATTTTTATTGAAAGAGGGATTTTCCGATGAAAAAGATTCTTGCTATTTTATTAGCAGGCATGATGACAGCAACGGCTCTTGCAGGTTGCGGTGACGGACAGACAAGTGGCGATTCTTCAAATCCGGATAGCAGCGGTACAGGCGACGCTCCGGGTCTTGCAGAGCTCGACGCAGAAGGCTTTGTTGATGCAGCTGAACTCGGCGATGAAACAGGCGCTACAATCAAGGTATGGGCTCCTGACGCAGCAGTAAATCTTACACAGAAAATGTGTGATGCATTCGCTGAGCACTATGCTGACAAGAACATTTCAATCAGCGTAGTTGCACAGGGTGAAAAAGACGCTGCTACACAGGCTCAGTCAGACGTTGACGCTGCTGCCGATGTATTCGGTTTTGCAAGTGACCAGCTTGACAACCTTATCAACTCTGGCGTTATCGCTGAATGCGCTTATACTGACAATGTAATTGCAATGAATACTGAGGAATCAGTTAAAGCGGGTACAGTTAATGACAAGCTTTATTATTATCCTGAAACAACAAACGGCTATTTCCTTGTATATGATAAATCAGTTGTAAGTGATGAGAAGGCTCAGAAGTTTGAGGACGTTCTTGCCGCTTGTAAGGATGCAGGCAAAAGATTTATTATGGATGCCGGCGACGGTTACTACTCATGTATTTTCACATTCACAGGCGGTGTAACTATTGACGGTTATGCTGATGAAGAGCAGACAGTTCAGAACTTTGTAGATTACGATGAAGATACTGCAGTTGCTACACTTCAGGCATTTGCTCAGCTCATCAAGGATTACAAGGGCACATTTACTTCACTTTCAGTAGATAAGATTGCTTCAGGTTTTGCTGATGGTTCTTGCGGCGCAGGTATTGACGGCATTTGGGATATCGAATCAGATTCTGAGAAGCTCGGTGAAAACTTCGGCGCAACAAAGCTTCCTACAATCAATGTAAACGGCGAAGACAAAGCTATGATTTCAATGTACGGCTACAAGGCTCTCGGCGTTAAGTCTACAACAAAGTATCCTCTCACATCAGCTGCTCTTGCACTTTACCTCACAGGTGAAAACTGCCAGAGACAGAGAGCTGAACAGATTCAGTGGGGTCCGACAAATAAAACTGTTACTGAAGAAGATGTAGTTAAGAATTCAGCTGCTCTTTCAGCAAGTGTTGAGCAGTCAAAGAATTCTGTTGCACAGGTTCACATCACAAGCACATTCTGGGATCCAATGGCTAACCTCGGCAACCAGATTATTGCTGACGAGTGGGATCCTTCAAATGCAGACAAGACAAAAGAGTTGCTTACTGCTACAATTAAAAACATCAAGGATGAATAATAATTAGGTTGTAAATATTATTTTTAATACTTGATTAATCGGTGGGGTATCTTGGTTTCAGGATACCCCACCCGAAGAAAATTTTGCGGTTTTCGTGTTTTATACAAATATTTTCATTATCATACACCAAACGAATAATGTGTTTTGTTTACAAAAACGGATTACGCAAAAGATATTATTAGTTTGGTGTATAGTAAATTAGATTTAAGAAGAATTTTTGCAAACTATCAAGGAGAGCTATTATGACATTTGTTGAATACAAACAGCTTAATCCTTTTCAAAGATTTGCCTATAATTTTAAAAAGACCGTAATAAGTGCTCCGAAGGCGATTGCAAACTTTTTTAAGGCAATCGGTATGGCTATTGTAAAGTTTTTTGTGGGTATTGGTAAAGGTTTAAAAAACTATGGCACTACCTTTGTAAAGGGCGATTGGGCTACAAAACTTTCCTATATCATTTTGGGTGTAGGTGATTTGTCCAAGGGCAAATATTATAAGGGTATTTTGTACTTCTTAACCGAGGTTTTGTACGTACTATTTATGATGTTCTTTGGTTGGACATATATTTCAAAGTTTGGTACATTGGGTACGGTAAAGTCACACATTGAGTATGTCGGTCGTGCACCTAAGACGGTACTTGGCGATAATTCAATGCTTATTCTGCTTTATTCAGTTCTTACTATTGTAATTACTGTTATCTTTCTTGCAGTATATATTTCTAATATTAATGATGCTTACAAGCACCAGCTTATGAGAGCCGAGGGCAAAAAGCCGTCTACTATCAGAGAGGATGTAAGAGATTTTCTTGACGGAAAATATCATATTACTCTATTGTCATTCCCAACTCTGATGATTGGTGTTTTCAATATTCTGCCTCTCATATTTATGATTCTTATTGCATTTACAACATACAATAAGATAAACCTCCCGCCTGCAAATCTGTTTACTTGGTGCGGATTCCAGAACTTTGGTGATGTTCTTGATGTTTTAGGCGGTTCACTTAAAGCTACAACATTTATTGAACTTACAAAATGGACTCTTATCTGGGCTTTGTTTGCTACATTTACAAACTACATTCTTGGTATGATTGTTGCTCTTATGATTAATAAGAAGGGCATAAAATTCAAGTCACTTTGGAGAACACTTTTTGTTCTTGCAATTGCTGTACCACAGTTCGTATCACTTCTTCTGATGAATCAGATTCTTCAGACTGACGGTGCTTTGAACATTTTACTCGGATATTTCATGGGAGGTAACCCACACATTCAGTTCCTGAACAGTACGCCATTGATGGCAAGAGTTACGGTAATTATAGTCAACTGTTGGGTTGGTATTCCGTATACTATTCTTTCAATGTCAGGTATTCTTATGAATATTCCGGAAGATTTGTACGAGTCTGCACGTATTGACGGTGCAGGTCCTATGAAGACCTTTACAAGCATAACACTTCCTTATATGTTGTTTGTAACAACACCTCAGCTTATTACACAGTTTGTTGGTAATATCAACAACTTTAATGTTATTTATCTTTTGACAAACGGCGGTCCTACAACAGAGAATTTCTATCAGGCAGGCTATACTGATATTCTTGTAACCTGGTTGTTTAAGCTTACTATGAATTCTCAGGACTACAACTTGGCTGCTGCGATTGGTATTCTTGTATTCATCGTTTGCGCTACATTGTCATTGATTGTTTATAACAATTCTAAGTCAATGAAGGATGAGGAGGCGTTCTCATGATAAAAAGCTATAAATTAAGAAGACATCTTGCGAACGGTTTCATTTATCTTTTGCTTGCAGTTCTTGGAATAATTTGGATTTCTCCGTTTGTTTACCTTGTAATGCACTCATTCCGTGCAGAAGGTGTAACAACAGTTGCATATCTTATTCCTCATGAATGGACAATTCAGAACTACATTGATTTGTTCACAGGTGCCGGCGGTACTGCACAGCTCAACTTCCCAAGATGGTTTATGAATACGTTTGTAGTAGCAATCTTCAGCTGTATTATTTCTACAATTTCAGTTCTTATGGTTAGCTACGCATTCAGCCGACTCAGATTCAAGGCTCGTAAGAAGTTTATGAATGTTGGTATGATTCTTGGTATGTTCCCTGGTTTTATGACAATGATAGCTATTTACTATCTCTTAAAGGCTATGGGTCTTACTCAGACACTTGTTGCTCTCGTTATTTGTTATAGCTGCGGTGCCGGTTTGGGATTCCAGATTTCAAAGGGCTTCTTTGATACGATCCCACGTGCTTTGGATGAGGCAGCAACTATTGACGGTGCTACAAAAAATCAAATATTTTGGAGGATTATTCTTCCAATGTCAAAACCGATTGTAGTTTATACAGTTCTTACTTCTTTTATCGGTCCTTGGACAGACTTCATTCTTGCAAAGATTATTATGCTCGACAGTCGTGATAACTACACTGTTGCGATTGGTTTGCAGCTAATGCAGGATCAGCAGTTTAAAAACACATACTATAAACAGTTCCTTGCCGGTTCTGTTGTAGTAGCTGTACCTATTTCAATTCTCTTCCTGATTCTCCAGAGATATTATGTTGAGGGTGTAACAGGCGGCGCTGTTAAGGGTTAATATTATTTTCTATGGGTGGCAGCTTTGGTGTTGTCACCCTGTTTTATAATTATAAGTAAATATTATTATAAGGAAATATTGCTATGAAAAAATTTATTTCTGTTTTATTATCGTTTTTAATTGTTTCATGCTGTGTGTTTGCCGGATGCAGTACACAAAAATCACCTAAAGATGATCCTATTGAAGGCATTGAAGCCGTTCAGTCAAGTGACAAGTATCGCAATTATTATCAGATTTTTGTAAATTCTTTTTGTGACTCCGATGGTGACACAATAGGTGACATTCCCGGTATTATATCAAAGCTTGATTATCTCAATGACGGTGATCCGAATACCGGTGACGACCTTGGAATAGACGGAATTTGGCTTACGCCAATTATGCCTTCAAGGTCATATCACAAATATGATGTTAATGACTATTACAACATTGATGAAAATTTCGGTACTCTTGAAGATTTTGATACATTGCTTGATGAGTGTCACAAGCGTGGAATCAATGTAATAATTGACCTTGTGCTCAATCATATTTCCTCACAGAATCCGCTTTACTTGCAGGCTGTTGAGGAGGTTTCAGAGGGTAAGCTTGACGGTGCGGCTGAATATTTTGAAATTCACAAGTCCGACTATTTTTCTTCTGATATTCAGGTCAACGGTCTTGGAAACGGCTATGTATGCGAAGCAAATTTCTCACACGATATGCCAGAATGGAATCTTAACTCAGAAAAAACGCGTGAAGAGTTTAAGAACATTGCTAAGTTCTGGCTTGATCGTGGAGTTGACGGCTTCAGACTTGACGCAGTAAAGTATTATACTAACAAGTCAACTGATGGCAAGGAATTTTTGAAATGGTTTTATGAAACCTGTCGTGATATTAAGCCCGATGTCTATATGGTAGGCGAGGACTGGGAGGACGATATGTATCTTGAAGGATACTATGAATCAGGAATTGACAGTTTGTTTTCCTTTAAGTTTGCGCAGGCATCAGGCACAATAATTAAAAATATGCTTACTCAAAAGGGAGAAAGCACAGTTAGCAAGTTCAAGAGCTATGACGAGAAGATGACAAAAGCCAATCCGAACTTTATTAATGCAATGTTCCTGTCAAATCACGACCAGATCAGATCTGCAAATGCACTTAAAGCCTACGGAACAAGTTTTGAAAAGTTTGCTGCATCTGTTTATATGCTGGTGCCCGGAAACTCCTTTACTTATTATGGAGAGGAAATTGGTATGACGGCACCTGATACAACAAGCGATGCTAATTACCGTACCGGTATGATTTGGGACAGCAATAATTTGCCGGACATTAATGTAAATGGCAGAGATATTGAGCAGGAAGCTCCTGATGAAGGCGGCGTTGAGCAGCAGTTGAAAAATGATGATTCGTTGCTTAGATTTTATCAGCGTGTTATTAAAGTGAAAAATCAGAATCCTGAGATTGCTCGTGGTAAAATTACCGATACTGTTGATTTTAATGATGGTAATATCGGTGCATATTATGTTGAATATGAAGGTTCAAAGCTGTTGATTATCCATAACTTCAATAAGACAGACAGCAAAGAGCTTACAATTACTGATGATATGCTAAAAAATGCAGAGGTCAGAGCTGACCTTGTTACCTCTACAACCGAGGAACATATTGTACTTAATTCTGACGGTACGCTTACTCTTCCTGCAATTTCAACAGTAATTCTGAAATCGGCAGAATAAATTAAAAATAAGAACCTATGGAATGTCGTAACAAGTTCAATCCATAGGTTCTTTTTTAGTAAATTTTCATTGCTTACTGAATAAGCTGCAAAAAGTTATTGCTGTTTATTCAGTAAGCAATCATTATCGTGCGTTATTATAAATTAATTTCTCATCAGGTGAATTGCGGTTTCAGCTTTATCAATGATTCGTAAATCGTTGTCGTATACGCACATTTTGCGTGCCTGCTGAAGGTCAACCCAGATGTAGCTGTCAATCTCTTCCTCCTGAATTGTAACATTGTCAGTAAATGCTTGAGCAAGGAAGAAAACTACCCGTTTTCTTATTTTTCCGAACGGACAATATTCACTGATTTCTCTGAAATTATCAAAAATTGTAACATCAAGTCCCGTTTCCTCTTTAATCTCACGGATAGCAGTCTGTTGTTCGTTTTCGCCGTCCTCAATGTGCCCCTTAGGAAAGCTCCAATATCTGCCGCTGTTGTTTTTTACAAGCAAAATTTTTGTGTTCTGCTTTGTTTTATAAAAAATTATTGCACCGCAGGATTTTTCATAAAGACAGCTGATTGATTTGAGCTTGATATTTTTCAGCTTTAAAAGAAGTCTTTTTATCTCAGGTTCATAGAATATCTCTCCGTATGGAGCAATAATGCTTCTTTCTTCATCAAGTCCTTCAAATTCGGCAACAGCAACTACAACGCCGTCAAAATATTCGTTAATGTGTTTTCGTGAAATCACATATGCACTTTTACTTTGTCCGTTAGTGTTGATTTTAGCATAATAAAGGTTGTTGCTGATTTTGCCGAATATGCTGACTTTAACATTGTCTGCAATCATTCTGTTGCCTCCTTTCAAAAAATTTGATACATAATTTTTAATTTAAAACAAATTACTCATACTGTCAAGCTGAATCTGAGTGTTTGCGCTCATTACGCCGTTAATGAAGAGAACCTCATCAATTCCGTTGGCTTCACAATATTCGGGAATGTTCTGTGAGAAGTAGCGAAAATCAATTGTGTGTACTTCCTGATAATTATTTGTGAGATAAGGCACAAATGCATTGCCGTAGCTCTCTTTTATGACAGCAATCTTTTTGCCTTCTGATACATCCTCTGACTCGGAACGGAGGACTGTAAGTCCCGTATCCTGATTGTCGCCGATAATGAACACGCCGTATGTGGCTGTGCCTGACTCGGCATATTCATAGTATGGGGAATTATATGTGTCAAATGTATCAGCAGTACGATAAATATCCATATTCACATTGTAAGGCAAATTCCAGTAGTGAACGGTGTCTGACTTAATAACGTCTGAATAGCTTGTAAATGAGCCTGTAAAGCCTTCTATTGTTTTTTCTTCACAGCTTTTTAAATCAAGTACCTTTTGGTTTGTAGTCTGTGCAAATGCGGAATACGCATAGTATGCTCCGAGCCCTGTCCAATGATGGTCGGAATTAAAGTAAATATATTCATTGTTGTGCTCGGCAATTAAATTGTAAGCATTAACCGGAGTAACCTTGTCAGAAAGTTTTTCATATATGCTTTTGATGTTGTCGGCTTGTGATGATGATTGAGCCTCATTATTTTTTAGACGCTGAGGCAGTCCCATCTCCGTATGGTTCGGAACAACCATATCATATATTTTTACATTGTCTGAAAATTTGTCAGCAAATCCGTTAATGGTTTCTGCATATTTTTTTGCCTTTTCCTCATCACTTCCGAACAACTCGAATCCGGCTTCATTCCAGACATAAATGCCGAACGAATTGAATCCCTCCGAATTGTCATCCTTAATTTCAGGGGTAACAAATGTTGAAGGTGAGAGTAAACCTCCGCTTGATTCATCAGCTTGCTTGCCGTCAGAAGCTTCACCGGAGGCAGTGGTTTGTGCAGTTGACTTTGTTTCTTTTGAAATATTTGAACCTGCCTGAAGCCGATCGTCTGAACAACCCCTGAACATAATTGAAAACAGCACAATCAAAAGGACAATAATCAGTATAAACGAACACACAATGATAATACGATTGCGTGTGCGCCTTTTGTTGCGGCGTTTAGGTCGGCGGTTGTTGCGGTTCACATTGTAAACAGGACGATTTGAAACTGTCTGTCTGCTTTGAGGTGAACGTCGGCGATACTCTCTGTTGTTAAAGCCATCGTTATAGTTATCGAAATTAGAATAGTTATAATCATTACGCTGGCTCATAATGCTCCCTCTTTCTTGTATTTGAAAATAGCGGCAATTAACTGTTATCATAAGAATATTATATTACATTATACAACATTTTCAGACTAAAAACAATATTATTTTACACTTTTTAATTTTAAGCATATCAAATTTTTTAAATACCTTGAACGCAAGGCGTTTTCGTGATAATATTATTAATATATATAATAAATTTAGGAGTTTCATTATGGAATATAAATTTTCAGACCGGGTTTCAAATCTCAAGCCCAGTGCTATCCGTGAGATTTTTAAATATGCCGCTGACCCCGAGGTTGTCTCGCTTTCGGCAGGCAATCCGTCACCCGACGCCTTTCCTGCAAAGGCTATTGAGGAGATTTCCGCAAAGGTGCTTGCAGAAGACCCAATCAAGGTTTTGCAGTACAGTGTAAGCGAGGGATATACGCCGCTTCGTCAGCACCTTATGGAATATATGCAGAAAGAGCATAATACAGGCAGTGAGAATGACGATATTCTCATAACAACAGGTGCACAGCAGATTATGGATTTGTGCACAAAAGCACTTGTAAATGAGGGAGAAACTGTAATCGTAGAAGCACCGTCTTTTATTGGCTCGCTGAACACATTCAGAAGCTACAACGCAAAGCTTGTCGGAGTAACAGTTGAGCCTGACGGAATGAACACAGATGAGCTTGAAGAGAAGCTCAAGGCGAACCCCAATACAAAGTTTATCTATACAATTCCGAATTTTCAGAACCCGTCAGGCGTTACGATGAGTCTTAAAAAACGCAAGAAGGTTTACGAACTTGCCAAAAAGTACGGCGTGCTTATCATTGAGGATAACCCGTACGGCGACCTCAGATACAGCGGAGAGTATGTTCCGAATATAAAGAGCTTTGACGCAGAGGGAATTGTAATTTATGCCGGTTCAATGTCCAAGGTTATTTCACCCGGTATTCGTGTTGCGTATTGTATTTGTCCAAAGCCGATTTTTCAAAAGCTGGTTGTGTGCAAGCAGGGTAATGATGTGCATACAAACATTTGGGCACAGTATGTCTGCGATGAGTTTATCACAAAGTACGATTTTAACGCTCACCTTGCAATGCTAAGGAATATTTACACTAAAAAGGCGCAGTTTTGTATGGATTTGCTCGATAAATATTGTGCCCCTGCGATTACATATAATAAAATTGACGGCGGACTTTTTATATGGTGTGATCTTGATAAACGCATTGATATGCCGCAGTTCTGTAAGGACGCTGTTCTTAAAAAAGTCTGCGTAGTTCCGGGCAATGCTTTTCTTACAGATGAAAATGAAGAGTGTCACAGCTTTAGAATTAACTTCTCAACACCGACAGATGAACAACTTGAAAAGGGCATAAAAATACTCGGCAAGCTTGCCAATGAGAAAATTTAACCGATTATGGAGGATATAGCAATGGAAAACGATAAGAAAAGAGAGGTTGTATTCAGTGCAATACAGCCAAGCGGTACAATTACACTCGGCAATTACCTTGGTGCTGTTCGCAACTGGGTAACAATGCAGGAGGAATACGACTGCATCTATGCGCTTGCAGATTTACACACAATCACTGTAAAGCAAGAACCTGCACAGATGAGAAAAAATATTCTGGATGCATATGCATCCATTATGGCTTGCGGTGTTGATGTTGAAAAGAGCCTTTTCTTCATTCAGAGCCACGTTCATACTCACGCAGAGCTTGCCTGGCTGTTGAGCTGTTATACTCAGTTCGGTGAGCTTTCAAGGATGACGCAGTTCAAGGATAAATCTGCAAAGCACGCGGACAATATCAATGCCGGACTGTTTACATATCCTGTGCTTATGGCGGCTGATATTCTGCTTTATCAGGCAGACAAAGTACCTGTTGGCGCTGACCAGAAACAGCACATTGAACTTACCCGTGATATTGCTGAGCGTTTTAACGGCAGATACGGCAATGTGTTCAAGGTGCCTGTGGGATTTATTCCAAAGAACGGTGCACGTGTTATGAGCTTGCAGGACCCAAGCAAAAAGATGAGCAAGTCAGACGAAAATGTAAACGGCTGTGTTCATCTGCTTGATACCCCTGAAACTATTATGCGCAAATTTAAGCGTGCAATCACAGACAGCGAGGCTTGTGTGCGCTATGCTGACGGCAAAGACGGAATAAATAACCTTATGTCAATTTACAGTGCGGTTACAGGTCTTTCATACGAGCAGATAGAGCACGACTTTGACGGTAAGGGCTACGGCGACTTCAAAACGGCAGTCGGCGAGGCTGTTGTTGAGCATCTCCGCCCGATTCAGGAGCGTTACAATCAGCTTGTAAAGGATAAGGCATATCTTGAGGAATGTTACCGCAAGGCTGACGACATCGCAACCAAAATCAGCAGAAGAACTGTTTCAAAGGCAATGAAAAAAATCGGCTTTGTACTTTAAAACTAAAATAAACAGTAAGTTATTTGTTATACACCCGAATTATTAGTTATACAAACGGTTTTAAATACTCTTTTGCATTTTTAAATAATGAATAGAAAAACTCGAAATTCTGTTTATTTGAATTTCGAGTTTTTCTATATTCCGATGGCATCATATTTATTATCATTAATCAATGATATTTTCCTTTTTCAGATAACCTCTTTCAATTAAAAATCTTATAAATTTTACGGAATTTTCCATATGGCTATTTATTTTAAGTTTTGTTTTGTCAAAATAGATAGTCAAATGAACTTCTTTTTTTGTTTTAAAATTCCAGTTTTGTGACTTGATGATTGAACATTTTATATCCGACATACTGTTAAGTAAAATTTCTTTTTCATAAAGTAAAGTGTGAATCATAATAGTACCGCCTGTAACTATAACTCTGAATGACTTACGATAAATAATGGTAATTACAAAGCCAACCGAAATTAAAGCAACATCACCTGCTATTATTAAAAATATTATGAAAGTTTCTGATTTATTGAATGATTTTAACGATGAAGTTGGAGATGAGACTGCAATTAAATACATAATGAGCAGACATAGCAGTACAAGCAAATAACAGAAAATCAGTTTTGCAATGTGCTTTTTGGAATAAAAAATATTATAATTGTTCATAACGTAACTCCAATGAGATTATCACATTTATAGAGATTTTATTTAAACTCATCTCTGCGTTTTTCAAAAAAATCAAAATATGTTTGTACATTTTCAAGCTCAGTCCAACGAGAAGTTGTTACAGGCGCTTCATCAAGATTATAAATCTTTGCATTTTTCATTGAAAGCAGAAAAGGTGAATGCGTTGAAATGATAAACTGACAATTAAAGAATCGTGCAGAGTCTTGGATGTATTGTGTAAGTTCAATTTGTCTTTTCGGAGAAAGGCTGTTTTCAGGTTCATCAAGAAGATACAGTGCATTTTCGGTTATCTTTTCTGTAAAATACTTAAACGCACTTTCGCCGTTTGAATATTCTCTTACATTTGCCATTAACTCGCTTTTTACATACTTTGACTGTGATTTTGACCTCGATTTATTTACAACCTTCAGTCTGTCGAGATCAGCCATAGTTTTGAATTTGAAGTCGGAATACTTGCTATCCGTATATTCTTCAAACAATTCCTCACGCTTAAAATCAATACCGTTGTTGAGATTTCTTATATCCAGAATATAGTCAAATACATCATCACTCGTGATTATTCTGCTTTCGGAGGGAATCTTATTGACGGTCACTGATTCACACATCTTAATATATTCGTTAAAGAAATTTGATTTGTTGAATACCGCATTTCTTTTCAATTTAAGAGTTTCTGCTATAATATTTAGCAGAGTCGATTTGCCTGTTCCGTTACCTCCGTAGAAAATAGTTACGGGTTCAAAAACAAGCTCTTCAAGCTCAAGTTCAGGAAAAATCATAAACGGATAAAATGTATTAAAGCAGGTTCTTTTTTCACAATACAAGAAGTCTTCTTCATCTTCGGCATTTGGCAGATAAAATTCACTTAGATATATCATAGTAAAAGCCTCATTAATTTTTACTATATCTTATCATATCAGCAAACAATATTCAACATTATGAAAAAATAAAGATTTTAAGGATAGCGATGCTTCAGCAGAAAAATGTTGATTATACTATGCTTTAGGTGTATAATAAAAAATGTATAATTATAAAATTTTGTGTGCAAAAGAGGTTTTTCTCGGTATGGATTTTGTAAAGAGGACTTGGGCTGAGATTTCGCTTGACGCTATTGAACATAACTTCAATGCAATCAAAGCTAAGGTTTCAGATAAAGCAAAAATTTGTTGTGTAATCAAGGCTGACGGCTACGGCCACGGCGCTGTGGAGCTTTCAAGAATTTATGAAGAGCTCGGTGCGGATTTTTTTGCGGTTTCAAATATTGATGAGGGCGTTGAAATAAGAGAGTCAGGCAGTAAACTGCCGATTCTGATTTTAGGCTACACACCTGTAAGCGAGGCTGAAAGACTGTCGAAGTATAATATTTCGCAGGCTGTGTTTTCGCTTGAATATGCACAGGCACTTTCAAGTGCTTGCCTGAGTGCCGATTGTACCTGCAAAATTCACATAAAGACAGATACGGGTATGAGCCGAATAGGGTTTATGTGTCAGGAATTTCCACGAGATGACAATTCTATAAAAGAAATATATGAAACCTGTAATCTGCCTAAGCTTGAGGTTGAGGGTTTATTTACCCATTTTTGTGTGTCCGACGAGGCGGAAGAGGGCAGAGCCTTTACCAACAAGCAGTTTGAAAACTTTACATACGTCCGTGATGAACTTAAAAAGCTTGGATTAAATATCCCGATTTGTCACTGCTCAAACAGCGGTGCTATTGAGGATTATGATATGACTTACTGCAATATGGTGCGTGCAGGCATAATTCTATACGGTCTTGCACCGTCACCTAAACTTGTCGGTAAGTTGGACTTAAAGCCTGCAATGACTCTAAAAACGGCTGTTGCCTATGTAAAGACTCTCAGAAAAGGCTCTGATATTTCATATGGCAGAACATATACTGCCGAAAGGGATATGAAAATTGCAACAGTGCCAATAGGCTATGCAGACGGCTTTATCCGACAGAATGCCGAGAACGGTTATATGCTTGTAAACGGCAAAAGGGCAAAGATTGTCGGCAGAATCTGTATGGATCAGACTATGCTTGATGTGACGGATATTGAAGATGTCAGGTCAGGTGACGAGGTTGTTGTGTTCGGCAGTGGTGAAAAAGGAGAGCCGACTGCTGATACTTTGGCTGAAAATACTAATACTATTAACTATGAGGTTATTTGCCTTGTCGGCAAGCGAGTACCTCGAATTTATTATAAAAACGGTGTTATGACGGAAGTGATGTATAAGCTATGAGATTACTTGTTGTTGACGGAAACAGTATTGTCAATCGTGCGTTTTACGGTATCAGACCGCTTACTACTAAGGACGGTCAGTTTACTCACGCTATTTACGGTTTTTTGACAATGCTGTATAAAATAAAATGTGAAGAAAATCCGGATGCAGTTGCTGTTGCGTTTGATTTGCGTACACCGACATTCAGACATAAGGCGTATTCAGGCTATAAGGCAACCCGCAAGGGAATGCCCGAGGAGCTTGCATCACAAATGGCACCGCTTAAGGAGCTTTTGGCACTTTTGGGATATAAAATTGTTACCTGCGAGGGTTATGAAGCCGATGATATTTTGGGCACGCTTGCAAGAGCGTGTGACGAAAACGGCAACGAGTGCGTGCTTGCAACGGGTGACAGGGACAGCTTGCAGCTTGTGTCAGACAGCACAAGTGTGCACCTATGCACCAATAAAGAGGATATTAACTATACGCCCGAAAGAATTATGCAGGACTACGGCGTAACGCCAAAGGAGCTTATTGAGATTAAGGCTATTCAGGGAGATTCCTCGGATAATATCCCAGGTGTTGCAGGAATAGGCCCTAAGGGCGCAGGCGAGCTTATTCAGAAGTACCACAGTGTCGAGTATATTTATGACCACATTGACGAGCTTGACATAAAAGAGGGAATGCGTAATAAGCTGAAAAATTCAAAGGATAATGCAATTCTCAGCCGTATGCTCGGCGAGATTTGCTGTACTGCACCTATTGATACAAACATTGAAAGTTATACGGTTGATATGAAGGACGCTAACGAGTGTGCCAAGTATATGGCAAGACTTGAGCTGTTCTCATTAATTGACAAATACGGCTTGAATGATGTAAAAATTCCCGAAGAAAAAAAGGCAGATGCAAAGAAACTTGAAATAGTTGGAGATTCAGATTTTTATGTTATTTATGAGAATATAAAAAATGATAAAAAGGTATATATAGAGTTTGATATTTCTGAAAACGAACTAAAAAACTTTGCAATTTTATATGATGCTAAGGTATATTTGTTTAATGATAAAAATTCTTTTAAAGAAATACTAATTAATGAAGATATTCAGAAATTCACACGCAACAGCAAGGCTCTTTATGCTTATGCCGACAAAATCGGCTTTGAAGTTAAGTCGCTTGTGTTTGATGTTGAACTTGCAGCATATCTGCTTGAGCCGAGCTCAAAGGATTATTCAGACGAAAATCTTTGCGGAGCAAACAGCATAGAATTGCCGGTTGCCGAAAATGAGGAGTATGAAAAGTACAGAGCTTTTGCTGTGTTTGACAAACTTTGCAATAAATTGCTTTCAGAAATCAAGGCAAATGAACAGGAAAGTTTGCTTCTTGATGTAGAAATTCCGCTTGCAAATGTGCTTGCAAAAATGGAGAATATCGGATTTGATGTTGACGAGCAGGGCATTAAGGATTATGGCGAGATGCTGTCTGCACAGATAAAAAGTCTTGAAACTTCAATTTATGAGAGTGCAGGTTGTGAGTTTAATATCAATTCGCCGAAACAGCTCGGTAAGGTGCTGTTTGAAGAGCTAAAACTGCCCTGTAAAAAGAAGACTAAAAGCGGATATAGCACAAACGCAGAGGTACTTGAAAGTCTGCGGTATGAGCATCCCGTGGTTGAAATGGTGCTGAATTACAGAACGCTTGCAAAGCTGAATTCAACCTATTGCGAGGGACTTTTAAAGGTAATAGGCAAGGACGGCAGAATCCACTCAAACTTCAATCAGACTGAAACACGCACAGGCAGAATCAGCTCAACCGAGCCAAATCTGCAAAATATTCCCGTGCGTACGGAGCTTGGCAGAGAAATGAGAAAATTCTTTGCGGCTAAAGAGGGCTGGGTGCTTGTTGACGCCGACTATTCACAGATTGAGCTTAGGGTGCTTGCCCACATCTCAAACGATAAAAATATGATTGAGGCATTCAAAAACAATGACGACATTCACGCAATAACAGCCTCGCAGGTGTTCAATATGCCGCTTGATATGGTTACTCCGATTATGCGAAGCAGGGCGAAAGCCGTAAATTTCGGCATTGTGTATGGAATCGGTGCTTATTCGCTTGCAAAGGATATCGGCGTAAGCAACAAAGAGGCGTCGCAGTACATCAAGAATTATCTTGCGCATTACAGCGGCGTTGACGAATATATGAAAAATGTTGTCGAAAAGGCAAAGCTTGATGGCTATGTTGAAACAATGTTCGGAAGAAGAAGATACCTGCCCGAGCTTTCAAGCGGTAAGGCGATGATGAGAGCATTTGGCGAGAGAGTTGCAAGAAATATGCCGATTCAGGGCACAGCGGCGGATATAATCAAGATTGCAATGGTCAAGGTTGACAGAAGAATTAAGGCTGAGGGACTTAAAGCAAGGCTCATTCTGCAAATCCACGATGAATTGATTGTAGAAGCGCCTCAGGATGAAAGTATGCGTGTGGCTATGCTTTTGCAGGAAGAAATGGAAAATGCGGTAAAATTATCCGTTCCGCTCACGGCAGATGCGGCAGTAGGAAGGACTTGGTACGATGCAAAAGGCTGATAAACTGATTGCTTTTGTATGTTCGGGCAATACTTGCAGAAGTCCGATGGCAGAGGGGATTTTTAACAGACTTGCCGAGGAGAATAAACTTTCGGTGCGTGCTGAAAGCTTTGGAATGGCGACTGTTGACGGACTTCCTGCGTCTGAAAATTCTGTTAAGGCTTGCAGTGAAATCGGAATTGATTTGACAGACAAAAGGTCAATTTCAGTTGGTAGTGCAGATTTGAAAAAGTACGACAGATTTTATTGTATGTCGCAAAGTCACGCAGATATATTGAAAATTTATTTCGGCATTGACGATAAAAAGCTGAATATTATGGGAGTAAGCGACCCGTACGGCGGAGATGAAGAAATTTATCGTATGTGCAGAGATGAAATTTATAATTATATTGAAGAAATAATAGAAGAATATGAAAATTGAAAAAATGACGGCTGAGCAGCTTGAGGAGGTTGCTCAGCTTGAGAAAAATTGCTTTGTTCACCCTTGGTCAAGGCAGAGTCTTGAGAGCGAGCTTGCAAATGAAAATTCTTTATTTCTCACAGCGATTGATGATAATAAGGTTGTGGGATACATAGGTATGAATGTGGTGATTGACGAGGGTTATATTTTTAATGTTGCTGTTGATGAAAATTACCGCAAAAGAGGTATCGGCAGTGCGTTAATCGGCGAGCTTGTTACCTTTGGCAAAAAGAATAATCTGTGCTTTCTTACTCTTGAAGTGCGTGAGAGCAATGAAAATGCACGTTCACTGTACTCAAAATTCGGATTCATCAAAGTTGGCGAGCGAAAAAATTATTACAAAGAACCTGTGGAAGATGCAGTGCTGATGACCAAATATTTTTGATTTATCAGTTTGCAAAATTACAGTTTTTTATGATAATGAATTATTAACTTTATAAAAATATTGAAGTCTGAACTTCGGGAACAAAAGTTATAATATAAGGAAAACTTATGAAGCGGAGAAAAAAGAAATGAAGATACTTGGAATTGAATCGTCTTGTGACGAAACAGCGGCGGCTGTTGTTGAGGACGGCAGAAGGGTGCTATCCTCGGTGATTGCCTCGCAGGTTGAGGAACATAAATTGTATGGCGGTGTTGTGCCTGAGATAGCCTCACGCCGTCACGCAGAGGCAATAGTGCCGGTTGTAAGGCAGGCTTTGAATGAAGCAGGAACAAAACTTTCAGATATTGACGCAATCGCTGTTACATATGCTCCGGGCTTGATTGGCGCATTGCTTGTAGGAGTAAATTTTGCAAAGGGACTTTCGCTTGCAACAGGAATTCCGCTTGTGCCTACTCATCATTTGCGCTCGCACATCGCATCAAACTATATTTCTAATCCTGAACTGAAACCGCCGTTCCTATGCCTTGTTGTGTCAGGCGGTCACAGTCATATTGTGTTGGTAGAGGATTACACAAAAATGAAGATTATCGGCAAAACTCGTGATGATGCCGCAGGCGAGGCTTTTGATAAGGCGGCAAGAACAATGGGAATGCCGTATCCCGGCGGAATTGCACTTGACAAGGTTGCCGAGGATGGCAATCCGCTTGCGTTTAAACTTCCAAGACCTGTTGTGCACGATGCACCGTATGATTTCAGCTTTTCGGGACTTAAAACAGCGGTAATCAATCTTATTCATAACTCGGCTCAGAAGGGTATTGAGCTTAATAAGGCTGATGTCTGTGCATCTTTCAGATATGCAGTTGTGGACTGCCTTGCCACGAACTTTTTAAAAGCGGCAGAGGACTTGGGCGTTAAAAGGCTTGTAATCGCAGGCGGAGTATCGGCAAATTCACTTTTGAGAAGAACTCTTGAACAGGAGTGCAAAAGCCATGGATATGAGCTGTTTATGCCTGAAAAGTCATTGTGCGGCGACAATGCTGCAATGGTAGGTTCGCAGGGATATTATGAGTTTATCAGCGGCAATGTTGCAGGCTCGGATTTGAATGCTTTTGCTACAATGAGCATAGAAAACGGATAGTGTAGTGATGCTTATTAATCTAAATTTATAAGTAAAACAGGAGGTTAATATGGACCCATATAACAATAATTTTAACGAAAATAAGGGAATGGATTCTGACAATAATATAAACACTCAGCAGAATGTTATTCCGCAGGAAACGCAGATAAATCAAGCAGATTTGTATGCACCTTATAATCAGGCGCAGAATGAAGATGAGCAGACAGGTATGCCTCAACAGAATGCTTATGCTCAGAATAATACGAGCGGCTATTATCAGCCTCAGCAAAATGTAAATCAGCCAAATTATAATGATAACGGTTTTCAGCAGCCAAATAATCCGTATTCAAATTATAATCAGCAGTACACTCAGAACAGTAATTACGGCAATACATATAGTCAGCAGCCATACGTTCAGAATGGTCAAAATAGCGGATACAATATGTACAATCAGCCACAACAGTATAATGACGCATATTATAATCAGCAGTTTCCCTCATATAATTTACAGGAAAAACCAAAGGGTTTTGCTATAGCTTCATTGATTTTGGGCATTGGTTCGCTTTTTACCTGTTGTTGTACCGGATTTATTTCATTTTTTGCGGGAGTTGCAGGCTTGGTGCTTGGAATTATCTCTTTGAAAAGAAACGAGGACGGCAAGGGAATGGCTATCGCAGGTATTGTTTTGTCTTCAATAGGAATTGTGCTTTCAATATTTATAATAATTCTTTTTATAGCCGGTATGGCAGAAGGCTTTTCAGATACAAATCCATACGATTATTATTATTTTAATTAATATGTATTCGACAGGTCTTGACAAAACTTGTGCTTTTACAATATAATAATATCATCAAATATATAGGAGAATAATTATGGACGATTATAATAACCAGAATAATTTTAACCCCAACAACCAAAATAATTTTGATCAGAACAATCAGAATAATTTTAATCAAAACAATCAGTACAATCAGCCTTATCAGTATCAGCAGGGCGGACAGTACAATCCTAACCAGCAGTTTAATCAGGCTTATCAGTATCCGCAGTATCAGGAAACTCCTGAACCGGGCAAAAACTTTGCTATTGCTTCACTTGTTTTGGGTATTGCTTCTTTCTTCTGCTGCGGTACAATTTGCTCAATTCTCGGTATAATTTTCGGTATTATGTCAAAGAGCAGACAGAAAGAAAACAACGGTATGGCTACAGCCGGTATCGTTCTTTCGGTTGTTGCACTTGTACTTGGAATTATTGGTGTTATTGTTGCCGTTGCTACAGGTATGCTTGAATCATATTATTATTATTACTATTTTTAATCATATATCAGATTAACCAAGATACGGGCGGACTTGTGTTCGCCCATATTTTTTAGTGTGAATTTTTTGTTCGTTGCTTTTTTAACAGGAAGTGTTTTATGAATAATAATACAAAGCGAAAAATCCGGGTGTGTATTCTGCCTTTTATTGTGGTGCTCGGATGTATTTTGACAGCGTGGTTTGTAATTAATTTTGTTACGCTGCCGCCTTGTCTTTTGCACAAATTCACCGGTTTTTATTGTCCCGGCTGCGGCTGTACAAGGGCAGTAGTTGCACTTTTGCACGGTGATATTCTGCTTTCTCTTCGTCAGAACGCACTGATTATCACATTAATCCTTTGCGGTGCAGTTTTGTATACCGAGCCGCTTTTCAAAGCGTTCGGCAAGACAAATTACCGCAGTCCGATAAGAAATTATTATTTTTTATACACTATGATTGGACTTGTTACGGTGTATTGTTTGGTAAGAAATTTTGTGCCTGCTATTGCACCGATATAGCAAATATTGCAAAGTTTTTAATTATAAAACGGAGAAATAATAAAAAATGAATTGTTCTGAAACAGTTGAATTATGGGATGCGTATGACTGTAACGCTAATAAGCTCGATGGCAAATTGATCCGTGGTGAAAAAATTCCCGATGGTATGTATCATCTGGTTGCCGAAATTATTGTAAGGCACAAGGACGGCAGTTTTTTGGCAATGCAGAGAGATTTTAGCAAGAAACATTACGGCGGGTTCTGGGAAATCAGTGCAGGCGGAGCAGTAAAAAAGGGAGAAACTGCTCTTGAGGGCGCAGTCAGAGAACTTTTTGAAGAAACAGGACTTGTCTGCAAAAGCCTTGAAAAGATATACAGAATTTGCGGCAAAAAGTATCCTTGTATTTATTTCGGATATATTTGTACTGTTGATTGTGATAAAAATCGGATCAAACTTCAAGAGGGAGAAACCGTAGCTTATAGATGGGTTAAAAGTGAAGATATTATCCGCTTTCTGACAGACAAAAACTATGTTACGATTCACGCCGAAAGGGTACTTCCGTATATACATTCGCTGGTTGATAAATCAGGAAGCAATTTTGATTGCCTTATAGGCTGTACTGTAAATGTCAAGGTTGACAGACCTCTTGGCTCTGTTCATCCAAAGCATTCAGATATTGTTTATAAGTTGAATTACGGCTATATCGAGGGCATTATAGCTCCTGATGGCGAAGAACAGGATGCATACATTGTTGGCGTTGATACTCCGCTCGAAGAATTTACAGGCAAAATCATTGCCATAATACACAGGAAAAATGATATTGAAAACAAATGGGTTGTTGCACCTGAAAACAAAGATTTTTCAAAGGCTGAAATTGAAAGATTAATACATTTTCAGGAACAGTATTTTGACACAGAGATTATAACATAGAGGGAAGTTTAGATATGAAAAAGCAATTTCTTGAAACAGGAAAGATTGTAGGAACGCACGGCATTAAAGGTGAGGTCAGAATTGACCCGTGGTGCGACTCACCCGAATTTTTATGCTGTTTTAAAAAACTGTATCTTGATGATATGGGTAAAAGCTTTATTGAAATTAAAGCTCGTCCGCACAAAAATATCACTCTTGCGAAAATTAAAGGTATTGAAAATATTGAAGAAGCTGAGAAATTCAGGGGCAAAGTTGTTTATATCAACCGTGACGATATTGTTCTTGAAGAAGGTGTAAATTTCGTTCAGGATTTAATCGGTCTGGAAATCCGTGATGCAGAAAGTGATGCAGTGTACGGCAAGCTTACTGATGTAATTTACACAGGTGCAAACGATGTGTACGAAGTTACCGATGACAGCGGCAAAAAATATCTTATGCCTGTTATTGATGAGATTATAGAGGAAACAAATATTGATGAAGGTTATGTTCTTATTCATCCGATGAAAGGACTTTTTGATGATGAGGATTGATATTATTACGCTCTTTCCCGAAATGTTCGAGCCTGTACTTAATGACAGCATAATCGGCAGGGCGCAGAAAAGCGGAGCTGTTGAGATTGTATGTCATCAGCTGAGGGACTATGCTTTTGACAAGCACAGAAGAGTTGACGACACCCCCTACGGCGGCGGAATGGGAATGCTGATGAAAGCTGAGCCGATTGCACTTTGCTTTGAGGATATTTGCAATCAGACAGGCAAAAGACCACATTTTATCTATATGTCACCTCAGGGCAAAACTCTGAAACAGAAACGACTGCGTGAGATTGCGGCAAATTATGAAAATGTTTGCATTCTCTGCGGACACTACGAAGGTGTTGACCAAAGACTGCTTGATGAATTTGTTGATGAGGAAATCTCAATCGGCGACTATGTGCTTACAGGCGGTGAACTGCCTGCGATGGTGTTCACTGACGCATTGTGCAGAATGGTGCCCGGTGTGCTTTCAAATAATGAATGTTTTACTGAGGAGAGCCACTTTAACGGACTTCTGGAGTATCCTCAATATACAAAGCCTTCAAATTGGAGGGGCATTGAGGTGCCAGAGGTGCTTTTAAGCGGTCATCACGCAAATGTTGATAAATGGAGAAAAGAAATGAGCATTGAGGTGACAAAAACTAAAAGACCTGAATTGCTCGAAAATGCTGATGAATAGTCATTTGTGACGGATTCACAACGGTGTGAACAGCAAATAATTTATCGGATAGAATTATCATTTGTAATTTTGCACAATAAAGGGGTAAAAAATTTCATTCCAAGTGAGTATTCACACGAAATTGATTTAATTTATTGACCTTACAGTAAAAAAAGTTTATAATAATTAATAATCAAGTTGATAGTAAATGGTTTACTATGTACTGTAATGATTAATCTTAAGGTAGAGAGGGTTATAAATTATGTATGTTAAGGAAGTATTGGTTCAGAACAAAGCAGGTTTGCACGCTCGTCCTGCAACATTCTTTATTCAGAAAGCTAATGAGTACAAGTCTACTATTTTAGTAGAAAAAGAAGAACGCAGCGTTAATGCTAAGAGCCTTCTTGGTGTATTGTCACTCGGCATTATCGGCGGCACAACAATTAAAATCATTGCTGACGGTTCAGACGAGAACGAGGCTGTTGAGGGTCTTGTTGCTCTTGTTGAGTCAGGCTTTACAGAGTAATCATAACAGATATTTTTATATTTATAATCAAAGGGCGGATTTTTCCGCTCTTTATTTTTACTTTATAGGAAATTGCTCAAAAGCAGTCGGGTATAGAAGTTAATTTTTATATGGTGCTGTCTGCCCGAATGGGTGCAGCCCACCGGCTGCTTTTCTTCATATATAAATTTTTCGGAAGGAGAAAAAATGAATTCAAAGTTATCTGAACTCAGAAAAAAAGCGATGGCATTGCCGCTTTTGCCCGGTGTTTACATTATGCACGACAAAAGCGGAGGAATAATATATATCGGTAAGGCAAAAGCTCTTAAAAACAGGGTAAGTCAGTATTTCGGGTCGCAGAACAATCATGCTGAAAAGGTAAGGAGAATGGTTGATAATGTGGATGACTTTGAATATATAATTACCGACAGTGAGTTTGAGGCGTTGGTACTTGAATGCAGTCTTATCAAACAGCATACGCCGAAATATAACATTCTTTTAAAGGATGATAAGGGTTACAGCTACATCAAGGTAAGTTCAGGCGAATGGAAAAAACTCTCTTATGTTTTACAGAAAGCAGACGACGGTGCCGAATATATCGGTCCGTATATGAGCAGTTATTATGTTAAAAATGCAGTAGAAGAGGCTAACAAAATTTTTATGCTTCCAACTTGCAACAAACAGTTCCCAAGAGATTTCAGAAAGGGCAGACCTTGTCTTAATTACCACATCAAGCAATGTATGGCTCCGTGTACGGGCAGGGTTAAACTCAAAGATTATAAGGAAAGTGTGGAGCAGGCACTTGACTTTTTGCGAGGCGGTTCATCAAATTCGATTAAACAGCTTACTCAGCAGATGGAGGAGGCGGCTGAAAATCTTGAATTTGAAAGAGCAGCCCGCATTCGTGACAAGATAACGGCGGTCAAAAAAATGGGCGACAAGCAAAAGGTTGTTGCAAACAAGGTGCTTGACGAGGATGTTATAGGAAGCTTCTCTGACAGCGGAAAAACCTGCTTTCAGGTGTTCCGTTTTGAAGGCGGCAGGCTGTTTGACAGAGAAAGTTTTGTGTTTGACAGCGGCGACAGCGAAAGCGAATATGAGGAATTTATACTCAGATATTACACAATCAGAAATGATGTGCCAAAGAATGTTGCAATAGACAGAACCTTTGACGGAATTGACACCGTAGGCGAGTGGCTTTCGCAAAAGCGTGGAAACAAGGTGAATGTCACCGTTCCGCAAAGGGGAGAGCAGGCTAAACTTGTAAATATGTGCCGTTCAAATGCGGCTGAAGCACTGGCGCAGAAAAAGGATGCAACTGTTCGTGAGTACAGCGTGCTTGAGGAACTAAAAGAAGCACTCGGACTTGAAAAGCTGCCCGAATACATTGAATCATACGATATTTCAAATCTTGCAGGCACTGAAAATGTTGCAGGTATGGTTGTATATAAAAACGGCAAACCGCTGAAATCTGCTTATAAAAAATTCAAGATTAAAGGATTTGACGGTCAGGATGATTACGGCTCAATGAAAGAGGTTTTGACAAGAAGATTTGAGGAGTATTACAAGGCGGAGAAGAATGACGAAGGTTTTGGAAAACTGCCTGATTTGATTCTGCTTGACGGTGGTAAAGGTCAGGTTGCCGTTGTAAAAGAAGTGCTTGAAAAGATGAATATTGATGTTCCGCTTTTCGGTATGGTCAAGGATGACAAGCACCGTACAAGGGCAATAACAGGCGACGGCGGAGAAATTGCAATCAGTTCAAAAAGGGCACTGTTTGCATTTGTTACACGCATACAGGACGAGGTGCACCGATTTGCAATCGGCTATCACCACAGCAGAAGAAGCAAAAATACTTTCAAAAGTTCGCTTACTGAAATTGACGGTATAGGGCAGGTTCGTGCAAAGGTGTTGCTTAAGCATTTCAGAACGATTGAAAATATTTCAAATGCCGATTTGAAGGAACTTGAGAATGCCCCCAAGATGACAAAGGATTCTGCACTTGCAGTGTATAAATATTTTCATAGTGATGAGTAAAATACGTTTGCTACGAAGCGTTGCTATAAGGCAAAAGAGCATTTCTTGTAAATTTATTGTTTCAACAGTATACTGAAGACAGCATAAAAATGCTGACTATATATTTGGAGGAATCAATATGAAAGTGAATGGAAATGAAACACCAATGACATTAGGAGAGAAACTGAAATCTGCAAGAAAAAACGCCGGATTAACACAAGAAAATTTAGCTAAAAAACTTATAGTGTCAAGGCAGGCTGTTACAAAATGGGAATCAGGAAAGGGAATGCCTGACATAGACAATTTGAGAAAACTATCAAAGCTTCTGAATGTCAGTGTGGATTATCTTCTTGATGATGGCGAAGGTCTTGATTTAACAATTACAAGAGAAGAAATTGACCTTGATTCTTACAATTATATTCGAAAAATCAGAGGCAGATTGGTTAAGAAAACAGGTAAAAAGGATATGATTGTAAGAGAAAAATATCCTGATGCGGAGATACACTATCTCATGGGTAAGCAAATACTGACAAATGGAGAAAAGGTAATAGATAATGTGATTGGTTTTTTGTTTGATGCACCATTTGGAATTCCGCAGTTTATTAACTCTGTAAAAAATACTGATAAAGATTTTTATTTAGTTAATAAATCTGATAAGCAATTTTTTGTAATTGTGACTGACGAATTTATTGAGTGCAGACAACTGACTGAGAAAATCACAGACAAGAAGTTTCAAATAGGTGATTTTTCATTCACAGACTGCGGTCTGATTCCTGAGCCAAAGGTCGAATAATGAAAATGTAATTATCTTAAGTGACTTTTTACATCTATGACTTATAGGATAGAAGCAAAGTATGATGTTTACCATTAAGCAGAAGTTTAAACCCCGGGACACTGCACTTTAAACTATATTAAACTTAATATAGCGGAGATAAAAAGATTAAAAATTTGTTGTAATATTTACAATTATGTGTTATAATGACATAAAAGACTATAATGCAGAGGATTTCCTCTGTAAAAGGACGATAATATGCGTGTAATTACAGGAATAGCAAGGGGCAGAAGGCTTGAACCCCTTGAGGGCGAGGATGTCCGCCCGACAACTGACAGAGTTAAAGAGGCTATTTTTTCTGTTATTCAGTTTGAAACTGAGGGCAGGCGGTTTCTTGATTTGTTTGCAGGCTCCGGACAGATGGGCATTGAGGCAATAAGCCGAGGTGCTAAAGAGGCGTGCTTTGTTGACAGCTCAAAAAAATCGGTTGCGGCAATAAAACGCAATTTGAAAAGCACAAAATTTGAATTGCAGTCAAAGGTTTTTCAGATGGACTTTCACAGCTTTCTGGCTATGAATCAGGATGAATTTGACATTGTGTTCCTTGACCCTCCGTACAAGACAGGACTTTTGCAGGAAGCACTTGAAAGTGTTGTTGAATGCGTAAAGGATACGGGCGTTATTATAGCCGAAAATCCTCTTGATGAGGAACTTGCCGAAAGCTATGGCGAATTTATGCTTGACAGAAAGTATCGCTATGGTAAAATAAAGGTAAGTATATACAGACATAAGGACTTTTTACAATGAATAAAACAGTAATTTGTCCGGGCAGTTTTGACCCGGTTACTCGCGGACACATTGACATTATAAACAGGGCGGCGAGAATGTTTGATTGTGTTATTGTCGGCGTGCTTGTTAATTCGGCGAAAATTCCAAGCTTTTCGATAGAGGAACGCATTGATTTTTTGAAAGAGGCTACCAAGGAGCTTGATAATGTCAGAGTTGTCAGCTTTGATGGGCTTCTGGCTGAATATTGCAGACAGAACAATGTTGATGCGGTTGTAAGGGGACTGAGGGCTGTATCTGATTTTGAATATGAATTTCAGATGGCGCTCACCAATAAAAAACTTAACCCACAGCTTGAAACGATATTTCTTTCAGCTGATGCTGATGCAATGTATCTGAGCTCCAGTATGGTGCGTGAGGTTGCGTCAATGGGCGGAGATATAAGCAATTTTGTACCTGAATGTATTCATGACAAAATTGTAAGGGGTTTGAGAAAATAATTTTCAAAAAGTTTAAGGAGTGGAAAAAATGAAAGTTGATGATTTAGTATTACAGCTTCAGGATATTATTAATGATGCTAAGGCAGTACCTTTTTCAAACGGTAAGGTAATGGTAAGCAGTAATGATATTTATGATATTCTTGATCAGATTCAGGATTCTATGCCCGCTGAGGTAAGACAGGCAAAGAATATTGTTGCTGACAGAAAGCAGATTCTTGCAGAGGCTAACCGTGAGTCCGAAAATATTATCCGTGCTGCTGAAGAGCGCAAAAAAGCTATGCTTAATCAGAACGAGCTTGTACGTGAGGCACAGGCAAAGGCAACAGAGATTGTTGAGGATGCAAAAAAGAAGTCTGCTGAAATCCGCAATGCGGCAAATGTTTATGTAAACAGCATTATCAAGCGTACCGAAGAGAGCATTGCCGAACAGCTTAATGAGATTAGAAAGACAAAACAGAATATTGCAAATTCTCAAAAATCAGGTTCTGACAGAAAATAAATTTTCTATCCGCTCAGAAATTTGAATTAACATAAATGTTTTATTCCCGAGGTTCAGACTTCGGGAATAAAAGTTTTAATATAAGCTGAATTTACGGAGTGGGGATAAAAACAGGGGGTAAACAATGACGACAAATAATATTATTGTTCTCGGTGCGTTTGCGGCATATATGATAATAATGATTATCATTGGCGTTGTATATTCAAAAAGCACAAAGAATAATGAGGACTATTTTTTAGGCGGCCGTAATTTGGGCGGCTGGACAGCTGCACTTTCGGCACAGGCATCCGATATGAGCGGATGGTTGCTTATGGGACTGCCCGGATCGGTGTATCTTGCAGGTACGGGTGAGGTATGGATTGCAGTAGGTTTGCTGATCGGTACAATTCTTAACTGGTACATAGTTTCTGCAAGACTCAGAAAATATACAATTGTTGCAGGAAATTCGCTGACTATTCCAAGCTTTTTCCAGAACCGTTACCGTGACACAAAGGGCGTTATAAAAATAGTTTCTGCGCTGATTATTGCGGTATTCTTTACGGTTTATACTGCATCGGCTTTCAGCTCGGGCGCAAAGCTTTTTGCTACGCTGTTTTCCGATGACAGCAATTATAATTCCGTTTATCTTATCGGCCTCGGCATTGCGGCTCTTGTAATTTTAATCTATACGTTTATGGGTGGATTCAAGGCTGTTTGTACTACTGACTTTATTCAGGGAATGTTAATGCTTGTGGCTATTTTGGCTGTGCCGATTGTTGCGTATGCATTGCTTACATTCAATGACGGCTTTGCAAGCACATTAGTTGCAAAAGGTGTTTCAAGTCCTGAAAATTATTTGAATTTCTTTAAGAATGACGACGGCACCTCTGTTTCGGCTGTTTCAATTATTTCTAATCTGGCTTGGGGTCTTGGATATTTTGGTATGCCGCATATTCTTATAAGATTTATGGCTGTAAAGAGCAACAGCGAGATTAAAAAGTCAAGAAAAATTGCTATTACATGGGTAATTATTTCGCTTGCAGCTTCCTGTCTTATCGGTCTTGTTGCAAGAGGTTATCTTACAACTCAGCTTGATGCTGCAACAAGCGAAACTGCATTTATCCGCACAATTCAGCAGCTTTTCTCAGGCAACGGCATAGTAATTTTCATCGGCGGAATATTCCTTTGCGGTATATTGGCGGCTATTATGTCAACTGCTGACAGTCAGCTTCTTGTTACGGCTTCTGCTGTTTCCGAGGATATGTATAAGGGTGTTATCAAAAAAGATGCAAGCGAGAAAAAAGCGCTTTGGGTTGGCAAGATTGCCGTAATAATTGTTGCGGTTGTTGCATTCTTTATTGCTCTTGACCCTAACTCAAGTATTATGGCTCTTGTTTCCGATGCGTGGGCAGGTTTTGGCTCTGCGTTTGGTCCGGTAGTTCTGCTTGCACTTTTCTGGAAGCGTTCAAACCTTGCAGGCGCAGTAAGCGGTATGGCTGTAGGTGCTTTGACCGTAATCATCTGGGACTATCTGCCACTGATAAACGGCGGAACTATTTATGCGGCAACAGGCTTGTATTCTTTGATTGTCGGCTTTATTCTCGGTTTGGTTGTAAATGTGGTTGTTTCACTTGTTACAAAAAAGCCATCAAAGGAAATAGTTAAAGAATTTGAGTCAATTAAGACACTTGAAATTTAACATAAAATTCATTTAAGGGCAGTCAGACGATTGTCCTTATTTTATATTTACAGGCTCTATGTCAATAAATATAAAAAGCAGCCGTTTATTGAGATTATCTCTTGTAGGGGGCGGATTCTCAGATGTCCAAAAGCCTTGTTTTAAGATGTTGTTTTCCCTGATTGCCGTTGGCAATCAGGTGGGACGTCAAGGATGCCGTCACCTACACATAACATTATTAAGGCTCCGTTTGTTGTTACCACAACATTAATTATAGAATCTGTTTATAGTAAATTACTCGTTAGCTTTCGGGCATAGAAGTGTATTTTTATATGATGCTGTCTGCTCGGACAGCTGCAACCCGCTGGTTGCCAGCCCACCGGCAGCTGATATTGGTCAAAATGTCAATAAATTTATTTGAATTTAATAATAACTATGAAAACTATCAAAAAATACAAAAATTACTGCCTTTTTTCTTGTGCTTTTCATTATAATAGGATATAATGTATTGTGTAGTAATTTAAGTATATGGCGTGATGTACGCTATATATTTCAATACATAGTATTGGAGGATTTAATGATGAGTATTGAAAAGGTCAATCAGGCAAAAGCTGAAATTGCTGCAACATCTGCCTACAAGACAATTACTGAGTTTTTTGATGCAGACAGCTTTTGTGAAATTGATGCTTTTGCAAAGTCAGGCGACGGTTTTGCAGAGGTAGTTGCGGGCTTTGGCACAGTAGAGGGAATGCCTGTTTATGCATTTGCTCAGAACAGTGATATTTGCGGCGGCGCAATGAGCAAGGCTCAGGCTGCAAAGCTCAAGAAGATTTATGGTCTTGCACTCAAGACAGGTGCGCCTGTTGTTGGTTTTTATGATAGTGTAGGCGGCAGACTTGCGCAGGGTACTGAACTTCTTGCAGGATGCGGCGAGGTTCTTAACAGCGCAGCGTCACTTTCGGGTGTAGTTCCTCAGATTTCTGTAATTTTAGGCACTTGCCTTGGCACTAATGCTTTGAATGCTGTAAGCGCCGATGTTGTAATTATGAGCAAAGACGCACAGCTTTCGCTTGATGTAACAGGCAAAAATGCTGATGCTGAATATAACGCTTCAAAGGGTAACGCAGCTGTAATTGCCAAGGATTCGGCAGAAGCTGTTGAAATGGCAAAAGAGCTTGTGACTTTCCTGCCTTCAAACAATCTTGTGCCTGCTCCTCAGGCATTTGATGAAGCTCCGACAGGCGAAGGCTGTATTGTTGGCAGAACTGTTGACTCATCAACCAGATTCAAGCTGTTTGATTCATTCGGTGCAAATGCAAAAACACGTCTCGTTCGTCTTGGCGGTCAGGTAGTTGCTATTGCACATACTCTTGGTAAAGAGCTTGATTGTGCATCTGCTTCAAAGATTGCAAAGTTTGTCCGTTTCTGTGATGCTTTCTCAATTCCTGTTATCACATTTGCAGACTGCAAGGGCTTTGAGTCGCTTTCGTCAGCTGCAAAGCTTGCTTCGGCATATGCAGAAGCAACAACAATAAAAATTTCTGTTATAACCGGCAAGGCTGTAGGTTCTGCATACATTGCACTTGCAGGCACAGGTGCAAACGCTGATGTTGTATATGCTCTTCCCGACGCTGTTATTTCTCCTGTAAATGTTGAGGCAGCTGCATTTATTATGGCGCCCGAAACTATGAAGGTTGCCGTAAGCGAGCAGAAGGCTGTTGCTGAGAAGTTTGCAAGCGAAAATCTTTCTGCTTTCAACGCTGCTCAGAATGGTTATGTTGACGGTATTGTTGAGGAAACAGAGCTTCGTCAGACTTTGATTAACGCTATTGATATGCTTGCAGGCAAGCGTGTTCCTACACTTTCAAAGAAGCATTCAACAATTTGATAATTGAATTTTGTTAATATAAAAGGGGATTACCATTATGAAAAATTTAAGAATTACAGTAAACGGTACAGCATATGACGTTCAGGTTGAAGAGCTTGGGGGTTCTTCAGCACCTGTAGCTTCAGCTCCAGCGGCAGCAGCTGCTCCGGCACCGGCTGCAAAGCCTTCGGCTCCGGCAGGTGCAGCAGGCTCAGTAGTTGTTAAGGCTCCTATGCCCGGTACAGTTGTTAAAATTGAAGTTTCTGCCGGTCAGGCTGTAAAAGCCGGCGATGACCTTGTATTTATTGAGGCTATGAAGATGGAAACACCTGTAAAGGCTCCTCAGGACGGTACAGTTGCAACTATTGATGTTGCAAAGGGCGAGTCAGTAGACTCAGGTAAGGTTCTTGTAACTCTTAACTAATTATTAACATTACTTGAGAAAGGGATGTACACAATGGCAAAGAAAATCCAAGTAACCGAAACTGCCCTGCGTGATGCTCACCAGTCACTAATCGCTACAAGAATGACAACAGAGGATATGCTGCCGATTCTTGATAAGCTTGATAAAATCGGTTATTATTCACTCGAATGTTGGGGCGGCGCAACATATGATTCCTGCCTCCGTTTCTTAAATGAAGATCCGTGGGAAAGACTCAGAACTATTAAGGATCACTGCCCTAATACAAAGCTCCAGATGCTTTTCAGAGGTCAGAATATGCTCGGATACCGTCACTATGCTGACGATTGCGTTGAGTATCTTGTTGAGCGTTCAGTTGCTAACGGTATTGATATTATCCGTATTTTTGATGCGCTTAACGACATTAAAAATCTTAAGACAGCAATAAAGGCTGCCAAAAATCAGAACGGCAAAGCAGAGGCTCAGGTAGCAATCAGCTACACAACAGGCCCTGTATTTACCGATGAATACTATGTTGAATATGCAAAAAGAATTGCAGATGCAGGTGCAGATTCAATCTGTATCAAGGATATGGCTGCACTTCTTACTCCGTCAAGAACAGAAAGCCTTGTAAAGGCAATTAAAAAGGCTGTTCCTGAGCTTCCTATTCAGCTTCACACACACTATACATCAGGTCTTGCTTCTATGTGTCTGTTAAAAGGCGTAGAGGCAGGTGCGGACAGAATTGATACTGCTATCAGCCCGCTCGCTCTGGGTACATCACACGCACCGACAGAGTCAATGGTTGCTGCACTTCAGGGCACAGAATTTGATACAGGTCTTGATATTAAGGCTCTCGCAGAAATTCGTGCATACTTTATGACTCTTCGCGAGAAGTACATCAAATCAGGACTTCTTGACCCATCAATGCTTGCAACAGACGCTAAGGCACTTATATATCAGGTTCCGGGCGGTATGCTTTCAAACCTTCTTTCACAGCTTAAGCAGGCAGGCAAAGAAGATCAGCTTACTGAGGTTCTTGAAGAAGTTCCTCGTGTCCGCAAGGATTCGGGTTATCCTCCGCTTGTTACTCCGACTTCACAGATTGTCGGAACTCAGGCTGTATTCAATGTAATCACAGGCAAGCGTTATTCAATGTGCACAAATGAGTTCAAGGGACTTGTTGCAGGTGAATACGGTACAACTCCTATGCCAATTGATCCTGCATTCCAGAAGAAGATTATCGGTGACAAGAAAGTAATCAAGGGACGTCCGGCAGACGCACTTGAGCCTGAGCTTGATAAGCTTAGAGGAGAGATTGCAGAGTGGATTGAACAGCCTGAGGATGTTCTTTCATATGCTCAGTTCCCGAAAGTTGCACTCGACTTCTTTGAAAAGAGAAGA
>DKZL01000028.1:0-34530 GCA_002493635.1 Ruminococcaceae bacterium UBA7075 | reverse complement strand
TTTGCCGGTGGATTTTTATTTCTCAAGCTGTATTTTTTTAATTTCTTTCATAATATCGGATTTTTCAGTAATCCTTTTATTTGAATTCTTTTCGGTTTCCTGTTGTGCATATTCTAAATAAGCATCATAGAAATCTGCACATTCATCCCAGTTTNNCTCGACTTCTTTGAAAAGAGAAGAAATGCCAAGGTTGGCATAAACGGCGATAAGCTTGACAAGGAGAATCAGGTTCATCCTGTATAATAATAAATTCATAAAAAATAAATTGGCTGTTTCAGAACTCGGTTTGGTTTTGAAACAGCCGTTTTATATTATTGTGTTTTTTAAAGTATTATAATAAGGCGATAATAAAGAGGACTGCATTCAAATTTGCAGTCCTCTTTATATTATTTTTCAAGCTGTATATTTTTTATTTCTTTCATTATATCGGATTTTTCAGTAACTCTTTTGTTTGAATTTTTTTCGGTTTCCTGTTGTGCGTATTCTAAATAAGCATCATAAAAATCTGCACATTCATCCCAGTTTTTCTTTTGGGATTCGGTGAGCTCGTGAGGTTTAACATTGTAATCATTTTGAATTATGTTACTGATGTATTCTGTAAGCTTTAGCTGACCGTTAATGTTCATATGGTCGCTGTTGTAAAAGTCGGTGTTTTTATCGAGGTTTATGTCGATTTGATTTTTCTCAAAATTGATAAAGTCAAATCCGTACTCCTCAATAATCTCTCCTGCTCTGTTTGTTCTCTTGAATCTGTCATATTGACGCTTGTCAACTATATGAGGGAAACGCACAAAAACAACATTGTCAAGCTTTTCATCCTTACAAAACTGAAGTAAATCTCTGAGATAATAGTCTGCATTTTTATTAAGCTCAAGCGTTTTGTTATCCTTCTGAAGCTTTGCAGTATCAATAATCTTACCTTTATCGGCACCTTTTAACGAGGTTTTCGTATAAACGCTTGTGCCTTTCAGAAGAGAATATCCCCTGAGTTGCATATCAAATTTTGATTTTGCGTATTGTAATTGTTCAATATAGCAATCCCACGCACCGTGATATTTAATGAACGGAAAGTAGAATTCAGCTTTGTTTTCGTCGGGAATTATATTACGAATAGCATCAATCTTGTTTTTGTTCATTGGCATAGCATCCAGCGCTTTATGAGTATGAGGTAAATCAGAAAAATCCTTGTCCTTACCATACAGCGCACCGTTGATTTCAATAAAAATCAGTTGGGGATTCTGTGTTCTTAATATCTCTTTAAGCTGATATTTTGCCATTGAAATCGGATTTGATTCTGAACAGTAGGGATAGCTTGTTATGCCTGTTTCACGATAGAACTGCACCGGTGAAAAACCTGTGTAGCACTCGCTCGAGCCTATAAAACATACATCAAGTGAGTTTTTTTCTTCCTCGTAAAAACCGGTAACTCTGAGTTTGCTGTGGTCGAGCTTTGCAAAAAAATACTCTTGCGATATGCCCAAAAACAGCAAAACAGCTAAAACAAGTGAAATTACTGCAAAAAATCTTTTTATGTATAGCTTTTTCTTCATATTTTAACCTCTAAAACTGCATATAAACAAATTCAGCAGGATTATATCCCGGCCCGTAAATACCAAATATAAGTATTGTTACAAGGCAAATAAGAGTTAAGCTCCAGCGGAGTACAAGCGGCTTTTTGTCGAGTAATACACGCAGGTGCGTATTGTTGTTTCTTTCCTGAATGACGCTTACAACAAATATTATAATCATACCGGTCAAAAGAATAGCATAGTCTTTAATGTTTATTCCAAGACCCGCAATCTGGCTGATACCTGCACTTATATGCTGATCAAATAATGACATTTTTATCATATTTACAGCACCGCTAAAGCTTGGCGCAATGTCAAACACATAACCTACAAGGACAACAAGGAATGTTCTGAACATCTGGAAAAGTCCATATAAGAAAGACTTAGGGTTAATGTGCAGCTTTGCAAGTACAAAGTCAAATACCGGCTTTAAAAGAATGGAAATCATAATAATAAGTCCGTTCCACAAACCGAATCCGACATATTTCCAGTTTGCACCGTGCCATATGCCTACAATCAGGAATACTATAAGCGACGCAATGCTTGTTGGCAGTACCTTTGCAATATGAGCTCCTGCCTTTGTGTTGCCGAACTTTGTGTTCTTCATATTTTTGCTCATATTTATGAACTGCTTAGACATAGCAATGGGGTAGAACACATAGTTTTTCAGCCACGCACCAAGTGTGATGTGCCAGCGGCGCCAGTAATCGTTAATATCCTTGGCAAAGTACGGACGCTTGAAGTTTTGAGCCATATCAATGCCGAATATCTGTGCAATACCTCGGGAAATATCAATACCGCCCGAAAAATCTGCGTAAAGCTGCAAAGCATATAGCAGAACCGTAAAAGTAATGGTTGTGCCGTTATATGCAGTATAATCATCAAGTACCGTGTTCATTGCAATAACCGCTCTGTCGGCAATGACGAGTTTTTTAAAATAACCCCACAATATAAGCTGCATTCCGTGTTTAAAGCGTGTAAAGTCAAATTTGTGAGGCTCATATAACTGATGAGCAAGCTGGTCGTAAAAACTGATCGGACCCTGAATAATCTGCGGAAAGAATGAAACGAAAAGTGCAAGTTTCAGCGGATTTTTCTCGGGTGCAACCTTCTCACGGTATACATCTACTATGTATCCCATAGACTGGAAAGTGTAGAATGAAATACCAAGAGGCAAAATAAGCTTTAAAGTAGGTGCCGAGAATCCGATTGAGAATATTCCCAGCAAATCATTAAGGCTGCCTGCAAAGAAGTTATAGTATTTCAGAAATGCTAAAATACCAAAATTAAGTACAAGTACGAGTGCCATAATCAGGCGCTTCTGTATTTTAATTTTATTTTTGTATTTCTTTTTTTGTTCTCTGTCCCAGGTCGACTTGTTTGCCTTGACCTTTGCCTTTGCATTTTTTGAAACTTTGTCAATCCACAGGGCAAACAAATATGTTGAAATCGTGGTGAAAAGAATAAAGGCTGCAAACTTATAACTTGCACACAAATAAAAAAAGTAGCTTGCTGCAAGCAATACAACCCATCTATACTTTTTCAGCGGAAGCAAAAAGTACACAAGCACTGTTGCTGCCGCAAACAGAAGAAAGTTAATAGTTGTAAAACTCAAAATAACCCCTCTTTATAAATCGAAATTAGCTGTGTTCATTGTGTCGGAGTAAATGAAGTCTCTGACAATTCTTAACCCTTTTTCCTTGGAATAAAGTGCAATTCTCGGCATTTCACGGCTTAAAAATACAGCCATACCTTCCATTGCCGAATATGCACCGGTGCGGTGAAACACAAGAGTGTCATCGGGCTTAAGATCACACAGTTTAACCTCTCTTGCAAGCACGTCGGCAGTTGTGCAAAGGCTTCCGCACAATGTCCATGCCTGTTCGTCGGTATTGCTTTCATCATCTGAGAGGTGAGTGATTGCAGGAATCTGCATACCCTGAATCTGTCCGTCGTATTTCAGTTGATTAAGACCGCCGTCAACAATGGCATAATTAATGCCGCAGCAGGTTTTTGTGTCGATAACCTTTGTAAAGTAAAATCCACATGGAGCAGCAAAAAATCTGCCCATTTCAACTGTCAGCTCAACCTTTTCCCCGAGTTCACGAATACGCTCAGCAATGCCGTTAAGACGCTCTTCTTCAAGCTCATCAGCATTATCTTTAAAATAATCTACTGCAAGTCCGGTGCCGTATTCAACACGCTTAAGCTCAAAATCATAATCGCTCTTAACCATATCTACAAATGTGTCGACTCTGTCAAGCTCCTTGATGATTGCGGCAGGCTTACGTTTTTGTGTGCCTGTAAAGTAATGGATACCCACAATCTCAATTCCCTTGTAGCTGTCACGGTTTTTGATTATGCTAAGCAGTTCGTCCTCATCCATACCGAACTGGCTGCCGCCTGTAAGTCTGAGAAGTACCGGTACGCATTTTCCGTTATTAACGGCGCTGTTGTTGATAAGGTTGACGTGCATAATACTTTCGGCTGTAAATGTACCGACACAGTCCTGCATAGCACGCTCAACGTCCTCGGCAGTTTTATTTACTCCCGAGAAAATTACCATATCCATATCTGCATTAAGCTTTTCACAAATGGTCAGTTCACCCGGTGAGCAAACCTCAATTTTGCTGAAACACTCGGGCAAGTCGGCAAGAACAAAGGGATTAGCCTTGATTGAAAAGCAAATTTGAACCTTATTGCCAAAGGCTTTTTTGACAAGCTCTGCTCTTTCTGCAAAAATGTCAGTATCAAAAACATAAGCCGGAGTACCCAGCTTATGTAATGTTTCATTTAAAAATTGTTTCATAATTATTCGTCCTGTAATTTTGTAATCAACGCATACATTGCTTCTGCTGAGTTGAAATTCTCGGGAACAAGGTCATTTGGCTTGATTTCAATGTCAAATTCCTCGTTGAGTTCACCAACAAGAGCTACAATATCAAATGACTCTAAAATGCCGTCAGCAATAAGCTGTTTCTCATTTTCAAAGTCAACATCCGGTCTGAGTTCCTCAAGAATCTGCATAAGTTCGTCCATTTTTAAAAATCTCCTTTTTAATTATATTATTTTATAAGTAATTGCTCGTACTTTGAAGTCGAGCATAGAAGTAAATTATTTTATAAATCTGTCTGCACGAGTAATTGCAACCCACTGGTTGCTATTTCATATATGATTTAAGTGACTGCATATCAATCTTGCCGTTTGGAAGAGTTGGCATACTGTCAAGATTAATAAGCTTTCGTGGTACCATAAAGGCAGGCATTTTGCTTCTGAAATGAAGTACAATTTCCTTTGATGTTGCATCTCCCGTGTAGAACAGATATAGATGTTCCTTTTCTTTGTAATAGAGTGAACAGCAGTCTGTAATGTTCGGAAGCTGCTTTGCCATTTCTTCGATTTCATTCAGCTCAATGCGGTGTCCCATATGCTTAATCTGTCTGTCTTTTCTGCCGTGAAAATGCAAAACTCCGTCCTCGTCAAAATTGCCGAGGTCTCCTGTTTTGTAAATTATCTCACGGTAGTTGGTGTTAAGCGGATTTTGCACAAATACTTCTTCGGTTTTCTCTTTAGCACCGTAATATCCGAGTGTAACACAAGGACCCGATACACAGATTTCACCGATTTCACCGTCTTTTGTAGCAGTGCCGTCCTCGTTTAAAAGCAAAATGCGATAATTGTCATAAGGCTTTCCGATTGGCAGCACGGTGTCATCGTCAACCTGCTTGTCAACCACATAATATGTGCAGGAAGCAGTTGCCTCTGTCGGACCGTACTGATTGATGAATTTTACGTCAGGCAGATTCTGCTGCCATATTTTAAGATATTTGCAAGGCATTACAGAGCCGGAGAATATAACCTTCTTAAGATATTCAGGCTTTATAATGTCAAATGCGCCAAGCTTTGCAGGCAATTCTATTCCTGCAACACTCCAGCAAAGCGTAGTAACCTTATACTCATTGAGTGTTTCAAAGAGCTTTGCAGGCATTGCAAACTCATTTTTGGGAATAATAACAGTTGACGCACCCGTTTTAAGGGGTAAATATATGTCACGTACAGCGGCGATATAGTCAAGAGGCGACTGATTGCCGAGTACATCGCTGTCATCAAGCTCCAGAACCTTGCATACGGCATTTATGTAGCACATCAGTGAATGATGAGATGTGATAACGCCTTTTGGAACACCTGTTGAGCCTGATGTAAAGATTACATAAAGCGGAGCGTACTCAGTAAGATTCTGAGTAGCTTTTTCAAGCTTTTGCTCGTCAATCGGTGTTTCAAGAATATCCTCAAGAACTACAATCTCGCCGTTAAAGTCAAGTGACTTTGCGGTTTCAAGATGTTCTTTGTCAACAAGCATAATATCAGCCTTTATAACGCTGATAATCTGGTTAAGCCTGTGTGCAGGCATTGTTGCATCCATCGGTGCATAAAATCCGCCGGCTCTTACTACTCCTAAAAAGCAGGCAGGAGTAAGGACGTGCCTACCGCTCATAACTATAACAGGACTTTGCTGTGTAATTTTGTCTGCAAGAAATGTACCGACAGCTTTAGTGTATATATTAAGTTTTTCAAAAGTCAAATTTGAATCGGCATCGAAAAAAATAGTTTTATCTGAATACTTTTTTGCGGTATTATCAAGCCAGAATAATACGGAATTTTCCACGAACGCACCTCCACTATTTTATTATGTCTATTATACATCAAAACTATAATTTATTCAACAATATTTTATGCTTTGAAACAAAAAGTAGCAATAGTTTTAAATATATTATATTTATTTCTTCATTTTTAGTAAAATTATAACACCATTTGTAATCTCTATAATTTTATGCTTAATATCTGTTTTTTATCTGTATTTTTTTTTGAAAAAATTACATAATCCCCCTAATATTTAATACGTTTCAAATAGTGCAAAAAGTTGCAAATAATTTTGTTTTTTTAACTTTATAGAAAATTGCTCGGAAACAGTCGGGCATAGAAGTTAAATTTTATATGGTGCTGTCTGCCCGGATAAGTGCAGACCACCGGCTGCTTTTTAATATTAACAATTTAGCCGTGAATATTATCACATACAGATGTTTACAAGTTGTATCAGTATGTTGTATAATCAGATTAAAATATGGAAAGAAGGATGATTATATGTCAGAGTCAATAAAGCATTGTCCGTTTTGCGAGGAGCCGCTTGTTATTGTGAGTGATGACAAGAATAACGGAGAACCGTATTTTGAATGTGCAACCTGCGGACTTCGTTTTAAGATTGAGGGCTTTGAAGAGAGTCCTGTTGAAATCAGGGAGTAAGCAATGAAAAAATGTCTTATAGTCGTTGACTATCAGGTCGATTTTGTGACGGGGGCCCTCGGTTTTGAAAAGGCGGTTGAGTTGGAAAAGATTATCAGTCAGAAGATTATTGATTACCGTAAAAACGATGACGAGGTTATATTTACTTTTGATACGCATAATGCCGATTATGCAGAAACCTACGAGGGCAGACATCTGCCTGTTGCACACTGTATTGAGGAAACAGAGGGGCACGGACTTTATGGCAAAGTTTCAAAGCTTTGCAAGGATAGTGATAAGTGTTTTTATAAGCCTTCATTTGGTTCAGCAGAGCTTTTCGAGTACCTAAGGCATAATGAATATGAAAGCATAGAGCTTTGCGGTGTGGTTACAAATATATGCGTGACCTCTAATGCTGTGCTTGCAAAGACTGCACAACCCGAGATTGATATTATTATTGATAGCAAGGCTGTTGCTTCAAATGACGAGAGCCTGAATGAAAAAGCACTTGAAGTTATGAAAAGTTTTCAGATTATTGTTAAATAAAAAGCAGCCATCGGCTGCTTTTTTACTAATAATATGTACTTTTTAGCGGATCAAGACTATGAATTTTTATGCCGGTAATTTCTTCATCATCAAATTTATATAACTCAATCAATTCTGAAATTTCCTGATTGTAATAATATAGGGTGAAGGGATACCATAAATTTACATTGAGTTCTGCATACACAAAATATTCATCGTCTAATTTGAAAATTTTTATTTTAAAAGTGTCATGGTCAATATCCTTTATTTGATTAATTATGTCAGTGATTACAGGTGTAATTTCTATATTATTTCCGTTTTCATCTGTCAGTGTAATATCGTACATACATCTAAAAGATGAATTTTTAAATGTAATATGATGACTGTATTTACTATAATTTACATTATATATATCAATATCATCGGGAGTGAAGGCTTCTGTTTCGGTTGCTTTTCCGTCTGTGGTAAGTGAATAATAGCATATATCGGCATTGTTGTCATCATTATCAAGACTATTATCTTCTTCATTCGGATGTGTTTGTATATCCATAACTAATTCTATATTTTCGTTAGTGTCATTATTAGTTTCATTAGATAATTTAGAAAATAATGATTGACACCCCGATAAATTTATCAAGCATAAAGTTAACAGGGATAGGGCAATAAATAAACTTGCAATTTTTTTACAACGATTTTTGGTAAACATAAGAAACATCCTTAAACTCAATTTTAAATTACAGTTATGAAAGTATTAATTATTTTAAAGACTGCAAATGAGGGTAATGCCATTTATATGTATCAAAGTCTGTGTATTTTTCATAAAACTCATTATTATTAAATTCTGATAATTCATTTTTGTCAGTGTTGAATTTATAATATTTATTGTTCATATTCAGAAACAATTCTTTGTCATTATAAGCAAATCTATAAATATAGCCTGAAATAATCGGGTCATTTTCCTCCCCGATGCAAAAAACACTATCCTGAAATTCAGAATCATGATAATATAGTACCGTTATTGCTTGTTCATAGGTATATGATGTTGAGTCTCTGCCTCCGTCAATTTTAGGCTCTTCTGCACCGATACTGCATCCTGTAATAATACTGACAAATATAGTGCAATTTATTATCGAAAAAAGCAGTCTGATTTTTTTCATAAGTATTATCCTCGCTATCTGTATTCCAGCAAATCTCCGGGCTGGCATTCAAGAGCTTCGCACAGCTTTGCAAGTGTGCTGATTTTGAGTGCCTTTGCCTTGCCGTTTTTAAGTATTGATATGTTCGCCATTGTTATTCCGACCTTTTCTGAAAGCTCAGTAACGCTCATTTTTCGTTTGGCAAGCATTACATCGATGTTAAAAATAATTTCTTTTTCCATTTTGCACCTCATATTGTCAAATCGCTTTGTTCCTGCAATTTTGCCGCTTTTCTGACTAAATATGACAGTATTGCCGAAGCGGCAGAAATAGCAATCCCCACAAATGTAACAAATAGCGAAAATATCAAAATTGAGGGATGATTCATATTAAGCAGAAGAAATACCACATTGCCTGCAAAATTGTAAATTGATGTTACAAGTGCAATCACTGATACATATTTAAGTCTTTTTGCATTTGCGTTTGAGAATGAATTGTCGTTTCCGATGCTTGAAGCAATTTTCCAGCCCAGCACAAGCACTGCATAGCACGGTATAGCCATAATAAGAATAAATACGAGCCATGGGATAAACGCAAAGGCAAACTCAAGATATTCATTTTTTAAATCACTCCCAATAACAGGTATGACCAATCCGAAAATTGCAATTCCGCAAAGACCAAATATAAATAAAATAATTTTCATCCATTTTGATAATGATTTTTGTGACATATAATTTCCTCCTAAATTTGTTTCTTTAACCATATTATAACAGGAGTAAAGAGAAATGTCAATAAATATTTATTGTAATACGATAAATATTTATTATAATAAAAACAAAGCTGTCTTGAATTTGAATTTCAAAACAGCTTTTGTAATTAACTTTATTAAAACTGATTGTATACAGTCGGGCACAGAAGTGAGATTTAATATGATGCTGTCTGCTCGTGTAGGTGCAGCCCACCGGCTGATTTTTTACTTTATAGGGAGCTGCTCGGAAACAGTCGGGCGTAGAAGTGTATTATAATATGATGCTGTCTACTCGGACAAGTGCAGCCTACCGGCTGCTTTATGATTGTAATACAAATAAAAACCAATGCAAATCAGCGCAGACAGTAACGAGCCGATGGGGGCTGCAAGTCCCATAGGGTAAAGGGTATCGGGGAACCAAAGGCTTGCAAAATATGCGCCGGGTATTCGCACGGCAATTATGGAAATTATGTTGTGCAGGAATGAAATTCCCGATTTCTGACTTCCGCAGAAATATCCGCTGAAGCAAAAATGAATTGCCGCAAACAGACAGTCAAACGCATAAGCTCGCAAATAGTCACATCCTGACATTACAACGGCATTGTCTTTTGTGAAAAGCCCCACAAGCGTCTGAGGCAGGAATTGATTATAAACAACACAGATAATTCCCCACACAACAGTTATTAACAGACCATAACGCAGTGCCTGCTTTGCACGGCTTTTTTTGCCTGCACCAAGGTTCTGAGCAGTAATTGCAGAGATTGCCGACAAAAATGCAGACGGCACCAGAAACATAAAGCCTATCAGCTTTTCTACAATTCCGACGCTTGTTGCCATAATAAGCCCTCTGCTGTTTGCAATTACAGTAATCACAATGAACGCAATCTGAATAAGACCGTCCTGCAAGGCAATGGGAACTCCGACCTTGATAATATCTGTAAGAATGCTTTTGTTAATACGGAAATCGCTCTTGGCAATTTGCAGTCCCAAGCCTTTTTTGAACAAAACAAAAAGTGCCGCAAATACGCTTACCGCCTGACCACAAACAGTGCCGAGCGCAACCGAGCAATTTCCTATAAAGAAATAAATCATCCGATAAAATCAATCGGATGATTTCAAAATTATTGCTTACAGTTTTTCGCCTCTGGCATCAAACTCGTGATACATATTTTCAAGGGTTGACAACTTGTCAATATACGGTGTTTCAACTGCACCCTCGAATTTTGTTTCCTTTTTACTTTTAAGAACTTCCATTGCAGACTTTTGCGGAACATTAATTGTTCCTGCGCCTGCAACACATCCTCCCGGACATGCCATCCCCTCAAGAAGATAGCCGTTGTACTTTCCTGCCTTTGCAAGTCTTAAAAGCTTTGCACACTCGTCAAGTCCTTGTGCGCTTGCAACCTTTACCTCACGCTCAGGGTCAAGCTTGGAAATTGCATTGACAACTGCCTTTGCAACACCTCCGCTAACGGCAAAGCCTCTGCCGTCGGCACTTGAATTTGTAACAGGATTTTCATCAACCTCAAGTGCACTAAAGTCAACTCCCTTTGCTTCAAACATTCCTGCAACCTCTTCAAAGGTCAGCACAAAGTCGATATCACTTCGGATGCTTCGACGGCTCGCTTCAAGTTTTTTGGCGGCACAAGGACCAATGAATGCTACCTTACATCCGGGATTTGTCTGCTTTGTGAGTCTGCCTGTAAGTACCATCGGGGTGAGTGCCATTGATATGTTCTTGGCAATATCGGGGAATTGCTTTTTAGCCATAACGCTCCAAGCAGGACAACAGGATGTAGCCATAAATGGCTGCTTTTCGGGCACTTCCTCCATAAAATCCTTTGCTTCTTCAACCGTACAAAGGTCAGCGCCGACTGCAACCTCAACAACATCTTTAAAACCCAGAGCCTTAAAGGCATTTCGTACTTTATTTGAAGGCAATCCTTTAAACTGTCCTGCAACAGCAGGCGCAAGTGCGGCATAAACAGGGACATCGCTGTTTATTGCCATTATTGTCTGGAAAATTTGGCTTTTGTCAACAATTGCGCCAAACGGACAGCTTACAAGGCACATACCGCAGGACACACATTTATCATAGTCAATATCTGCTCTGCCGTGCTCGTCTGTATGAATAGCTTTCATTCCGCAGGCAGCAGCACAAGGTCGCTCCTGTTTGATGATAGCATTGTAAGGACACGCATTCTGACACATTCCGCATTTAATACATTTGTCCTGATCAATAACTGATTTGCCGTTTATAACAGAAATTGCACCTTTTGGGCAGATTTCTGTGCAAGGATGTTCAAGACAGCCTTGACAGCCGTCGCTGACAAACACACGTTTTTCAGGACATTTGTGGCAGGCGAATTTAATTATGTTTACAAGCGGCGGATCATATACCTTTTCGTCAATCATACTTTCCTCAACGCCCGTTGAAATTGGCGCTTGCTTGTCAACAGGCAAAAGCGGCAATCCCATTGCAACTCTCAGCCTTTCGCCGACAATGGCACGCTCAAGGAAAATGCTTTCACGATAGGTCGAAATCTCGCCCGGAATAATTTTGTATGGCAGATTTTCAAAATTTGAATAGTCGCCGCCTTCGTATGCAAGCCTTGCAACCTCAGTGAAAATCTGATGACGGATTTTTGTTTTTGACGAATATATACCTCTCAATCAAATCATCCTTTCGATTTGGTTTAGTGACAATTATTTATCTCATTATACTACAAAGAGCATATTATTTCAATTGTAAATGTAAGCATTTTTATTTTGTGTATGTTGACAAACCATTAAGTATCCTTTATTATTTTGATATAATCATAAGCGGGGTGATAAGATGAAATGTCAGAACTGCGGGTTTGACAGTGACGAAAAAATATGCAGAGTCTGCGGTGCTGAAATTGTTGAAGTGAAAGAGGAAAATCTTAAAACTGTTCAGAACATATCCGATAATGTAGATAATAAAGAGTCGGAAGATTCCAAGCCTGAAAAGCAAAAAGTAAAATTCGGAAAACTTTTAATGATTATTCTGATTATCATTTTATCAACAGCTGTTGTGTCTGCGTCATCTATAGCAGTTTTTTATTTTGTAACCTATGACAATATGACAAGCTTCTCTAAAATAAATCAGACTGTAAACTGCGGTGATTTCAGTGTAACGCTCAAGGAGGTTAAAACTCCTGAAATAGACTTAGAATATTATCCTCAGATAGTATATGACCTTGTGTTTGAGTTTCATAACAACACAGGCAATACGCTGACCATTGAAAGACCTGCAATAAACGGAATGATTAGGGGTGAAGGTGAAGACAGCGGATATTTATTATGTGATAATGAATATTATAATTTGAACGGAAAAAGAAATTTATCAGTCAGTCTTGAAATTTCTGCGTGGTCCGATATTGAAATAATTTTCCGGATTCGTTATGAAGATTACGCAGATGATATTATATTATATGAATATGGCGGAGATCCATTGGCTTCAAGCGTTATCAGCGGTGCAGACGAAACTGATGACGGTAATAATTCTTTGGAAGATAATGAGGACGATGAAAATGAAGAAAGCATTGCAGGTTCATATGATGAAGTAATAGAGATTGATAGAAGAAAAATCAAATATAAAAAGGAAAGTTTACAGAGATATAAAGAAAACTCACCTGAAAATTTTTATCTGATTTTGTCAAGTGGAAAATTTAATTTGGACGACGAAGAACAGTATGCCCGATTTTTTGTTGAACCTGACAAGGAAGCAATAACTATTCCCGAGGGTGAAAATATTGAATAAAACAAAAACAGCTGTCAGTGTGTACAGTTATCCGAAGGTTAAATGATAATAACTTTCGGATACCGCATCACAAGGACGGCTGTCTTTGCTTTTATAAGAGGGTTGTTATTATAATTTTTACGCTATTCAAAGGAAACATCTGACAGCATACTGTCAATGCTTGTATCAAAAAATGCCGACAGCATTTTCAGTTTTGGGATATCGGGAAGACTTTTGTTTGTCTCCCATTTTGTAACTGTTTGTCTTGAAATATAAAGTTTGTATGCCAGCTCCTGTTGTGACAAACCCTTATCAAGCCTGAGAGTTTTGATTTTTTTACCAAATTTCATAAAAGCACCTTGATATTATGCGTGATTAGTCTTTTTCGTCAATGTTGTCAGCGTCAGTCTGAGCAGTTGCAGCTTCTTTGCTTTCATTCTTTTTCTGCTCGGCTTTTGCTTGCTCACTGCGGTTTCCATTTGCAGGCTGAATACTGATTGAGCCGCTGACGGAGTTTAATTCCATTTCTATGCTGCCATCGCCGTAAATATAGTGTTCATCAATCTGCCTGCCATCAAACCCGCTTTTTATTTCACCTGAAAGGCTTGAATTAATCACAGTAAAACCGCTGTTTTTTGGAAGTGTGATGGTTGTATCGCCGCTTACAGTGTTTATTGAGATTAAATTTGTGCTGAGCGAATAGGTTGAATAGTCAAGGTCGCCTGAAACACTGTTAAGATAAATTGTGTCAATGTTTCCTTCTACCTCAGCATCCCCCGAAACACAGTTCAGTTCAAACTGATCGGATGTAATATTGCTGAGCTTATTTTTACCGCTGACATTGTTGACAGATATATATGATGACTTGACTGTGTCTATGTTTGCGTTGCCCGAGAACGAATTAATTGTTAAAGTATCGGTATTGATATTGTCAAATTCTATATCTGCACCGGCAGTATTAATACTGATATAGTTTGTAACTGCATTTCTCGGTATTTCTGCTACGATAGTTTTGCTCTTAACAGATTTAAAGATGTCATTAAACATAAGTGTGAAATCAGATGATGAGAAATCCTTATCTCTGAGGTCAAAATCTGCTTTATTTCCGCATATTTGCAGCACATCGTCTTCATTTGTGTAATAAAAGCCTTCCGAACTAATTGCTTCATCTGATGAAGAATCTTTAATCTGTGAAATTTTAATATTATCTGAGTCGCTTTCCTTAAATATGACTTTGCCTGTACTTAAGTATATATCAATCCGTGCAATTTCATCATAGTTATATGAGAGAGAGTCTGCTGTATAGGCTGACATTTCATATAATGCTTCGTCTTCTGTGTCATATGTGTCAATTGAATATTCATAAGTGCCATATCTTCTTTGATTAATGCTTGGAAATCCCCAAGTTGCGCTGACAATAAATCCTGCAATAAGTACAATAATCAGAGCTACGCTGACGGTTGACCAGATGATTATTCTGTTTTGTGCTGACTTTTTCATTTGCTCGCCTCCACATAATCAAATATTGCTTTAATAAGCTGCTGAAGCGCAATGCCGACAATAAAGACTATCCAGCTTATTACGCCGACAGCAATGCTGATTGTCTTCATTCCTATTGCGGTTATGATTATATATGTGATTGAGATTGTTACCCAAAGTATTGCTACGAGAATTTTGTATACAGTTGATGACTGCTTTTTGCGGCTGTTGAACTCCTTGAAATTTTCAACCATCGTGTCGTCTGCCTTGACATAGGTATCAAAGTTTTTGCTCAATATAAGCAGAGCTGTTGCGACTGCGATGAAGAAAAACAAACCTAAAGCACCTATGCCGCCATTAAGGTAAAGCATATGCGAAAGAATCGCAGGAACAGGACAGGAAATGTAAAGCCCGATTGCCACTGATCTCATAATTGACCTTATCTTTGTGTTTCTTATTACAGTAGGGTTATTTTCAAGCAGTAATGATTTTGTGCTGCGGTTATATATAAGAAGTCCTGTTGCGCCACTTATCATTAAGAACATTAAAATTGTTCCGAATTCTCCGCAGCCGAGCGCACCGAAGAAAAACAAAGGGGTAACGCACAGAATATAGAGTCCGACTGAAATAGAATTAAAAATTGTATTTCGGCTTTTTATTTGTGCAAGCTGTTCCTCGGTGCAATTTGTTTCATCAACGGATTTTTCACCGAGTACTTCAAGAAGCTCGTTAATGTCGCCGATACCTGCTATTGCAAGGTTATAAGCCTCGCCCTCAGCCTTGCCTTCGGCAACAAGGTCGTGATAACGTTCAATAGTGTTGCGAATGATTTCTTCCTTTAGTTCATATGCCTGCTTTGTGCGCGGAGCATTTGAGAAAAGGTATTCTATGTAATCTCTGAGTTTCGGTTCCATATTATGCCTCCGTTCCGAGCAATGTGTCAATGAGCATTTTTGCCTCAAGCCACTCGCTGATTTTTTGCTGATAAATTTGTCGTCCGTAATTTGTGATAGTGTAGTACTTCCGGCGTGCGCCTGTGCTTTGGTCGCCCCAATAAGATGAGATACAGCCTGAGTCCTCAAGCCTTTTGAAGGCTGTATAGAGTGTTGCTTCCTTCAGCTCATACTTTTGATTTGACGCCTTATGTACCGCTTTGTTGATTTCGTAGCCGTAGCTGTCTTTTTCAATAAGCTTTGCAAGAATAATTGTGTCTGTATGACCTCGTATGAGATCTGCTGTAATTGACATTGTTTCACCCCATAACTAAACTTATTATTGATTTTATAAATGAAATTATAATTTCATACAGATTAATATCAAAGAGAGAAAAGCCTTTAATGACTAAATCTAATAAGTCCATTTAAAATCACCGTCCCGCATTAACTCAAACATCTGTAAAGTGCCAACAGCATACAGCAGATAATAATGCAAATTACAGTTGTAGCTGTCATAACTTCACATCCCTTTGTGTTTGACTGTTTTGTAAGTATATAATAACACGCAGTACCTCATCTGTCAAGGTATATTTTAAAATAAAGTAACTTAATTTTATAAATACTTAATTTTGTCAAGATAACTCAGTTTATAAATTAATGTTTAGCAGTTTAATAAACACCGTAGGGAATGACCCCTGTGTCGTTCCTAATATGGTAGTGCTATTGTTTAAGTTAGGAACGACACGGGGGTCGTTCCCTACGAACTGCAAAGGAATACTTATGTTCAACTTTAAAAAGTGAGTTATGATGTTTACTGTACTAACTAAGTATACCTTCGGGTCGGAACGGTTACATTTTTACGCGAACTTATGAAGCGTCTAAAAAACTAAACTTATGAAGCGGCTAACAATATTGAAAAATCATTGTGATTATGTTATTCTATTTTTAGTATATTGTAATAGAAATTTACGGAAATATGAAAAATACAGGAGGCGAATTTAAAATATGAAAATTGCATTAACTACATTCAGAACCATTTTTGCGATTATTGCTATCGTTTTTATAGTATATTTTATAGTGTCGTTATTTGCGGGACTTGACAAATTAAGCTGTATTGCAGGTCTTTTGCTGAGCCTGTGGGTGATGTGCGTAAGCATTAAGCCGATTTATGTTTTTATTAAAGATTTATGTTTTAAAACAGGATTTACACATATCCTTTTTGTAATTTTAAATGTGTGTTTTATAATTTTTGCTGTTTACGGTGCTTTGGTGTCTTGTGCAATGGCTGTTTGTGCCTGTCAGGCACCTGCTGAAAATTCAACCGCTGTGGTACTCGGTGCTCAGGTCAAGCCGTGGGGACCGTCAACAATTTTAAGGGGCAGAATTAATGCGGCTGAAAAGTATCTTAATGAAAATCCCGATGCTTGTGCGGTTCTTACAGGCGGTAAGGGCGATGATGAGCCAATAAGCGAAGCACAGTCAATGTTTGATACCCTTAAAGAAAAGGGAATAGACCCGGAACGCCTTTATCAGGAGGATAAGGCGACAAACACAACCGAGAATTTTAAGTATTCGCTTGAAATTATAAAGGAAAACGGGCTTAATGAGGATATAGCGATAGTGACCGACAGCTTTCATCAGCTGAGGGCGAGAATAATATGTATGCAGCTTGGCATAAAACAAAATGTCGGCGCAGTCAGCGCCGACACTTCGCTTAAATATCTCCCTGTTTTTGCTGTCCGTGAATGGTTTGCTCTGCCATATCAGGTGCTATTTCGGTAGCGACAACTTCTGTAATGTTGTCGTGTAAGTCAAATGCACCGCTTTTGTGATTTGCGTTGTGATAGGGAGAGTTTACATTCATAGGGAAAATCTCATTTTCGGTCACATCAACAATAGGCGAATGACCTGCCTTGTTGCCACGTGACGGAAACTCAACCGGATATTGCTCTTTATCAGTTTTTTTACTCATAAAAATAACCACCTTTTACTTAATGAAGAGGTGGTTATATTTTTTGCTGTTTTTTAGGTTTTATGCATAAATAATTAATTTGTGTTATCCTTTAGCTCAAGTATATAATCTACAGATACCTTATAAAGTTTAGCCAAAGAAATAAGAACATCTGATGGAATATCTCTGTTTCCGTTTTCATATCTGAAATATTGAGGTTGTTTCATATTCAAATAACTTGCAACTTCTTTTTGGGTTAAGTCGTGATCTTCTCTTAATTCTCTGATCCTTTTATAGTATGGCATACTATCACCCTTTTTTGTTATTACCTATTGACAGAATAACATTCTTTGTGATAAGATTTTTATATAATAACCATACGGTTATAAAATTAAAAAAAGGGTGAGCATTATGGACAACTTGCAGATGGGTATAAAAGCTATCTATGATATGGAGACGAGCATTTATCTTATGGAAAATGCTATCTCTGAATTAGACAGTAAAATTTTTTCACTTGGTAAAAGGAAAAGTTTCTCCGAGCCTACCGAGGAAAATACTTATGCTGACTATGAGGAGTATCTTGGCAAAAGTATAGCAATAAGTGTTTCTGTTGCAATTATAATAAGTTTTATTAATACTATTGTAACGGTGAATGGTATACTTGATGTTTTCTCAAAGCTTGGCAAAATAATTTCATTTCTCTTTTGGTGTTTTGTAATAGTAGTAGGCTTTGGATTTATTTTCGGAATAGTGCTTACAAATATTAAAAAAAGTCAGGAGAAAAATAGGAAAAATCAAAAATATCAATCGGAATATAAAAGTTATCTGCGAAAAATAGATGATGACGATGCAAGGGTTAAGGCAGAACTTGAAGAAAAACGCATACTTATATTAAAAAGAGGTAAGTTGTATAACAAAATTAAAGAGTCAGAGCAGTTGCTTAAAGATATGTATTTAAAAAGCAGTATTGATAAAACCTATTGGGGAATTATCCCCATAGGCTATATGAATGAGTTCTTAAGACTGCAAATTACAGATCACTTTGGCGGTAATGATGGTTTATATTACCTTGTGAGAAATGAAATAAAGTCAGACAGATTACAATTTACGCTTGATGAGATAAATAATAAACTGGATACTATTATTGATAATCAAAGCAGAATTTTTGAGGAACTGAACTCAATAAGAAACAGAAGCAATCAAATGATAAGGGAAACTGTAAGAATGGCAGAGATTGCATCTAAAAATCAAAATACTTTAAGAGAAATTGAAAGCAATACCGCATTGGACGCATATTATTCACAGCAGGCACAGGCTGAACTAAAATATATGAATGATATGAATATTATATTTAATAAATGGTCTTAATTATTTTAAATTTTAAGGAGTGTGTATTATGAATAAAAAGGCTTGTAAATTATTATCTTTGTCATTGATGTTTGCCATAGGCTTGATGTTTATTTCGGGCTGTTCATCAGTAAATGATATGTCAACTGGTAATGAATATGTTGTTGAGAATAACGGTAATGAATATTACTTAAATGCAGGAATAATAGTTAATTTAGGTAAAGACGGAGACATAAACGCAGTTGGTTGTGAAGAAATAGAAAGTAATAATAATTATGAATATGTAGATAACATAAAGCCTGTATCATTATCAGGATCGTATTATTCAAATCAGAGTGTATATGTTAATAATACTATATATGATGTTGAAAGCAACACCTTATACAAGTATAGTTTTACAGATGATAAATGCAAATTAAAAAAAGATGAACTGGTAATTAATACTGATGTTTTCGGCGATAAGTATAGTATAGAGTCATTAACAGATTTAAAAACAGATGGGGAATACTTATATTTTATTACAAAGCCCAGAAAAGAATATTTCAATTCTACTTCTAAGAATAACTTATTTAAAATAGGGAAAATGAGTCTTGACGGCAAAAATATAGAGTTATATGATGATATTGTTGCGTCATCATATACAATTAATGACGGTTGGATTTATTATTTTGATAACGGATATTCTGCATCTGTAGATAGTTATAGTTTTGATTGTTCAAAATCAGGATTGTATAAAATGAAAACTGATGGTACTGAGAAGGTAATGATATTTGATGATTTTGAGCAAGAAAAAGATGACTATAAACTATTATACTCTTATGGCTTAGAAGATATGAAAGTGTGTGGTGATTATATATATTTCACCAATTATGATAATGGACAAGGCAATATTTGCCATATAAAAAAAGACGGTTCAAATTTTGAAACTATAAGCAAAAATTCCGCCTATTGTTTTACATTTGATATACATAACAATAAATTGTATTATGTAGGTAGAAGTGACAGTGTCGGAGTGACCCCTCGTAAGTGCTATGAAGTATCACTTGACAGTTTAGCGGAAACAGAATTGTTTGAGATAAATTTTAATGAACCACGAATTTATTATTACAAAAATTATTTGTATTTAAATTATTTAGGTTGCACCCATGATGAAGGAGGTTCGACAAAATTGGGAGAAAGATATGATACAGTAAATAAAAAAGCGGAATCAATTTTTGAAAGCTATAACAAAAAAGAAATTAAAGATGGAAGATGTACTACAATAAAATATGAAGGTCCTTATCTTGAATGGAAAAGCGAATAATACAAAACAAGGTCTGCAAAGCATAAAACTTTGCAGACCTTACTGTTGGTAAATATTAAATAAATGGTATTGAAAAAGGCAGTAATACAATAAAATATGAGATGAAAATTGCTGCAATAACAGAAATTATTGTCTGCTTTGGCTTTTTATATAAAACAGCAATGCTTGCTATCAGAAGTAAAATTTCCAATCCCTGATATGATAAGCCGAAATAGCTGAAATCGCCTGCAAAGCTGAAAGCCTGCAAAATGAAATAGGCAATTATAAAAGCTGAAAGAATGGTTGCGACAGTTCCGTATCCCTTTGCATACCAGCACAGAACGGCAAAGATAGGGGATATTACTGTGTAAGTCACCCAAATCATAAGATATGAGCGGTCAGGCATAAAGCCTGCAACAAAATATGAATAGAGGCAATATCCAATCAGCATTCCTGCAAAAAAGCAAGGTGCATTGATTACTGCACGAATTGGTGTTTTGCTGAAAACAGATATAATCATTGCGATGAACGCCCATATTGCTATTCGCCCGAAAAAATTGGTTATATCAAAATCAACAACTATTTTCGGCATAGCATTTGAGGGTGTACAGTCAAGAAATTTTGAAAATATCCCCAGAGCAAAACCCAAAATAGCACACAGCAAAGAAAAAGTTACCTTTTTTGTTAATGAACTACCTTTGTGCGGAGCACGTATTTTATTCAGAGTTTTCATATAACTCACATACTTTCGGGGCAGGAAATGTTGAACATAGTCAAAACATTTTTGATTACCGCCTTGACTGCACAGCATAGTGCAAGTCTTGCCTGAGTAAGTCCCTCGTCCTCGCCCTTAACACGGCAGGCATTGTAGAATTTGTGGAAAAGTGTTGCAAGTTGTGTTACATAGCGTGTGATTTTTGTTGGGTCATAGTCTTTTGCAGCACTGATTATTTCACTTGAATATGCTGCAAGGTGGTTGATAAGCTCACGCTCCTCAGCGGCTGTCAGCAGAGCAAGCTCTGCGTCTGTGCAGTCACGTGGAGTTATGCCGTCATTTGCAAGCGACTTTAAAATGCTGCAAATTCTTGCGTGTGCATACTGAACGTAATATACAGGATTTTGATTGTCCTGACTTACCGCAAGGTCAAGGTCAAAGTCCATCTGAGTGTTAGCTTCACGGGTGTTGAACAAAAATCTTGCACTGTCAACAGGTACTTCGTCAAGCAAATCTGCAAGCTGAATAGCCTTGCCTGTACGCTTGCTCATCTTTACAAGCTCGCCGCCTTTTACAAGCTTTACAAGCTGCATAAGCACAACATCAAGTTTATCGCCGTCATATCCGATTGCGTCCATTGCACCTTTCATACGCATTACGTGTCCGTGGTGGTCAGCACCCCATACGTCAATCAAGGTATTGTAGCCACGGTCGAATTTATTTTTGTGGTAGGCAATGTCTGCGGTAAAGTAGGTCGGATTGCCGTTCTTGCGGATTAAAACATCGTCCTTAAGTTCGAGGTTGTCAATGTATTTCTGTGTTTTTCCCTCGGCGAGAAGTTTTTTTGTGAGGACTTCCTTGTTCTTGTACCATACAGCGCCGTCATCCTCATATGTAAGACCCTTTTCGGTTAGTATGTCAACAACCTCTTTAACAGCACCGCTGTTATGCAACTCGCTTTCAAAGAACCACTTGTCATATGTGATTTTGTATTTAGCCATATCAGCCTGCATTTTTTTGATGTTTTTAGGAAGCGCATAGCCGACAAGAGCCTTTTTGCGTTCTTCACTTGAAACATCAACAAGACTGTCACCGTTTGCATCAGCGTATTCCTGTGCAAGCTCTGTAATATCACTGCCTTGATAACCGTCCTCAGGGAATACAATTTCGTCACCCTTGAAAATTTGCAGATAGCGAGCTTCAAGAGAACATCCGAATTTTTCAATTTGATTGCCTGCGTCGTTTACATAAAACTCACGCCACACATCATAGCCTGCTTTGTCAAGAACAGCAGCAAGACAGTCGCCAAGAGCACCGCCTCGTGCGTTACCCATATGCATCGGACCTGTTGGATTGGCTGAAACGAACTCGACCATAACCTTTTCACCTTTGCCGAAATCTGATGAACCGTAGGTTTCGGGATTTGCAAGTACATCACGAATTACTGCTGAATAATAGCTGTCGCCGAGGAAAAAGTTAATAAATCCCGGTCCTGCCGTTTCAAAACGCTCACACAATGTGTTTTCAAGATTAAGATTTGCCGTGATAGCCTGAGCAATCTTAAAAGGCGGCATTCTGAATGCCTTAGCACCTGCCATTGCGGCATTGGTTGCAAAATCTCCGTGAGTTCTGTCGGCGGGGGTTTCAATTATAAACTGCGGAAGTTCCGCCTTAGGAAGCTCGCCCTTTTCAATAGCTTTGTTCATTGCGTCTGTAATTGCTTCTTTGAGCATTTTGACAGCATTTGCGTATGTATCCATTATATTCTACCTCTTTACGAAATTTGTTTTGGTTCAACCTTTATTTTAAAGCTGTTTTCACTGACCAGATCAGTGTTAAAATCAAGTGTATAGCTGACTTCGAGCGTTCCGCCGTTTTCATCGAGCGTGCTTTTCATTGATTTTGTATAAACACCGATTGTCAGATCGCCTGCAACTGTCTGATAGATGCACTGGTGACGGCGCCCTTTTTCCAGCATAAGCTGTGAACGCATCGCCCCTTTGCGTGTTATGGTGACCATATTTTCTTCAACCTTTATAAGATTGTCATAATAGTCGCCGGGACTGTTTTCATCGTATTCTTTATAGCCGATAAATGAATGTCCGTTTTTGCGGATATAATTTCCGCCTGTGAGTACCTCAATTTTATCGCTTTCGCCATCAAGTATCTGTTCGCCGATAATTGAGATGAGATATTTTTCGTCTTTACTTTGTTTGTTCATTTTTCATCCTTAATTAATAGCTTTCAATATCAATCTGAGTTACTGTGTGCTCCATATCTCTGCCGAGAAAAAGCCCTGCTATGTTTTGAAAATCGTCAGGTGTATCACTCACAAAAAATTCTGGATTCTGCGTAGCTTTGTTATCATTGAGCAGATTGTTTTCTTTCAGGATTTTTGCTGAATACAGGGCTGTTTCATAGCCTGAATCAACAAGTGCAACACCGCTGCCCATATAATCCTGTATTGCGCCGCTCAGCAGAGGGTAGTGTGTACATCCGAGAATAAGCGTGTCAATAGACTGTTCTTTTAATTCTGAAAGATAACGCTTTACAACAAGTCGGGTAATCTGGTCATCCTGTCCTATGAAGCCGTTTTCAACCAATGGCACGAACAGCGGACAGGCAAGCTCAAATACCTCAAATTCCGGATTCAGCTTTTGAAGGCGGTTTTTGTAGCTGTGACTGCCAATGGTTGCGGCTGTGCCGATTACACCTATTTTTTTATTTCTTGTCTTTTCAGCGGCAGCAAATGCAGTAGGATTGACAACACCCGTGTACGGTATGTCAAGCTTTGCCCGCAGTGCCTCGCCTGCAACCGAGCTTACTGTTCCGCAGGCGGCAACAACAAGCTTTACATTATGTTCAAGTAAAAATCTTGTATCCTGAAAGGCGTATTTGCTTATGGTGCTGTTGCTTCGGTTGCCGTACGGAACTCTGCCTGTATCACCAAAATATATGATTTTTTCATTCGGAAGTATATGCAGAAATTCCTTTACCGCACTAAGTCCTCCAAGACCGGAGTCGAAAACTCCGATTGCTTCACTTGATGACATAGTAATCCCTCTTTTATAACAATACTGACATCTGATAAAACATCTGCAAATTATCTTATGTTTTATCGTTTATCGGTATAAATACATTATTTAGTAAAAATAATAACACAATAATTGTGATGTTGCAAGTCAAAACCTTTGACAAATTATATATTTAATTGTATAATGACAAATAATATTACTATTAATAATCGTTAGAATAATCAGTTATACTGATTTGTGTTAATGTTGTTAAGACTGAAACCGAAAGGATGATCAGGTTGGAGTTTAGTTTTAAAAAAGCATTTGATTTGATTGTGGGCAGAGTCGAAGATGAGCTTGTAAAATCAAACTATCAGAAGCAGAAAGTTGCGTCGGAGGATGAAAATGAGCTTGTTGCTTTGTTCACAAGCGAGAACCTTGCATATTCGGTAGTTTATTATAAGGATAAGATGCAGATGGTGCTGCGCTCCTGTACAATGACCGAGGAAGGTCCCGACAACGAGTGGAAAACCCTTGCAACATGGCTTTATGATGAAGAAACTGCAACTCAGAAGGATGCAGAAAGTATAGCAAATGACTTTGTTGAGGGCGTTTCCGGCGCAGTAGCAATCAAGCGTGCAAAGCAGGTTAAGCAGAAAAGGAAAAAAGATGATGACGGAACTGCAACACCAAAATTTCTGGCTAAGCGTTTTGTTGCTTTCTTTCCTGAACTAAGGGACGAAATTAAGAATGAAGAGGACTGCTATTTCCCGTTCAGGGGTGCAACCTTTGCAAAGGAACATATTGCTGACAGGATAAAGAAATATATCAGACAGGCCTCAAAGCCTGAGCTTGAAAAGCTTGCAGGTGTGTTTAATTTGCAGTACAACAACGGTGATGCCGATACAAGGTCAATTATCACGATTGTGCTGTTAAATGCGCTTGATGATGAAGAGTATAAAGCTGTGTCGGAATTTTTTGACAATGATTTGTCCGTTGCTGCAAAGGCTGCAAGAAAGTACAAAGGGAGGACAGTTAAGCCCGAGAAGCCAAAGAAAAAGAATGCGAGCAGGGCAAGTACACTTTCAAATAGCTGATATATGTTTGAAACAGACAAAAAATAAAAATTTGGAAAAAGTATTGACTTACTTACACGAATATGATAGAATATTTGTACCTCTGAAAGGGGCTTATTTTTTGTGCCCTATTGAGGGAGGCTAAAATATTCCGAAATAACCGGGAGGTGCCGTTATGAGAGTTAAAATCACATTGGCCTGCACAGAGTGCAAACAGCGTAATTACAACACAATGAAGAACAAGAAAAACAGTCCTGACAGACTTGAAATGAACAAGTACTGCCGTTTCTGTAAGAAACACACTCTTCACAAAGAGACAAAGTAATGGAGGTACATCATGGCTGACAAAAAGCTTGATACAAAAAAGGCTGACTCAAAAAAGTCTGCCAAAAAAAGCAAAAAGCCAAATGCTTTTAAAAGGCTTTTAAAGTACCTGACTGCTTGTAAGGGTGAGTTAAAGAAAATAACTTGGCCGACAGTAAGACAAACAACAAAAAATTTCGGTATTGTAATTGCCGTTATCGTTGTTATGGGCATTTTCCTGTTTGCTCTTGATCAGGGCTTATATGCTCTGCTTGGCTTGGTTATGGATACTTCTGCATAATTCTGTGTTATTACTTTTATACTTGCGAAAGGAGAAGTTATAATGGCAGAATCAGAAGCAAAATGGTATGTCGTACATACCTATTCGGGCTATGAAAACAAGGTGGCGGCTGACCTAATGTCAACTGCTGAAAACAGAAACCTCAAGGATATGATTGTTGATGTCAAGGTTCCTACCGAGATTGTAACAGAAACAGACGGTGACAAAACCAAAGAGGTTGAGGTTAAGCTTTATCCGGCATATGTTTTCGTTAAGATGGTCTATACTGATGAAACCTGGTATGTAGTCCGCAATATAAGAGGCTGCACAGGATTTGTCGGACCGGGATCAAAGCCTGTTCCGCTTACCGAGGCAGAGGTTTACAGAATGGGTGTAGAAGTCCGTTCAGTTAAAATACCATATTCTGTCGGGGAATCGGTACGAATTATTGACGGTCCTTTTGAGGACTATGTAGGTGTGGTTGATGAAATCAACACCGAAAAAGAGTATGTCCGGGTTATTGTGTCTGGCTTTGGACGAGAAACTCCTGTTGAGCTTGAGCTTAATCAGGTTGAACTAATTGAAGACATAGATTAATATTTGTAAATAATCAGCCAATCGGCTTTTTATTGGGAGCACAGCTCCCTGTGGGAGGGACCCTACAAAGTGGCGTTCCGCAATTTACCACGAATTTTGGAGGTGCAAAATCAATGGCTCAGAAGGTTGTAGGTTTAATCAAACTTCAGATCCCTGCCGGAAAGGCTACTCCGGCACCACCAGTTGGCCCTGCGCTTGGTCAGCACGGTGTAAACATTGTTGCGTTCACAAAGGACTTTAACGAGCGTACAAAGAATGATATTGGTCTTATTATTCCTGTTGTAATTACAGTATATGCTGACCGCTCATTCACATTTGTTACAAAAACTCCGCCGGCAGCAGTTCTTCTTAAGAAGGCTTGCGGTATTGAAAGTGGTTCCGGTGTACCGAACAAGACTAAGGTTGCTCAGATTACTCGTGAGCAGATCAACAAGATTGCAGAGCAGAAAATGCCTGACCTTAATGCAGGCTCTATTGAAGCTGCTGCAAGTATGATTGCCGGTACAGCAAGAAGCATGGGTATTACAGTAGTTGACTAATTAATCCGGGTGGGAGGATTTTTCCGATTGACCACCTAACAATGGAGGAAAACTGATGAAACACGGTAAGAAATATGTTGACGCTGCTAAGCTCGTTGACAGAACTAAATTATATGATACAGCTGAAGCTCTTGAAACAGTAGTTAAAACTGCTCCTGCTAAGTTTGACGAAACAGTTGAGCTTCATATTAAGCTCGGTGTTGACAGCCGTCATGCTGATCAGCAGGTTAGAGGTGCTGTTGTTCTTCCTAACGGCACAGGTAAAAAGGTTAGAGTTCTTGCTATTTGTAAGGGCGCTAACGAGGATCTTGCTAAGGAAGCAGGCGCTGATTATGTAGGTGCCGAGGATATGACACAGAAGATTCAGCAGGAAAACTGGATGGACTTCGATGTTCTCATTACAACTCCTGACTGTATGGGTCTTGTAGGTCGTCTTGGTAGAATCCTTGGTCCCCGTGGTCTTATGCCAAACCCAAAGGCAGGTACTGTTACTCCTGATATTGCTAAGGCTGTTAAGGAAGCTAAGGCTGGTAAAATTGAGTACCGTCTTGACAAAACAAACATCATTCACTGCCCAATCGGCAAGGTTAGCTTCGGTGCTGAGAAGCTCGGACAGAACCTTGACACACTTATGGATGCAGTTGTTAAGGCAAAGCCTGCTGCTGCAAAGGGTCAGTACATTCGTTCAGTTGCTGTTACATCAACAATGGGTCCGAGTGTAAGAATTAACCCAACAAAGTTTGGTGTTTAATTAATATTTTGTTATATACACTTTTGTGTAATATAAAATCGCTGTTCTAAAGACAGCAGGTGCATTAGCATAAAGGGATTACCCACCTGCCGAGGAAGATGCAAATTATACTATTGTTTTGTATTTTTGCAGCCGTCCGAGGTTCGGGCGGCTGTTTTTATGAACTGCGTTAAAAAATTTTGGAGGTGAATTTAATCTTGCCAAGTCAAAGTGTTTTAGAGCAGAAAAAAGCAATTGTTGCTGAGCTTTCTGAAAGACTTAAAAGTTCAATCACAGGTTTGGTTGTAAGCTATGAGGGTATCAACACAGAGGACGATACAAAGCTCAGAAAAGAGCTCAGAGAGAATAATGTTCAGTACAGTGTTGTAAAGAATACACTTCTTTCCCGTGCTTGCGACGAAGTCGGTCTTGAGGACATTAAGCCGGTTCTTGAGGGAACAACAGCTCTTGCAACAAGCGACAGCGAATACGCTGCTGCTGCAAGAATTCTTTGCGGTTATGCAAAGGATCATGAAAACTTTAAGGTTAAGTCAGGCTATCTTGACGGTGCTGTAATTGATATGGATACTATCATATCTCTTTCAAAGCTTCCATCAAGAGATGTACTTCTTGCAAATGTTCTTGGTGCATTCCAGGCACCTATCGCTTCTTTCGCACGTGCCGTACAGGCTGTTGTTGATAAGGGCGGTGTTGAGGCTTGTTTAGCAGATGCTGAGCAGGCACAGGCAGAGGCTCCTGCTGAGGAAGCTCCTGCAGCAGAATAATTGTCTGCAATTAAATAAAATAATAACTACTTATATATTGGAGGTAAATTAAAATGGCATCAGAAAAAATTACTGCTATTATTGAAGAATTAAAGGGCCTCACAGTTCTTGAGCTTTCAGAGCTCGTTCACGCTGTAGAGGATGAGTTTGGTGTATCAGCTGCTGCTGCAGTTGCAGTTGCTGGTCCTGCTGCTGACGGCGGCGCTGCTGCTGCTGAGCAGACAGAGTTTGATGTAATCCTTAAGTCAGCCGGCGGCAACAAGATTGCTGTTATCAAGGTTGTTCGTGAGGTAACAGGTCTTGGTCTTAAGGAAGCAAAGGCACTTGTTGACGGTGCTCCTAAGACACTTAAGGAAGCTGCTTCTAAGGAAGAGGCTGAAGAGATTAAGTCTAAGATCGAAGCTGCTGGTGCAGAGGTTGAACTTAAGTAATCCGCTTTCAAATATTTTAAGCCTGGCTTTTAAAGTCAGGCTTTTTATTTATGGTTCAATATCAATAGTTGGGGTAAAAATATAAATAAGAATGGATTATTTAAAAAATCGGAATCTTAGAACATTATAAAGTTATCTTTTTGTGTTCGTAGGGGACGGCTCTTCTGCGAAGACGGCAAACCCTTTGCCCTGCGGGCATTTCCCTTATTAAGGGAATACCCAGACGCCCCGAATACAAGCACAAATTCAATGAGTGACGTCAGGGATGCCGTCCCCTACACATAATTTTATTTAGGCTTTGTTTGTTTTTACCTCAACAAAATTTTAGAACCTTTCTTATTAAACAAAAACAGGGATGATCTGTTTATGATCATCCCTGTTTTTTAATGTGGATATTTAACGAGCAAATCATGCAAATCATACGGAGTTGCCTGATATACAAAGTAGTTAAGCCAATTTGTGTAGAGTAATGTTGCATTACTGCGCCATTTCATTGGCGGTGTCTGTTCAATATCATCATTTGGAAAATAATTGTGCGGCAGTGCAGGCTTGATTCCTTTGTTGCGATCACGGAAATATTCATTCGCAAGTGTTTCTCTGTCATATTCAGCGTGACCTGTAACAAAAACCTGTCTGCCTGAGTTGCTGCAAACAATACTGACGCCTGCTTCTTTTGAGGTCGCAAGTATTTCAAGCTCATTTATTTTGCGGATGTCTTCTTCATAAACAGTAGTATATCGGGAGTGAGGTATGACAAATGTATCGTCAAATCCACGCATCAATGGATGGTGCTGATTCAGAATTTTATGATTATATATACCACTCAGTTTTTTGCTCATCATATGCTTTTTTAAACCGTAGTGATAATACAATCCTGCCTGTGCACCCCAGCAAATGTGGAAAGTTGAAAAGACGTTGTGCTTTGACCATTCCATAATATCGCACAGCTCATCCCAGTAGTCAACCTCTTCAAATTCCATCTGTTCCACAGGTGCACCCGTGATAATCATACCGTCAAATGTTTCATTCTGAATCTGATTAAAGGTTTTATAAAAGGTGGTAAGGTGTTGGGGAGAGGTGTTCTTTGATTTATGAGATGCCATTTGCAGAAGTTCAATGTCAACCTGCAAAGGACTGTTGCTCAGAAGTCTGAGAAGCTGAGTTTCAGTTTCAATCTTTGTAGGCATAAGATTTAAAATTAAAATTTTAAGAGGGCGTATATCCTGTTTAAGGGCTACCTCATCAGCCATAACAAAGATGTTTTCGGATTCAAGTACCTTAAATGCAGGCAAATTACTATTAACTTTAATCGGCATATTTTATCCCCGCTTCAAAGGTTTGATGTTACTAATTGTTTTATTCCCGAAGTTTTAACTTCGGCCGGTCGGTTGCACTCGGGCATAGAAGTGTATTTAAATATGATGCTGTCTGCACGAATAAGTGCAGCCCACCGGCTGCTTAATATTGCTTGCCCCAGAATACCATATGTTTAGCAGGTTTACCACAGCATACGCAGGTATCGGAGAGATGTTCCTCTTCAAATGGAATGCATCTGCTCTTTACACCGCCTGTTTCATCCTTAATCTTTTCCTCGCATTCAGTTTCTCCGCACCACATAGCTTTGATAAAGCCCGGATGATTTTTTGCTGTATCAAGGAATTCCTCATAGCTTGTAGCTGTGAATGTCTTTTCTTCTGTGTTTTTGAGAGCACGGTTATACATATCATTATGTATTGTAACCATAAGCTCAGTAATAAATTCCGTGAGATTTTCAAGCGGAACAAATGCTTTTTCCCTTGTATCACGGCGAACAACAACACACTGATTTTTCTCAATGTCCTTTGGCCCGATTTCAACTCTTACAGGCACGCCTTTCATCTCATACTCGGCAAATTTCCAGCCCGGAGCATGGTCGGAATCGTCAAGTTTTACTCTGAAGTTTGCTTGTAGTTCTTCTTTGAGCGCATAAGCCTTTTCAAGCACGCCTTCCTTGTGCTGAGCAACAGGAATAATGGCAACCTGAATCGGAGAAATCTTCGGCGGCAGAACAAGTCCGTCATCATCGCTGTGTACCATAATAATAGCACCGATCATACGAGTTGAAACACCCCAGGATGTCTGATGCGGATAATGCTGTTTGTTATCCTTGCCTGTGTATGTAATATCGAAACTCTTGGCAAAACCGTCGCCAAAGTAATGTGATGTGCCGCCCTGCAAAGCAACGCCGTTGTGCATCATCGGTTCAATAGTGTATGTTGCTTCTGCACCGGCAAACTTTTCCTTTTCAGTCTTTTTGCCGATAACAGCAGGAATAGCAAGACTTTCCTTATAGAAGTCATTGTAAACATTAAGCATTCTCAAGGTTTCTTCCTTTGCCTCTTCGGCAGTTTCGTGCATTGTGTGACCCTCCTGCCACAAAAACTCAGAGGTTCTGAGGAACGGACGTGTTGTCTTTTCCCATCTTACAACACTGCACCACTGATTGTAAAGCTTTGGGAGGTCACGGTAGGTGTTGATAATTTTTTTGTAGTGCTCGCAGAAGAGTGTTTCGGAAGTAGGACGCACTGCAAGTCTTTCGGCAAGCTTTTCCTGACCTCCGACTGTAACCCATGCACATTCGGGGGCAAAGCCCTCAACATGATCTTTTTCCTTCTGTAAAAGACTTTCGGGAATAAACATCGGCATATATACATTTTCGTGACCTGTTTCCTTGAAACGACGGTCAAGGTCAGCCTGAATATTTTCCCAGATTGCATAACCGTACGGTCTGATAACCATACAACCCTTAACGCCTGAATAATCTATAAGTTCTGCTTTTTTTACAATGTCAGTATACCATTTTGCAAAGTCTTCATCTCTGCTTGTAATGGCTTCAACCATTTTTTTATTGTCTGCCATAGAATAATCCTCCATAATACTCATTATAATTAAATATAACATTTTTATTATACAATAAATTCAGATTTTTTCAAGGTTTATACTAAATTTTACTGTCTGTTGTGTGATTAACGATTTATAAAGAAATGTGCCTTTAGTCTGTTAAGTATTTGAAAAATCAGACAAAAAGTAAAAGCAGCCATCGGGCTGCTTTTAAAAACTTATCTTTTTTTAGTAAAACTGATTTGCATAGGATTGTTTTCATAGTCAAGAGAATAGGTAATTATTCCTGCTTCATATCCCAGCTTGTTTTCCTCATTGTTAATAATAATGTCAATGGATGTTTCATTGAACGTATATGTGCAGTTGTGGGAAATACCGGTCAAGACAACTGTACAGGTACCATTGGAATTAAATGTAAGAAAAAATTGGTCATCTTCAAGTCCCAGAGATGAATAATGAACAGTTGTTCCGTTAATTGTAGCTGTAGTAGGTACCCAGTCCCCGATAATTTCGTTATTTTTATCGTTACCGCATCCGATAAGAAATATAGAAAACGCAAAAAAGCAAGACAGAATGATTGCAAACCTTTTAATCATATCTACCAATCCCCATAATTTATGGGATAATTGTAGCATAATACTTAACTTTAGTCAAATATTTTATATTTATTATAATCAAAAGCTGATTTTACCGGAAATATAATCAACAAGCTTATCAATAGAAATTCTTTCCTGCTGCATTGTGTCACGGTCACGGACCGTAACGCAACCGTCCTCGGCAGAATCAAAGTCATAGGTAATACAGAACGGTGTGCCTATTTCATCCTGACGTCTGTAACGCTTGCCGATTGAACCTGTTTCATCAAAATCAGTCATAAATGATTTGCTTAATTTTTCGCAGATTTCCCAAGCCTGTTCAGAAAGCTTTTTGGAAAGAGGAAGAACGGCAGCCTTGTAAGGTGCAACAACAGGACTTAAGTGCAGAACTACTCTTGTGTCGTTTTTCTCAGCGTCAATAACTTCTTCATCATAAGCTTCGCAAAGAAGAGCAAGAACGGTTCTGTCAAGACCGTAGGTTGATTCAATAATGAACGGAATAAATTTTTCATTGGTAGCGGGATCAAGATAATCCATTTTCTGACCGCTGTATTCCTGATGTCTTGTAAGGTCAAAGTTTGTTCTGTTGTGAGTTCCGTTAATTTCTCCCCAGCCAAATGGGAACAAAAATTCTATATCGCAGGCAGCTTTTGCATAATGTGCGAGTTTTTCGTGGTCGTGAAAACGCAGATGCTCCGGCGCAATGCCTAAATCTTCAAAATACTTTTTGCCGTACGCTTTAAAATAATCATACAGTTCTGTATCGGTTCCCTCTTTGCAGAAGGTCTGAAATTCCATTTGTTCAAATTCAATAGTTCTGAAAGTGAAATTACCCGGAGTAATCTCATTTCTGAAAGCCTTGCCTATTTGTCCGATACTGAAAGGAAGCTTTGCTCTCATTGTACGCTGAACATTAAGGAAATTCACATATTCACCCTGAGCATTTTCAGGACGAAGATAAATAACGCTTTTGCTGTTATTTGTAACGCCTCTGAATGTCTGGAACATAAGGTTGAATTCTCTTATATCAGTAAAATTGTGTTTTCCGCAGTTCGGACAGGGAATGCTGTTATCCTTTATATATTGAAACATCTCTTCCTTTGTCATACCGTCTGCATGAGCGTCCGGATTAAAATCATCAATAAGATTATCAGCTCTGTGACGCATCTTGCATTCCTTACAGTCAAGAAGCGGATCTGAAAAAGACGCAACGTGACCGCTTGCCTCCCATACACGGGGATGCATTAGTATATCAGCGTCAACCTCATAGCTGTTTCGTCTTTCCTGAATAAATCTTTTTCTCCATGTATCCTTTACATTATTTTTAAGTCTTGAGCCAAGCGGACCGTAATCCCAGGTGTTGGCAAGACCTCCGTAAATTTCCGAACCCGGATAAATAAATCCTCTGTTTTTGCAAAGTGCTACAACTTTTTCCATAGTTTTTTTAGAATTTTCCATATTTAATCCTCACTTTTAGAAAAATATACAAGAAAATAATACTATTAAAATGCCTTTATGTCAAGAAAATAGATGTTTTTAGCCTGCAAATAATATTACTATATATAATGAAAATGAAGTTAGAAAAAATTTAAAGCAAATTTAACAAAAAGCTCTTGTAAAATGAAATCATTTGATATATAATAGTATTGCTCAAATATACTCAATTTTTGAGAAAAATTTTTTTAAGGAGGAAAAAATGATGAGAAAATCATCAAAGATTGTTAGTCTTTTGCTTGCAGTGCTTATGGCAGCTTCTTGTATCACAGGTTTGTCATTTGCTTCTGTTGCTGCTGCAGAAGATCCAACAATTAACTTTAGAGTACCCAGTGACTGGACAGATGCCGGGGAAATTAAAGCAGTTTATTGCCATATATATAATGTTTATGGCGATGACGATTACATTGAAGTTGCTTGGGGCAACAAGAATGAAAAAGCAAATTATGATGCAGCCAAAGGTATTGCAACATTTAATGATGTTGAAATATTCAGCAAAAAAGGCGAATTAGTTCGCAGACCAATCAAAGACGAATGTGATTACGGCGTTCTTTTCCATTGCATTTACAGTGATAAAACAATTGCTCCTAAGCAGACAGGTAATGTTTCACTTTCTACTGAATGCTATGGCGGTACAATTTATGTTACCGGCAATTTGACAGAGAACACAGAAGATTCATCTAAGATGGATGCTGAAGCAAGATGGGAAGAAGCTTCCCTTGATGCTAAGTATGGTCCTCTTCTTGGTATTACATCAACAGGTAAAATCGTTAATGACTATCTTCCTATTCACAGACCAAAGGCTCAGCCTATTGCTCAGTTTATCGGCAACTATGCTAAGAGCAAGGTGAATTCAAAGTATGTAACTCCTGAAAACATTCAGGGTATGATGAATGATGACAGATTCCAGGTTACAGCTCAGGAAGTTCTTGATGAGTATAATGCTCTTTATGCAGAGAAGCTTGCTGAAGAGGCTGAACTTGCAGAAGCTGACAGAACTCTTGCTACTATTGAAGAGGTTAAGGTACTTACAGGTTATGTTGAAGAGCCTGCTACAACAGAAGCTCCTACAACAG
>DKZL01000006.1:481-6378 GCA_002493635.1 Ruminococcaceae bacterium UBA7075 | reverse complement strand
ACCGAATAACCGAAGTACATCTTCGGGAATATAAGTTGTAATAATAATCAAACTTATGAAGCGGCTAAAAAACTTTAATTTGTCACCAATATCGTGTACAAAACAGGCTGACTAAAAGGGATAATCATATTATATTTTTACCCCAACTAAATATAGAACCAACAAAAATAACCGCAGAACAAAAGCGATGTTTTGTTCTGCGGTTTATAATATTGATTTACCGGACTAAAATTACTTTTTGTAGCTTGTGTGCCAGATTTCCTTAGCATACTCTACGATAGCACGGTCTGATGAGAACTTGCCTGCGTTTGCTACATTCATAAGGCACTTCTTGCCGAAAGCCTTTCTGTCAGCATAATCAGCGTTAGCCTTAATCTTTGCGTCAACATAGAGCGGAAGATCATAGATGAGGAAGTAGTGGTCAGCCTCCTGCCATGATGTTCCCTTGAGGAGTGCGTCGTGAAGCTCCTTGAAGCTGCCCTCGCCCTGTGCGCCGTCATCGTCAAATGTGCCGTCGATAAGTGTATCAACAACTCTCTTGATTTCAGGATTAGCGTCATAAAGAGCCTTTGGATTATATCCCTCTTTCTTGAGCTTTTCAATATCCTCAACTCTTGCACCGAAGATATACTCGTTCTCTTCGCCTGCACACTCTGCGATTTCGATGTTAGCACCGTCATATGTGCCGAGTGTAACTGCACCGTTGAGCATAAACTTCATATTACCTGTACCTGATGCTTCAAGACCTGCTGTTGAAGTCTGCTCTGAAATATCAGCAGCAACAACAATCTTTTCTGCGTATGATACATTGTAGTTTGAAATAAAGTAAACCTGAAGAAGATCCTTTGTATCAGGGTCGTTATTTACAAGATTTGCAATCTCGTTGATATACTTGATGATTGCCTTTGCTCTTGCATAACCAGGAGCAGCCTTTGCACCGAAGATAAATGTTGTAGGAGTCCAGTTTGTGAGCTTCTTGTCCTTGAGTCTGAAGTAGATTGTCATAATAGAGAAAGCGTTGAGAAGCTGTCTCTTGTACTCGTGAAGTCTCTTAACCTGTACATCATAGATTGAATCAGGATTTATATCAAAGCCATCCATCTTCTTAATGTACTCAGCAAGCTGCTGTTTCTTCTTCTTCTTGATTGTATTGAACTTGTTGATTGTTCTTGTGTCAAGGCAATCATTAAGCTTTGAAATAAGTGAAAGGTCTGTAAGCCAAGCGTCAGAACCAACCTTATCTGTGATAAGAGCAGAAAGCTCAGGGTTGCAAAGACCAAGCCATCTTCTCTGTGTAATACCGTTTGTCTTGTTCTGGAATCTCTCAGGATATACCTGATACCACTCCTTGAGAACATCATCCTTAAGGATTTCTGTGTGAAGCTGTGCAACGCCGTTTACATATGTTGCAGCATATGTTGCAAGTCTTGCCATATGAACAAGGTTGCCGTCAACAATGCGCATCTTAGCCTTCATTTCTTCAGAAACGCCCTTTGCAGTAAGCTCTTCCTGACACTTGTTTGCGATAAGGCAGATGATGTGATAAATCTCAGGAATAACCTGTGTCATAAGGTCAGCAGGCCACTTCTCAAGAGCCTCACCGAGAACAGTGTGGTTTGTATATGAGCATGTCTTTCTTGCAATTTCAAATGCCTCGTCAAAGTTCATACCCTCAAGCATAAGAAGTCTTACAAGCTCAGGTACACATGATACAGGGTGTGTATCGTTAAGCTGGATAGCGTTCTCTTTAGCAAAGAAGCTAAAGTCATTGCCATGCTTTGCCTTGTAACGGCGCATAATGTCCTGAAGAGAAGCTGAGCAGAAGAAATACTGCTGCTTAAGTCTTAATACCTTGCCCTCATACTGGTTGTCGTTTGGATAAAGAACCTTTGAGATATTCTCAGCGTCATTCTTTTCCTTAACAGCCTTGTCATATTCTGTATTGTTAAATGCTGTAAAATCAAAGTCATTGATTGCTTCAGCCTGCCAAAGGCGGAGTGTGTTGATGTTATTTGTCTTGCAGCCGATAACAGCCATATCATAAGGAACAGCCTTAACTGTCTGATCCTTGAAGCTTACTGTAACAGCCTCATCCTCAACACGGTTGCACCAAGGATCTTCAAATTTCTGCCAGTTGTCAGCGATTTCTTTCTGATAACCGTCCTCGATGAGCTGCTTGAAAAGACCATACTTGTATCTGATGCCGTAACCGTCAAGAGGAACTTCCTGAGTTGCAGCACTGTCAAGATAGCATGCAGCAAGTCTGCCAAGACCGCCGTTGCCGAGAGCAGCGTCGTCAATATCCTCAAATACATTGATGTCAATGCCCTTTTTCTTAAGCATCTTTGTAACATCTTCAAGAATACCAAGGCAGTAGAGGTTGTTGTACATCATTCTGCCCATAAGGAATTCAGCAGAGAAATAATACGCTCTGCGTTCGCTGTTATGCTTTGCCTTGCTTGCTGCCCAGTTGTCTGCAATTTCGCCCATTACTGCCTTGCCAAGTGAAAGATGCAGCTCAGCAGGAGTAAGCTCTTCAACCTTTTTGCAGTACATAGACTGCGCTGTAAGCTCAAGCTTTTCCATAATATTACCCATTGATTAATCCTCCAGTCGTCCGCTGTTTTCAGACATAGATTTTAATTTATCTGCAAGCTCATCAGTGAGAGCATCGCTTTTAAGTCGCCATACCCAGTTTCCGCCGAGAGTTGACGGAATGTTCATTCTTGCCTCTTTGCCAAGACCAAGAATATCCTGCATAGGTACAATTGCCATACCTGCCTTGCTTTCGTAAGCAGTACGGATAAGTCCCCAGTTAAAAGGCTCATCCTCAGGCATACGGCAATAACTTCTTGCGTAGTTAATGTCTTCGGGCTTTGCAGTTTCTGCCCAGCCGATAACAGTGTCGTTATCGTGAGTACCTGTGTAAACAACGCAATTCTCTGTATATTTGTGCGGAAGATAGTCGTTTTCTTCACCACTGTCAAATGCAAACTCAAGTACCTTCATTCCCGGATAACCTGTCTGCTGCATAAGCTCGGTTACATCAGGTGTAAGAGTACCCAGATCTTCGGCAACAATTTCAATCTTGCCGAGTGCTTCTTCCATCATCTCAAAGAACTTAATACGAGGTCCGTCAACCCACTCGCCGTTAATTGCGTTTTCAGCAGGGAACGGAATTGAATAGTAACTTGCAAAAGCTCTGAAGTGGTCAATTCTTGTAATGTCATAAAGCTTTGAAGCAGCCTTTATACGCTCAAACCACCACTCATAATCTGTCTGCTCAAGGTAATCCCAATCATAAAGTGGATTTCCCCAAAGCTGGCCTGTTGCAGAGAAGTAATCTGGCGGACAGCCTGCAACTGCTATAGGATCACCGTCATCATAAAGCTGGAACAGTTCGGGATTAGCCCAGGTGTCTGCACTGTCCATTGCAACATAAATAGGCATATCACCGAGTATTTTAATGCCAAGTCCGTTTACATAAGCACGGAAGCTTTCCCACTGCTCATAGAATTTAAACTGAACAAATTTCCAGAAATCAACATCGTCTTTTAACTTGCGCTCATAACGCTTAACAGCTGTCTCTTCGTGCATTTTGATTTCTTCATCAGGCCACTCTGTCCACGAAACCATATTAAAGCTCTTCTTTACAGCCATATAAAGCGCATAGTTTTTAATCCACTTTGAATTTTTGCGCTTGAAAGAATTAAATTCCTTCTGGTCGCACTCAGCCTTGAAGTTCTTGTATGCAATTCTTAGAACTTCAAATCTGCTGTTGTAAATTTTCTCGTAGTCAACCTCTTCATCATTGTTGCCCCAGTCAAAGCTGTCAAGCTGTTCCTGAGTTACAAGACCCTCGTCCTTGAGCGTATCAAGGTCAATAAGATAGGGGTTGCCTGCATAGGTTGAAAATGACTGATACGGTGAGTCACCGTAGCTTGTCGGTCCAACAGGAAGAATCTGCCAGACTGTCTGACCGGATTTTTTAAGCCAGTCAGCAAATTTTCTTGCTTCTTTGCCTATTGTGCCGATACCGTAGGGGGAAGGAAGTGAAGTAATTGAAAGCAATACACCTGCACTTCTTGCCATAAAAATCAACTCCATTCTGACGGATATTAAATTTTTAAATCTATGGATTCAGAGCAAAAAACGCCCGTACAACTCCATAGTAATATTTATATATTATCATATTGTATTCTATTTTACAAGAATTTTTTAAAACATTTACAAATTAGTAAAAAATCCTTATTTTTTACTCAAAATTACATCTAAAATAGTAAACAAAGCCGCGTCAGTCGTGACTTTTCTGATGTAGTCACGGGAATTTTTCATATTTTCTTTGCCGCCGAGTTCCAGCCTTAATGCATAAGACTGCGAATTTGTACACACACCTAAAAATACCAGTCCGACGGGTTTTTCCGGCGTTCCTCCCGTAGGGCCTGCAATACCCGTTGTACTGATTCCGATGTCTGCTCCCGATATTTTTTTTACACCCTCAGCCATCTGCACTGCTGTTTCGGCAGATACTGCACCCAATACGGACAGAGTTGTTTCCTGCACACCGAGCACCTTTTGCTTAATACTGTTTGCATAGGAGCAAACTCCGCACTCAAAAACAGAGCTTGAGCCGCTGACTCTTGTTATTCTCTCGCTTAAAAGTCCGCCTGTACAGCTTTCGGCTGTGGCAACCTTAAGCCCTTTTTCAAGCAGAAGTCTTACAACATCCTCCTGAAGTGTATCGGCATTTAAGTTATTTTTACGAATAAGGCTGATAATATCAAGGTCAGTTAATGTCACCATTTTATATTTCACTCCTACTATATTAAATTATTAAGTTAATAATTGTATTTTAACACCAATACTTATTTATTGCAATTATTTTTAATTTTTGGTATATTATTATTAGTTTATTCAGAATATCGGGCATTATATTGAAACGAGGTTTTTATATGGCGTGGTTTTTTACAGAAAGCAACATTGCAACCGAAAAATATTCACTTTTCGGCGAAAGTGCAAAGCATATTTCAAAGGTTCTGCGAATGAACAGGGGTGAGGAAATTACACTTGTTACTCCCGACAAAACGCAGTGCCTTTGCAGAATTTCTGAAATCACTGCTGAATGTGTAACAGTCGATGTTCTTGAAAAAAGTATATGCCAAAATGAGCCTGATATTGAGGTAACGCTGTATCAGGCTCTTCCAAAGGGCGACAAAATGGATTATATAATTCAGAAGTGCGTTGAGCTTGGTGTAAGCAGGATTGTGCCCGTGTTGAGTGCAAGATGCGTTTCACGTCCCGATGCAAAATCGCTTGCCAAAAAGCAGGTGCGTTGGCAGAAAATTGCCTTGCAGGCGGCAATGCAGAGCCGAAGAGGAATTATTCCGCAGGTGTGCGAGTGCGTTACTTTTTCAAAAGCCGCTGAGCTTGCAAAAGAGAATGACAAAACTATAATTTTTTATGAAATGGGTGGTGAGTCAGTAAAAAATATTCTGACGGATACACCGAAATCAATAGGAATTTTCATAGGCAGTGAGGGCGGTTTTGAACAGGATGAGGTTGATAAAATCGTTGCAAGCAACGGCAACACGGCAACACTCGGAAAAAGAATTCTGAGATGCGAAACAGCACCGCTCGCCGCACTTTCAATAATAATGTATCAGACAGGGAATTTTGATTAATTTTAGTCGCTTCAGAAGTTTTGTTTAGTATGTAACGGTTGCGACCCGAAGATGAACTTTGAATTTTATATAAACATCATAATGCACTAATAAAAGTTAAATTATAGTTTTGCGGTTTAATAAAACTTTTAATAAACCACCGTAGGGAACGACCCCCGTGTCGTTCCTGACTCCAACAATAGTAATGTTCTACATTAGGAACGACACAGGGGTCGT
>DKZL01000006.1:0-163 GCA_002493635.1 Ruminococcaceae bacterium UBA7075 | reverse complement strand
CCCTACGAATGTTGAAGAAAAGTTCTGTTTAATTTAATATGAACACCCGTAGGGGCGGACAAGGTGCTCGGAGGAGTATATTATCCGCCCGAAAAAAATAGCAATAACCTTGTGGGCGGATACTATCCGCCCCTACGAAATGGTGCTAAATTATAAATTCAAT
>DKZL01000048.1:3561-4381 GCA_002493635.1 Ruminococcaceae bacterium UBA7075 | reverse complement strand
ATAATTTGTAGTATTTAATAGCATCAGGCTTAAGTACTTCATTAGCTGCTGTTACATCTACTGAAAATGCAGTTGAAGGAGTGATTGAAGCACCTTCGTCACCGTTTATATTAATAATAGGTTTGTATGGAGTCTCGTTAAGAGCATAAACATTTCCTGTTGCAATAGCAGTAAGATCTTCCCCACCAACAGTTTTTCCATCAATAGGAACGAGTGCTACACGAGCATAGCTTGCATCAGTTTTAGTATTACTTGTATCATGCTTTAATGTGAATGAAATTTTAATATTTGTTACACCTGCTGTACCATTATTCTTAATGTTAAGCTCATTAACATATACATAGTCAGCAATCTTACCTTTAATTTCAGGATCAGGAGTAGGCAATACAGCTTTAAGTGAAGTACTATCAATTGCACCTGTCAAAGGTTCATTTGAATTACCTTTTACCCAATTAGTACCGTTACCTGAAGCAGGAAACATTGTTCTATTGCTAACGTCATATTCAAGATGTGTTTGCCAAGTAGTTCTGTCTTTAGCAGAAAGCAGAAGTGTACTTTGTTTTGTTGTTGTTGCACTAAACTTATCAGCATATGGAGTTGTGCTTGATGTAAACCAAGCAAATGTTGCTGTTCCGAGTGCGATCATAGCAATAAGAAGCATTGCTACTGAAGAGATTAACATTCTCTTCTTTGCGTTTGTTTTCATAGAGAAATTCCTCCTAAAAATTTTTTTGCCCCTAAAACACCATAGGGAGTTTGATTTTTATATCAGTGCTTTGTGCACATAATACCATTGCAATTAACAATTAACAATTAACAA
>DKZL01000048.1:1598-3299 GCA_002493635.1 Ruminococcaceae bacterium UBA7075 | reverse complement strand
AATTCCTTATTATCCGAACAAATGCTTGTAAAAGATTTTTCATCTATATAACCACTTTCATATAATAATTCAAGCCAATATTCGGTTTCGTTCGCTTCCTTTAGAGAAATATGTAGCTTTGCATAGAAATCAGCTTTTGACTGTGCCACAACCGCTTCTCTAACATTTGCACCAATGCTTGTTCCGCACCGCAGTACTTGTTTTGATAGAATAAATTCTTTTTTTCGTTCCGTCAAAAACTTATATAATTTTATTGTCCTCAAAGCAAATTCCTTGCTTTTATCAAGAAGTATATTCTTTTTCAATTTAGTTTTAAGTATACAACCGTATTCAATTACTATTATCTATAAACATAAACTAAGTTAAAAAACTAATTGTTCATTGTTAATTGATAATTGTTAATTGTATTTATTACCACGGCCACCATGGATTTGTTTCTTCTTCGTCTTCATCAACGCTGAACAGCATTCTCATTCTGACATGACCGTTACGGATGTCGTCAATACACTCGGGGTCATTACCCTCAATCCACATTACTATTGTATACTTGTCAACATCATCAACCTTAAAATTCTCTGTTCGGGTTGTCATTACCGTCGACTCAGTCTCAAACTTTGTGCAATCGGTTTCGGCTGTGTTGCGATCCTTATATTTGCCTTTTCCATAAATTGCAGGTTCGCCGTTCTTGTAAACCATAACTCGCATCGCTTCGTCAGCCGACTTTGCAACACCGGTGGTTTCAAGCACTGCGTCATAGTTAAGTTCAACCTGACCGTTGTTTTTACAATAGAAAGTGTAGGCTACATAATTTTCACCGTTATGTGAACCATTTTCGCTTGTGTCAAGGTCAAGAGGCAACCACGAATATGTAATATTTGTAACATCTTCTACCTTCAGAGCCGAAAGTGACGCACTCTGCGTTTTAAATTCGGGATCTTCACTCAAAACAATACCTTTTTTTACGGCAGGTGAGTCAACACTTATGATAAGGTCGCCCCACTGTGTAACAAGCATTGAAACCAAGAACAAAATCAACAGAATAACTGCACACACACCAAGGATAATTCTCAGCTTATTTCTGCGCTTTCTATATTTAACAATTTCTATTGAGTCATTTTTAACATGAAAATGTTCTATGTCAGAGTCAGCAATCTGTTTATCATTAAGCCTGCTCAACTCTTCCGGAGTAATCGGCTGTTCAATTTTTGATTTATTTTTTCCGAACAATGTTATCACTCCATAAATTTATTTTTAGTCATTTTTATATTCTTATGAAATCGGCTGATTATTTTCATCGCATCCTATAAAGCCAAGCTGAACACCGAGCTGAGCCTCCTGAACGTCATCATCACACTGCGGATCGTTACCTTCAATCCAGAGTCTGATTGTAACCTTGGTCGGCTTGAGCTGATCAATATGGAAAATGCGTGTGTTGTTTGAATAAACCATCGTACCGCTCGGCAGATCAAATGTATTCTGGTTGTTTACAGCAGCACCTTTGTTTGGCTCATAAATTGCTGTACCGCTTTCATCTGTTGTAAAATCGACCCTTGCGCAATTTACTACATCCGCCTTAGGTCCTGTTGAGGTTGTCGTAACCTTTGTGCCGGTATCTTTATTTTGCTCAGCACTTTCGGTTGTAAGATGAACCCACATTTCTTCAGTAGCAATAAAGTAGCACTCAAACTCAAGATATGAACG
>DKZL01000048.1:0-1280 GCA_002493635.1 Ruminococcaceae bacterium UBA7075 | reverse complement strand
TATTTGTCCAAATCAGTGCCGAAGTCCTGCATTGCGACCTTTAGCTGTGCGCTGACGCTGATGTGCAAATCAAGATTGTCAACACCTACAAATGTATTGACCGTAAACCAGGCAACTGTAGCAGTGGTCATTGAAAGCAGGGTGATAATAGCAAGAAAAATCACCAGACGCTTTCTGCGTTTAGGTGGAACTTTCTCACTGACCATCCGATCAACAACCTTTGAAAAACAGCTCATTTCAGCACCCCTCAATACATATAAAAAACTTATTTTCACACGATTTTCAAATTTATACATCTATTATACACATATTGTTTTCATTTTTCAAGAAAAATAAAAAAATAGTAATATTTTTTGTATGATAAGCCAATTAATATTATCAATATTTTATATATAGAACATTTATGGCTTAATTTGACAATTTTTCTTTAAAAAAAGATTATTATTTGCTATTATTTCTTAACTGCTTGTAATATTAAACAAAACAAAATGTAATTTTTAGGTAAAAAATAACAAAGTCAGCTTATGAGCCACCTTTATGTAAGTGACTTTTTAGCAATTATTAAGATTTTTAATCAATAAATAATGTTTTCTATTGTATTAAATTATTACATTTAGTCTTTATAACTAAATGTAATTTGCGAAGAACCATACTTATCATTTTCAAAGATTTGATAAAAATCAACATTAATGATTTTAGTCTGAGTACTGCCGTCCGCATATTTTACAATTACATCTATGGCAGTTCCTTCCAAAGTTTTTTGTCTATTATCAACGGTTTTATCCTCCGGCAGTTGCTCCGGCATATCATTTACAAACCAAAACGGATATTTGTAATCTTTATCTATTACCTCACTGCCGTCTTTTTTAGTTACTTCAATTGCAGAGTAAGGCTTTTCGCCGTCACCCGTTACTCCGAGAAGTTCTACATTCAGGCTGTCATCACATATGACAATTTCTACATTTCCGCCGTCGTAAAGTCCTGCGGAATTCATACCGCTGTTGTTGAAAAGCTCTTTGAAAATACTCTGTACACTTTCTGTTGCAAAGGCTCCGACTGTACCGGTAATTAATATTGCTGCTGCAACAAGTAAGGTAATTAACTTTTTGCTGAATTTCTTTTTGCCGTTTTTATCATCAATACGCATAAGCACTTCTCTCTTGATGTTTTCAATGTCAATATCAATATTTTCATCAACATTGAAATTCTCTATACTAATAAATTCATCGTTTAATTCATTAAAAACTTTCTTGAATGGTAACCGTCAAATAATGCACACC
>DKZL01000050.1:75376-93952 GCA_002493635.1 Ruminococcaceae bacterium UBA7075 | reverse complement strand
ATTAATTTGCAACAGCCCCTTTTTTCTATATATTTTGTCGTTTTAATTCTAAATTCTTGAATTTTACATCAGTTCCACCATTTTGGTGTTTACAGTGGCTTCAAATATTGTAGAAAAAGTGTAGAAATTAATCCGCTTGCAGGCTGTTTGCAATTGCTAATTTTGAGGTTTTGTCAATGTGAGCATAAAATTTTAATGTGGTTGTTGAACTGCTGTGTCCCAGCCATTCGGCAACCTGAACAGTAGTAAATCCATCATTCAACAGATTACTCGCAACGCTATGTTGTAAATCGTGAAATCTCATTTGCGGAAAATCGTTTTGTTTCTCAATCTGCGTATGAAATTTTTTCGTCAGATAATTAGGCGTTATCTCCTTACCATTATCAAAGGTACAAACATAGTCAGTTGAGATATATGCGTCTTTTAGAAATTCTTTGTTTCTCATCTGACGCTCCCTCTGTTCAAGAAGTATCTTTTTTACCTGCGGTATCATCGGCAAGGTTCGATTACTGCTTTCTGTCTTTGTGGATGTTGCAGGATTTATTGATATTAAACCCTTTTCTACAGCGTCAGCAAGCGCCTTTGATATGTTTTGATGGTGATGTTTTATCGTCGTGACGGATATTGCTCATACCTTTGATTTGTAATAATCGGAAAGCTGATGCGGCTTTAGCTCTTGAAGCTCAGTACCCAGCTTTTCAAAGTAAGGGATAATGTGGTTTTCCATATTTCCCTTATAACTGCGATAAGTATTTGGACGAACTTCTGATTTTATTGCTACAAGCCATTTCTTGAAATAGTCGGCAACTTTTATGTTGCTGACAGCCGCTTACTGCGGCGGTCTCCCTTTGTTGTTTTGTGACATTTTCCTCACACTGTGAGGGAATCTTCCTTTACAAATGAGCCTTTCTCGTTATCAAAACTTCTTCTAACATAAACTATAATTTAACTTTATTAGTGTGTTATGATGGTTACCGATAAGCCGAAATATACCTTCGGGTCAGAACGGTTGCAATTTACATAAAAGTTATGAAGCGGCTACAAAAAATGGAGCGGTTATAAATGTTAAAAAAGCGTTGATAAATAATAGGAAATGTGGTATAATCAATTAAATTGTGTTATTGTACCCTTTTGCGTGATTTTAAGAGGTTTTGGAGGTTGTGTTTTGATAGTTTTCGGTATTGACCCCGGATATGCTATTGTCGGTTGGGGAGCTATCAGCTTTAAATCAAATACATACAAGGCACTGGGATTTGGTGCGGTTGAAACTAAGGCGCATACTGATTTTAACGAACGTCTTGAATATATTTATGATGAAATTTATTCTGTTTTAAATCGCTGCCGACCGGATGCACTGGCTATTGAAAGGCTTTATTTTCAGACAAACCAAAAAACTGCAATTAATGTTGCACAGGCAAGGGGTGTTACACTGCTTGCGGCTCAAAAGTTAAAAATACCGATTTTTGAGTATACTCCGCTACAGGTCAAGACTGCCGTAACAGGCTACGGCAAGGCAAAAAAACCACAGGTAATGGAGATGACAAGAAGGCTTTTGCATCTTGATGAAGTGCCGAAGCCTGATGATACGGCAGATGCTTTGGCGATTGCCATTTGTCATACTCAGGCGGCAGGCTCTGCGTTAAGAAGAGAAATCTTTAGAAAGGGAATATAATTATGCTGTATTCCGTCAGAGGAAAACTTATACATACCACATCGTCAAGTGCGGTTGTGGAGTGCGGCGGTGTAGGATATAACTGCCAGACTACGTTAAACACACTGAAAACTCTTAAGCTTAATACCGAGGTTATGCTTTATACCTACCTTAATGTTCGGGAGGATGCTGTTGAACTGTTTGGATTTGCAACAAAAACAGAGCTTGATACATTCAAAACGCTGATAACCGTCAGTGGTGTAGGACCAAAGGCGGGAATTTCGATTTGTTCGGTTATGTCACCCAAGCAGATTGCAATGGCGATTGCAACAGATGATGTCAAATCTATTACAATGGCTCCGGGCATTGGGAAAAAGACGGCGCAGAGGATTGTGCTTGAGCTAAAAGACAAGCTTGCAAAGGCAGCAACTGCCGACAACGGACTTTCTGCTGTAACTGCTGCAGCTGACAATGCGGCAACAGGTAATATTCCAAAGGCGCTTGAGGCTTTGTCGGTGCTTGGCTATTCGGCATCGGAGGTGTCGCCCGTGCTTTCAGCAATGGATAATTCACTTCCTGTTGAACAGCTTATTTCCTTGACACTTAAACAGATGGGAAGAAAATAATTTATGTCTAAAATTGAATTTTCTGAAGAATTTGACTTTGAAAACAGAATAACAGATACCTCAGAAATTCCCGAGGATGTCGTTGAGGGCGATAATCCCCTGCGACCAAAATCCTTAGATGAATATATCGGACAGGAGAAGGCAAAGGAAAATCTTAAGGTGTTTATTGAGGCGGCAAAAATCAGGGGAGAATCCCTTGACCACGTGCTGTTATACGGCCCTCCCGGACTTGGAAAGACTACTCTTGCAGGTATTATTGCAAACGAGTTGGGAGTAAATCTGAGAATTACCTCAGGTCCTGCTATTGAAAAACCGGGTGATCTGGCGGCATTGCTTACTAACCTCAATGAAGGCGACGTGCTGTTTATTGATGAAATTCACAGACTGAGCAGAGCAGTTGAGGAAATTCTGTATCCGTCTATGGAGGACTTTGCAATTGATATTATCACTGGCAAGGGACAGATGGCGGCATCATACCATTTGCCGCTTCCAAAATTTACACTTGTCGGCGCAACAACAAGAGCAGGACAGCTTACTGCGCCTTTGCGTGACAGATTCGGAGTTGTTTTAAGACTTGAGCTGTATACCGCCGAGGAGCTTGCAAGTATTGTTGAGCGAAGTGCAGGAATTTTAGGAGTGCCTATAGAGTACGACGGTGCGCTTGAGATTGCATCCCGTTCAAGGGGAACTCCCCGAATTGCAAACAGAATGTTAAAGCGTGTGCGTGATTTTGCGCTTGTGATGTCCGACGGCGTCATCACTCTTGAAACTGCAAGAACTGCTCTTGATAAGCTTGAAGTAGACGAGCTTGGTCTTGACCAGAATGACAGACGAATGTTAGAGGCTATTATAAAATTCTATAACGGCGGTCCTGTGGGACTTGAAACTTTAGCTGCGGCAATCGGTGAAGAATCAATTACTATTGAGGATGTTTATGAGCCGTATCTGTTGCAGATAGGATTTTTAAGCAGAACACCGAGAGGCAGATGTATTACGGCTGAAGCGTGCAGACATCTGGGATATGATTTTCCGAAAGGTACAGTGAACGCATTGCCGACGCAGCCGAGTTTGCTTGACGGTCAGTAATAGTAATTTGTTATTGATAATATAATTTTGTATGATTATCCCTTTTAGTCAGCCTGATTTGTATCCGATGTTGGCGACAAATTATAGTTTATTTTAATAATAAATGAAGTTCTGTGTAGGGGACGGCTCTTCTGCGAAGACGGCAAACCCTTTGCCCTGCGGGCATTTCCCTTATTAAGGGAATACCCAGACGTCCCGAAAATTAGCAGAAACTTAAGTGAGGGACGTCAAGGATGCCGTCCCCTACGGACTGTTAAGGAAAAAGATGATGTTCGCCATAAAACCGAAGTACATCTTCGGGACGCAACGGTTACATCTTAATTCAAACTTATTGAGCGGAGAGAAAAATGAAGTTGACCGATAAGGTTAAGTTTGAACTTCGGGTCGCAATTTAATATAAAAAATAAATTTATGAAGCGGAGATAAAAAATATGGGAAGATTATTTGGAACTGATGGGGCAAGAGGTGTGGCTAATGTTGAGCTTACACCAAATCTTGCAATGGATATAGGCAGAGCGGCTGCCATGGTGCTTACAAGTAAAGAGGTTGAACAGCCGACATTCATTATCGGCAAAGACACAAGGCTTTCCGGCGATATGCTTGAAGGCGCACTTGTTGCAGGTCTTTGCTCGGTTGGAGCAAATGTTAAGCTGTTGGGTGTTGTTCCCACCCCTGCTGTTGCTTATCTTGTGGGCAAGTACGGTGCTGATGCAGGTATTATGATTTCTGCATCACATAATCCGTTTGAATTTAACGGAATTAAGATTTTCAGCTCTAACGGCTGCAAATTACCCGATGAACTTGAAAACAGAATTGAAGAAATCGTGCTTGACGGTGTTGTGCCTTATACTGTTGCTGACGATTGTAAAATCGGCACGGTAACTATGGAAGAAAATGCAGTTGATGAATATATTGAGCATATTGTAAAGTCGGTAGGCTGTGACCTTGAGGGTATGGAGATTGCTCTTGACTGCTCAAACGGCTCTTCATCACGAACTGCCGAAAAGATGTTTACAAAGCTTGGCGCAAAGGTTCATATGCTGTTTGATAAGCCGGACGGCGTGAACATCAATAAAGACTGCGGTTCAACTCATATTGAAAACCTACAGAAGTATGTTCGTGAGAATAATCTTTGCTGCGGACTTGCTTTTGACGGTGACGCTGACAGATGTCTGGCTGTTGACGAAAACGGCGATCTGGTTGACGGCGACTATCTTATTGCAATCTGTGCCAAGGATATGAAGGACAGAGGGGTGCTTAAAAATAATGCCGTTGTCGGAACTGTTATGACTAATATGGGATTTAATAAGTTCTGTGACGAAAACGATATGCACTTTGTTTCAACAAAGGTCGGCGACAGATATGTTCTTGAGGCTATGCTCAAAGAGGGTTATAATATCGGCGGAGAGCAGAGCGGTCATATTATCTTTCTTGACTATGCAACCACAGGCGACGGCGAACTCTCTGGTGCAATGGTTCTTAGCATTATGAAGCGTACAGGCAAGAAATTAAGCGAGCTTGCAAAGGTTATGGAGCGTTTGCCTCAGGTGCTTATTAATGTTAAGGTTAGTGCCGAGGGTAAGCAGTCATTCTCCACAGATGAGGGCGTACAGGCTGAAATTAATCGTATCAGTGAGATTTTAGGCGACAGGGGCAGAATTTTGATTCGTGTATCGGGTACAGAACCTCTTGTAAGAGTAATGCTTGAGGGTGAAAGCCTTGAAGAAATTCAAAACCTTGCAGAAGAAGCTGCACAGGTAGTAAGGGAAAGATTAGCATAATGCGATTATCTGATAATTGGAAGGATTATGAGCTTATAGATACCTCTGACGGTGAAAGACTTGAACGCTGGGGCGATGTTATACTGATTCGTCCCGACCCTCAGATTATCTGGTCAACAAACAGGAAGAATCCGCTTTGGCATAATGCTCATGCAAGATACCACCGCAGTAATAAGGGTGGCGGATATTGGGAACAGTACAGAAAAGTACCCGACCGTTGGACTGTTAATTACGGAGATTTGGTTTTTAACATCAAGCCAATGGGTTTTAAGCACACGGGTGTGTTTCCCGAACAGGCGGTGAACTGGGATTTTGCCAAAGAAAAAATAAAAGCGGAAAACAGATCGCTTAAAATTCTGAATTTATTTGGCTATACAGGCTGTGCTACGCTTGCGTGTATGCAGGCAGGTGCTTCGGTGTGTCATGTTGATGCGTCAAAAGGTATGGTTCAGTGGGCAAAAGAGAATGCAGCGTCAAGCGGCATTGCCGACAAGCCTGTCCGCTGGCTTGTGGACGATTGCGTCAAGTTCGTTCAGCGTGAAATCAGACGTGGAAACAAGTATGACGGAATTATTATGGATCCTCCGTCCTATGGCAGAGGACCTAACGGTGAAATATGGAAACTGGAAGAACAGCTTTATCCTCTTGTCACACTGTGTAAGCAGGTTATGAGTGATGACCCTGTCTTCTTTGTACTTAATTCATATACAACAGGACTTTCGCCTGCTGTTATGGAGTATCTGCTTGGCGTGCTGCTGAAAAATGATTTTGGCGGCAGGGTGTCAAGTAATGAAATAGGTTTGAAGGTGACTGACACAGGGCTTGTGCTGCCTTGTGGCTCAACCGCAATATGGGAGAAGTAATCGGATGGAATTTATCTCAGCACAGAATGTGTGTTTTTCATACTCTGAAATTGAAGACGGCAAAAAAGCAGTGAATGCCGTTGACGGTGTTTCGCTTGATATTAAAAAGGGTGAATTTGTGGCTTTGCTCGGTCATAACGGATGCGGCAAATCAACAATGGCAAAGCATTTTAATGCTATGCTTGTTCCTGACAGCGGTAAGGTGTATGTTGACGGAGATGATACCTCTGATGAAGATAAAACTTATGATATAAGGCGCAAGGTAGGTCTTGTGCAGCAAAATCCCGATAATCAGCTGGTTGCAAGTATTGTCGAGGAGGATGTTGCTTTTGGCCCTGAAAATCTCGGAGTGCCGCCTCAGGAAATAAGACTGAGAGTGGACGAAGCATTGAAAGCGGTTGACATGTATGAGTACCGTAAAAATGCACCGTTTAAGCTGTCGGGAGGTCAGAAGCAGAGAATTGCGATTGCAGGAGTGCTTGCAATGCAGACAGAGTGCATTGTGCTTGACGAACCTACTGCTATGCTTGATCCTAACGGCAGGAATGAGGTTATGTCAACATTAATAAAACTCAATAAAAAGAAGAATATGACAGTGGTGTTGATTACACATTATATGGATGAAGCGGTGCTTGCCGACAGAGTGGTTGTTATGGATAATGGCAGAATCCTGACTCAGGGAAAGCCTGAGGAGGTTTTTTCACAGGTTGAACTGCTGAAAAAGCACAGGCTTGATGTACCGCAGGCGACAGAGCTTGCATATAAGCTCAGAGGCTGCGGCGTAAAGATTGACAGACTGCCGTTAACAACCGAAGATTGCGTGTCTATGCTTGAGGAGGTGCTTGGATGAGCAAAATCCTTGAGCTTAGAGATCTGAGTTATGTTTACGGAATGAAAACTCCTTTTGAAAAGAAAGCCGTTGACAAGGTGACTCTAAGTATCGAAAAAGGTGAATTTATCGGTATTATCGGTCATACCGGCTCGGGCAAGTCGACACTTGTGCAGATGCTGAACGGTCTTATCAGACCTACAGGCGGACAGGTTTTGCTTGACGGCACAGATATTTGGGAAAAGCCAAAGGAGATAAGGAAAATCCGTTTCAGAGTCGGTATGGTGTTTCAGTATCCGGAATATCAGCTGTTTGATGAAACGGTTTATAAGGATATTTCATTCGGTCCGAAAAATATGGGCAAAAGCGGTGACGAGCTTGATTTTGCGGTCAGAAAGGCTGCTGAGTTTGCAGGACTGAAAGATGAACTGCTGAATAAATCTCCGTTCGATTTATCAGGCGGAGAGAAAAGACGTGCGGCGATTGCAGGTGTTATCGCTATGGACCCCGAGGTTTTAATTCTGGACGAGCCGACAGCAGGACTTGACCCTATGGGCAGAGAACTGCTGTTAAGTCAGATTATGCAGTACCACAGAGAAAGAAAAAATACTGTTTTACTGGTGTCACACAGTATGGAGGATATTGCAAGAGTTGCCGACAGAATTATAGTTATGAATAACTCAAAGCTTGAGATGTTTGAAACGACAAAAAAGGTTTTCTCACACGGCAGAGAGCTTGAGAAAATCGGACTGCGTGTTCCGCAAATCACAAGAATTATGAGCATACTTAAGGATAAAGGATATGATGTGGACGATGGTTCACTGAATGTAGGCGATGCTTTGATGCAGATTACTGCTCTGCTGAAAAAGGAGGGCAAGATATGGTAAGAGATGTAACGCTTGGACAGTTTTATCCCGGTAACAGTTTTATTCACAGGCTTGACCCACGTTCAAAAATTTTGCTTTTAATCGGATATTTGGTAATAATTTTTTGTACCTTCAATTATCTGTCACTTTCACTTGTTACAATATTTACATTATTTTACATTTTAATCAGCGGTGTTTCACCGAAAATCTATCTTAAAAGCCTGAAGGTTATCATTGTGATTGTCCTTATTACTTCGGTGCTTAATTTGTTTTACGGAACAGGAGAGCCAATCTGGCAATGGGGTATTATCAGCATTACAATGAACGGAATTAACAGGGCGGTCTTTGTTACAATAAGAATAGTTTGCCTTATTCTGGCAAGTTCATGTCTTACATTTACAACTTCGCCTACGGATTTGACGGATGCAATTGAAAGTCTGCTAAAGCCGATTGCCAAAATACACTTCCCTGTTCACGAGGTTGCTATGATGATGACTCTTGCTCTTCGCTTTGTTCCTACATTGCTTGAGGAGACTGACAAAATTATGCAGGCTCAAAAGGCAAGAGGTGCTGATATGGATTCAGGAAATATTGTGACGAGGGTTAAGGCGTTCATACCTATTCTTATTCCGCTGTTTGTATCGGCATTCAGAAGAGCTTATGATGTGGCTACTGCAATGGAGTGCAGATGTTATCACGGCGGCGCAGGCAGAACAAGAATGAAGGTTCTTCATATGACAAAGCGTGATGCAGCGGCATTTGCTGTTGTGGCTTTGATGATTAGCGGAGTGATTGTATGCAATATGATGTTTCCGGCAGTAATGTAAAAAATTTACTGCTTACAATTTCATATGACGGAAAAGAATTCCACGGCTGGCAGATTCAGCAGAATGCATTGACGGTGCAGGAGGTTTTTCAGAATGCCCTCGGTAAGATTATCGGTGAAGATTTTGATGTCAAGGGATGTAGCAGAACCGACAGCGGCGTTCATGCGAATATGTATTGCATAAGCCTTAAAACGTCGCATCCTATTGAACCAGTAAGGCTTAAGGCGGCACTTAATCGTTGGCTTCCGTTGTCTGTTGCTGTACTTGACTGCAAGCAGGTTGATGACAGCTTTCACGCACGATACAGCTGTGTGAGCAAGGAGTACATTTATAAAATCTGGAATAACGAGGTGCGCAACCCTTTTCTTGACGGATATGCGCTTCATTATAGGTATAAAATTGATGAAGAAATGCTCAATAAAGCGGCTCAGGCTTATGTTGGAAGCCATGATTTTACATCATTCTGTACGCTTGATAATCGTGAAGTCGGAGATATGACTCGCACAGTAAAAAGATTTGAGGTTACAAGGAACGGAAATCTTGTTACAATGAGAGTTGAAGCTGACGGCTTTTTGTATAATATGGTGCGTATAATGGTGGGAACCTTGCTTAGAATCCAGCAGGGGAAAATCCCTGAAGACGGTATATTGGAAATTATTAAGAAAAAGAACAGAAAGTTTGCAGGTCCGACAGCACAGGCATGCGGACTGTATTTAAACAGGGTAAATTATGATTCTGAAAGTTCACAAAAAAGGGAGTGAACAAAATGTTTAAAAAGGCAAAAGCTCGCTATGGCGAGAAAAAATATAAAAAATCCGAGCGTGATGTTATAAGCTATGAGGATATGCCTCTTGACGACTATGAGCAGGAGAAAACCGAGATAAGTCCTGAGGCGATTAAACGTATTCTTATTGGCGTGTGCATTGCAATTGTTGCAGGTCTTATTGTATTTGCTTTTTCCAACCGTGACAAGCTGACCTGGGACAATATTTCAACATGGTGGACATATGATGTGCTCGGAAATGCAGGAAACGGTTTTCCTGTCAATATCGTAGGCTCAGAGGTTGCTTCATCTAACATAGCGGTTGAACAGGGAAGAGTGGCATATGCCTCCGATACATCTTTTGTTACGCTGAATTCAACAGGCGGTGAGGTAGCTAATATACAACTCAGATATTCAAAACCTGTTATGAAATCAAGTGGAAACAAATACCTTACTTACGGTCTGGGCGGTACAGGCTTTCAAATTCAGAGTTTTGATGAAAAGCTATACACCGGTGAAGAAAGCGAAAACATTTTTACGGGCGATATAGCTTCAAACGGAGTTTACTGTCTTGTAACTGAAGGTAACGGGTATTTATCATCGCTTTATGTATATAACAAAAGTAATAACAGGATATTTAAATATTCTTTTTCGGAATATTATATAACTTCTGTTGCACTTAACAGTGACGGTTCCTGCGGTGTTGCGTGCGGAATTATAAGTGAAGGCGGTGCAGTAAAAACCGCAGTGTATTTGCTTGATTTCAGCAAGGAGGAGCCAAAGAGCATTTATACAATTAACGGTGACAGTATAATAGATTGTGAATATCTTGGTGATAACAGGGTAGCACTAATCGGTCAGTCAGCTTCATACATTATCAAAGACGGTGATGAGAACTATGTTACAAACAGCTATGAGGATCGCACTCTTGCAAATTACTGCTTTAATACTGACACTCAGACTTATACTGTAGCACTTTCAAGAAGCGGTGACGGCAGAAGCTGTGCTCTGCTGCAATATAACAGCAACGGAGATAACAAATGTGACATTGATACAGATTATTCTGCTGAGTCGATTTCTTCTTATAAGGGTGTAATCGGCATTTTAGATGATAACATTGTTTATTCGTATAATCTGGACGGAAAGCAGAGGGCATCGCACAGTGTAGGAACAGGTTCAAAAAAAATAATTCTCATCAATGATAATGAGGTATGCGTATTGAGTGCAAATCAGATCAGGCAGTTTAATTTGAATGATATATCTACTGATGATACTGTTACAGGGCAGGAGAATTGATATGCTGGCTGATATTATTATTGTAGCAATTATAATTCTTTTTATTGTTATAGGTGTAAAACACGGAATAGCAAGGACTATTCTGGGAATAATTGGATTGTTTGTTGCATATGCAGTGGCAAACGGACTTTCGGATTGGCTGTCGCAGGTGATTTATAATTCATTTATAGAAGAAACTGTTGTTGAAAACGTCAATAATTATATGAGCAGTTACGGATTGGATTATTTAATTGACAACAGCTTATCAGTGCTGCCGGAATGGATAAGATGGCTGGTTTCATTATTTGGCGGTGGCTCGGAAACCGTAACAAGGTATGTGTCACAGACTGATGATTTTACATCAAGCAATGCAGGCAGTGTAATTTCAGGAACGATTGGAACAATGACGGTATCGGCAATGCAAATTGTTCTGATGATTATTCTGTTCATTGTTTTATACATCTTGATAAAAAAACTTATCAGGCTTGTTTTAAAAGTGTTTAAGGCACCTGTACTGAAACAGGTCAACGGCTTTTTCGGAGGAGTGCTTGGTGCAGTGAATGGAGTGCTGTGTGTTTGGATTGCAGTAAATTTAATCTGCATTATTGCGCAGATTACGGCAAATGATATTACTTCAAACGAACTGATTAACGGTTCTTTGTTTAGATTTTTCAGCCTTACGGCTTAAAAAAATTAAGGGTGAATTGGATGGAAAATGATAGCAGAACTACAGATAAAAGAGAGGTATGGAATTTTAAGATTTCTGATTTATTTACAGTTCCGAATTTGATAACATATTTCAGATTCATTCTGATAATACCTTTTGCATATTTCTTTTTGAAGGAACAATATATTTCTTCGGCAATCTGTATTGGATTATCCGGGCTGTCAGATTGCTTTGACGGTCTGGCAGCAAGAAAACTCAATCAGGTGACATCTCTTGGCAAAATTCTTGATCCGATTGCTGATAAGATTACTCTTCTTGTTGTTGTAGTATGTATGGTTATTCTCGTTCCGGTTGTACTTCCGGTCTTGATTGTGTTGTTGCTTAAGGATGTACTTATGCTTTTAGGAGGCACAGATCTTATTAATAAAGGCATTACTCCTCCTGCGGCAAAGTGGTATGGTAAGGTCGGTACGGTTGTATTCTATATTTCGGTATTTATAATTGTGTTCCTCAAGGCAATATTTAATTATGAAAACTTTGCACTTGATCTTACCTTGCTTTCAGTGACAGCGCTTACAATGATTTTTGCTTTATATCAGTACGGCAAAATTTATATTCAGCTTGTTAAGGAATATAATGAAAGACTTCAAAGTGAAAAAAGCAAAAATAAATGATATATTATTACAAATTTCCATTGAAATTTAGTATTGCAGCCTATATAATATAGGTGAACTAACGAAAGTATTTTATATATAAGGAGATTATTATGCTTTGTAGCAAATGCGGAAAACGACCGGCGGTTGTTTTTGTTTCAAATACAGCGTCTTCTGATGCTCCGACAGCAGGTTATTGTCTGTCCTGCGCTAAGGAACTGGGAATTAAGCCTGTTGAGGATTTAATAAGTAAGATGGGAATATCAGATGAAGATCTTGAAAATGTTCAGGATCAGATGAATTCCTTAATGCAGAATATGGGTGAGGGAGGAGATCTTTCACAGCTTATGGAGCAACTGGGTGCCGACAATCTGGCTGAACAGATGGGCGATATGGTTGATGGCAGTGAGGATGACGACTTCGCACACGGTGCTCCTGCATTTCCTGCTTTCTTTAATAATATTTTTGGCGGCAACAAGGCTGAAAATGTTGCTAAGGACAGCGACAGTGCTGACAGCAAAAAGAAAAAGGAAAAGAAAAATAAGAACAGAAAGCATCTTAACCTTTATTGTGAGGATTTGACAAGAAAGGCAAAAGAAGGCAAGGTTGACCGTATTATAGGCAGAGAAACCGAGATTGAGCGTGTAATTCAGATTTTGTCACGCCGCACAAAAAATAATCCCTGTCTTATCGGTGAGCCTGGTGTAGGTAAGACTGCAATTGCTGAGGGTCTGGCACTCAGAATTGCCAACGGTGAAGTTCCTCAGCGTCTTAAGAACAAGGAAATTCAGCTGCTTGATTTGACATCTCTTGTTGCCGGAACGCAGTTCAGAGGTCAGTTTGAAAGCAGAATTAAAGGCCTTGTTTCCGAAATCAAAGAAAGCGGAAATATTATTCTGTTTATTGACGAGGTGCACAGCCTTGTGGGTACAGGAGATAACGAGGGCACAATGAATGCCGCCAATATTCTTAAGCCTGCGCTTTCCCGAGGTGAGGTACAGGTTATTGGTGCCACTACATTTAATGAGTACAGAAAATACATAGAGAAAGATTCTGCTCTTGAAAGAAGATTTCAGCCTGTTAAGGTTGGCGAGCCTACTATTGCTCAGACTATTGATGTAATCGCCGGTGTAAAGAACTATTATGAGAATCATCACAGAGTGATTGTTGATGATGATGTGGTAAGAAAGACTGTTGTGCTTTCCGAAAGATATATTACAGACAGATTTTTGCCTGATAAGGCAATCGATCTGCTTGATGAAAGCTGCGCATGTGCAGCACTTCGCAACAAGAATATGGAGCGTTATGATAAGCTCACTGATGAAAGAAAAAAACTGACGCTCGAAAAAGAGAAGCTTTCAACTGCCGATGAAATTAACTATCAGGCTTTGGCAGAGGTAAATACAGACCTTGCAAGGCTTGACGGTGAAATTTCAGGCATTGATCCCGAAAGTCTGACTTCAAGAGTAACAGAAGAGGACATAGCCAAGGTAATTGAGCTTTGGACCGGTATTCCTGCCTCGAGAATCAGAGAAAATGAGCTTGCAAAACTTGCTGACCTTGAGGATGAACTTAAGAAAAAGATTATCGGACAGGATGAAGCCGTGAAGGTACTTGCATCGGCAATCCGACGCAGCAGATGTCAGATTTCTCCAAGAAGAAGACCAGCATCTTTTATCTTTGTAGGACCTACCGGTGTGGGAAAAACAGAGCTTGTTAAAGTGCTCAGCCAACAGCTGTTTGATACTCCCGAAACTTTGATAAGACTTGATATGTCAGAGTTTATGGAAAAGCATTCGGTGTCAAAAATTATAGGTTCACCTCCGGGATATGTCGGCTACGACGAGGCTGGTCAGGTGACAGAAAAGGTGCGTCGCCGTCCTTATTCGGTTTTGCTGTTTGATGAGATAGAAAAAGCCCACCCTGATGTTCTTAATATCCTTTTGCAGATTCTTGATGAGGGTAAGGTTACTGATGCGCACGGCAGAGCTGTAAACTTTGAGAACACTGTAATTGTAATGACATCAAATGCAGGTTCGACATCCCACGAAAGTGCACTTGGTTTTGGCAAAACTCAGGAAAATGCGTCTAAAGAAAAGGTTATGAAGGCATTGTCAGAATTTTTGCGTCCTGAATTTATTGCAAGAGTTGACGAGGTAATTGTTTTTAATAATCTTTATGAGGATGACTTTGTAAAAATAGCCGGACTTATGCTTGATGAGTATGTGCCGACACTCGAGGAAAAGCACATTAAATTTACATTTGATGATAAGGTATGTGAGTATATTGCAAAGAAATCGTGCAATGGCAACAGCGGAGCCCGTGACCTGCGCAATACAATAAGACGAGAGGTCGAGGAGCAGATTGCAAATGCAATGATTAACGCAGGAGTCGGCGGATTGAGCGGTATGCACGCAACAAGCGACGGTGAAAAGGTTGAATTACAGACAATTTGATGTTTTGCATTAATCATCAAATGATATTAGATTGAATTTAAATTTTTAAATTTGAATTTTATATATCAAAACACTTGACTTTGCAACGGTTTAATGATATAATTATACCGTTGCAGAAATGCGGATGTAGTTTAGTGGTAGAACTCCAGCCTTCCAAGCTGGTCGTGTGGGTTCGATTCCCATCATCCGCTCCAAACGCCCTTTTTATGAGGGCGTTATTTTTTTCGTTGTAATAGAAAAAGATTTACTTCTTTTGCAATTCCGCGATTGACTTGCTTTTTGTAACACATCTTTTGTAGTCTCTATTTGTTGCTATCCCAACTATTGAATAGAGCCTTTTTATTTCATCATATAATCGTATATATTAAAAAATGTGACTAAGTCACAGAAAATAAAAATAAAATAGGTTATACTAAAAACACAAAAGAAAGAAAGAAGGAAAAATATATGTCAGTTTTAAATGTTAATAAAAATAATTTTGATTCAGTAAAAGCAAGCGATAAGACCGTGCTTCTTGATTTTTATGCTGATTGGTGCGGACCTTGCCGTATGGTATCTCCATTAGTAGATGAGATAGCTGAGGAAAATCCGCAATATCTCGTAGGAAAAATCAATGTGGACAACGAACCTGAGCTTGCCGGCGAATTTGGTGTGTCGAGTATTCCTACTCTTGTTGTTATAAAGGGCGGAAAGGTTGTAAACCGGTCTGTCGGAGCAAGACCTAAATCTCAGATACTTGCAATGTTAAAGGGCTAATTTTCTCAGACCCTTCTTGTCAAGAATTTTAATTCCTTTTCGTGAAATTTCAACCAAGCCCTCATTTGCAAAATATTTCAGCATTCTTGATACTACCTCACGGGCAGATCCTATATAGCTTGCAATCTGTTCGTGAGTTAGTGTAATTGTATCCGAAGAAATTCTTGACATTTCGTCCGTGAGAAAAATTGCAAGACGTTTATCCATACTCATAAAAAGTATTTGTTGCATAACCCACATAACATCCGAAAAACGGCTTACAGCGGTTTCGAGTGCAAAAATTTTAACCGACGGATTGCGTGCGGATATTTCAGCAAAAGCCGAACCGCTTATGACATAACATTCACTGTCCTCCTCTGCGTCTACAAATACATCAAAAGTAATTGACTGTAAAACGCATGAGGCGGACAGCATACATATATCGCCTTTGTGAAGACGGTACAACGTAATATCCTTGCCGTCTTCAGACATAATGTATAAACGCAAACTGCCGGAGCAAACAAGAATAACGCCTGAGCATTCATTCCCGTTATGAACCGTTGTTCCTTTTGGATAGGTAAGGTCAAAGGAATTCCGGCATAAAAATTCACGGTCGGACTCAGAAATTTCATCCCAGAACGGGAATAGTTCTTTATAAACCTGTGCAAACGATGTTTGTGTCATAAAAAAACTCCTTTCAGAATAGAGGTAAAATATATGAAAACTTTAATTATCGGCGGTGTCGCCGGAGGTGCATCTGCCGCAGCAAGACTGCGCAGACTTGATGAGTCAGCAGAAATTATCGTTTTGGAACGAGGAGATTTTGTTTCCTTTGCAAACTGCGGACTTCCGTATTATATCGGCGGTAAAATCACCGAAAGAGAAAATCTGACTTTGCAGACACCTGAAAGTTTTAAAGCAAGATTTAATATCGATGTAAGAGTGAAAAATGAAGCCTTAAAAATCAATGCTGATGCAAAAACGGTTACCGTTAAAAATCTTGAGACCGATGCCGTTTATGAAGAAAGCTATGATTATCTTATTCTTTCTCCCGGTGCTGAACCTGTCAAACCGAATATAAGCGGAATTGACAGCGATTTTGTTTTCACACTCCGCAATATTCCAGATACCATAAAAATTAAGCAATATATCGAAAAAGCAAAACCAGAATCAGCCGTAGTTGTCGGCGGAGGATATATCGGCGTAGAAATGGCAGAAAATTTAAAAGAAGCAGGACTTGATGTTTCTGTTGTAGAACTCGCCGATCATCTGATTGCTCCGCTTGATTTTGATATGGCAGCCGATGTGCATCGCTATATAAAAAATAAAGGTATAAATCTGTATTTGAATAACGGCGTAAAGGCAATTGAAAGTTGCGCCGTGATTTTACAAAATGGCAGAATTAATGCAGATATGGTTATTATGTCTGTCGGTGTTCGACCTGAAACTGTCTTAGCCAAGGAATGCGGAATCAAAGTCAATAACCGGGGAAGTATTATTGTTAATCGTAATATGAAAACTAATATTCCTGATATTTATGCTGTCGGTGATGCAGTAGAAGTTGAGGATTTCATAACTAAAAAGCCTGCTTTTATTCCGCTTGCAGGTCCTGCAAATAAGCAGGGACGCATTGCGGCTGACAACATTTCAGGCTTGTGCTCCGAATATAAAGGTACGCAGGGTTCGGCGGTACTTAAGCTTTTTGATATGACAGTTGCCACCACAGGAATTAACGAGAAGATTGCACAAACTTCAGGGATAGATTATGACAAAACCTATATTTATGCAGGCTCTCATGCCTCTTATTATCCGGGTGCTGTTAATATGTCAATCAAAGCCTTATGGGATAAAAAAACTCTGAAAATACTCGGTGCTCAAATTGTCGGATTCGACGGAGTTGACAAACGTATGGATGTGCTTGCAACGGCAATCCGTTTCGGCGCCAAAATTATTGACCTTGCTGAACTTGAGCTTTGCTATGCACCGCCTTTCGGCAGTGCGAAAGACCCTGTAAATATGCTCGGCTTTGTTGGTGAAAATATAGTTTCGGGAAGGATAAAGCAATTTTTCTGGAATGATGTTGAAAAACTGCCCCGTGACGGAAGTGTTACACTTCTTGATGTAAGAACTGCAACTGAGGTGCAGTGCGGAAAAATAGACGGTTTCATAAATATTCCGTTGGATTCTTTAAGAGAACATATCTCGGAAATTCCAAAGGATAAGCCTGTATATGTTCACTGCCACAGCGGACTTAGAAGTTATATTGCATGCTGTATGCTTCAGGGCAACGGCTATGAATGTTTTAATCTTGCAGGCGGATGGCGTCTTTACGAGTCAGCTATTAACGAAAAAACCGTTCCGGAATATATCTGTACCGAATGCAAATAATATTTATTCCGTATCTGCTTTGACATTGGTACAGTCTGATTGTCTCAGTGGTTATTTATGCTGTAATTCAAAATAAAACAGGTGATTAATATGCAACATATTTATGATATGATTATAATAGGCGGGGGACCTGCCGGATACACTGCCGCTCTGTATGCAGTCCGTGCGGGACTTGATGCTCTGGTAATTGAAAGAATGTCAGCAGGCGGTCAGATGGCTCTGACAGGAAATATTGATAATTATCCGGGATTTGAAGAAGGAATCGACGGTTTTGCTCTTGGTATGAAAATGCAGAAGAGTGCCGAGAGGTTCGGAGCAAAAACGGAGTATGCAGATGTAACATCGGTTGATTTTTCTCAAAAAATCAAAAAGGTTCAGAGTTCAGACTCGGATTTTTATGGAAAGACTATTGTAATAGCATCCGGTGCAAATCCCCGTGAACTTGGTTTGCCTATGGAGAAAGAACTCATCGGCAAGGGAATCCATTACTGCGCTCACTGTGACGGAAGATTTTATAAGGATAAGACAGTAGTGGTGGTAGGCGGAGGTAACTCAGCAGCAGCGGATGCTCTGTATCTTTCTCGCCTTGCTTCCAAAGTATATATTGTTCATCGCAGAGACAGTCTTCGTGCAACAAAAATTTATCATGAACCATTGTTGAAAGCCACAAATGTAGAATTTCTCTGGAACAGCGTTGTGTCGGAGTTGGTTGCCAACGATAGAATTGTTGGTGCAAAAATCACTGATACAGCTACAAAGGAAGTAACAAATATAAACTGTGACGGGATTTTTGTCAGCATTGGCAGAAAGCCTGCAACAGAATTTCTTAACAATTCCGTAGCACTCGATTCCAACGGATATGTAATTGCCGATGAGAGCACGAGAACAAGTGCAGAGGGCGTTTTTGCAGTTGGAGATATTCGTACCAAAGCCCTTCGTCAGGTTGTTACTGCTGTTTCTGACGGTGCTGTGGCAGTACATTTTGCCGAAGAATACCTTGCAGAAAATACCTGATTAGATATGAATATTATGATTAGTATAAAATCCACCGAATTAACCGGTGGATTTTATGCTTTTGCATTTGTTTTATTATACCATAAAAGCGAAGCG
>DKZL01000050.1:0-75062 GCA_002493635.1 Ruminococcaceae bacterium UBA7075 | reverse complement strand
AGCTATGAGATTATTATACCATAATTTGAATATCAAATCAAATAGAAATAGAAATTTTTATTTATTACGGATTAAATTGTATTTATGCCATTTTATCAAAAGTTTATTATTTTTATGTTATATTATTCCTATTTAAGAAGAAATATAGATTTTGCAAGCAAATAATGCTATAATTATTGTGTAAATAAATTAACTGATCATATTTTGGAGTTATCAATAAATATGTACAAATATATATTGTGTTTGTTTTGTATATGTTGGCATTTGATGGTGCCGGAGACGCCCAGTGTTTTTACTGATATGTCTGAGAAATTTAACAGATTGCGAATGATTTTTAAATGTTGCTGTTTATAACGTATTATATTGACTAATTATAGATTATGTTGTATAATTCGTAAGGTATATGAGGTGAAGATATATGTGTCAGGTAGGGGAAAAAACAAATAAAGAAAAGCTTGCTTGTTATGGCTTTTACAACAGATATATAAAAAGAATTATTGATTTTACCTTTTCAGGAATTGCGTTGTTGTTATTATGGCCGTTTTACTTGATAATTAGTATTTTTATTGCTTTAGAGGACGGATTTCCGGTATTTTACCGTGCTGAACGCGGCGGATATAAAGGACGTCCTTTTAAAATTTGTAAATTCAGAAGTATGGTAAAAAATGCTGATAAAATAGGAGGCGGTACTACAGCTTTTCATGATCCGAGAATAACAAAAATCGGAAATGTGCTTCGCAAGACAAAGTTAGATGAAATTCCACAGCTTGGGCAGGTTTTTATTGGAAAAATGAGTTTAATCGGTCCAAGACCTGAATTGCTTCAATATTATAATCAGTATGATGGTGAAGAACTTGATATTTTGCAGGTCAGACCGGGTATTACTGATTACAGCTCAGTTGAGTTTATTAATTTGGATGAAATTGTCGGTGATAATAACGCTGATGAAATGTATGAGAAATATGTATTGAAGAAGAAAAATGAGCTTCGGGTAAAATATGCGCATACGGTTTCTTTTAAGACGGATGTTTACATATTTTTTAATACAGTAGTTGCCGTATTTATAAAAGCATTTGGATTTGTTATAAAAAAAGAACATATTTAACAGCGTTTAGGGGAGAGCATGGAATATATAACATTAAAAAATTCTGATTTGACTGTTTCACGTCTTTGTATGGGTGGTTGTCCTATGGGCGGCTACGGATGGGGAGCGGTTCAGGAAGATGAATTGATAGAAGCAGTACACACTGCTTTGGAGCAGGGCGTCAACTTTTTTGATACAGCCGATACATACGGTCTCGGACAGTCCGAGAAAACTTTGGGAAAGGCTTTGGGAGAACGTAGAAAAGATGTTGTTGTTGCAACTAAATTCGGTGTCCGTATTGTTGGCGGTAAGACAATTTATGATAACAGCCCTGAATGGATTTCAGAGGCTTGCGAAGCCAGTTTAAGAAGGCTGGGAACTGATTATATTGACCTGTATCAGGTTCATTATCGTGATGATGTGACACCGATTTCTGCCGTAGTTGAAGCATTGGATAGATTAAAGAAAAAGGGATATATCCGTTACTACGGCTTGTCAAATATACATAATGAGGATATTGCGGAACTTATGCCGTATGTTGGAAAATTTGTAAGCTTTCAGGATGAATACAGCTTGGCTTGCAGAAAAAATGAAACAGATATGTTTAATATATCCGACAAGATAAGAGTAAATCCTTTAACATGGGGCAGTCTTGGACAGGGCATACTTACAGGAAAGTATACAAAGGATAATGTGAATTTTAAATCTGATGACAGGCGTTCACGGGATATTTATGTAAATTTCCATGGCGACAAGCTTATGAAAAATCTTGAAATCGTGGAAGTGATGAAACAGATTGCTGCAAAATATGATAAGCCTGTATCAGCAGTGGCAATTCGTTTTATTCTTGATTATTTGCCTGAGTCAGCAGTTCTGTGCGGAGCAAAACGTCCGGATCAGGTGCTCGGTAATGTTGAAGGCGCAGACTGGAAGTTAGATGCGGATGATTTGAGAATTTTGGATGAGGCTTCAAGATAATAATATAATAGTGGTATGTAAAATTAGGGAGAGAAGCAATTATGACAAGTGAACAATTAGCCTGGAAAATAAGACGCCACGGTATTGAAATGACGAATTTATCCGGTGGTTCTCATATCGGAGCAGTATTGTCTGTAGCAGATATTATAGGAATGCTTTATGCAGAAATATTGAATTTTGATTCAAAGAATCCTGAATGGCATGATAGAGATCGTTTTATTTTGAGTAAAGGTCATGCGGGTGCGTCTATTTATGCGGCACTTGCTGAGAACGGTTTTTTTGAAGTTGAAGAACTGAAAACTCATTATCAGAACGGAAGCCGTTTGTCAGGTCATGTATCGCATCATTTGCCGGGTGTTGACTTTTCTACCGGTTCATTGGGACATGGTTTGTCTGCGGCAGCAGGCATGGCTTATGCGGCTAAAAAAGACGGGAAAACGCATAAGGTGTATGTGGTTCTTGGTGATGGCGAATGTGATGAAGGATCTGTATGGGAGGCTGCATTATTTGCTAATCATTTTCGTCTTAACAATTTAGTTGCCATAGTTGACCACAACCATATGCAGAGCCTTGATTTTAATGAGAACACCCTTGAAATTGAAGATTTCGGTGTAAAATGGAAGGCATTCGGCTGGAATGTTATTGAAATTAACGGAAATAATCACGATGAATTAAGAGAGGCTTTCAGACAGGCAGATGAAAATTCCAAAGCAGAGAGCCATAAGCCTACCGTTATCATTGCAAACACAATAAAGGGCTGCGGAGTATCATTTATGCAGAATGATATTCTTTGGCATTACCGTTTTCCGCATGACGGCTGGGAATACGACTGCGCAGTCAATGAACTGCACGAGCATATGCCTGAAGGCGTAGAGGATGTCTACACTCCTAACGGCATTGAAAAACCTGTTCTTCCGACAGAACAGGATGATATTGGAAACGATCATACCTTTTCTTATACATGGAACACTGATTACCCTGAAAAAATGCGTCGGGTAGCGGCAAAGCCCGGAACAGATGAGAGAGAACACAGGCTGTAAGGAGAAGGAAAATGAGAGATACATTTGTCAGAACATTGGTTGAGCTTGCTAAAGCAGATAAAAATATTGAACTTGTCACAGGCGATTTAGGTTTTGGCGTTTTAAAGCCTTTCTGGGAACAGATTCCGAATCAGTTTACAAATGCCGGTATTGCGGAGCAGAATATGACAACTGTTGCGGCAGGTATGGCATTGGAAGGAAAAACGGTTTTTACATATTCAATTGGTAATTTCCCAACACTCAGATGTTTGGAACAGATCAGAAATGACTGTGCTTATCACAATGCTAATGTGAAAATAGTATGCATCGGCGGCGGATTTGTGTATGGTTCTCTTGGTATGAGCCATCATGCGACTGAGGATATAGCGATTCTTCGTGCACTCCCCGATGTAGTTGTTATGGCTCCGGGGGATCTTGTTGAAGCAGAAGAGGCAACAAAAGCGATTGCATCTTATCCCGGAACCTGTTATCTGCGTTTAGGTCGTGGCGGTGAAAAGCGTATTCATGATCATATTGAAAATTTCAGAATCGGCAAGGCGATAAAGGTTAAAGACGGCAATAAAATTGCAATTTTTTCTACCGGTGCTATATTTGAAGAAGTTCAGGGTGCTTATGAGCTTTTAGTGAAAGTGGGTTATGAGCCTGCTGTCTATACGTTCCCGACAGTAAAACCTATTGATAAAGAGGTTATCGTGCAGTGCAGCAAGAATTTTGAGTTGGTTGTTACCTGTGAAGAACACAATATTGTCGGTGGTTTTGGAAGTGCAGTTGCTGAAGTTATGGCAGAGATGCCCAACAAGAAGGCACATTTGTTAAGAATCGGACTTAATGATTTGTATGCAGTTCGTGTCGGTAATCAGCAGTATCTTCGAGAACAGTATGGTATATCTGCTGCAAAGATTGCCGCAAGAATAGAGGAAGAAATTAATGGGTAAACGCATTTTGGTAACTTCGACAGATTTGATGATGATACAGTTTCTTGTACCGCATGTCATAAATCTGAGTGAGAATGGGTTTGAAGTTGAGATTGCTTGCTCAGTAGTAGGCAATCGTATTGAGGAAGTCAGACAGAAATTAAACGGCTATGTTAATGCCATTCATTTGGTACGTCTTGTCCGCAGTCCGGTATCACCTACTAATTTTAAAGGTTACAAGGATATGAAAAAGGTGATTAACTCAGGCAATTATGATATAATATGGACGAATGAGCCTGTTATGGGTCTGACCACCAGACTTGCTGCCCGAAAAGCAAGAAAGAACGGCACAAAAGTGTTTTATATGGTTCACGGATTTCATTTTTATAAAGGAGCACCGAAACTTAATTGGCTGGTGTTTTATCCTATTGAAAAATTTATGGCTGGTTTTTGTGACAAATTAATTACGATAAACAATGAAGATTATGAATTGGCAAGTAAAAAATTTCATTGTGATGTTGCTCGAATTCATGGTATTGGTGTAAGTGCGGAGTGCTATCATACAATTAGCAGAGATGAAAAAATACAAAGGCTTAGTGCTGAAGGTATGAGTGGCGATGAGTTTATAGTTTTATGCACAGGAGAACTTAATGAAAATAAAGATCAGAAAACATTGATTGCTGCAGCTGCAAAGTTAAAAAATAAAATTCCGAATTTAATAGTTTTCTTAGCAGGTAAAGGAGTTTTGGAAGAACAGCTGAAGGCTCAGGTTTTAGAACTTGATTTGAACGGTGTGGTAAAGTTTCTTGGTTATAGAAAGGATTTGTTTTTACTTACACCTGCTGTGAATATGGTTGTTTCATGCAGTCACAGAGAAGGAATGCCGCGAAATATCCTTGAAGCAATGCTTTGCAAGAAACCTGTGGTTGCTACTAAAAACCGTGGACATAATGAATTGGTTGATAATGATATAACCGGATACTTAATTAAACCGGGTGATTCAGATACTTTGGCTCAAAAAATATATAAAATTTACTCCTCTGAAGATGATGCTGTGACTATGGGAAATATGGGGTTTAAAAAAGTACAGTCATATACTACATCTTCTGTGCAAAATGAATTTAAAAATATATTTAATTTTTAAACACAGTTTATCTATCATTTGGGATCTATGAATGGTAAAATATAAATTGATATTTCCTTATTGTAATACTTTTGTGGAAAGATGAGGCGTAAATTTTGAATCTAAAAAGTCACAAACTAACGATTATTACTCCGACCTACAATCGAAAAGATTTATTAAAGAAGTGCTTTCAATCATTGATGAAACAAACTTGTTTTGACTTTGAATGGATTATAGTGGATGATGGCAGTACTGATGGCACAGAAGCAGAAATGCGTTCACTTTTGGATGCAGAATTCCCTTTTTCAGCAATGTATGTAATGAAAGAAAATGGCGGCAAGCATACTGCACTGAATGCCGCTCATCCTTATATTCACGGTAAGTATGTTTTAATATTAGACAGTGATGACACGTTGACTTCAAATGCTGTGGAAACTGTACTTAACGGCTGGAGTAAATATGATGCTAACGCTGATATTGGTATAGTAATATTCCTGAAGCAGCTTTCTGATGGAACAATTTGTGCAAAAGGGAAAGCGGAAGATATTGTAATGGATGTTCTGAATCAAAAAAGAATTTGTAATGTGGCAAGTGATTGCTGTGAAGTAATTCGTACGGAGCTATTCAAAAAATACCCTTTTCCTGTTTTTGATGGGGAGCGTTTTTTGGCTGAAACTGCACTGTGGTATCGTGCAGGGGTAGATTCAAAGTGTGTTTATATAAACAAACCGATTTACATATGTGAATATTTGGAAGGCGGATTAACCAAGAGTGGCAAGAAAATGCGCATTCGTAATTGTCATGGAGGTATGTATACCTCTTATCTGAGAATGAATCATAAATGTGCGTTAAAAGAACGCATAAAAGCTGGTTTGCTTTATGTTTGTTATGGATGTTTTGCAAAAATAAGTATAGCAGAAATGTTGAAAAAGGCTAAGGGGTGCCGATGTTGGACGTTAATGTGCCTTATTCCCGGTACAGCATTGTATTTTTATTGGAAACCGCTTTATAAAGGGAGAGAATAAGTATGCCAATTCGTGTTTTGCATGTGGTTACATATATGGGGCGCGGCGGTCTTGAAACTATGCTTATGAATTACTATAGAAATATTGACCGCAGTAAGGTTCAGTTTGATTTTTTAACGCATCGAGATTTTAAAGCGGATTATGATGATGAAATTTTAGCCTTGGGAGGAAAAATCTTTCATCTTCCAAATCTTAATCCATTTGGTTCTGCATATTTAAGTAAACTGAATCAATTTTTTAAAGAACATACTGAGTACAAAATAGTTCATTCCCATTTGGATTGTATGGCAGGAATTCCCCTGAAATATGCAAAAAAGAACGGTGTACCTGTTAGAATAGCTCATTCTCATAACAGTAATCAGGTAAAAGACAGCAAATATCTATTGAAACTGTTTTTTAAACAAAATATTTCAAAGTATGCTACACATCTGTTTGCTTGCAGTCAGGAAGCCGGCAAATGGATGTTTGGTACCGAGGTGTTTTCTGTTTTAAATAATGCTATTGATGCTGAAAAATATGTTTATAATACAGATGTTAGAATAAAAATGCGTGAATCATTCGGAATTAAGCAGGATGAGTTTGTTGTTGGTCATATCGGACGTTTTAATGCCCAAAAAAATCATAATTTTTTAATTGATATTTTTGCTGAAATTAATAAAATTAATTCACACAGCAAGTTGCTTTTAGTTGGCGTCGGAGAGCTTCAGGATAACATTCGCAATAAAGTGAATTGTCTGGGGCTTTCAGATAAGGTGATTTTTGCGGAGCTTCGTGATGATGTGCCTCAGGTTTTGCAAGCTATGGATATATTTGTATTACCTTCTTTATTTGAAGGACTTGGCATAGTAAATATCGAAGCTCAGGCTGCCGGGTTGTCTTGCTTTATTTCTGATAAAGTTCCTATTGAGTGCAAAAAAACAAAAGACTTGGTTTTACAAGTTCCTTTGGATGCAGGAGCAAAATATTGGGCTGAAAATTTACTGAAATATGCACATTTACAAAGAAGAAACACATTTGAGGAAATTAAACGATCAGGATTTGACATACATGATAATTCAAAAAAATTAGAAAAATTTTATCTCAGTGTTTTGGAGAAAAATTATGAATGTATTTAATGACGATTATTTTAGAATGTTTGGAACTAAAAATAAATTTCTTTGTCAAAAATTCAAAAATATGATATTTCGTCACAATCTTAGATTTTTGTATTGGTTGAGAAAAGCAGAAAAAGGCAATTTTTTAGGAAAGATTCTATGCTATCGTTATTCTAGAAAATATGGATTAGAAATAAGTCCTAGTGCAAAAATCGGAAAAGGGTTATACTTGGGACATCCGTATAATATTACCGTTGGAAGCGATTGTATTATTGGAGAAAATGTTAATTTGCATAAAGGATGCACAATTGGCACTTCTGTTGGTATTGGAAAAATAGGTTCTCCTATAATTGGCAGTCAGGTTTATATTGGTATTAATGCAACACTTGTTGGTAAGATAGTGATTGGTGATGATGTTGTCATTGCACCGGGTGCATTTGTAAACTTTGATGTTCCATCTCATAGTGTTGTTGTAGGAAATCCTGGAAGCATTCATCATAAGGAAAATGCCACATATGGTTATATAAACAACAGAGTATAAAATGGTTGACTGTAAAGTAGAAAAATTGTAATTAACTACAAAAAGTTGTTTAAATAATTGGGAGATAAAATATGAAAAAAATTAAAGTTTTGATGGTTGCAGGATCAATGAATGTCGGAGGTCTTGAGAATCAGTTGATGCATTTAGCAAGAAACGCAGACAAAGAGAAATTTCAAATTGATTTTACTTCTGATATGCCTGGTGCTTTCTTTCGAGAGGAAATTGAATCATTAGGTTGTAAATTTATTTTAATTCCCCCTATGAATTGGAAAAATCCTAAACCATATTGTAACGCTTTGCTTCAAATTATGAAAGAAGGTCAGTACGATATTGTTCACTCACATGAATTATTTCATAGTGGTATAACACTTTATATTGCCAAAAAAGCCGGTGTACCGTGTCGATTTGTACACGCGCATAATTGGTGTGATGACGACGGAACCGACAGAAAACGAGGAACTGTACGTTCTGCATACAATGCGATTATGCGAAAAATGATTAACAAATATTCCACTGTTCAGATTGCTTGTTCAACATGGGCAGGAAAATTCTTGTACGGAGAGAAAAAGCAAAGAAGTCAATCTTACCATCTTGTTTTTAATTCAGTTGATTCTGCTAAATTTTTAGATAGATATGAAAACATTGAGAGTGGTGAGTTTTGCGAACAAGATGATTGGAAAAATATTATAAATGTCGCAAGAATATCAGCGGTAAAAAATCAAACCTTTCTTGTTGATATAGCAGAAGAATTGCGAAGACGAAACAGAAAAATCCGTATTTTATGTGCCGGGAACGGTGATGATTGTGATGTTGAGGCAGTTCGTAGAAAAATTTTGGATAGAGATTTAGGCGAATATATTAAGCTATTAGGCACCAGAAAAGATATTGATGTTTTAATGAGAAAATCAAGCGCATTTGTATTGCCTTCAAAATATGAAGGAATGCCATTAGTTATGATTGAAGCGCAAGCATCAGGCTTGCCGTGTGTTTCTGCTGACACTTATTCTCCGGAGGTTGACTTCGGAATTGGAACGGTAACGTGGCTGTCGCTGGAATCCGGTGCTTCAGTATGGGCAGATGCCTTGGAAAAAGCCGTTATGAAGGAGCGTGCACCTAAAGCAGAGGTTGCAAAGGTTGTGCAGGATAAGAGATTTGATTCTAAAATGTTTGCACAGACCTTGTGTAATCTATATCAAGAAGACTATCATATAAGAGGAAGTCATTAATGATTAAAATATTGTTTTTTATTCCGAGATTGTCAGAGGGCGGAGCAGAAAAAGTTCTGCGAAATCTTGTAAATAATATGGATCAGTCAAAATTTGATATAACAGTACAGACGGTTGATGATTGTGATCACAAAAAGTATTTATCAGATGGTATTCATTATAAATCAATTAACAGATGTAAAACAAAGTTTGTTAAGAAACTTATGAATTACTGGTACCGTTTCTGCACTGAGTTTAAACTAACGTACCAGCTCTATATCAAGGATGATTATGATATTGAGGTTGCTTATTTGGAGTGTGGTGCAACAAAAGTGATGTCAGCATCTACAAATAAGAACGCATTGAAACTGGCGTGGGTTCATTGCGATTTGCAAAAAAAAGGAATAACTGATGATAGATATGGTAGATATTATTCTGAATTTGACAAAGTGGTCTGTGTTTCGCAGGACGTAAAGAAAAGCTTTGATAAACTTTTTGGAGAATATGCAGAATCTGTGGTATTATATAATGTAATTGATGAGGATGAAATTTTAAAAAAAGCATCTGATACAGTTGAATGGAATTGTAAGCCTGAACAAAAACGACTTCTTGCGGTTGGGCGCTTAACAAAGCAGAAAAATTTTGCGTATTTAATCGATGTATGCGGAAAGCTTCGGGATGACGGATATAAATTTCATTTAAATATTTTAGGCGACGGTCCCGAAAAGGAAAATCTTGAACAAAAAATCAAAAAACTAAATTTGCAAAGATTTGTAGAGTTAAAGGGATTTACGGATAATCCTTATCCATGGATAAAGTCCGCAGAAATTATATTATGTTCTTCTATATATGAAGGAATAAGTACGGTAATTCAGGAATCTCTTATATTAGGAAAAGCAGTTGTCACAACACCATGTACAGGAATGAAAGAGTTACTTGGAGATTCTGATTATGGATTAATAACTGATGATACAGAGGATGGTCTATATAAAGGTATACGTACTATAATTGATTCTCCTGAGTTAGAGAAAAAATATGCTGATGTTGCAAGAAATAGGGGATACGATTTCTATAAAGAGAAAGTTATCACCGAGACAGAAGATTTTTTCATGAGTAGATTGAGCTAAGAGAATTGATTTTTATATGGAATTTGAGGAATAGTAAATGGGCGTTTTGGTTTATTGGCTTATTGTTGCAGCAGTAATTGTCTTTGGTTTTATAATGCCGCAGCAAGGAGAGAAGAAAAAGCATTATATAATTTTAATGGCTGTTTTACATACATTTGTATGCGGTTTTCGTTATATGTATCTTACAGGCGATTTACGTAAATATGCTTGGGAATATAGTACAATGAGCGATTATGGTTGGTTTAGCAACAATGTCTTTCATGGGGGAAGAAATGCCGGTTTCTATTGGTTAATGAAACTGGTTTGCGGTCTTACTAATTGTGATTTTCAGATTTTTTTGATTGTACTTGCTGTAATCACCCAGGTGATTGTAGCCGTTTTAATTTATCGTTACTCACCAAAGCCGTGGCTTAGCTATTTGGTGTGGAACTGTATGGCTTTTTATGTTATTTATGACTTTTCAGCAATTAAACAAGGCTTAGTAATGTCAGTATTGATGTGTGCTATGATGTGTATTTTTGATAAAAAACCAATTAAATTTTTGATTTTTGTATTATTAGCAGGATTTATTCATATGCCTGCACTTGTATTTTTACCGGCATATTTTGTTGCCAACAGAAAATTAAATACTAACACTATTATTGGTTATTTAGCTTTTGCCGCTGTGGTTTTCTTGTTTAAAAATCAAATAGTAAATTTTATGGCTGATGTGTACTATGAAAATGAGTCATTTACATCATCAGGCGGTATTGGCGGAAGATTTTTGCTAATAATTCTGTTTTTGGTTTGCGGTATTTTAGTTAAAGGCTTTAAAGAGAGAAACTATAATTTGTTGTTTAATATTATTATAATCGGTGCTATATTACAGATGTTTTCTTCTTTTGACAATCTGTTTACAAGATTTGCGGATTGTTATTTGCAGTTTTTAGTTTTATTTATCCCTCTGATGTTTTATCAAGATGAAAATAACACAACACTTGTACCGGATGCAAACGGAGCGGTGTTATCGCTTAACGAGAAAAATATTCAGTTGATAGTGTTTGCTTTGTCAGCATTTTTAATTTATTATTACAACAAAACCTGTATAGGAGTAGAGATTACCTATGCGCCTGATGATTATACTAACTTCCGATTTATGTGGGATGTAACTTCCTGATTTTTGATATGGAGTTGAATGAATGTGAGTAAATTTAGCTTTATTGTTCCTGTTTATAATTGTGAGAAATATTTAAATACATGTGTAATTTCAATAAAAAAAGTTAATCTGGAAGACTATGAAATTATTTTAATTGATGACGGTTCAATTGATAAATCTGGTTATATTTGTGATAAGTTAGAACAAGAAAATAAGGAGGTACGTTGCATACATCAGGAAAATCATGGAGTTTCATTTGCAAGAAATTGTGGTATTAAGCAAGCAAGTGGAGATTATATACTTTTCTTGGATGCAGATGATAGTATTGAGTCAGATAAGTTAGGAAGAGTTTTAAGATCAGTTGAATCAGATAAAAAAATCGATTTAGCTATATATGGATTATCATTTGATTATTATTATCATGAAAAATGCTATCGTCGTGATGAACTTGCGTATCCTGTTAATGGGTGTTTGAACAAAAAACAGTGGCTTGATGTTTTTCGAGATTTATATTCTGTAAATGCCGTAAGCCCGGTTTGGAATAAAGTTTATAGAAGAGAAATTTTGGTAAATAATCAGTTGGAATTTAATGAAGATATGTTTATTTATGAAGATTTGGATTTCTCTATTCGTTATTTGGCTTGTTGTGATATGATTTGTAATTTTTCTGAAATCATTTATCATTATAGGCAAACCGAGGATGAGGGTAACGCAGGTAGAAGACTAAAACGAATTGAAAATTTATCATATCTGGTTAAGCATATAGAAGAGACACTTTATCTTTTATATGCTGATAATACTGTTGTTATTTCCCAAAATCTATTAATGGATATTTTAATTCCGTTTTATCTTGTTCTTGCAAATGATAAAATTAAAGTTTCCAAATCAAAAGATATCTGTAAAATTTGCGATGATTTTACTGTTTGGTATTCTGATAGAAATTTTGATATGCCACGGCAAAATCAGGTTTTTATTAATCAACTTTTGAAAAAGAAAATTTTCCATCTGATTTTTAATAAGTATTACGTTTATCTTAGACATAAAATTGCTGTTTGGATAAAATATATGAAAGGAAGTCATTAAAGTATGATAAAACGACGTGAAACTGAACTAGATTTATTGAGAATTATCGCATTGATTGCAGTTATTCTCGTCCATTCAATAGGCGCATTGGAAATCCAGTTTAATAATAATATTGGCAATAGTAATAATATAATTATTTTTATTAATGCAATAGTAACTTGGCAAGTGCCTGTTTATGTTATGATTTCAGGACGTTTCTTTTTAGATCCCAAGCGTGAAATGACTTTTCACAAAATAAGAAAGGCTGTTTGCAGACTTATAATTGCTTTTGTTGTTTGGGATGTTGTTTATCAAGCTTATTATATATTATCAGGTATATACAGCAATTTAAATATACAAGGAATTATTACACAATTCATTCAGGGACCTTACCATTTTTGGTATTTATATATGTTGATTTTTTTGTATATGATTGTTCCGTTTTTGCGAAAAATTGTTGAGAGCAAGAAACTTATGGAACTGTTTATACTACTTTTTCTCGTATTTGAATTTATTACTTTGTGTGGCGTGGATATACCTGTTGTCGGTGAAACAATATCATATGTATCGGTGAGAATTAATTTCCATTTTGCATTAGGATTTTCAGGATATTACATACTTGGATACTATCTTTACAAATATAAGCTTTCAACAAAAATGGAAATTTTACTTTATTCTGTAGCTATCGCCTTTCTTATTGGTCTTGGGTTTATAACTTTGTATAGACACTCAATTAATTGCAGTGACCCTGATAAATTTACACGTTATCTTATGCCTAATATTGCTATAGAAGCTTCTGCTATATATGTTTTGTTTACAAAACGAATTAGTAAGCATAAATTTTCTGATAAATCGGTAAAGATAATAACTAAACTGTCTGAACTTAGCTTTGGCGCTTATCTTGTACATGCAATAGTAAATGAATTTCTCGTATATATGCCATTCAGATTTGGCAATCCGCTAATTATGTGGGCATTTGATATTTTGATTGTTTTCGTCGTTAGTAATGTAATTGTTTGGCTTTTGCGTTTTGTTCCTTTTGTTGGAAAGAGAATTACTTAAGTTTGGTGATTTATTATGGATATTGATTTTGTCATCTTGTGGGTTGATGGTAATGATCCTGCATGGCAGGCTGAAAAAAGTAAATATCAACCGCATACGGAAAATGAAAATAACTCGGTTAATCGTTATCGTGATTGGGGATTATTGCCATATTGGTTTCGCTCAGTAGAAAAATTTGCTCCGTGGGTTAGAAAAATCCATTTTGTAACATGGGGGCATACTCCGAAATTTTTGAATTTAGATTCTCCCAAGCTTAATGTTGTAAAGCATAGCGAATTTATTCCCGAGGAATATCTTCCGACATTCAGCTCACATACAATAGAGATGAACATACACCGTATCCCTGATTTATCAGAGCATTTTGTTTATTTTAATGACGATATGTTTATGCTCAGGAAATTTCAGCCGGAGGATTTCTTTAAGAATGGGTTACCTTGTACTTACGGTGGAGAAGTGCCTGTTGAATTGGTTGGAAATATCGGCACTTGGCAGCATGCTGTGGTTAATAACCTCGGAATTATCAATGCTAATTTTCCAAAAAGAGATTCTGTAAATAAGTATGGGAAAAAATATAGAGATAAGTGTTACCGTTGGAAGGACAATTTGCGTACTCTTATTTTAGAGAAACTGTATCCGGATTATTTTACAGGATTTAAGAATCTTCATGCACCTGCTGCATATCTTAAGGAAAGTTTTAGGGAAATATGGGAAGCTGAACCTGAAAAACTGGTATCTACTTGTCGTGATCGTTTTCGTACAAGCGATAATGTGAACCAGTGGGTAGTACTTTGGTGGCAAATCGCAAGTGGTCAGTTCTCACCGGCGGTAATAGATAACTTAGTTGCTTCGATAAATGAGAATACAATTGATGAGCTTTGCTTGGCGATTGAAAAGCAAAGTCATGACTATATTTGTCTGAATGATCCGGAAGAAGAAATTGATTTTGAAATTTTGAAAATCAGATTAGTAGAGTCGTTTGAAAAAATTCTTCCGACTAAAAGTATTTTTGAAAAGTAATTTTGTTTTCTTCTATGGTATGAAGAGAGGAACTAATATGGATATAACAAAAGGATTTATTACGCTTGCAACCGGCAGTGAAGATTATTATCGACTGGCAAAAAATTTGCTTCATTCTTATCGATTTTTCAGTGATCGCCCTTTGCCGTTTGCTATTTTGGCAGACCGTGAAAATGAATATACGGCTGAATTTGATGATGTTTTGATACTAAAAAACGGAGCCAATAATTCTTATCTGGATAAGTTAAGTTTAGGCGAATATCTACCTTATGATATCAATATTTTTATTGATTCTGACTGCCTTGCTTTTGGAGATTTGAATAAGATATTTGATTGTTTTGACAATGCTGATGATTTTTCGTGTTTTGGCAGAACTCTTCCATTAGATGATAAAACCGGTTGGTTTGAATATGAGAATCTGGGTGATTTGAAAAGTAAGGTTTCATATATTGTTGGCTTGCATGGTGGAATTTACTATATGCGTAAAGGGGAAATGTGCAACAAGATTTTTCAGACAGCAAAATCATTGGTAGAAGATTATTATAAGTTTAAATTTAAAGGAAAATTTGATACTCCCGGCGATGAACCTTTGATTGCCTTATCAATGGCTGTCAATGGTTGCCACCCTGTTTTATTTGACAGAGAAAAGATATGCTGTTATTGGGAATATGTTGACTGTATGAGCATTGATATTACTGAGGGAAGAGCAAGAGTTGAATGTGATCCAAAAGGAGATACTATTTTGCTGCACTTTGGTACTCGTTATACACGTGAGTTGAAATACAAACAGCAAATTGAATTATTGAATATGTTAGAAACATATAGCGATGATAGTGCTAAATGCATTTCAAAATGTAAAAAGCATTACAATAGATTGATTGCTGCAGAACGCAGAAAAAAGTTTGTTATTCGTGTCAAAAATAAGATAAAAAGGATGCTTGGCGTCAAATGAAAAAGAAAATTATTTTTGTAACAAAAGCACTTTGGATTGGCGGAATAGAAACAGCATTGGTCAACTTGCTAAATAATTTTGATTATAATACTTATGATGTTACTTTGTTAGTGTTACACGCAGAGCTGGATATGATAGAGCAGATTAATTCAAAGTGTCAATTGCTGATTATTGATCGTGAGCAGACCGTTACATTTAGTACCGGATATGAGTATCAGAAATTATATCATCTAACAGAAAAAGCTGACAATCCGTCCCGATTGCACAAAATGCTGATGTGGACGGTTCCGATAATTCGATGGATAGAAAATAGGTTATATATCGGCTTTGTCCGAGATTTGATGAAAGATAAACATTTTGACACTGCAATAATTTACAGTGATGTGGTTGCAGAAACTACTATCCGTAGTGTTAAGGCAGACAGGTATTTGATGTTCTATCATCATGGAGCAATGCACCGTGTTTATCACGATAAGATTGCTTATAAGAAATGTGATAAAATTATTGCTGTTTCTGAAAATCAAGCTATGGAGCTAAGAAAATTTGTACCAAAATATGAAAACAAAATAATTACAATTCACAATTTGACGGATGTTGACGGTATTCGTGCAAAAGCAGCCGAACCTACATTTGAGAAATTTGACAAAGCAAAGCTCAATATTGTTTCGGTTGGACGTGTTTCTCATGAAAAAGGAATGGACCTTGCAGTTAAGGCTTGTGCTAAGTTAGTAAAAGACGGATTTGCCAATGTATGTTGGTGGATAGTAGGGGATGGACCTGCTATGCCGGAGGTTAAAAAAACAGTATCAGAATTAAATATGGAAGAATATGTGAATTTGGTGGGTATGAAAGAAAACCCTTATCCATATATAAAACAGGCTGATTTGTATGTTCAGCCGAGCAGGTTTGAATCTTTTGGTTTGACTATAAAAGAAGCTATGATTTTAGATAAACCCATATTATCTACTGACACTTTAGGTGCAAAAGAAATTATTCAAAATCAGAAAAACTGCATTATATGCAGTTGTGATGAATTTGATTTGGCTCAAAACATAAAAAAAATTATTGATTCATCGCAGTTATTTAACGATATAAGCTTTTTTCATAAAAAGGCAGAGTTTTACAATGAGAACAAAATGCTAATGGAGAAAATTGAAGAATTAATAGGAGAGTAGTATATGAAAAATCCTGATATTTCAATAATAGTGCCTGTATATAATGTTGAAAAATATTTAAAGAGATGTGTCGATTCTATTTTAGCTCAGACATATAAAAACTTTGAACTCATTTTAGTTGATGACGGTTCGCCCGATGATTGCCCTGCAATGTGTGATGAATTTGAAAAACAAGACAGTAGAATTGTGGTTATTCATAAAAAGAACGGTGGTGTTTCATCTGCAAGAAATTTGGGAATGAAAAAAGCAGAAGGAAAGTATATTACTTTTATTGATAGTGATGATTTTGTTTCCGATACATATTTAGAATATTTTGACGAAGCTAAAGATGACGACTATGTCGTTAGCGGTTACTATTCGCAGAATAAAAATTTTGAGTGGGGTGAGCATAAACAAAGGTACTTTAAGACAAATATGGACGAAGTTCGTATTTGTCCGGAGTTAATTAATTATATTCCTACAGGAATGATTTGGGGTCGAAGATATAAGAAAGAAATTATTAGAAGAAATAATCTTAATTTTGATGTGAAAATGAAACGTAGTGAAGACGTTTTATTTAACATAAATTATTTATTGCAAAGTAAGTCTGTTACAGTTTTACAAAATGCAAATTATTTTTATCGTTCTAACCCATTATCTGCTACGTCTTTTTTTGAACCCAAATTATTTGAATGGTCAATGAAAAGCGTTTTGAAAATTGGAGAGGTTATAGGTGAAAATAATGATTTGTTTTTAATGCGTGTATGGAATAATGCAATGTATGTATGTGACGACTATTTTGCAACAGCAAAAGGTAAAAATTTTAAAATACAATTGAGTATGATGCGTTGCGTTTTTAAAGTTTGCAAAGATAAATATGTAAGGAAAAGCTTACACTGCGTAAAAGAAAAGAATTATGTAAAAAAAGCAAATATGATAAGATTTTTTGTGTATCCTTTTCTGCCTTATATTTATTCATTATACCAAAAAATAAGACATTGATTATAAAAAAATATTTTATAGGGAGCAAAGGGTATGAATACACCCCAAATTTCTGTTATAGTACCAATTTATAAGGTTGAAAAATATCTGAAGGAATGCGTCGATTCAATTTTATCGCAAACCTATCAAAACTTTGAACTTATTTTAGTTGATGACGGTTCCCCTGACAGTTGTCCGGCAATGTGTGATGAATTTGCAAAACAGGACAGCAGAGTTGTGGTTATTCACAAAGAAAACGGCGGACTTTCAGACGCAAGAAATGCGGGTCTGGATATAGCAAGAGGGGAATATATTGGTTTTGTGGATAGTGATGATTACATTGCTCCAACCATGTATGAAGTGTTAATGAAACGAATTGTTTCGGATAAATCTGATTTAGCTGTATGTGAGTATGTACGTGTGTATGATTCCGGTGAACAGTTAAAAAACAAACAATGGCATCAAAAAGCACATAATAAATGTTACACTTCAAATGAATTTATTGCAGATCTATTTATTCATAATAGCGGTGCTTACGTAGTTACTATGAATAAACTTTATAATAGAGAAATTTTTAGAACTTTACGGTTTCCTTTTGGTAAACAGCATGAAGATGAATTTATTATTCATCATGTAATTGCACAATGCAAAAAAATTTCTTATATTGAAGATGAACTGTATTATTATCGTCAGCGTGAAGGAAGTATTATGTCAAGGAAATTTGATGTAAGAAAGTTAGATTACGGTGATGCGTTAATTAATCGCTATCATTTTACAAAGAGAAATAAATATGAAGAATGGAAAAATGACACTGTCTGTAGGCTTTCATCTCAATTAGAAAAATGGAATATATATGCTAAAGATAATATAGAAATCCGAAAAAAGTATAATGAACTCAGAAGAAAATCATTGTTCCTTGTCTTTGAAAAAAATTCATGGAGTTGGTATAATAGACATGGCAGATTATATATGAAATTTCAATTACTTATGCCTAAACTTGCAGATTCTACGAATAAGTTGTATAATAAAATAAGAAAAAGATAAAATTTTAGGGAGTTATTATGAAGAAAGAAGATTTTTCAACAGTCATACAGCCGAAGACAAAGTGGTTTGATTTAAAATTAAAACAGGTTTTAGAATATCGTGACCTTATTTTTCTTTTTGTAAAGCGGAATTTTGTTTCAAAATATAAGCAGACTGTGCTTGGTCCGATATGGGCTGTTATACAACCGTTGCTTACAACCGTTGTGTTTACATTGGTGTTTGGTAACATTGCCGGACTTGCACCGGGTGGAATTCCCTCATTTATTTTCTATCTTTCAGGTACAATACTTTGGACATATTTTAGCAGCTGCCTTACTCAGACAGCAAATACATTTGTAGCGAACAGCCATATAATGGGAAAGGTATATTTTCCGCGCCTTGTAATGCCAATTTCTACAGTTTTTTCAGAAATGATAGGTTTGGCTATTCAATATGTGTTTCTTATAATTTTTCTTGTCTACTATACTGTAACCGGACAAGGTGTTCATCCAAACCTTTGGATTTTAATGACGCCTTTGATGATACTTCAGCTTGCCGTACTTAGTTTAGGATTTGGTATTATCGTTTCTGCTCTAACTACAAAATATCGTGACTTGGCAATGCTTGTTGCATTTGGAACTCAGTTATGGATGTATGCTTCTCCTATTGCGTATGATATGTTCAGTATGGGTGCATTTGCTCCGGGAGGTAAATGGCATGCATTATATATGTGTAATCCGATAACTTCTATTGTAAATCTGTTTAGATATGGATATTTGGGAATAGGAACTATGGAATGGAATTATTACTTTATTGGTTGGGCGACTACCATTGTAATATTCCTTATTGGTGTTGTTTTATTCAACAGAATTGAGAAGACATTTATGGATACAGTGTGAGGAGTACTTCTATGGACGAAATTGCAATTAAAATTGATAATGTTTCAAAAGAATACCGTTTAGGTGCCATTGGCGGAGGAACGCTTAAAGGTGATTTACAGTCTTTGTGGGCCCGTATTCGCAAGAAAGAAGACCCTAACAGTAAAATCGGTTCAGACACTAATATTGAAATTGGTGAGCGATTTCTTGCATTGGATGGCATATCATTTGAGGTAAAAAAAGGTGAGGCAGTAGGTATCATTGGTCATAATGGTGCCGGAAAATCAACACTTTTAAAATTACTTTGCCGTGTTACTGCTCCGACAAAAGGAGCTATTGGTTATAATGGAAGAATTGCATCAATGCTGGAGGTAGGAACAGGTTTTCACCCCGAATTGACAGGACGTGAAAATGTCTATATGAATGGTGCTATTCTCGGTATGACAAAAGATGAGATTGATAAAAAATTTGACCAGATTGTTGAGTTTGCGGAAATGGAAAAATTTATTGATACTCCTGTAAAACGCTATTCCTCAGGTATGTATGTTAAGCTTGCATTTTCAGTTGCGGCTCACCTTGATTCTGAGATAATGATTATGGATGAGGTTCTGGCTGTTGGTGATATGAAATTCCAAAATAAGTGCTTGGATAAAATGCGTGATGCAGCTAAGCAGGATGGGCGAACAGTTCTTTATGTTAGTCACAATATGAATACAATCAGAAAGTTATGTGATAGATGCATTGTACTTGATCATGGACAAATTATTTTTGAAGGTAGTGTAGAAAAAGCCATTGATATTTATATGGGTATAGGTAATTCCGATGATTTCCCAGTTTTCTATGATTATAAGAATAAAGAAAGAAATCTGCATTTTGGCAAACAAATATTTGTAGAAAATTTTCGTTTTCTAAATAAAAAAACGGCAGAGTTTAGAGTTGGTGAACAAATTGAGTATGAGATGACACTTCGTTCTAAAATTGAAATGGATGGAATTCAGTGCGTAATGAGAATAAAAGATCATAATAACACTGAAAAAATTGCCGCTTATCTGTCAAAAACATTCCATCTGAATATTGGTGAAGAAGAGAGAATACAATTCAAGCTTAATACTGATGAACTTATGTGTGGGTTATATTGTTTTAGCTTTGAAATTATATTTTTTGATCGTAATGGAAATTATTATTCTTATGATAATCCTGCTGCAAGAATACCTATACGTTTGATTGATTGCGATAATAATGATATTATTTGGTCAACGCGTTACTGGGGAAATATTAGACTACCAGATGCAGAAGTTGAGAAAATAGGTTAATGAGTAAAGGAGGGGCTGTATGAACTTTTTCAAAACTAATATAAGAAGGCTCCATGATTTTTTACAGTTTTTGAAGTTATTCAGAATACGAAACCATTTGTTTATAGTAAAAAATCGAAATATTATTGCTAGGATTGAACAAGATAATGTATACAATGAATTTACAGAAAAATATGCTGATATGATTCAATGTGGAGCAAAAATTACGAAAAAATCTCAGGCAAGCAATAAGATTTGGATTTGCTGGTTTCAAGGAGAAGATAATGCTCCGCCTTTGGTAAAAGCTTGTATCAATTCAATGAGAAAAAATTTCCCACACAAGGAAATAGTAATATTGTCGAATGATAATATTTCTCAATATGTTGTATTCCCGGAGTATATTCAAAAGAAATATGAGGAAGGAAAGATTAGTCATGCTCATTACTCAGATTTATTGAGAATTCAACTTTTATGTCAGTATGGAGGCATATGGGCGGATGCTACTGTTTTATGTACATCCGATGATATACCGGACTCCATTACAAATGCTCCGCTTTTTTTATATCAGAATATTGATTTGAAAAGGATGGATATAGAGCCTATCGTTTGTTCTAATTGGTTTATATCATCGCATAGCAATCAGCCAATTTTAGTTCTTACAAGAGATTTGCTATTTGAGTATTGGAAAACTCATGACAAAGCAGAGAATTATTTTATTTTCCATATATTTTTTACAATTTCTACTCGAAGATATGCTGATGATTGGAAAAAGGTTCCTGTGTTTAATAACCAGTCGCCACACACACTGCAGTTTGAGTTAGGCGACAAGTTTTCTCAAGACAGATGGAATGACATTATGAAAATATCGAAATTTCATAAGCTAAATCATCACAATGATTATACTAAGTCAAAAAATACGTTCTATTGGTATATAATTAAAACTTATTTATCTTAGATCAATTGTCCATGGTTATGAATATTTTAAATGTTGCTTGTATATTGGGAATTGTTTCAGATAATATAGTGTAATTGTTTGATTGGAGTACATATGAATATAATAAAAAGAGTTACCCGATTTATTAAATTAGATAAAAAAGCAAAACAGCAGGTATTATTACAAAAATTCAATTTGCTTCAGAATAATAAGATTGTATTTGATAATTTTGATGGTAAAGGTTATGCAGATAATCCTAAATATATATCTGAAGAAATTTTTTCTCAGAATTTGAAGTGGGATGTAGTTTGGCTTGTGAAAAATGATTCGGTTAAAATGCCTCCTTATGTTAGAACTGCAATTTCTTATTCTGATGAAGCTTCACGTGAATTGGCAACAGCAAAAGTTGTAGTTAGAAATAATAGATGGTCAATGAGAATCCCCAAGCGCAAAGGACAAATATTTATACAGACTTGGCATGGTGGTATGGGCTTTAAAAAAGTCGAAGGCGAAGCGGAGGACAAACTTGATAAGGAATACGTTGAGCGTGCAAAATTAGATGGATTTGAATGTGATGCAATAATATCGGCCTGTGCTTTGTGTAGCGAGCAATATAGAAAATATTTTTGGTTAAATCCTAAAACAGAAATATTAGAATTTGGTCAACCAAGAAATGATGTATTATTCACTGATTGCGCAAGTGTGATAACAGCAAAAGTACGTAATACGTTAGATATTGATAAGGATGTAGCTATTATTTTATATGCACCTACATTTCGTGATGATAAATCAATTGATGGGTATTTGAAAGACTTCAAAGAAATTATTTCTGCGTTTGAAACAAGATTCAATAAAAAGTTTGTAATTTTAGTGCGCTTACATCCAAATGCGGAAGAACTGTTTGATTTTATTGAGTATAGTGACAAAATAATATGCGCAACGCATTATCCTGATGTTCAAGAGCTTATCATTTCATCTGATATCTTAATTACAGATTATTCTGGTATAACTTTTGATTTTGCTCTTATGAATAAACCTGTGCTTTTATGTACTTTGGACTATGAAGAATACATTGAAAAAAGAGGTTTATCCGATCTATATCAAATTTGTCCTTTCCCTAAATGTAATACAGTTGATGAACTGATTACTTTGATTAATAATTTTAATGAATCTGTTTATCAGGAGAAGTTATCTGATTTTAAAAAAGATGTATGGATGCCATTTGATGATGGAAAAGCTGCTAAACAAGCTGTTGGATGGATAAAGCAATATATTAAATAAATATTAGGAAGGTTGACAGAAAATGGTAGTCGGCTACACAACGGGTGTGTTTGATATGTTCCATATTGGACATTTGAATGTTTTGCGTAGAGCAAAGGAAAATTGTGATTATTTAATTGTTGGTGTTAGTACAGATGAGTTGGTGCAAAAAGAAAAAAAAGAAACTTCCAGTTATTCCATATGATGAAAGAGCTGAAATCGTTGCTGCAATAAAATATGTGGATAAAGTAGTTATTCAGGAAAATAAGAACAAGATTGAAGCATGGGAAAAGTATCATTTCAATAAAATGTTCGTTGGATCCGATTGGAAGGGAACGCCTCAATAGGAGATGTTTGAGAAACAGTTTTCTTCTCTTGACGTTAAAATAGTATATTTACCTCATACAGATGGTGTGTCAAGTACTCAATTGACGGATTTTGTAAAAAGGCATCTTATATAAGTTTGTAGTTATACCTATAATTAGGGAAGGAAAATAAAAATGTGCGAAATTAGCATTATAGTTCCAATATACAAAGTTGAAAGATATTTAAAAAGATGCGTTGACAGTATTCTTAATCAAACCTTTACTGATTTTGAACTGATACTTGTTGATGACGGAAGTCCTGATAATTGTGGCAGAATATGTGATGAGTATGCAGAAAAAGATAATCGTATTTATGTTATACATAAAGAAAACGGCGGGTTATCTGATGCAAGAAATGCCGGGTTAGATTATGCAACCGGACAATATATTATATTTGTTGACAGCGATGATTTTGTTGAACCTGATTTATTGGAGAAAGCTTACAATACTATAATAAAAGGTTACGATATTGTATCGTTTGGTCTTAATATTATTGATGAAGATGAAAATGTATCTGCTCTCACTCATTCAGACGCCGGTAAAGAATTTAAGTTTGAAAAGCAAGATGATTATCTCGCTTTTATTTTAAGAATATTTATGAATTGGCGTGTTGGCTGGGAAGCATGGTCAAGAATTTATCGAAGAGATATAATTGAAAAATATGGGCTTAGATTTGAAGACAACAGCAGAATTTTTGCTGAGGATATGTATTTCAATTTGTGCTATATTGTTCATACTAAGACGATGTATGCAATGAAAGATTGCCTTTATAATTATTTGAGACGAAATGATTCTATTATGGGAAATGATATTAAGAAAAGTAATTTGAATCGCTTTAATGAACTGGCAAAGGCTGTATTGGTACACTATAAAAGATATCCTGATTTGGATTATCTTTGTGAGCACTTTTCTGCTATTTATTATATGATAATGTATCATGAGATGAAAGTATATTATAAAAAAGAGACTTTTGATTGTAATGAGTACAGAGATTTATTTAATAAAGAAATTGTTGATAAAGATTTCATGAGAATGAATCTAAAAAGCTTAAAAAAAGAAAATAATTTAATGTATTTAAATTTTCCTAAAGGCATGGTTTTGAGAATTAATAATATTATAAATTATGTATTAGACGGTAATTTATTTAAGTACAAAATAAAAAACGGTATTTTAAATGTGGTGACAGCAGTCAAAGACAAAACTGTCAGAAAATTATCAAGATAAAAGCATAGAGAGTTTCCAAAATAATAAATCAAGAAAATTTTTCATATCTGTGCTACGGAAATTCCTTACAAATGATAATTTAATTTATCAAGATATTTTAGACTTCAACAGGAGAAAAAATGAGAAAAATAATCCGTTTTGTACTGATTCTATCGTTTGTATTTTTATTTGTAATCGTAGTTACAGTCGGATATTTTTACATATCATCAAAAAGTCTGACCATTAACGAATATACTGTTGAGGAATCGGTAACGTCTTCTATCAGGATTCTTCAACTGTCTGACCTGCATAATGCTGAATTTGGTGATAATAATGAGGAATTGATAGATTTAGTAAAAAAGCAATCTCCTGATTTAATTGTAATGAGTGGTGATATGATAAACAGAGATGAAGAAAATCTTGATATTATAACCGACTTGATTTCTTCTCTGAGCGATGCAGCACCCATTTATTACGGTTATGGAAATCATGAGGTAGACTGGATTGAAAGCTTTGGCACTGATTTAGAAGATAAATTGACGCAAGCAGGTGCAGTTGTTCTGAATAATTCCTATCGTGATGTATCTGTAAATGATTCAGAGCTAAGAATCGGCGGCTATATGGGTTACTATCGTCAGCCTGGTATGTTTACTCAGGATGATGTGCAAAAGAAATCAGAGCTTGATTTTGCAAATGATTTTGAGAATACAGACAGACTAAAAATATTAATTAATCATATCCCTACACAATGGGTGGATTGGGATTATATCAATATATATCCTGTTGACATTGTATTTTCAGGACACTATCATGGAGGAGCAATTCGTATTCCTATAATTGACCAAGGCTTATATGCTCCATATGTCGGTTGGTTTCCGCCGTATACTAAAGGGCTATTCTCGGGAACACAGGCAAAATGTGTTTTATCAACCGGGCTTGGTTCTGAACACAATATTCCCAGACTTAATAATCCGCCGGAGATAGTTGTTGTTGATGTGGTACCTTATACGTAATAAAATTTGAATTGTGTTTGTGCTTTTGGAAAGGGGTCGTGGATAATAAAATGAAAAGAATAGATTATTTTGATACCTCAAAAGCATATTTGATTTTCCTTGTTGTGCTGGGTCATATTTTAATTGTACTCAATCCTCAGTATGACAAGTTATATTTTTCAGTTATTCAGGAGTTTATATATGCTTTTCATATGTCGGCTTTTTTTATAATTCACGGTGTTCTGATGAATAATGAAAAGTGGAAAAGCGCATCAGTTAAGGATTTTATTGTAAAAAGGATTTATTCATTAATTGTACCGTATTTGTTTTTTGAAATAATCGGAATTGTCTGGAAAGCTTTTTTTGCAAAGCAAAACTTGATTAAAGGTATTTATAATATGGTAACTGTTCGCTGCAATACAGGTGCTGACTGGTTTCTTGTGGCTATGTTCTTGGGAAGTCTGTTGTACTTGATATATATTAAGCATCCGAATCGAGTGTTTGGAATTGTTTCGACTGTCATTTGTTTTATTATTCCTATGTTTGAATTTGAAAATCAGCTTATGATTGTGATTGAGCGAGGAATGCTTGCATATGGCTTTATTATGATTGGTAATTTTGGAAAAAATCTGTTTCAGTCAGAGAAAACCAAAAGCATTATGTGGATGTCGGCATCTTTGCTTTTGACGGGGGCTGTTGCAGTTTTCAGCCTGAAGTTTGGTGGGAATGACTATTATACCTGTACTGTTAATAATCCTATTACATTGGTAATAGGCGGAATCAGCGGTACGCTTCTTATCATTGGTATTTCCCGAATATTGCATTGCAAGATGATTACCAATATTGGTAATCATACTTTAACAATAATGGGTACTCACCAGTTGGTAATTTATGCAATGCCTGTGCTTATTCCGATTATGGCAGGCAGCAGTATTGTGTATGGAATTGAATTATTAGTCGGTATTATTTTGTTTGAGATGCCGGTAGTATATTTAATAGACAAATATCTTCCTTTTTTGGTAGGAAGGCGAATTATTAAGTAAATCAAGACCGATATATTTACGGACCGGAAAGGGAATTATTGAAATAATATGAACGAAGAATCAGTTTACTTGCTCAAAGTATTAAAAGGCTTTGTTCTTGGTGAAAATCCTGGAGAATTTCACGGAGATTGGACAAAGCTGATTAAACTCGCAAAGATTCATTCCGTTATGGGAATATTGGGCTTTATGGTAATGAGCTATCCTGATGAGTCAAATTCGCAGGTAGCCGATTTTATGAAAAAGCAATGCTTGCAGACAATTACGCTTATTTCTCAACGTTCAGAAAGTATGAAACAACTAATCGGGAAGATGAACAGCAAGAAAATTGATCATCTTCTCTTTAAAGGATATATAATAAAGGATTATTATCCTGTTCCTGAATTAAGAACCTTTGGCGATATTGATTTTCTTATCCATCCAAAAGACCGTAGCAAGAGTGATGAGCTGATGATGCAACAGGGATTTGAAAGAAAAACAGACTGGGAGCCTGTTTTCAGCTATCGGCGTGGAGTTGAATATTATGAAATTCACACTGATGTTATGGAAGTGGACGTTTCTGACAAGGCAGACTATAAAGATTATTTTAGGCACGTTTGGGAGCACGCACATTTGACCGATGAACACACCTATGAGTTGTCACCCGAGTTTCATTTCCTTTATTTGCTTACACACATTGCAAAGCATATCAGTGGTTCAGGCGCAGGTATCCGAATGTATATGGATATTGCCGTGTTTATACAGCACTTTAGCAATGAACTTGATTGGAAATATATTCAGGCTGAATTAGAAAAATTAGCATTTTCTGATTTTGCAAATATGGTGCTGACGATTGTAAATGTGTATTTCGGCGTAGATTTGCCGATTATTCTGAATGAGATAGATGCACAAGTAATTGAAGATTTTATGGAATTTACTTTGTCCGGCGGTACATTTGGATTTGTTGGTCGTGATTCCGGTTTAATTTCATTGAAAAAGCAAAAAAGTAATAAAGAGAGTATTTCGAGGGTCAGTGCATTTGCTAACAGATTGTTTCCAAGTGCCGCAAGCATTGAAAATCGCTACACATATTTGCAGGGACGTCATTGGCTTTTGCCTGTTGCGTGGGTACATCGATTTATCAGAACCAAAGATACTTGGGGTTCCCATGCCAAAGAGGCAAAAAGCATAATGAATACAGACACTGAGGAAGTATTAAAACTGAAGCGTATCTATAAAGAAATAGGTTTGTAAAAGCAAATAAAAGTCGTATTTTGATATGAATTATATCAAAATACGGCTTTTCTAGTTATCTGACATATCAGATAAAAATCATTGATAGTAATGAAGATTTTGTACTAAAACACCGCTTGCTGAGTTTTAATAATGCAATTGTTTTTCTGTAAGAATTAATAAACCACCGAGTAAATATTTAACTTGCGAACAACATTCTAAAATTAATGAATGAGTTACTAAAAAATTATATAACTTCAACAAAATGATTTTCAGATTAGATTTGTTATTGAAAAAAATATTTGAATAAAGTATAATAATAAAGTATATTAAAACTAATATGGGGGTTGTATTATGAATTTTTCAGACCTCGCTGTTCTGGCGAACACTGCTGAACTTTCATTGGCAGAAAAAGGTATTGCCTCGGCTAAGGTTGTTCTTACAGGATTTGTTGTAGTTTTTGCGGTGCTGGTTCTTTTGATTTTCATTATTAAAATCTACGGCGGTATTGTCACAAAGGCTCAACAGTCCGGCAACAAGAAAAAGAAGGTTGTTGAGAAACAAAAGGCTGCACCTGTTTCTGTAACACCTGTTAAAGCTGCGCCTGCACCTGTTGCACAGGACGGAGTGAGTGAAGAGGTAGTTGCTGTAATTTCGGCTGCTGTGGCAACAATGTACGGCTCTCCCGAAAAAGCAAGAATAAAAAGTATTAAAAAGTCAAGCGGCGGTCGTTCTGCATGGGCAAATGCCGGTTTACTTGATAATACCCGCCCGTTTTAAGGCAAAAGTTTTTGGGAAAGGACGATATTTATGGAAATTTTAAATGGCTTTGTTGAAGCCGTACAAGGCATAATCCAAAGTTCAGGTCTGACGGTTCTGAATTGGCAGAATTACATAATGATTGGCGTTTCAATTGTTCTTTTGTATCTTGCAATTAAGAAACAGTATGAACCATTGCTTTTGCTGCCGATTGCATTTGGTATGCTTTTAGTAAACCTTTATCCCGGTATTATGGCTGCCCCTGCAACTGATATGATTCCTTTAAATGAATATCTGCAATCGCATCCGGGAACAGATATAAGCTCAATTCAATACCAGATTACTACACTTAACGGTGTTCAATATGTAGACTATCCGACATACGGCGGCTTGCTTTGGTATCTTTATCAGGGTGTAAAGCTTGGCATTTATCCGCCGCTTATCTTCCTTGGCATCGGATGTATGACAGACTTTGGTCCGCTCATTTCAAATCCGAAGAGCCTTATCCTCGGTGCAGCAGCTCAGATTGGTATTTTCGTTACATTTACAGGTGCTATCTTCTTAGGTTTTACCGAGGCAGAATCAGGTGCTATCGGTATTATCGGCGGTGCTGACGGTCCTACTGCTATCTTTGTTACAACAAAGCTTGCACCTCATTTGCTCGGTTCTATTGCTATCGCTGCATATTCATATATGGCTCTTGTTCCTATTATTCAGCCTCCTATAATGAAGGCTCTCACAACAAAGAAAGAGCGTTCGGTAGTTATGGAGCAGCTTCGTCCGGTATCTAAGCTTGAGAAGATAATGTTCCCTGTTATTGTTGTAATTCTTATTGCAATCTTCCTTCCGGATGCAGCTCCGCTTGTTGGTATGCTTATGCTCGGTAATCTCTTCAAGGAGTCGGGCGTTGTAGAAAGAATTGCAAAGACTGCTCAGAATGAGCTTATGAATATTATTACAATATTCCTCGGTACTACTGTCGGTGCTACTGCATCAGGTCAGAACTTCCTTACACTTGCTACACTCAAGATTATTGCTCTTGGTCTTATAGCTTTCTGTATGGGTACTGCATTTGGTGTGCTCTTTGGTAAGATTATGTATAAGGCTACAGGCGGCAAGGTTAATCCGCTTATCGGTTCGGCTGGTGTATCTGCCGTTCCAATGGCTGCACGTGTGGCTCAGAAGGTTGGTCAGCAGGAAAATCCCGGCAACTTCCTGCTTATGCATGCAATGGGTCCGAACGTTGCAGGTGTTATTGGTTCAGCTGTTGCTGCCGGTGTACTCCTCAATGTTGTAGGATAAAATTATTATTCATAAAAAATGTCCCTCGTCCGATATTGTGGCGAGGGACATTTTAATATAACAGAAACATGAATTTTCAGCAATCGGCATATTTAATATAATTTTGTGCTGAAGAAGTTTCACTTTGAATGATTCTATGAAAAAGATGTGTTTTAGCTTTATTTTTGAACTATAATTCTATTATAGAATTATAGTTTTTTGCTTATATTATATAATTAATTAGAATATATATAATGACTAATTTTGTCTGATTCTATAATATTATACGGAGGAGAATCAAAATGTCAGTTGCTAAGAATATAACTGTTCAAAAGATTATTGAAATTTTGCTTAGAAGATTAAAATTTATTATTTTACTGACAATTATAGGCGGTTTGTTATTTTTTAGTTATTCTATTTTTATTATTCAGCCGGTATACAGTACATCGTCAATGGTTTCGGTTCTGAATTATAATGCTCATACAAAAGATGGGCAAAGTGCAAATGAGGTTAATGGCAAAATTTATGGTTCTGACATCAGCGGTTCTGCAAACCTTGCAAAAATTTGCGTAATTCTCTTTAAAAACAGCTCTGAGCTTACTTCTTTGTATGATGGGTGTAATGTTAATATATCTATTGAAAGTGATTCGTTTTTTATTACCTTTTCAGTATCCGGACACGATCCGCAAAAATGCGCTAATGTTGCAAATCAGCTTGCTGACCAGTCAAAGGAAGTATTTGTGGAACATATGGCGTACGGTCAGATGAGAACGATAAGAGAGGCTAATGTTCCTGGTTCTCCTGATTCTCCTAATAATGTGAAAAATTGTATGATTGGTTTGGCTGTCGGTTTTGTTCTGGCTTGCGCAATCTCAATTTTACTTGAGCTTGTTGATACAACAATCAGAGTTGATGACGATATTCAGGGTATATATGGAATACCTGTGTTTGCAGAAATTCCTGATTTTGAATCTTAAGATAGGTGATTTGTATGAAAATAGGTAAGAAAAAGGATAAAAACATAGCATCTGCCAAAAATTCAAACAAAAACAGTGTAAATGTTGCAAATCTGTCTGACAAAAATAAATTTGCGATTGTTGAATCTTATAAGGTAGCAAGGACGAATATTATGTTTTCTCTTGCTGCAAACGAGAAGAAAGTCTTTGCTGTAACCAGTTATTCAAAAGGGGAGGGTAAAAGTACAGCTTCCTCTAACCTTGCAATTTCATTTTCAAAAATGGGCAAGAAAGTGTTGCTGATTGACGCTGATATGCGACGTTCGAATATTCATAATATTTTTAAATTGAATAATTCTGCCGGATTGTCAAATGTAGTAAGTAAAATGATTTCATTTGAAGAAGCAGTAAAATGTGATGTCATTACTGATTTGGATGTTTTAGTTGCCGGAACAATTCCGCCTAATCCGTCAGAGCTTATGTGTTCAAATTCATTTATTAAGATGATTGAGAAGCTCACCGAGAAATATGAATATATAATCATTGACACTCCGCCTGTAGGAGTCGTTGCCGATGCTCTGCTGCTAAAAGACCTGATTGCCGGTTTTGTTGTTGTTGTCAGAGAAAAGGTTACTACTCATCGAGACCTCAGTAAGCTGCTTGAAAGTATGAAGCTTGCCGATACAAAGGTTCTCGGTTTGGTTGAGGTTGGTTGCGATATTAGTGCACGTAAAGGCAAAAAGAAATATTACTACTACCAATATTATTAAATTTGTTACAAAAAGAGAAATTTATTTGAATTTAGTTTTGTTGCAAAATGCTTAAAAATGCAAGTTTTAAAAAAAGACTTGCATTTTTTCTGCGTATAGAGTAAAATATATTGGGAAATAAAAGTAATATTTGAATTATTTCTTTTGATTTTTTCAAGGAGATGGGTAATTTGGATTACAAGAATTGCAATAAGGAAGTTTTGGAAAAAGAATATTCCGAGCTTGTAAAACAGTTTGAGGATATTAAGGGACACGGTCTTAATCTGAATATGGCTCGTGGCAAGCCGGGTAAGGAGCAGCTTGATCTTTCACTTCCTATGCTTGATGTTTTAAACAGCACATCGGTATTTGTCGGAGATGACGGAATGGATTGCAGAAACTATGGTGTTCTGGAGGGCATTACAGAGTGCAGAAAACTTTTTGCAGACATCCTCGGCACTGATTATACAAAGGTTATGGTTGGCGGCAGTTCAAGCCTTAATATGATGTTTGATACAATTACTTGTATGATGACAACTTCAATAGCTGACGGCTGCAAGCCATGGTACGAAGTTAAGGACAGAAAGTTTTTGTGTCCTGTTCCGGGATATGACCGTCATTTCGGTATAACTGAGTATTACGGCTTTGATATGATTCCTGTTCCAATGGACGAGAACGGTCCTGATATGGATATGATTGAAAAGCTTGTAGCTGAAGATGATTCAATCAAGGGTATCTGGTGTGTGCCGAAATATTCAAATCCGACAGGTATAACATACAGTGACGAAGTTGTGAAGAGATTTGCTGCGTTAAAGCCTAAGGCAAAGGATTTCAGAATTATGTGGGATAACGCTTATGTTATTCACGATGTTACAGATACTCCGGATTCACTTTTGAATATTATGGATGAGTGTGATAAAGCAGGTAATCCTGATCTTCCGATTGTGTTTACATCTACTTCAAAAGTTACATTCCCGGGTGCAGGTGTAGCAGCAATGGCTGCTTCTGAAGCTAATATGGCTGTATTCAAGAAGAGATATAATTATGAGGTAATCAGCTATGATAAGCTTAATATGCTTCGTCATGTTTTGTTTTTCAAAAACTACGACGGTGTGCTTGAGCATATGAAAAAACACAGGGATGTGCTTGCTCCTAAGTTTAAAATTGTAGTTGATATGCTTGAAAAGGAACTTAAGCCTGTTGGCATAGGCTCATGGACGAATCCAAACGGCGGTTACTTTGTGAGTGTTGATGTACTCGAGGGAACAGCAAAAAGAGTTGTTGCGCTTTGTAAAGAAGCAGGTGTTGTTCTTACAGGCGCAGGTGCAACCTATCCCAACGGTAACGACCCCTATGATAAAAATATAAGAATTGCTCCTTCATTCCCGCCAAACAGCGAGCTTTTGGAAGCAATGAAAGTATTTTGCGTTTGTACAAAACTTGCTGCTTGTGAGAAAATTTTAGGCAAATAATTCCTATTTATCAAAATACAATGTAATTTTTGATAAAGATAAATATTTTTTTATGAAATATTTATCAATCCATTGACTTTTTAGTAAAAAAACCTTATAATAACTCTGTTACGGCTATAGTTTTGTGTTCGTAGCAGAGTTTTTTTGCTTTTTTGCAAAATAATTTTGTGAGAATTATAGCCAATTAGAATATGGAGGTTTCTAAGGCATGAAAAGAGTTCCAAAGCCTGTGTTCTTCGTCGTTGCTTTGCTGATACTTGCTTTTTCATTCACTGCTATTTTTGGCGTTGCCTATTACACCGGTGACAATAAGAATACAGTTGTTAAAGGTATCGGCGATGTTCGATGGGGAATCGACATCAAAGGCGGTGTTGAGGCTACATTTAAGCCTGCAAACGACTATGATGCCACTGACGAGCAGTTAGAATCTGCTAAATCTATTATTGAATTGAGAATGATTTCTCAGGGTATTACCGACTATGAATTGTACGCTGATAAAAACAGCGACAGAATTATTGTCCGTTTCCCTTGGAAATCCGACGAAAAAGACTATAACGCTGTTGAAGCTATTGATGAAATTTCATCAACAGCACAGCTTACATTCCGCCCTGGCAATTCTTATGCCGATACAGAGGTCGGCTCTGACGGCAGTTATGTTTACAAGACACCGACAGGTGACACTGAAACAATACTTATGGACGGTTCAATGGTTGAGTCTGCAGAAGCAAGAGTATATCAGGGTGAAGACGGTACTTCTCAGTATGTTGTAAGCCTTGAGTTTACCGAGGAAGGTAAGCAGAAGTTTGGCGAGATTACTCAGGAATATGTTGGTCAGACCATTTCTATCTGGATGGATGACATTATGATTTCTGCTCCAAATGTAAATTCTGCAATCACAGACGGCAAGGCGCAAATCGAGGGTACATTTACAGCAACTGAGGCTACAGACCTTGCTAACAAAATCAGTGCAGGTGCACTTCCCTTCCAGCTTGAAACTGTAAGCAACGGCAGCATCAGTGCAACACTTGGTGAAAACTCACTTACTGCAATGGCTTATGCAGGTGTTATTGCCCTGATTGTTATTGTACTTATTATGATTATCTTCTACCGTTTGCCCGGCTTTATTGCTTCTATTGCACTTATCGGTCAGGTAGGTCTTTCAATTGCAGCGGTATCAGGTTACTTTACAACTATCCCGTCATTTACAATGACATTACCGGGTATTGCAGGTCTTATTCTTTCAATTGGTATGGGTGTTGACTGTAACGTTATTACAGCAGAGCGTATCAAGGAAGAGCTGAGACTTGGCAGAACACTTGACGGTGCTCTTGAAAGAGGTACAAAGAACTCACTTTCTGCTATTATCGATGGTAATATGACAGTGGTTATCGTATCTATTATTCTTATGCTTGTATTTGGTCCGTCGAACATTCTTTCTGCAATTTTTGGTGAATCAACAACAGGTACGATTTACTCATTTGGTTACACACTTTTGGTCGGTGTAATCTCAAACTTCATTATGGGTATCTTCTTCTCTCGTATGATGCTCAGAAGTGTTGCAGGCTTCAAGCCTCTTCGTAAAAAATGGTTGTTTGGAGGTGCTAAGAATGACAAATAATGTTCAGACTAAGGCAGCTGATCAGATGACCAAGGAAGAAATCAGCGAAAAGTATAATCAGGGTAAGAAAATTATCAATTTTACAGGCAACAAAAAGATTTTCTTCTGTATTTCGATTGCAATTATCCTTATCGGTATTGTGTGCAACTTCATTTTTGGTACAACACTTGACATTCAGTTTACAGGCGGTGCTGCACTTAAGTTCAGCTATACCGGTGATGTTGATCAGACAGAGCTTTATGATTTTATTCAGGCTAAGACAGAAGATAAAATCTCAACTACATTCTCAACTGACCTTGTAGGTAATACAGGCAATACTGTAACAGTACAGTTTGCAGGCAATAATTCTGTTGCTACAGAAATTCAGCAGAACCTCGAAAAAGATCTTCAGGAGAAGTATCCTGACAATGACTTCATAAATCTCGAGTCAAGCTCTGTTGACGCTTCAATGGGTCTTAACTTCCTGCTCAAGTGTCTTGCTGCTGTTGCTATTGCAAGTATCTTGATGGTGCTTTATGTTACCGTAAGATTTAAGAAGATTGGCGGTCTTTCTGCCGGTGTTATGGCGCTTGTTGCGTTATTCCACGATATAGCAATGATCTACTTTATGTATGTTATATTCCAGATGCCGATTGACTCAAACTTTATGGCTGTTGTTCTTATGATTTTAGGTTACTCGCTTAACGATACAATCGTAATTTATGACCGTGTCCGTGAAGAAAGAAAGAATCTTGGCAGAAAAACAGATGTGGGCATGGTATTTAATCTGAGTGCGTCCAAGACAATGAAGAGAACTATTATGACTTCAGTAACAACACTCTCTGCTATTCTTATTGTTTATATCGTAGCAGTTGCATTTAATATCACATCAGTTCAGGGCTTTGCTCTTCCGATGATGATTGGTGTTATTTCCGGTTGTTATTCTTCAATCTGTATTGCCGGTCCGCTCTGGGTTATGTGGCAGAACAGCAAGAAATCAAAGAAAGCTGAAAAGTAATTTGAGCTTAAGCTTATAAATTTTATTATAAGGGGTTGCATTTCTATAATTTATGCAGCCCTTTATTGTTATATTTCGGTCGGTATTGAATTTACTTATAATATTATTCGGGAGTTTCTAATGAAAAAATTTTTTTCAATGGTTCTTGCATTTCTGATTATTATTTTATCTTCCTTTGTAATTGCCGGTTGTAATAAAGTCAGCACAGAGGATAATGTTGACAATGGAAAAATTAAAATTGTGTCAACTATTTTTCCGTATTATGATTTTGCAAGAAATATTGCCGGTGATAAGGCTGATGTAAAAATGTTACTGTCTCCCGGCAATGAACCTCACAGCTATGACCCTTCGCCCTCAGATATTGTTTCAATAGAAAATTGTGATATTTTTATTTATAATGGCGGCGAGAGTGATGAATGGGTCGATGGGGTGCTTGAATCGCTTCAGAACAGTCATATAAGGATTCTTAAGATGATGGATTATGTCGATGTTCTCAACGAGCAGGAAACTGATCACACTGACAGCGATGAATTTGATGAACATATCTGGACGTCAGTCAGAAATGCACAAAAGATGTCAAAGGTTATTTCTGATACTCTAAAGCAAGTTGATTCTGAGAATGTTGATTATTATTCCAATAACGAATTAATATATAATCAGATGCTTTCTAATGTGGATAAGCAAATTATGTCCGTAGTCGAAAATTCGTCCGGCAACACAGTTGTTTTTGGCGACAGATTTCCTTTTTTATATTTTGTAAGTGACTATGGATTAAACTATGAATGTGCGTTTCCGGGATGCAGCAGTGAAACAGAGCCGAGTATTTCAACAGTTACACGACTGATAGATTTTGTCAGGGATGAGAAAGTTCCTGTTGTATTTTATCTTGAGTTTTCAAACGGAAAGACGGCTGGCTTGATTGCTGAGGACACAGGAGCCGAAACACTTGAGTTTTCCTCCTGTCATAATGTAACAAAAGAACAGTTTGAAAATGGTGTAAGCTATATTTCGTTAATGCAGCAAAATGCAAAAAATCTTGAGGAGGCGCTGTCGTAATGTCACTTGTAAAAATTGAAAATGCGTCAATGGGATATGAGGGCAAGGTAATAGTACCTAATCTGTCTATCAATATAAATGACGGTGATTATGTTTGCATTGTAGGTGAAAACGGCTCGGGCAAAACTACTCTTATGAAGTGCTTGCTCGGTCTTATCAAGCCTCTTAGCGGCAGTGTGAGTTTCGGCGACGGATTAAGACAAAATGAGATTGGATATTTACCTCAGCAGACAATTCTTCAAAAGGATTTTCCTGCATCGGTTTATGAGGTAGTGCTGTCGGGATGTCTTAACAAGAAGCATACCCTGTTTTATTCAAAGGAACAGAAGAAAATGGCACTTTCCAATATGGAAAAGGTTGGAATTATTTCTTTAAAGAAAAAATGTTTCAGGGAATTATCCGGCGGTCAGAAACAGAGAGTTATGCTTGCAAGGGCATTGTGTGCGACGCACAAAATGCTGATTTTGGATGAACCGGTTACGGGTCTTGATCCTATGGCGGCTACCGATATGTATGCACTGATAAAAAATCTTAACAAGTCGGGCATTACTATTGTTATGGTGTCGCACGACATTACAGCTGCCGTAAACAATTCATCAAAAATTCTGCATCTTTCAAAAAATGATTATTTTTACGGCACTGCTCATCAGTATTTACATTCTGATATAGGTAGAAAGTTTATGATTACTGACTGTCCCTGCGATGACTGTCAGCATCACAATCATAAAAAGGATAATGGGGGTGAGTGCTGATGATACAGATGCTTACAGAAATGTTTTCGTATAATTTTATAATAAGGGCATTTATTGTCGGCACGTTGGTTTCACTTTGTGCAGCGCTTTTAGGCGTTACCTTGGTGTTAAAACGCTATTCAATGATTGGCGACGGTCTTTCTCATGTTGGCTTCGGAGCACTCGCTGTTGCAGCGTCACTTAATCTTGCTCCGCTTGAGGTTGCTGTGCCAGTAATTATTATTGCTGCATTTTTGCTTTTAAGGCTTTCCGAAAACAGTAAAATTAACGGTGATGCGGCTATTGCGATAATTTCGAGCACTGCACTTGCCATTGGTGTTGTATGTGTCAGTGTTTCGGGTGTGAATACCGATCTCAACTCGTATCTTTTCGGCAGTATTCTTGCCACAACAACGGCTGATGCAATTATGTGCGCTGTTCTTGCTGTGGTTGTTATTGTAATCTATGTTATTTTTTACAACAAGATTTTCGCTGTTACTTTTGATGAAACATTTTCAAAAGCTACAGGACTGAAAACAGGTATTTACAATACCGTTATTGCACTGCTTACTGCGCTGACCATTGTTATTGGTATGCGTATTATGGGTACGCTTCTGATTTCAGCTTTGATCATTTTTCCTGCACTTTCGTCAATGCGCCTGTGCAAGAAGTTTAAATCTGTAATAATTTGTTCAGGTATTCTGTCTTTGTGTTGCTTTTTTGCAGGTATGTGCGCTTCGTATTCGTTTGACACTCCGACAGGTGCAAGTGTGGTAATAGTTAATGCAGTTGTATTTTTTACCTTTTGGCTGATTTCATTTATTAGGGAAAAGAGAAAATCATAAAATATTTTCAATAAAGGGATACTCGCTTTCTTTTATGGAGGCGAGTTCTTTTTTTGCTTTGCTGCTTTCCGCAAAATACATATCAATACTGCCGTTTTGTATATATGAAGTCATTCTGTTTATGCTTTCTCCTATGCTGTCAATACAGTCGTGATTGAGCATTACATCAATTTTTTTTGAGCTGTCCCTCCAACTGTTTTCAAGATTGTCGCACATATTAAGCGCATCTTCAAAATTATTTTTATAAACCTGTTTGTCTGTTAATTCTATTTTAGAAATATACAAATCTGCATTTGCAGTCACATAACCAAGCTCTGCTGCGGCAGCGGCAATTACAATTAAAAAAAATAAAAATGCAAAGATTATTCGTTTCATCATTTTTTCCTCATAATAATGTTGTATTTTCCGAGTGCGTCAAGCGTCATAAGAAATACATCGGAAAGTTTAGTTTGCTCATTTTTGAGAATATTATGAACATCTTTACTGGTCTTTTGACAAAGCATCAAAGAATTATCAAGAATTTTTCCATCGCTTATAACGACAGTTTCAATTTTGTTATCAACAATTTTTATTCCCATATCCTGAGCAGAAGGTGTGCGAAATTGCGGTTTTTGAATTACGCTGACATCGCCGTTGGTTTCAACGATACAGTATTGAACCTCTTCAATCGAAAAAACATCCTGTTGTCTGAGCTGAACGCATAAGTCCTCAGTAGTCAGACGAAGTCTTTTCATCTGACTTTGCAGAACTTCGCCGTCACGGATTACGACAATCGGACTTCCGCACAGGAGCTTTCGGAATTTGCTGCTTTTCATCATAAGAACACTTGCTGAGATTTCAAGTCCGACAAGTACAAGAACAGGTACGATGCCGCTTAGTAGGGGGATTGAGGTGTCCTGCATAGGAATTGCCGCTATGTCAGAGATTATCATAGTGATAACAAGCTCGGTAGGCTGAAGCTCGCTGATTTGTCTTTTGCCCATAAGGCGGATTGCCAGTATGACAAAGGCATACAGAATTAAAGTACGAATTATAGAAATAATCATTTTATCACCATTAATAATATTGGCAAAATCTGAGAGTATATTCCCTGAATAAATAAAAATTTGGAGTAAATTCTAAATATTGGTGATTAGATGAATAGTTCTCTGAAAGAAAATATAAATCAATTAAAAAAGATGTTTAATAATTCAGCCGATTTTACTGTTCGCGATATGAAGCTGAAATCGCAATTAAAGCTGAATGCTGCTGTCATTACGATTGAGGGAATGTGCAGCAAGGAGGTTGTGGCGATTTCAGTAATCAATCCCTTGCTTGAATATGATTTTGAGTATGCAAAGCCTGAAAAGGTGTTTGAATTAATCGAAAAAACCGTACTCACCTCAAGCGAGATTGTGGAGGTTAATTCGATTGATGAAGTGATTACCTTTTCAACGTCCGGTTTTGCGGTAATTGCAGTGGACGGCGCAAGTAAAATGCTTGCAATCGGAACGCAGGGCTTTTCGTTCAGAGGCGTGAACGAACCCGAAAGTGAAGTTGTTCAGCGAGGATCAAGAGAAGGTTTTACAGAGCCTTTGCGTATAAATATGACTCTTATACGGCGAAGAATAAAAAGCCCCGACCTTGTTTTTGAAACAGTTACGGTAGGCTCAACCTCACAAACTCAGATGATGATTTGCTATCTGCAAAAGAGGGTTTCTGAAAATATTCTTGAGGAGGTACGAAAGCGCCTTGCATCCTGTGACCTCAAAACAGTGCTTGCATCGGGATATTTGACTGATTATCTGGAAGACAGGGGGGCAAAATCACTTTTTTCGGGAGTGGGAATTTCTGAAAGACCTGATACTGTTTGCGGCAAACTGACGGAGGGAAGAGTTGCTATTCTGGTAGATGGCACGCCTGCTGTTATCATAGTACCGCATCTGTTTGTTGAGGAATTTCAGAGCGTTGACGATTATTCAAGCAGACCTTATTATGCCGCATTTGTAAGAATTTTGAAGTATATCTCTTTCTTTGCAGCAGTTTTCTTACCCGGACTTTATACGGCATTTGCGCAATTTCACCCTGAATATTTTCCTACAGGACTTCTTATTAAGACCTCGGAGGCATTGCTTCAAACACCTTTGTCGGTAACTTTTGAGGTTATATTAATTACTTTCCTATATGAAATAATGAGAGAGGCAGGCTTGCGAATTCCAAAGCCGCTCGGTCACGCAGTAAGCATTGTCGGCGCACTTGTGATTGGCGAAAGCGCCGTAAGTGCCGGAATAATAAGCTCATCTTCGCTTATGGTGGTGGCAGCAGCAGCTATTTGCAGCTATGTAACAGCGGCACTGTACCCTCCGATTATGGTGCTGCGGTTTGCGTTTGTAATTGTCGGAGGAATTTTCGGATTATGGGGCATTGTGTTGCTTGCGTGCATTTTGCTGATAAATATGTGCGGCAAGACATCCTTCGGAGTGCCGTATATGTCCTCTCTTGCTCCTTTTTCGTGGAGAAGAATGAGGGACGTATTTGTGCGTGATGGCTGGAGAAAGCTTGGAAAGCATACCATAAAGATTCAGAAGTTCCCTGAAACGGAGGAGTATGATGCGTAATTCAAAATCTCGGTTTTCTCAAATGATGATAGCTCTGTTTGTTGCGATGACAGGTATAATTCTTATTCAGAACTATACTTTTATTTATAAGTCATATATGTCGGGTGTTTTGTCTGTAATTATAGGTCTTGCTGTGTTTTTGATTTATATTATACCGACACGAATTATCAGCAGAAAAACTGACCTGAGCTTTATAGATTTTGCAAGGCGAGAAACTCCGTCGGCAACGGTTTTTTTGTCAATGTTTTATGCACTTTACTTTGTGTATGCAACGGTAAATTTCTTGCTTAATTATTCAAGCGTATTTACAAGCACGGGAAACAGAAAGGACGCAGGATTTGTAGTAATTTTTATTTTGCTTGCGGTCTGCGTGTTTGCTTCGACCCGTGGAATCGGAGCTGTTGCAAGGTGCAGTCTGTTTATTTTTGCATTTGCTGTAATTGCATTTGCACTGATTTTCGGCGGAAATATCAGTCATCTTGACTTTTCGGGCTTTAAGCTTGATTTTGACGGAGCACAACTGCAATACGGCTCGGCTGTGTTTGCTATGACAGCGTTTGCGGCTGTAATATTCGGATTTTTTGAATACAACGGCAGAACGAGAACAAGAAGCATAGTATTTCTTGTATGCGGTCTTGCCCTTCTGCTTATGATCATAGTATTCTTTGTGTTTTTTGCGCTCGGCAATTATGGAGCAATGCAAAATTATCAGATATTTGTTCTTTCAAAAGCGGCTGATTTCGGAAATGCAGTCGGCATAGACAGCTTTCATTTGTCACTCTGCGCAATGTCTGTGTTTATACTTGTTTCTCTTTGTCTTATATGTATCGGCAGAGTTGTCAATAAAAATGAAAATGTATGGTGTATGAGTGTTTTTGCAGTTATATCATATCTGCTTTATCTGACGGCAGATTATTATAATTCTGTGAAAGAAATTATTTTGAACCCTTATATATTTGGGATTTTTACTGCTTTGGCTTCATTTGCTGTGCCTATGATATATATTACATTGTTCCGGAGGCGATTAAATGCGTAGGTTTTGCGTAATTATTTTTACTCTTGCTTTTATTTTTACCTTGAGCGGATGCTCTTATGAAACAAGAATTGACAAGGCGTCTATTGCAGAAACCGTCACTGTGGAAAAAGGTGAAAACGGTTTTGTTTACAGCTTTTATATGTTGTCAGACAGTGAAGAGCCTGAATCTGTCAGTATTGAAGGGGAAGATTTTGAACAGGCTTGTGCTATGGCAAAGCAAAAATATATTCCCGACCTTTCACTGACAAAGATGGAACTTTTTATTGTTTCCAATAAGGTGGATAATCATATTTTGTATGATGATGTAAGCTTTATGGCGTCGCAATATTATATTTCGCCAAGAGCGTACATTGCTGCAGCAGATGATAACACAATGAAATTTATTTCAGAATCAAAGGAAGCACCTCAAAAAATCGAAAAACATATTATTCTTCAAAAGAAAGAAGATAAAGAAAACAGTGTGAATCTTTTATCAATTTTTAATAATTTTACCGATAATGAAAATTCAGATTTTAACATTTTTTATATTAGTTCTGACAAAGAATTAAAAATTACTCCTATCAGAATCTCATCTGAAAAATGATAAAAATAATGAAAATATTGAAAAATAATTCAAAAAAAGACTTTAACCGAACCTTGTTATGGTGTATAATAGAATTGGATTTTAATACACGGAAATAATTAACAAGGATGGTGAATTTATGTCTCTTGGTTTTTCAGTTCCTTTATCAAAAATAGTTGATGATTTGCATCTTAATAAGGTCTATGTTCCGGAAAACTATGATGAGATAAGAATAGATACTGTTGAAATAAACAGACCGGGTCTTGAACTGACAGGTTACTTTGAGTTCTTTGACAACAGGCTTATACAGGTGTTCGGTAATACGGAGTTTTCGTATCTCGGTCGTTTCGGTGCTGAGGCTCAGAAAATGGTTATTGACGCTATCTTCAGCTTTGGACCTCCGGCGATGATTATATGCAGGGATATGGAGCCTTCTAATGTAATTTTAGAAAGTGCAATGCTGCATAATGTGCCTATTTTTAATACGAGTCAGAATACATCGGATCTTACTGCGTCCGTTGTTCATTATCTTAACCGTGAGCTTGCTCCTCGCATTACCCGCCACGGAGTTCTGGTTGAGGTTTACGGCGAGGGATGTCTTTTAATCGGTGACAGCGGCGTTGGTAAAAGCGAAACTGCAATAGAGCTTATAAAGCGAGGTCACAGACTTGTTGCTGACGACGCTGTTGAAATCAGACGGACATCAACTTCAACCCTTATCGGACAGTCGCCTGCAAATATTCGCCATTTTATTGAGCTGAGAGGTATTGGCATTATTAACGCACGTCAACTGTTTGGTATGGGCGCTGTCAAAATGCAGGAGAAGATTGACCTTGTCATTAATCTTGAACCATGGAACAGTGCTAAAGTGTATGACAGAATGGGTCTTGAAAACAATGTTATGAAAATTCTTGATATTGAGGTTCCGACTATGACCATTCCTGTTAAGCCGGGTCGTAACCTTGCTGTTATCATTGAGGTTGCTGCAATGAACAACAGGCAGAAAAAGATGGGCTTTAATGCCGCAAAGGATCTTTTGGTAAGTCTTGGTATGGATATGGACGATATGGGTGATACACCAAAGGTGGTTATCGACGAATGGAAGTAATAAATTGATTTTACTGATAAGTAGAGTGTAAAGGAAACAGTGATTCCTAAACAATATGGTTGAGAGATTAAAGTCATATTTTGAAGAGAAAAATATATCATATTAATATATAATGTAAATTATTCGGGGGTAATTTATGGATACAACCATAATCTATAATCTTGCTAAGGTTTTAGAGTGTGACGCTCGCAAAAATGAACCAATGAGCAGACATACAACATTTAAAATCGGCGGTAATGCAAGTACATATGTTAAGGTGGGTACGCTGAGTAAGCTGAGTACAATAATAAAGGAATGTAAAAATTCTGAGATTGATTTTATGATTATCGGAAACGGCAGCAATCTTCTGGTGTCTGACGATGGTCTTGATAAGGCGGTTATTCGCCTTGACGGAGAACTAAGAAATATTGTTTTACTTGATGAAACTACAATATATTGCGGAGCAGGTGCGTCTTTGGCAGCCTTGTGCAAGTTTGCTTTGAAAAACGGTCTGTCGGGGCTTGAATTTGCATGGGGTATTCCCGGTACGGTAGGCGGTGCAGTGTTTATGAATGCAGGTGCCTATGGCGGCGAGATGAAGGATGTTGTTTATTCGGTTTCTCATATCACTAAAGAAGGCGAAATCGGAAGAACCGACAAGGATAAACTTGAGTTCGGATACAGAAACAGTGTTTATCGCAGTAACGGCTGCATTATTACGGGCATAACCTTAAAACTTAACAAGGCTCAGAAGAGCGAAATTCAAGAGAAAATGGACGATTTTCTGTCTCGCAGAGCAAGTAAGCAGCCGCTTGAGTTTCCGAGTGCCGGCAGTGTTTTCAAGCGTCCGGAGGGGGCGTTTGCAGGCACTCTTATTGAACAGTGCGGACTGAAGGGGAAAACCGTTGGTGGTGCTCAGGTTTCTGAAAAACACGCAGGATTTATCATTAATAAGTCAAATGCCACTGCGAAGGATGTAAAAAATCTTATAAAAGAAATTCAGAATACCGTTAAATCCGAAACGGATTTTGACCTCGAATGTGAACTTATAATGATTTAAATGAATTTTGCTGACTAACGGTTTTTACAAAATTTTTACAGGGGCAATTATGTGAATTAACCTGTTAACTGTTAATTTTATGAAAAGAAAATGGATGATATTATGGAATTTGTAATTATTACAGGAATGTCAGGTGCAGGCAAAACAAGTGCCTTGCACATTCTTGAAGATATTGGATATTATTGCGTTGACAACATTCCTTCATCGCTTCTTTCAACACTGTACACACTTTGCTCAAAGGCAGAGGACAATATGATGAAGCGTGTTGCGGTGGTTGTTGATGTGAGAGGTAACGAAAATTTTGAAAAGGTATATTCTGACATCAATCAGTTTAAGAGTAGTCACAGTGATGTAAGTGTGTTGTTCTTTGATGCAAAGGTTGACTGCCTGATTACAAGGTATAAGGAAACACGCAGAAAGCATCCTCTGTCTGAGAGACTGAAGGACGGTTCGGTTGTTGAAGCGGTTGAATTTGAAAAGGCACTTTTATTACCTGTAAAAACAATTGCCGATTATAATATTGATACCACGTATATGTCAAACAAACAGCTTGCAGAGCGTGTTAAGTCGATGTTTATGGACGATACCTCACAAAGCCTTACACTAACGTTTATGTCGTTCGGATTTAAATACGGAATACCGCTTGAAGCTGATCTGATTATTGATGTAAGATGTCTTCCCAATCCGTTTTACATTCCTGAACTTAAGTCTCTTACAGGACTTGATGAAGATGTGCGAACCTATGTACTAAATAGCGACGACACACAGGAATTTATTGCCCGTACTCTTAATCTGCTTGACTTTTCAGTACCACTGTATCTGAAAGAAGGAAAAAGCGAATTGGTTGTCGGCATAGGATGTACAGGCGGTAAGCACAGAAGCGTTACCATAGCAAGACAGCTTGAGGAGCATTTTGTAAAAAAAGCCTATAAGTGTATTATTCAGCACAGAGATATTGCAAAATAAAAGGAGAGCATTGTGTCTTTTTCTTCGGATATAAAAAAAGAGCTTTGTCAGGTTGAGGTTGACGATGCGGAAGCTTTAAAGGCAGAGCTTTATGGGATGCTGCTGTTTGATAAGGATTTTTCAGACAGCAGAATTGTTTTTAAAACAGAAAATCTTTATGCTTGTAAAAGGGTAACGGATATACTGCAAAAAATATATATGCCAATTATTGAAAGACAAACAGACTTGCGCATAAAAAACACTGACAAGCATCTTTATAAGGTGATTATTGTTGATCCGAATGAATGCAAAAAAATATTTGAAGATTTCGGCCATTCAGCATTTCAGATTACACGCAGGGTAAACAGGGCTAATCTCAGCTCTGACGAACTGTCAGCGGCTTTCATCAGAGGTGTGTTTTTGAGCTGCGGTTCGGTGTCTGACCCCAACAAAAGCTATCATGCCGAGTTTTGTGTTCCGCATAAAAATCTGTCTGTCGACTTATGTAAGCTTCTGTCGGAAATAACCGAATGTGCTCTAAGTCCAAAGACCGTAACAAGAAACGGAAGTTATGTTGTATATTTTAAGGGCAGCGAACAGATTTGTGATTTGCTGACTTACATAGGCGCAGGTCACAGCGCAATGGAAATTATGGGTACTAAGGCTGTAAAGCAGGTACGCAATAATGTCAACAGGCGCATTAACGGAGAGTTGGCTAATATTGTTAAGGTTGCTTCAGCGTCTGCAAAACAGATTGAGGCGATTAAGTATATTCAAAAGCATCACGGACTTGAAACTTTACCCGACGATTTAAAAGAAATTGCATATTTGAGGCTTGAAAATCCTGAAATGTCTTTAAGAGATTTAGGACAGAACCTTGTACCGCCGATCAGCCGAAGCGGTGCAAACCACAGAATGCAGAAGCTTTTGGAATATGCGCCGATTATAGGAGGAAAAAATGAGTGATAAACTGACTTTTGAAGAGGCTAATAAAAAGCTTGAAGAAATTGTTTCTAAAATGGAAAACGGAAATCTTACTTTACAGCAGAGCGTTGAGGAATATTCAAAGGCGTGTGAACTGCTTGCATACTGTATGAATAAGCTTGAAACCTGCAAGGGTGAGATTGTTGATATAAATGAGAGAATACAAAAGCTTAAAAACGGAGAGGGTGAATTCAATGTTTGACTACCTTAAAACGACCGAGGAGGCTCTTGCAGCGTATCTGCCTTTAAAGGATTGCAGAGAGAAAAAACTTATTGAAGCGATGCAGTACAGCCTTGCAGCAGGCGGAAAAAGAGTAAGACCAAGGCTTGTTTTTGAGTTTAATGCCCTTTGCAACGGATTCCCCGAAGGAGCAACACCGTTTGCTTGTGCAGTAGAAATGATACACACATACTCACTTATTCACGATGATTTGCCGTGTATGGATGACGATGATTTGCGCAGAGGCAAGCCGTCTAACCATAAGGTTTACGGCGAGGATATTGCTCTGCTTGCAGGCGATGCGCTGCAAACGCTTGCTTTTGAGATTATGACAAATGACAAGACTGCTGAACTGGTTGGTGAAAAGGCTTGCAGACAGTGTGCAAATGTTCTTTCAAGGTATGCGGGTGCAAACGGAATGGTAGGCGGTCAGGTAATTGACCTCTTAAGCGAAAACACTGACGCACCGATTGAAGTATTGCGTGAAATGGATTACAAAAAGACAGCGTGCCTCATTAAGGCTGCTTGTGAAATGGGTGCAATTTCTGCAGGTGCATCCGAACAGCAGATTAAAGCGGCGTCAAGGTACGGTGAGTGTATCGGCATTGCGTTTCAGATTAAAGATGATATTCTTGATGTAACCTCCACAAACGATGAACTTGGCAAGCCGGTCGGCAGTGACAACGATAACAATAAGTCAACTTATGTTTCACTTTTAGGAGTTTCAGAGTGTGCAAAGCTTGTTAATTTACTTACTGAAAATGCCGTAGAAGCACTTGAATATTTTAACGGAGACATAAATACTCTTAAAAAGTTTGCATATGAGCTTGCAGAAAGAACAAAATAAATTTTTGCATTATTGGAAATTGCTTGGTGCCGGTTGGCACTTTATCCGTTATATAAAATGCATTATAAGAAAACTCGGTATCACAGAGTTTAGGGAATTGCTCATACTTTGGCAGTCGGCATAGAAGTTAATTTTCATATGGTGCTGTCTGCACGAATAAGTGCAGCCCACCGGCTGCTTATTGAACGGCGATAGAAATTGAAATATTGGATAGGTATAGGATTATGGGTGACTATAAACTTTTGTCAAAAATTAAATCACCTGCTGATGTAAAAAAGCTGAACGAAGATGATATTCCTGAGCTTTGTACTGAAATAAGGGAAAAGCTTGTTGAAACCGTGTCTGTCAACGGAGGACATCTTTCGCCAAACCTCGGCGTGGTTGAACTTACGGTTGCTTTACACCGCAGCTTTAACCTGCCTAAGGACAGCGTTGTGTGGGATGTCGGTCATCAGAGCTATGTTCACAAGCTGCTTACGGGTCGGTACGAGCAATTTGATACATTACGTACCAAAGGAGGAATTTCAGGCTTCCCAAAGCGTGATGAAAGCAAGTATGATGATTTTAATACAGGTCACAGCAGTACCTCAATTTCAGCGGCTTTCGGAATTGCGAATGCCAAGATGCTCAGCGGCGACCAGAGTCATACGGTGGCAGTAATCGGCGACGGCTCTTTTACAGGCGGACTTGCATTTGAAGCGATGAACAATGCAGGAAGATTCAATAAAAATTTTATTGTTGTTCTGAATGACAATAAAATGTCAATTTCCAAGAACGTAGGTGCTTTCCCAAGGTATCTGACTTCTGTAAGAATCAGACCGTGGTATATACGAGTTAAGCACATTACGGAACGGATTCTTACAAAGATTCCCGTCTTTGGCAAGCCTGTTAAGCGGTTTCTCCAGAGGGGAAAATCACGCATTAAAAATCTTGTTTATAAAAACACACTTTTTGATTGCTTTGGATTTACCTACCTCGGTCCGATTGACGGTCATAATATTGCAGATATGGAAAATGCCTTTTCTGCCGCCAAGAAGATTAATTCTCCTGTAATAATACATGTTGTAACAAAAAAGGGAAAAGGCTATCAGCCGGCTGAGGACAAGCCGGGCGAGTTTCACGGAATAGGCAAATTTGACATAGATTCAGGCGAGCTGCTTTCAAGTCACAAAGGCTTTTCTGCTGAATTCGGAAAGCTGATGTGTGAGCTTGCCGAAAAGGACAAAAAGGTGTGTGCAATTACAGCGGCAATGGCATCAGGCACAGGACTTAATGAGTTTTCAAAGCAGTATAAGGAAAGATTTTTTGATGTCGGAATTGCAGAGGAGCACGCTGTTACTTTTGGCTGCGGACTTGCGGCAAAGGGTATGCGTCCTGTCTTTGCAGTTTATTCAACATTCTTACAGCGTTCATATGACCAGCTTATTCATGATGCGGCACTCGGCAGGCTTCATCTGACAGTCGCTATTGACAGGGCAGGCATTGTCGGCGATGACGGTGAAACTCATCAGGGTGTGTTCGATGTTTCAATGCTTAACACAATTCCTAACACTACAATTTTTTCTCCGACATATTTTGAGGGAATGAGAAAGTCTTTGTCTACCGCGGTTTACGTTTGCGACAGCCTTGCTGTTGTGCGCTATCCACGGGGAGGAGAGCTGTACAGACCGTCGGACTTTGAAAGTGAAAGCATTGAATATGATGTTTACGGAAATAAGGACGGCAAAAATCTTTTGATTACCTATGGCAGATTGTTTTCTTATGCCTGCAAAGCAAAGGAAAAGCTTGCAGAAATGGGAATTGATGTGTGTATTCTTAAGCTTTGCAGGATTAAACCTATTGACAGCAGAGCAGTTGAGTTTGCGGCAAACTTTAAAAATGTATGGTTTTTTGAAGAGGGAATAAAAAACGGCGGAATAGCCAGAAATTTTTCGGATATGCTTGTATGTACCGATTTTAACGGAAATTATCATATAAAAGCTATCAATGATAAATTTGTAAAGCAAATGTCGGTAAACGAAGCTCTCAATATGTTAAAGCTTGATGATAAGGGTATGACAGATATTATTTCAAACGAAATTAAGGACAATGGTTGATTTATGAAAAAAAGATTAGATATATTGGTTTTTGAAAAGGGATTTACCGACAGTCGTGAAAAGGCAAAGGCTGTTATTATGGCAGGTCAGGTATATGTTGATAACCAGAAAGCAGATAAGTGCGGTACATCCTATGACGAAAATGCAAATATTGAAGTCAGAGGAAATGTGCAAAAGTATGTCAGCCGTGGCGGGCTGAAGCTTGAAAAAGCCATCAATAATTTTGATCTTAGCCTGAATGATAAAATAACAATGGATATAGGAGCTTCAACCGGCGGCTTTACCGACTGTATGCTTCAAAACGGAGCTAAAAAGGTTTATTCCATTGATGTCGGCTACGGCCAGCTTGCATGGAAGCTGAGAAATGATGAAAGAGTTGTTAATCTTGAACGCACCAATATGCGTAAGGTCACAAGTGAGCAGGTTCCCGATAAAATCGACTTTTTTTCGGTTGATGTTTCATTTATTTCATTGAAGCTGATTTTGCCGGTTGCACGTAGGCTTATGGCAGATAACGCAGAGGCTGTGTGTCTTATCAAACCGCAGTTTGAGGCAGGACGGGAGAAGGTAGGCAAAAAAGGTGTTGTGCGTGATCCTGCTGTTCATGCAGAGGTTGTACAGAATATTTTTGATTTTTGTCTTGAAAACGGTTTTGATGTTCTTAATATTGACTTTTCTCCGATTAAAGGTCCCGAGGGGAATATCGAGTACCTGATACACTTAAAATACAGCGATGCCCCTCAATCATATACGGATATAACTCCCGATGAGCTTGTCAAAAGGTCTCACGAAGCACTTGACAGGCAGTAGTACAAGGAATGATATTATGAAAACAGCAGTTGTACTGAATCTTTCCAAGCAAAAGGCGATTACCTGTGCCAGAGAAATTGCAATTCTTATGCTTGCAAATAATGCAGAAGTGCTTATGCTTTCTGAGTACAGAGAGCTTTTTAAGGGAATACAGATAACATACATTGATAATATAGAAGAGATGTTTGAGAGTGCCGATATTGCAATAACAGTAGGCGGAGACGGCACAATTATCCACGCAGCCAAATATTCGGCAAGGCAAAATACGCCTCTTATCGGTGTGAATGTCGGCAGACTTGGATTTGCTGCTGAGGTTGAACCTGATGAAACTGAGAGCCTTTTAAGAATTTTAAAAGGCGACTACCAGACTGAAAGCAGAATTTTGCTTGATGTTGAAGTTATAAAGAACGGTAAATCAAGACATTATCTTGCGGTAAATGATGCAATTATAGCAAGAGGTCAGCTGTCAAAGATTGTCGATTTAAAATTGTCGCTTGACGGTGAAGAAATTGCAAATTACAGAGCTGACGGATTGCTTTTTGCTACTCCGACAGGTTCAACCGCTTATTCTCTGTCGGCAGGCGGTCCCATTGTTGCTCCGCAAATGGATTGTCTTATGATGACTCCCGTGTGTCCGCACTCGCTGTTTTCACGCTCTGTGTTGTTCAGCGGAGAATCAGAGCTTTCAATAACGGTTAAAATTCCGTCTGAATGCTGCTGTGTGCTTACGATTGACGGTGAGAAAAACGTTGACATTCTGGCAGAGGACAGAGTAATTATAAGGAAGTCCGAGCTTAAGCTTAAGCTTATTTCTTTGTATAAACGCAATTTTTATAAACGACTTAACGAAAAACTGAAAGAGAGGGAAATCTGATGAAGTCGGGACGTCATGCAAGAATTCTTGACATTATTGCAGAAAAGCCTATTGAAACACAGGATGAACTGCTGACAATACTCAAATCTGAGGGCTACAAAGCAACGCAGGCGACAATTTCCCGTGATATTAAGGATTTGAGGCTTGTCAAAACCCTTGGCAGTGACGGAAAGTACCGATATGTGACTGCCGAGATTAACACCACAAATTTGCAGTCGGGTTTTTCTTCATTGTTTGGCACTGCCGTTGTGTCAATAGACAGAGCCGAAAATATTGTTGTAATCAAAACTTTAAGCGGTATGGCACAGGCTATTTGTGCATCGCTTGACTCAATCAATTACAATTCGGTGGTTGGCACTATTGCCGGCGATGATACTATTTTTATTGCTTGCCGCTCAAAAGAGCTTGCATCGGGATTTTCGGATGAACTCAAAAAACTGATTAAACAGGGATGATTTTATGTTACAAACATTATACATAGAGAATATTGCTGTAATTGAAAAGACCTCGATTGATTTTAACCGGGGGCTTAATGTTCTGACGGGTGAAACAGGTGCAGGTAAGAGTATTATTATTGACTCCATTAACGCTGTTATGGGTCAGCGTACATCTAAGGAGATTATCCGCACAGGTGAAAGTACGGCTTTTGTCAGTGCACAGTTTGAGGATATAAATGATGATGTTAAGGCAAAGCTTTCTGAACTTGGTTTTGATGATGACGAGGGTACACTGATAATACAGAGGACGATTAGTCTGAGCGGAAAAAACGCCTGTAAAATTAACGGTAGACCTGCAACTTTATCAATGCTCAGGGAGCTTTCAAAGAGCCTTATCAATATTCACGGTCAGCACGAAAGCTATGAACTGTTTTCACCGGAAACACATATAGATTATATCGACAGCTACGGAGGCTGTAACAGTCTGCTTGATGCTTATAAAGAAAAATACAGAGAATACAAAATTCTTAAAAAGAAATTAAATGAAGCTGTTTCAGATGAAAGCGAGCGCCTCAGAGAGATTGATTTGCTGTCTTTTCAGACTAATGAGCTTTATACTGCCGACGTTAAGATTGGTGAAGAAGAGTTACTCGAAAATGAACGGACTGCATTGATGAGTTTTGAAAAGATTTCCTCACTGTTAAACAAAGCAAAAATGCTTTTAAGCGGTGACGAAAATTGTGACGGCGGTGTTGAAACTGTTGATTATGCAATGACTTCTGTTCAGAAGGCTGCTGAATATAATAATGAGTATGAGCCTATTGCAGAGGCAATTTCCGATGTTTATTATAACTTGCGTGACTGTGCGGAAAGCATAGATGACGCTATTGATTCGCTTGAAAGCGACCCTCAGCGCCTTGAGGAGATAGAGGAAAGACTTGACCTTCTGAACCGCCTTTCCCGAAAATACGGCTGTACCTGTGACGAGCTTCCTGATGTTGCAGAGAAGCTGCAGGCACGGCTTGATGAGCTTGTAAATTACGATAAAAAAAGAGATGACCTGATTACAGCCTGTGACAAGGCGGAAGAAGAAGCAATGAATGCAGCTAAGAAGCTTCAGAATCTGCGAAAGAAAACGGCTGAAGAATTTGCAGACAAGGTAAAACAGGAAATGAAATTTCTGAATATGCCTAATGTTGATCTTGTACCTCAGTTTGAAGAGGTTGAATTCTATGCAAAGGGTATTGATAAGGTCGAGCTGTTAATTTCGGCAAATCCGGGTGAAACTCCTCGTCCGGTTGCAAAAATAGCGTCCGGCGGCGAGTTGTCAAGAATGATGCTTGCAATAAAAACCGTTCTTGCAAGTACGGATACGGTTGATACTCTGATTTTTGACGAGGTTGATACGGGAATATCAGGCTCAGCTGCCGAAAAGGTAGGACTTAAACTCAGGGAGGTTTCACAGAGCAGCCAAGTGCTTTGCGTTACTCATCAGGCACAGATTGCGGCTTTGGCGGATTTCCACTATCTTATCCATAAACAGATTGAACAGGGCAGAACTTTTACCGAAGTTATGCCGCTTGACCATAACGGAAGAAAAAACGAGCTTGCCCGAATTATAGGCGGTGTGAATATTACCGATGCGGCACTGACTCACGCAGAGTCAATGCTCAAAGAATATAACAACTGATTAAGAGGAGACACATATTTTGAAGCTGTGGACAGTTGCTCCGCTGAATAAGCAGGAGGCTAATGAAATTCAAACTAAATATGACCTGCCTTCAATTATTGCAATGCTGCTCAGCATCAGGGGAATTAACACGAGAGATGCGATTGAGGACTTTTTAGGCAATGAATGCGAGCTTGCATCTCCCTTTGAAATAAAGGATATGGATAAGGCAGTTGAACGCATCAGACGTGCCATTGAGGAATGTGAGCCAATCTGTGTTTACGGCGATTACGATGCCGACGGCGTTACTTCAACAACATTGATGTATTCATATCTTGAAGCTGTCGGTGCAAATGCAATGTACTATATTCCGTCCCGTGAGGATGAGGGATACGGTATGAACAGGAATGCAGTTGATTTTTTGAATGAAAAGGGAATAAAGCTGATTATAACCGTAGACAACGGCATTGCTGCAATTAATGAGGTTGCATATGCAAAATCCTTGGGAATTGATACAGTGATTACCGATCATCATATGCCTGTAGGCGAGCTTCCCGATGCCTGTGCCGTTGTTGATTTGCACAGAAGTGACTGCAACAGCAGGTTTAAGCAACTATCGGGAGTTGGTGTTGCTTTCAAGGTTGTAATGGCGCTTGAGGGCGAATATTGCGATACAGACGCATTGCTTGATAATTATGCCGATCTGCTTGCGATAGGAACAATAGGAGATATAGTTGAGCTTACAGGTGAAAACAGAGTATTTGTAAAAAGAGGTCTTCAAAGCATTATGAATTCCGACCGAATCGGAATAAGTGCTTTGGTTGAAGATTCCGGACTTGCAGGCAAGAATATTTCAGCCGGTAATGTATCTTTTACGCTTGTTCCCCGTATAAATGCAGTAGGAAGACTTGGACTTTCCGGCAAATGCGTATCACTGTTTATGACTGAGGACTTTGATGAAGCAAATGAGATTGCATCGAAGCTTTCGTCCGACAATACTGATCGACAGCATATTGAAAAAGAAATTCTTCATGAGATCGACTCCAAAATTAAGAAAAATCCGTCGCTTGTACTTGACCGCATTATTGTAATTGACGGAGAAAACTGGAAACAGGGCGTTATAGGAATTGTTGCCTCCAAAGTAAAGGAAATTTACGGCAAACCGACAATTATTGTTTCGAGAATTGGTGATGAAGCAAAAGCGTCCGGAAGAAGTGTAGAGGGCTTTCCGCTTTGTGATGCGGTTTTTGCCTGTTCAAACTTGCTTACTCATTACGGCGGACATCCCATGGCTGTCGGACTTTCGCTTGAGAGCCGTAACATTGAATTGTTCCGTAAAAGAATTAATGAATATGCCTGCAATTACGGCAAAATGCCTTTTGACAGCATAAAAATTGACTGCAAGCTTAATCCTGCATACATAACAACGGATATTGTGTCTGAAATGTCATATCTACAGCCTTTCGGAGCAGGCAATCCTACTCCCGTAATCGGTTTGTACAATATGACACTTAAGAATATAATTCCTTTGTCGAATAACAGACACCTTAAGTTAACTTTTAACAGAAACGGTACAGGTATTACCGCTATGAAGTTTTACACTTCCTGCGAAGAGTTTCCCTATATGATCGGCGATGTACTTGATCTGGCTGTTACCTTATCGGTTAATGAATATAACGGCAGTCAAAGTGTATCGGTTATTATTAAAGATATTAAGGCAAGTGATGATGACAATTTGCGTCAGCTTGAAAGCCTGCGTTTGTTTGAGGACTTTTGCATCGGAAACAAAATCTCTAAAGAACAGGCAAGGTCTATTTTGCCTGACCGCAATGATTTTGCTCTGTTATACAGATTTTTACGACAGAACAACGGCTATGGCTTTCCGATTGAAACTCTTATGCACAGACTTTCCAACAAGCTTGATTATGGAAAAATCAGAGTAATTATTGAGGCAATGAATGAACTTCATTTGATAGAAATTATTGAAGGAATGAATAAATGCAATATTAATTTGCTGAATGTGAAAACTAAGGTTGACATTGGTTCTGCAAGGATTATTAAAGCACTTTTGGAGGTGGCAAGATGAGCAAATATTCTAATGTAGCGCATTATCAGGATTTTAGTGAACTGAAAAAAATTCTGGCTCAGTCAAATAATCCATATGATATGGATAAAATCACTCGTGCGTATGAGTTTGCCGAGAAACAGCACGGTGACCAGCGAAGAGTGTCGGGTATTCCGTATATTCTTCATCCTACCTCTGTTGCGTGTATTATTGCAGAACTCGGTATGGACACTGACTGCATCTGTGGAGCACTTTTGCATGATGTGGTTGAGGACACACCGGTAACGCTTGAAGAAGTTTCTAAAATGTTTGGTTCGGATGTTGCAAAGCTTATTGACGGCGTAACAAAAATATCAAAAATTCCATTTTCGTCACGAGAACAGCAGCAGGCTGAGAATATCAGAAAAATGCTGATTGCTATGGCTGAGGACATTCGTGTTATCATCATCAAGCTTTCTGACAGACTTCATAATATGCGTACGATGGATTGTATGCCTGAACAAAAACGAAGAGATAAGTCGCACGAAAATATGCAGGTGTTTGCACCTATTGCTCACCGCCTCGGTATCAAGACAATAAAGGATGAGCTTGAGGACCGATCACTCCAGTATCTTGATCCAATCGGTTATAAAGAAATTGAAGACGCATTGCTTTTATCCGAAGAGGGCAGAGATAAATTTATAGATTCAATAAAGGCGCAGATTCTTGAAAAGACAGATGATGCCATAGGAAATGTTTATATCAGCGGCCGTGTAAAGAGCATAAACAGTATTTACAGAAAAACCTTTATGCAGGGAAGAACCCCCGAGCAAATTTACGATATTTTTGCGGTCAGGGTAATAGTTGATACTGTTGCCGACTGTTATAATGTTCTGGGCATTGTTCACGATATATTTAAGCCTATTCCAAACAGGTTCAAGGATTACATTTCAATGCCCAAGCCTAATATGTATCAGTCGCTTCATACCACTGTATTTGATAAAAATGCAATTCCGTTTGAAATCCAGATAAGAACATGGGAAATGCATTATACTGCCGAATACGGTATTGCGGCACATTGGAAGTATAAACTCGGAATGGGCGCAGAAGGCGGCGGAGATTCAAAACTAAGTGAGAATATTCAGAAGGTCAAGGATATGATTCTTGATCAGCTCCAGACGGAAGACGTTACAGAGCTTGCCCGTAATATAAGAAACGATTTTGCTGAAAATGATGTTTATGTATTTACTCCAAAAGGGGATGTATTCAATCTTCCACTGGGTTCTACTCCTATAGATATGGCTTACCTTATCCACACTCAGGTGGGACACAGAATGGTTGGCGCAAAGGTTAACGGCAAAATTGTGTCGATTGACTATAAGCTTAAGACGGGTGATATATGCGAGATTATAACTCAAAAGGAAGAACATCCTAATAAGCAGTGGATTGATATATGTAAAACTGCATCGGCAAAGTCAAAAATACGCTCTTGGTATAAGCGTGAAAAGCGTGATGAGAACATTGCCGAAGGAAAGCAGATGTTTGAAAAAGAGCTTAAGCGTAACGGAATACAGCTTACTGAGGAAGAGTTTACGGAGTTTTTCCATAAAATGCTTCTCAAAAAGCAGTATAATACAATGGATGACTACTATGCAGCCATAGGATATGGCGGTGTTCAGCTCTGGAAGGTAATGCCAAGGCTTAAGGAAGAGTATCAAAAGAAGTATGCTCACAATATCGAGGAAATTACCGTTCCGCAGGCTCCTGTAAAGCGTCACAAGGCAACCTCGGGAGTTGTAATTGATGGTGCGGATGATATGCTTGTCAAATTTTCAAATTGTTGTAATCCGCTTCCCGGTGATGATATTATCGGCTATATTACAAGGGGTTACGGTGTTTCGATTCATAAACGCAGCTGTACAAATGTTCCAAAGGATATTTCTGCCAGTGAGGAGCCTGAACGGTGGCTGTCCTGCTATTGGGAGGATGAGTCCGGAGAAGCGTTCAGAAGTACACTGCAAATTACTGCAAACGACAGAACAGGACTTTTGGCGGATGTTACAATCAAGCTTTCCGGAATGCACATTTTTATTCATACATTAAATTCCCGTGAAACCGGCGACGGCAGAGCAGTTGTAACGGTTACTATTGATGTTACAGGCAAAAATCACCTGAGAGGGGTAATTTCAAAGTTGTCGGATATAAACGGAATTGAAGAAATTAAGAGGTTATAGTGTGAAAATTCACACTATATAAATTATATTGCCCGATCAGTTTGCCGCAAGCGGCAACGAGCGATGGCTAAAATTGCCATTTACGCCTTATCCGCCCATAGTAAGGTTGTAGGAATTTTTAATTACTATTTGTGGGCAGAAAGGCTATGGCAATTAATAATGAAGGCAATTTTACAGCGTGTATTATATGCACAGGTAGATGTTGACGATAAAACCGTCGGAAAAATTGATAAGGGATTTTTAATTCTGCTTGGAGTAGAAAATGGTGATGAGCAAAGAGATGCACAGGTGCTTGCGGCAAAAATTGCAGGACTGCGGATTTTTACTGATGATAATGACAAAATGAATTTGTCCCTTTCTGATGTGGATGGTTCAGCACTTGTAATTTCAAATTTTACCTTGTGCGCTGACTGTTCTCACGGCAGACGTCCTAATTTTATGCAGGCGGCACGTCCGGATGTAGCAGAACCTTTATATGAATACTTTTGTGATGAATTGCAAAAAAACGGTGTCAAAAAAGTTGAAAAAGGCATTTTCGGTGCTGATATGAAGGTCAGACTTCTTAATGACGGACCTGTTACTATTGACATTAATTCAAAGGATTTGAAAAAATGATAAAAATAAAGATTTATAATGTTACTGCGCTTGCAACAAATTGTTGTCTGCTTACTGATGAAAAAACAGGAACTATGGCAGTGAGCGATCCTGGAGATAAATCGGAAGCTTTGATTGCCGATATAGAATCAAACGGCGGAAAGCTTGCATATGTTATGCTTACTCACGGTCATTATGACCATATCGGTTATGCGAAACAGCTTGCAAAAATGTTTGATGCCAAAATTGTATGCGGTAAGGCAACCAATGAATTTTTGAGCAGACCTGAGTTGAACCTGAGTGCAAAGCACGGATTGAAGCTTGAACCTTTTGAATCTGATATTCAGCTTGACGACGGCGACTTTTTTAATCTTGGTGAAACCGAAATTAAGTATATTACAACTCCGGGGCATACATCAGGCTGCGGATGCTATATTTTTGATGAAACAATAATCTGCGGTGACACGCTGTTTCGTCAAAGTTATGGAAGAACCGATTTACCCACAGGTAATGATGAGAAAATGATTCAGTCGCTCAAAAAGCTCAAGGACATTAACGGAGATTATACTTGTATTCCCGGACACGGTCAGCTGACAAGTCTTGAATACGAAAGAAACTACAATTATATTATGAGAAGAGTATAATATGAATTTATATGTAAAAAATCATACTTTCTGGTTTGAACTTGAAAATGTTACTCAGCTCTTTTTCCCGAATGAAAAAATCAGCGTTTTCAGAGAGTTTGACAAGGCAGAGGAGCCGTACATTTATTCCGAGCTTTCCGACAAGCTGACAGTTAAAGTTAAAATCGGAGATTTCAGCGTTTGCAAATCTGCCGATGTTTCAAGTGATAAGGAGCAGAATGAGCTTGTAACCTGTCAGATGCTGTATAAAATTTTGTGCGATTTTGCAGCAATTAAGCAGCCGTGGGGAATGCTTACCGGTGTGCGCCCCGTAAAGCTTTTGAGAAAGCTGTCGCAAAAATACGGAGAACAGGCAGCAAAAGATAAATTGCTGAAAGATTATTTTGTGAGCGAAGAAAAGCTTAGGCTTGCAGAACAGACAGAGGTTAATGAAAAGAAAATTCTTGACCTGTCCCGACCCGAATCATTCAGCCTTTATGTAGGGGTGCCTTTCTGTCCGTCAAGATGCAGTTATTGTTCATTTGTAATGTCATCCGTAGAACGTGCGAATGCGATGATTGCTCCCTATGTTGAGCTTTTGTGTGAGGAAATAAAGACGACTGCCGAAATTGCGAACTCCCTTGGATTAAGACTTGAAACAGTATATTTCGGCGGCGGAACTCCGACCACACTTAATGCTGAACAGCTTAACAGAGTTATTGGCACTGTTAATTCAAGCTTTGATATGTCAACCTGCCGTGAGTTTACGGTTGAAGCGGGCAGACCCGATACTATTGACAGCGAAAAGCTATATTCGTTAAAAGAAAATAAAGTGGATAGAATCAGCATTAATCCGCAGACTATAAATGATGATGTTTTAAAAGAAATTGGAAGAAAGCATACGGCGCAGCAGTTTTTTGATGCATTTGAGCTTGCAAGAAAGTGCGGCTTTACAAATATAAATACTGACCTCATCGCAGGCTTGCCGACAGATACGCTTGAAAGCTTTGTAAAATCACTTGATGCAATGAGTGATTTGAATGCTGAATGTATTACTGTACACACACTTTGTATGAAGCGTGCGTCAACACTTACTACAAACGGTGCGGCTTTAAATTGCAGGGATGCCGAAATTGCAAGGAAAATGCTTGAGCACACTAAAGAAAAGCTTACAAATGACAGCTATATTCCGTATTATCTGTACCGCCAAAGCAGAATGGTGGGTAATCTTGAGAATGTAGGCTGGTCTAAAAAGGGCTTTGAAAGTCTTTATAATGTCTATGTTATGGATGAAACGCATACGATTCTTGCCTGCGGCTCGGGAGGAGTTACAAAACTGAGAAGAGCAGGGGCAGAGACCGACTATCTTGAACGTATTTTTAATTTTAAATATCCATATGAATATATAAATCGTTTTGAGGAATTAATTAAAAAGAAGGAGGCAATTTCAAAATTTTATTGTAAATAATACTGTTGATTATTAATATAAACAGTGATATAATCTATTTTACAAATATTCACAGTCAAATCCGGTTTTGTGATGATAATTTAGAAAGGTCGTATTATTATGGGAAAATTTGACGGAATCCTTGATGATGTTGTTGTAAACGCAAAGGCTGCTGCCTCAGTTGTTTCAAAAAAAGCTACCTTTGTTTATGATTCTTCAAAGCAGAAGCTTGCTGCCGCAGAGCTTCGAGGAGAAATTAACAAGAAACTCAAGGAACTTGGAGCTTTGACATATAAGTCCCAGACATCTTCTGCTGACTGTACTGCTGATATTACAAGAATTGTTAACGAGATTACCGAGCTCAAGGAAAATCTTGATACAATTAATCAGAATTTAGCTTCTGCTAAAAATCTGAAAAAATGTCCTCAGTGTGAGGCAAACGTGCCCAAAAATTCGCTTTTCTGCAACATTTGCGGTGCAAAACTTGAGGATGAAGTACTTGCAGATGAAGATGAAAATGAGACAACAGAAAGTCCTGCACAGGAAGTTACTGAGAATGTTACAGAAGAAGATAATTCTGTTGTAGAATAATAAGCAATTACGCTTAAAAATATAGGTGATTGATTTTGGCAAAAAAATATAATGCAGTAGCCAACTCCGAAAAAGACGTGTCACAAACCTTTCTGAAGGGTGCTGCAGTTCTTACAGTGAGTATGATTATTGTCAAGGTGTTCGGACTTATTGACAAGGTACTTCTCACAAATATCTATTCTACCTTTGGTCAGGGATATGCAACAATGGGCACGGGACTTTACAGCAATGCCTATGAGATTTTTGTTGTAATTTTCACAGTTGCCACAGGCGGATTGCCTATTGCAATTTCCCGTCTTGTGTCGGAAAGTATCGCACAAAAACGCTATAAAGATGTAAAGCAGATTCACAGGGTTTCAAAGCCGTTTTTTGTTATTGTCGGCATAGTTTCTCTGCTCATAATGGTTATAGGCAGCTTTTTCTATGTAAAAGGTATAAAGTCTCCTTATTCAATATATGCAATGATGTGCCTTGCTCCGACAATTCTGTTTGGCTGTTTGGTTTCAATTTATCGCGGTTACTTTGAGGGACAGCGCAATATGGTGCCAACAGCCGTATCTGAGATTATAGAAGCCGCAGTAAAGCTTGTTATAGGTGCTTTACTTGCATATTTTGTAATGCGTTTCGGTATTGATTCATATGAAAGCACCGGAACATTCTTAGGTTTTACCTTTGATAATGAAATTGAAGCACAAAACACGATTCTTGCTTTTTCGGTTGCAGGTGCTATCTGCGGTATTTCTCTTGGCAGTTTGTGTTCGTTCATTTATTATTATCTGCTTTTTAAAATAAAAGGCGACGGTATTCCAAAGGAATATTACGAAAGCTCAATTGATGCCCGAACAGCAAAGGAAACTCTTGTTTTAATTTGCAAAACAGCATTACCGATAGCTATGGGTGCTCTTATTATGAGCCTTGGTTCGCTTGTTGACCAATTTATAATTCAGCGTGTTCTGCTCGGCTTGGTTGAGTCAAATCCAACGGCTCTTGAGGCTCAGTACAGTGCTTATTTCCCTAAGGACGTGTTCTATGGTGACGAAATTACTCTACATACACGTTTGTGGGGTTGCTATTCTTCGGCACTTACTCTTATGCAGCTTGTAACTGCTGTAACACAGGTATTTGGTTCAAGCGCAATGCCGAATGTTACAAGTGCGTGGACAAAGGGTAATAAATCTGAATTAAAAAAATCTATTGAAACTGTCGTAAGAATGACAATGCTGTTCACGCTTCCTATGTCACTCGGTTTGAGCGTGCTTGCACGTCCTATTATGCAGTTGATATATGCTGATGAGGCAATAGTTGACATAGGCGGTAATGTTTTAATGATAATGGGCATTACAACGATATTTACTGCGGCAGTAACTCCTATTTGCAGTATGCTTCAGGGTGTTGGTAAAGTTAATGTGCCGATGAAGCTTTATACGGTATGCATGCTGATTAAGATTGCTATTACCTGGATGTTTGTAAGTATTCCCGAGGTTAATATTCAGGGTGCAACGGCAGGTTCGCTTGTAGCATATGCTGTTATTCTGATAATAGGAACCTTCCTGCTTATAAGATATTCAAATATTAAAATTAATTTTTATACAACTACAATCAAACCGCTTATGGGTGCAGTTCTGAGTTCAGCAGCAGCCTATACTGTTAATTATTTTATGAGCGGTATTGTACCTCAGTGTGTTTCAACAGTGCTTGCTATTGTTGCTGCAGTGGTGGTTTATATCATTTCTTTGTTGATATTGCGTGCTTTTACTGCTACGGAGATTAAATTTTTGCCTAAAGGTGAAAAAATTGCAAAAGTACTTGAAAAATGGCACTTAATTGGTTAAAATAGTAATTGCGTGTTATGTGTGCCTTTGTTGATGGCACAATATAATACAATATTTATTGCAAGGTAATGGAGAATTGAAATGGATTTTGAAATCAAATCAAAATATAACTTTGATGACCTGATTAAAATTGTACGTGTGCTCAGAGCACCGGGCGGTTGTCCTTGGGATATGGAGCAGACGCATAAGTCCATTCGTGCAAACTTCATTGAAGAAACCTATGAGGCAATAGAGGCTATTGATACAGAAGATACTGAGCTTCTCAAGGAAGAACTCGGCGATGTTATGCTTCAGGTTGCAATGCACGCTGAGATGGAAAACGAGCGTGGCACTTTTGATATTAATGAGGTTATTGACGGTGTATGCCAAAAGCTCGTAGTGCGTCATCCGCATGTGTTTGGCAACCTCAGTGCAAACAATACCGGGGAAGCGCTTAGTAATTGGGATGCTGTAAAGATGCAAACAAAATCTCAGACAACTCAGACAGAGGCAATACAAAGTGTTTCACGTGCATTACCTTCTCTTATGCGCAGTGCCAAAATTCAGGGTAAGGCTGCAAAGGTCGGGTTTGACTGGGAAAGCGTTGACGGTGCTCTTGATAAACTCTATGAAGAGTGCGATGAACTTAAAGAGGCTATCAAAAACAACGACAAGGCTAATCAACGTGAAGAGCTTGGCGATGTGCTATTTTCTGCAGTTAATGTAGCTCGCTTTCTGAATATCGACAGCGAACACGCATTATATGACGCCTGCGACAAATTCACGGACCGTTTTTCAAAGGTTGAACAGCTTGCTTGCGAGCGTGGAATTAATATGAAAACGGCTTCAATTTCGGAACTTGATTCTCTTTGGGATGAAGTTAAATAAATGTAAAATTAACGGAGGTTTTCACAATGAAAAAGACAGAACTTATTGCTGCAGTTGCAGAGAAAAGCGGCATTTCTAAGAAGGATGCTGAAAAGGCAGTTACTGCTGTAATCGATACAATAATTGAAACAGTTGCAGCTGGTGACAAGATTCAGCTTACAGGCTTTGGTACATTTGAGCAGCGCACAAGAAATGCAAGAACAGGTTGTGATCCAAGAACAGGTAATAAGATTGAAATTCCTGCTTCTAAGGTTCCTGCATTCAAGGCTGGCAAGGGCTTTAAGGATATTGTAAATAAGTAATTTTGTTTACAGATAAGTCGATGCTGATACAATGTATCAATATCGGCTTTTTATTTTTTATCACTCTTCATAGGTTTTATTTAAAATATAACCATTCCGACTCGAAGGTGTACTTTGATTTATTGGTGAAAATCATAGCTCATTTTTTGAAGTTGAGCAAAAGTTTTTTAACAGTTTGTAGGGAACGACCACCGTGTCGTTCCTAACTCGAAAATAGCACTGTACCAATAGGAACGACACGGGGGTCGTTCCCTATGTTTGTTTATTAAAAGTTTTATAAAACCACTAAACATTAATTTAACCTTTATTAGTGCATTATGATATTTACCATATAACCTAAGTAAATCTTCGGGATAGAAGTGTTACATTTTTAGAAAAACTTATGAAGCGTCTGAAAAAAGGAGGAAATATGAGACTTGACAAATATTTAAAGGTGTCTCGTTTGATAAAACGCAGGACAGTTGCCAATGAGGCTTGTGATGCAGGCAAAATCACCGTCAACGGCAAGGTTGCCCGTGCTTCTTATGATGTAAAAACAGGCGATGTTATTGAAATTACACTTGGCGCACGCAGTGTAAAGGTAAGAGTTACTGAAGTTAAAGAGGTTGTCAGAAAAGAAGACGCAATCACAATGTATGAGGCTGTAATCTAATATTAACTGCATATGTAAATTCATACAAAAATCCTCATAATACTTATTCACTGTTAAGCGACCCTCAGTATGAGGCATAATTCTAAATGTTCCCCCGTATAATTTAGGGTAATCTTAAATTATACGGGGGTATTATTGTGCCGGATGCAATTAAAGCAAAAAATCATACGATGATGCTTGATAACAGACAAAAGCTTGTTTTAACAGGTGCTGAGGATGTCAACGGATTTAATGAGGAAACAGTTTCAGTGCAAACCTCAAACGGACTTCTGATAGTCAAAGGAGAAGGACTGCATATTGACAAGCTCAATCTTGAAACAGGCGATGTCACAATAGACGGTAAAATCAACGCAATGCAGTATTTGCAGTCTGATAACACTCGTTCAAGACTTTCTAAACTTTTCAGATAGGGTGAGTAATAATGGAGCTTACATTTGCACAGCAATCTGCCGCATTTCTGTATTCGCTGATATTGGGCGTAGGATTCGGATTTATATATGCTCCTTTTAAAATGTTCAGGCTTGCTTTCTGTTCAAAAAAGTCATCGACTGTTGCGGTTGACATATTTTATATGCTATGTGTTTCGATTGTCATATATTATTTTTCACTTGTATATATTATGGGATATGTGAGAATATATATTTTTGCAGGCTGTCTTTTAGGTTTTTTGGCATACAGGCTCACTCTGGGAAGAGCATTTTCACGTGTTTATGTCCCTGTTATTAAATTTCTCAAAAAAGTTACTAACAAAATTATGCAGAAACTTAAAAATTTTACAAAAAAGCTATTGAAAATCACTCACGATATATTGTATAATATCATTAATAGATGTAGTATAATCAAAAAGAAATTGACGGATAAAGCTAAAAAGCAAAGGGTTATAGTTAATGATGAAAAATGATGATAAAAAGGCTGAGGAGAGCAAAGTGAATGCTTCCTTGCCTGAAGCTGACATCAAGGAGATTAAACCTAAAAAAGTTCGCAGAAAAAGACATTTTTTGCTCTATATTGCAATTATCGGTTTTGTGTTTTATGCTGTAATTACTATTATAAATCAAAGTGTAGAAATTTCTAAAAAGCGAATTGAGCTTCAAAAATTACAGCAACAGATTAATGTTGTTGAAATTCAGACCCAATATCTTGAAAAAGTTCAGCACTATACCGGTGAAGAGCTTGAGGAGTATATTGAAAAAATAGCAAAAGAAGATATGGGATATATCGGCGAAGGTGAAAGAATTTTTATCAATGTTGCCGGTGAATAAAAGGGTAGAATATTTTTAAGGGGTAATAAAATTTTATGTCGATTGAAGTCGGAATGGTTTTAGAAGGTAAGGTTTCAGGAATTACAAAATTTGGTGCTTTTGTTGATTTGCCGGAATCAAAAACAGGAATGGTACATATCTCAGAGGTAGCACCTACGTTTGTTAATGAAATTAATGATTTTGTTAAGATGGGACAGACAGTTAAGGTGAAAGTGCTTTCTATGGAAAACGGCAAAATAAGTTTGTCGATCAAGCAGGCACTTCCAAAGGAACAGCAGCATCCCAGAAAGCCGAGAGGCGATAAAAATGACAGAGGAGACAGGGATGATAAGCAGCAGAGCCGTAAGCCCAGACAGCCATACAAGCCTGCACCTCCTGTTACATCTCCCGGGGATTATGAGTGGCAGAATTCACGCAAGAGTGCACCATCATCCTTTGAAGATATGATGTCAAAATTCAAGCAGACAAGCGAAGATAAAATGTCTGACTTAAAACGTGGCGGAGAAAGCCGTGGTTACAGCCGCAGAGGTAATAGCAACGGCAGAAAATAAATTACCTAATAAAAGGGAGGCATAATTTATGAAAATTACTTATACTGCAAGAAAAGTTAATCTCAGAGAAAACTTCAAGGACAGAGTAGAGAAAAAGCTTGTTAAGTTTGAAAAGTTGTTTTCTGATGACGCAGTTGCAAATGTAGTTGTCACCCTCGAAAAAAATCGTCAGACTGTTGAAATTACTATCAGGGACAATGGTATGGTTTATCGTGTTGAAAGCACAATGCCTGAGATGAACGATGCTCTTGATAAAGTTACAGATATGCTGATGCGTCAGATCAGAAAGAACAAGACGAAGCTTGCAAAAAAGATTAAGTCGGGAAGTATTGATGATTTTGTTATGCAGACAGCCCCTGAAGAACCTGATGAAACTGAGGATGATGAATATAAGGTTGTTCGCAAAAAGCAAGTGTTAATTAAACCTATCAGTATTGATGAGGCTATTTTAGAGATGAATATGGTTAATCATAGCTTCTTTATGTTTATAAATGCAGAAACAGATGAGGTGAATGTTGTTTATAAACGTGCTGACGGCGGCTATGGTGTGCTTGAACCTACAGCTGATTAATTTATATATAAACGATAGGGTATCGGAAAAACCGATACCCGTTTTACTTTGCAGGAATTTATTATAAATTATATTTACGGAGGTTTTATGAATTTAAAATTTTCAGCGCCCTGCATTTTCGGATTGGAGGGCATTTGCGCCAACGAGCTGAGATTTTTGGGCATTGATAATGTTGTTGCAGAAAACGGCAGAGTGGTATTCAGCGGTGACTGGAGCACGCTTGCAAGGGCAAACATCAATTCACGTTATGCAGAGCGCATACATATTTTGCTTGCGGAATTTGAGGCACATACTTTTGAACAGCTGTTTGAAAATGTCAGGAAAATAAACTGGGAGGATTTTATCGGCATAACCGAAGCTTTTCCCGTGAAGGGCAGATGCCTTAGCTCACAACTTATGAGTGTGCCGGATTGTCAGAAAATTATAAAAAAGGCGGTTGTTACAAGGCTGTCCGAAAAATATATGCTTCCGTGGCTTGAAGAAACAGATGCTGTACATCAGATTCAGTTTCTTATAATGAACGATAAAGTCAGCATTATGCTTGATACTTCAGGTGCAGGACTCCATAAGCGCGGTTACAGAGCAGAGTCAAACGAGGCTCCAATCAAAGAAACATTGGCTGCGGCAATGGTGGAGCTTTCAAGGGTAAGAGCAAATCATTTTGTTGTTGATCCAATGTGCGGCAGCGGTACAATTTTGATTGAAGCCGCAATGAAAGCACTGAATATTGCTCCCGGTTTAAATCGGTATTTTGCCTGCGAAAGATGGAGGTGTGTGCCAGTAAAAGTTTTTGAAAGCGAACGTGAGCTTGCAAGGAGCAAAATCCGTACTGATGCTGAATTTAAAGCAGAAGGGTTTGATATTGACGCCAATTCCCTTGAAATTGCCGAACATAATGCCCGTCTTGCCGGTGTGTCTGACAGAATTACTTTTGCACAGCGAGATATAAAAGATTTTATCTTGTCAGACGACTTTCAGACAGTTATAACTAACCCGCCGTACGGAGAGCGATTGCTTGATGTAAAATCAGCAGAAGAGCTTTATAAGGTTATGGGAGAAAAATTTATACGCCAAAGAGGTAAAAGCTATTCGATCATAAGTCCTGATGATGACTTTGAAAAAATTTTCGGCAGAAAAGCCGATAAACGAAGAAAAATGTACAATGGAACATTAAAGTGTCAGCTTTATATGTATTTCAAATGATTTTTATTAAGGCATAAATAATATTTTCTGATCTTTCAAAAATTCATCATAAAATAATAAACAGTTGATTTATTGTCGAAAGTATAGTATTATAATATCTGTAATATATTTAGGAGGTATTCCGGATGGACGAAAATAAAGAATTTCAGGCTTCTGAAAATACAGAAGAAACATTAAATTCCGAAGCAGAAGCAATTAATAATGAAGATATTGTACAGGAGAACTCGTCAGGTGTATTTGCTGACGAGCTTGCAGAGATTGAAGACAATGCAGTTTCTCCCGTGGAATATGGTGAAGCAGTGAAACCGAAGAAAAAACATTTTATTCAGATTCCGGTTATCATTTCTCTTGTAATTGTTGTGGGTGTTGCACTTGGATTTCTGATATTTAAATGCTTCTTTAATACAAGTATCGTGGGAACATGGGCAATCGAAGACCCAACACAATCAGAAGCTACAGCTGATGAAGCTTCATTATCAAAAACTTACTATATTTTTGATGATGACGGAGTTGCTTCAATAGCTTACGGTACAATGAGATATACCGGTACATATACGGTTTCGGGCAATCAAATCAATATGCAGATTCAGTTGGCAAATCTTTATGCGTCATTTGAATTTTCTGTTACAGGCAATGTGTTTACAGGCAGAACTCTTACTTTTAAGGATTCCTCCTATGATATGGAATATACTTTCCACAGCACTAACAGAGAAATTCCTGATATGAAGGTTGACGAAGGCTTTAAGCCTGATGATAAGCTTACAGGTGAATGGAATTATTTTGACGGTACTTATGATTTTAATTATACCTTTAAGAATGACGGAACTGTAAGTATTGCTCAGAATGGAATGCTATTTGTAGACGGTGTATATAATTATACAGACAATACAATCACAATCAAGTATTTTTCTGATTCAGAGCAGATTATGGAGCTTGATTACACAGTTGATGAAGATGCTTTGGTAATCAACGGACTTCAATATTTGAAAGTTGGTTCGGCGAGTGCAGATGAAGTTCGTGAGGCACTTTCAATTCCTGTGGAGTAAATTTAATTTATATTGGCAACAGCTTTTTTGGCTGTTGCCTTTTTGTGTTTTATGGAGAAAGTGATTGAAATTCACTGTATTTTAGTATGAGAATTCGTTTTTTATGTCTGTTGCTTTCAATCTTAATATTTGTCTTTGCAACAGCAGATGTTGCGGCATTCGGCAATTATAGTGCATCTGATTTAGAAAATTGTAATCGTCTGACTACTGACAGCAATTCATCAGGCGGTTTTGTCTATGGATTTACAGGTAAAACTCTGTACTCATCAATGCTTGTGCCAAATCATTACAACCGCTATATAAATGTGCCGTATAATATAAAATCTGCCTGCCAAAGCGGAGAATTAAGTTGTGCTATGTATATTTGCGACAACAAAACAAGCAGATACGGAATTTCTGTTATAAATATGAATAACGGTTCGATCGCAGATTATTATTTTAATGGTGTAAACGATGCAGTAAGTAAAATGTTTTCTCTGTCGGGTAACTATGCGTATTTTGTAAGAGCAGATGCAACATACAGTTATGTGGCTGTATATGGAGTTGACGGCAGTCTTAAAAAGAAATGCAATTTTGGTGATAATATTTATTTGTTGTTCAATAATAATTCCATAACTTATGCAATGCTTTATGACGGCAGAATTTATCGTTTTCAGGGGACAGGTTATACACAGGTTGCAAATATCGGCAGAGGTGTGAATGCATTTAATGCAGGTATAGGATATATTTGTACAGAAAGCGGTATGCTTGTTTCTCTTGAGAACGGTGAAACATCTCTGGTGCCGGATTGCAGCAAAAACTGCGTTTCAGCAGCTAATGGCGGCTTTTATACTGCAAACGGTAACAGACTTATATTCTCAGGAAAAAACGTGTCTGAGCGATTTATCAAGCTTTCAAGTTCAATACGATGTATTGTATCCTGTAACGGCAGAGTTGCAACTCTGAATTATGCCTATGATTACAATGATATTTCTGATTCAGAATTAAAATCAAATTCTGACAGCCAAATTGACTCTTTTAATGATAACAATTCATATAATCAGGGTGGAATTTACAAAAATGATTTACAAAATTCAGGTGAATACAGGATAGAACAAGATAAATATATTGTCGGTGTTGCACCGTCAACCTCAGTTACAAGTTTTAAAAAGAATTTTTCGGATAGCGCAACCGTATACAATAGTGACGGAAACGTTATGTCAAGCGGTAATGTCAGAACCGGTTATACTGTGAGCGTCAATGATCATACTTATACAATTATTATCCTCGGTGATTTAACCGGTGAGGGTAATGTAAAGACAAATGATGTAAATGTTTTGATGAATTATTGTGTTGATTCAGAAAGCCTAAATGAACTGCAAGTGCTTGCTGCTGACTATGATTGTAACGGTGTGGTTGACAACCGTGATCTTGTGCTTATCGCACGAAGTCTCAAATAATGAGGAAAGATAAAGCACAGACAATTCTAATTTGTTGATTTTTTCTTATTGAGAATAAATAATATATTTGCTGCTGTATAATAAAGATAGAATATTATTGAGGTGTATTATGGCAGAAGTAATTAAGATTGTGCTTACAGGCGGTCCCTGCGCCGGAAAATCAACAGCGGTAAAGTATGTGTCACAGCAGCTTGATATGTACAATATAAAAAATATTGTTATAGATGAGCAGGCAACTAAATTATTTTTGAGCGGAAAATCACCGAAGAATATGGGAAACTATGAATTCCACAAGCTTCTTTTTAAAGAACAGCTTGATAATGAAAAAAGACAGACAGAATTTGCTTCAAAGTTTCCGAATGAGAAGGTAGTATTAATTTGTGATAGAGGTTTGCTTGACAGCCGTGCATATGTAACGCAGGAGGAATTTGACCGTTATTCTTCACTGTACGGTACAAATGAGGATATACTGCGCAACTCATATGATGCAGTTTTTCATCTCGTAACGGCTGCAAAGGGAGCAAAAGAACATTATGCATTTGACAGCAACATTGTAAGAAGTGAAAATGTTGATGAGGCGATAAGGCTTGATGATGATATTTTGTCAATTTGGACAGGCACGCCTCACTTGCGTGTAGTAGACAACTCGACAGATTTTGATAATAAGCTTGCCCGATTAATGACAGAAATTCTCGGTTTTTTGGGTGAGCCTGAACCACTTGAAATTGAGAGAAAGTTCCTTATTGAATATCCTGAGCTTGATGAAATCAATAAAATTAAAGTCTGCCGAAAAGTTCCTATTATGCAGGCTTATCTGACAACTCCTCAGAACGGCAATTTTAGAATCCGTAGGCGAGGAGAGGGCGACAGAGCTGTATATATAAAAACAGTAAAAATCAAAATCAATGACATCAAGCGAATAGAGATTGAAAATTATATTTCCAAAGAAGAATTTTACAAATATCTCGCACAGCAGGAATGCGTTACCGGAATAATTTCAAAAGACAGGTACTGTATTGTATATAATAATACCTATTATGAGCTTGATATATATCCTTTTTGGAATGACAGGGCGACGCTTGAAATTGAATTGCTCAGTGAAAATCAACCGTATGATTTTCCTCCGTTTGCGAAGCTTATCCGCGAGGTCAGCTTTGAGCCGGAATATCGAAACCTTGCCCTTGCACAAAAATACGGATACAAGTATTATAAAAAAGATAAAAACAAAACTTTGTAACAAGAAAATATACGAAATTTTTAAAATATTTTTTAATATTCTGCAAATAACTGGTAATATAGCCATAATGTTCTGCTTTTTTAAAAAAATTTAAAAAAAGTATTGACAAAATACGTTATCATAGCTATAATATAAAGGCTGACTTGTTAAACAATAAGTTATGAATGCGCCAATAGCTCAGCTGGATAGAGCAACTGCCTTCTAAGCAGTAGGTCAGGGGTTCGAGTCCCTTTTGGCGCGCCACATATTTTAGGTAAAACTTCCGAAAATGCTATTTTTTTCGGGAGTTTTTCTATATATATTCCATAAAAAATATACTGATTTTTACTTAAAGAAATTTTTATTTCCCTTTCTTTCCCTTTAAGTACCAAACAAATTGTTGTCAAAAATGTTGTCAATTTAAAAATTTATTTATATAATAATACATATAAATTTTTAAGAAATTTGATATTGACTTTTTTACATATAATTGTTGTCAATATAGGAGGCATAATTATGACAAAAAATATTAAGCAAAATAAAAGGAACAAAAGGGACAATGGAACTGGCTCTATCGTGAAACGTTCAGACGGAAGATGGATGGGGTCTTTGCAGGTTGGTTTTAATGAAGATGGTAAACCAAAGAGAATTTGTGTATATGGTAAAACCGAAGCAGAAGCTAAAAGAAAATTAAAAGAAAAAAGAAATGAGTATATTAAAAATAATGGTGTCGTACAAAAAAACATATCTGTAAAAAAGTGGTTTAACGATTGGCTCGAAGATACGATGAAGCTTACACTAAAACCACGAAGTTATGATGCCAAAGAAAGATGTATAGATAAATTTATTGTGCCAGCTTTGGGAAATATGAAAATAACAGAAGTAACACAAAAAGATATTCAAAAACTTATTTCCCAAATGTCTGCCGATGACTATTCATATTCTCAAATTCACAAAGTTTATAATACAATAAACCAAAGATATAAACAAGGCATACTTTCGAGGGAAGTATTTTATAATCCTGCCTTAGGTGTTATTCTACCAAAAGAAACAAAGTCGGCTTCAAGCCAATCTGGGTTTGCATTAAGTAGAGACGAAGTTGACTTGTTAGTAAAGAAAGCAAAAGAAACATATCCAAATGGTACTCCTATATATCCAAGAGGTGATTTTATTATTCTTTTGCTTTATACAGGGTTGAGAATAGGGGAGGCTTTGGCTTTAACTTGGGATGATATAAATTTTGAACAAAAAACAATCAATGTCAACAAGAATGTTACTACAGCCATCAATAGAGACAAGGATTTAATTAACCCCAAAACTAAAAAACCATATAAAACTATTACTGTTTTACAAAATAGTACAAAAACAAATAGTAGCACACGAGTAATACCTATGTCCAAAATGGCTGAAAAAGCATTAAAAAATATTCAAAAATATAATGGGAACAAACCGTATGTGTTGGCTAATTCACGAGGTAACTATTGTGATTATTCTAATATGAACCGTATGCTTAAAGGAATGCTAAAATCAGCAGGAATAACTATAAATTATAGCATACATTCCTTGCGTCATACATTTGCTTCTATGCTATTTAGTAAAGATGTTGATGTTAAAATTGTTAGTGAAATATTAGGACATTCTTCTGTTTCAATCACATATAATACTTATGTTCATTTAATTAAAGAGCAAAAAGCAAAAGCAGTAGGCTTATTGGATATTATAGATTTTTAAAACTGTGCAAAAAAAAAGGCTATAAGACGAAAAATCTTATAGCCCTACTTTTTAAATTTTATAATAAAATTCGGATTTTATTTATAATATTAATAACAAAAACTTTTGATATTTTCTAAATTGATATATTACGCTCAATGTATTCAGTTATTGTTTTCACACTTTTTCGACACCTGCTTAGCTACTTCTATTGCAAGAAATGCTGTTTTACTAAAATATGAAACAGGGGAAGAGACGCTTCGGTGAATAATTTTTTAAAAAAGTATTGATATATCACTCAATAGACTGTATAATTAAATCAAGATAACTATAATATTGAGAATTATACAAAGACACCTCAAAAGAACTGTTTGAATGTAATATGTTAAAAATGTTAGCCATACTGCTAAGAACTATTGAAAATCAGGGGAAAGGAGTTTCTCGAAATAGTCAAAAAAATTTATAATTAAGGAGTTGGAAAGAATGAGTAATCCATTTAAGGGGTTGAAAGCTACCGCTGTTATTGGAAAACCCTTACCAAATAATTTTGATTATGCTGCGGAATATGCAGTTGAAACCCCCAACAGGAAATATCGGTGCACTGCTAAGAAATAAGGAAACTGGATTATATGTTGTAGTATGTGGTGGGATTCAATATAGTTGTCCACAGGATTGGGCTAAGAGCATTTGCAATAATGATTAAAAAATGTGTAGAGTGTGGCGCGGAATTTTCTGCATCTCCATCATCTAAAAAAATCACCTGTTCTACAGAGTGCAAAAAGAAACGACGTTCGAGATTATTGACCGGACACAAAGTTTCCGATGCTACAAAAGCAAAAAATTAGCAGTTACGCTAAAGCCCGGGGGGGATATACTGATAATCTGTGCAAGGGTGCTGCCGCAACTAAAACAAGTGAAAAAGCAGGACGAAGTGAGAAAAATTCCTCAGCAAAAACATTCTTGTTGGTTGCTCCCGATAGACGGCAATTCGAGGTTACAAACCTTCATCATTGGGTCAGAAATCACATTGATATGTTTGACGGTGACGGAACAGATAAAAATGTAGACCGTATATGCCACGGATTTTATACGATAAAGAGAAATATAAAAAACAACTTTCGAGGTCAAACCTATAAAGGATGGACTTTATATGCGTGGGATGACCGAAAAAATTTTGAAAAAATAAATAAAAAATCCCCCGAACCGTTCTAAAAAGATTGATTCGGGGGATAATTATTTGATGTCATTTGTTTAATTTATTATTTATGCCAGTGCTTTCTTAGCAGTAGCTATCTTATTATTCAGCACATTATACGCTTTTGTCTCGAGTGCGTAAACAGCATTTATTGTGTCCTTGCCGACAATACCGTCAACCTCAATTCCTGCGGCTTTCTGAACCTCTTTTGTCGCATTTAACGTTCCGTCACCGAAGCCGCCGTCATTTGCAACGGATGTTTTGATAACGCCCATAGCTTTCAGTGTTCTAAGGTGCTGTTT
>DKZL01000062.1 GCA_002493635.1 Ruminococcaceae bacterium UBA7075 | reverse complement strand
AACAAGGGAATACCCAGACGTCCCGAATACAAGCACAAATCCAATGATGGATGTTAAGGTATTCCTTTATTAAGCAATGTCGTCAACTTAAGGATTTCCATCAAACATTAATTAACAAAATGTAGGGAACGACCCCTGTGTCGTTCCTGAATAAGTTAGATGAATTTTCATTAGGAACGACACAGGGGTCGTTCCCTACAAACACCAAAAGATAACTTCAATAATACTCCTAAAATTCCAATTCTTTAAAAAAGCTATTCTTCTCTATGCAGTATTTGCAACGCACGCAAAGATAAACACGGTGATTCTATGATAAAGACAAATATAATCTCAATCTTAAAAAACGAACAAAGTGTATGGCAAGCTTTGAAGAACAGTAAAAAGCCGATTGTACTCTACGGAATGGGTGACGGTGCCGACAAGGTGCTGTCAGCATTTGAAAAATACGGCATTACTGTCAGCGGAGTAATGGCAAGCGATGACTTTGTGCGAGGTCAGAGCTTTCACGGCTTTACCGTCAAAAAAGAGAGCGTACTTGCTCAGGAGTTTGGCGACTTTACGGTTGCGCTCTGCTTTGCAAGTCAGCTCACTGAGGTTATGGAACACATTAAAGAAGTCGCAAACCGACACACAACTTTAGTTCCGTCTGTGCCTGTATTCGGAAATGTGCTGTTTGACGATGATTTTATTGAGCGGAACAAAAACGAAATAGAGGCAGTGTATAATTTACTTGCAGATGATTTGTCACGCAAAGTATATAAAAATGTACTGCTCTTCTATTATACAGGCAAAATCGAATTGCTTGACGAGATTACAACCGACAAAAAAGAGGCTTTCAATAAAATTTTAAAATTAGGCAGCAACGAAACATATGTAGACCTTGGCGCATATAACGGCGATACAATTGATGAATTTCTGAATTATTCAGACAATGATTACCGCAAAATCATCGCCTTTGAGCCTAACGAAAAGAATTTCAAAAAATTACAGGCGCACTGTGCGGATATGAAAAATATTGATTTATGGCAGCTTGGTGCATACAATAAAAATACGGTTCTTGAATTCAACAACAAAGCCGGAAGAAACAGTGCAATTTGCGATTCGGGTACAAAAACGCAGGTTGCAGCTGTCGACACAATTTTGTGCGGAATAGCTGCAAGCTACATCAAAGCTGATGTTGAAGGTGCTGATTTTGAAACACTTGAAGGGATGAAAAATACGCTGAAAAATTTCAAGCCCAAGCTCAACTTTTCAGCGTATCATAGATTTGAAGATATTTTCAGGCTTCCCCTGTATATTAACAGTCTGAATCCCGAATATAAAATTTATCTGCGCCACCATCCATATATTCCTGCTTGGGACACAAACTTATACTGCGTTTAATGGTTTCCGAACTCACTCAGAATATCATCAATTTCTGCTTCGTTTGATGCCGTTCGCCTGTCAATGTCAGACAAATATTTGTCATAATCAAAGTCATCGTAATTACTGTGCCTTGCTTCTTCCGTCTTAGCAGTGCGTGTACTATTTGCACCTGACTTCTGTTTTATCGAAGGTTGTCTTTTTGGGACAGCCTTTTTTGCTGAGCTTTTGTCGCCTGTTGTCAGTCCCTCGATGTCAGAAAGTCTTTCACGCTCACGCTCATCTCTGCGCTTTGCCTCAAGGAGCATTTCCTCTGCCTCTGCTTTTTCCTGTTCTTCACGCTGACGGCGTTTGTCTCCGAGCGCTATATCACCGATAAACAGACCAAATATGCCTGCTACAAGATATACGGCAAGAAGAAGTATGTTTCCAAGCTTTATTCCTCCGCCGTAAATGAACATACTCGGCAAATAAAAAATAGGAGCAATCAGTGAAAACAGAAAATCAAGTCCGTATTTTGAGCAGTAAATCGCTGCAGAAACAACCGCTGTTGCCGGAAAAATACAGTACAATGCAATGCCCGAAAAATTTGAAAGCGCAGCATTTCTGAATAAAAGCGGCACAATAAGATATATTGCAAAAATTACAACTCCGTATGGCAAATATTTTTTCACCATATCTTTCATAATAAGCCTCCGTATAAAAATATTATTTTGTTTATAATTAAATATATTATACAACATTTTTCACAAAAATCAAGGACAAGACCTGTTACTGACGATAATGTAAATATTTTGTAAAACGATTGTAAACAATACCTGAAATTGCATTGACAACTATAAAAAAATAGAATAAAATACTTATGTATGTTGCTTAATATGTTAATAAGCACAAATTATTTTAATTAAAAGGGGTGAAAACTTAATGGACGCAGACGGTAATAAAGGCGCTGTACCCGGGCGAAGTTGCAGCAGAATGAATGCTTTTGCGTTCATTTTGTTCTGACTCAATAATATTTAGTATAACTTAATATTATAACCTTGGCACTCGTCTTTTTGACTTCATATATTCAAGAAGGAGGAAAGATGATGGAACTGGTTAATGTAACGCTAACCGAAACTATCAGGGTGTTGCTTGAAGAAAAAAAGTTCAACACCCTGCGTGACATCCTTGAAACAATGAAGCCGTACGACATTGCAACGGTTTTTGAAGAGCTTCAGGATGAAAAAATGCCTATTTTGTTTCGCATTTTGCCAAAGGAATTAGCTGCCGAAACATTTGTTGAAATGGATGATGAAACTCAGCAATTTCTCATTCACGGCTTCAGCGACAGCGAACTTAAAGAAGTTGTTGACGAACTTTTCGTGGATGACGCTGTTGACCTTATTGAAGAAATGCCAGCCAATGTGGTAAAGCGAATTTTAAGACAGGCTGATAAAGATATGAGAAAGCAGATAAACGAGCTTTTGAAATATCCCGAAGATAGTGCCGGTTCAATTATGACTACGGAGTTTATTGTGCTCCGACCTGATATGACAGCCGAGATGGCTATCAAACGCATAAGAAGAACAGGTGTTGACAAGGAAACAATCTACACCTGCTATGTAACTGACGAAAACAGCAAGCTGACAGGTATTACTACCGTCAAGGATCTGTTGCTTGCTGATGACGACGATGTCGTTAAAGATTTAATGGAAGAAAATGTTATTGCAGTCAACACTCTTGATGACCAGGAGCAGGTTGCACAAATGTTTTCTAACTATAACTTTCTTGCACTTCCTGTCGTTGACAATGAAAACCGCTTGGTTGGTATTGTTACAATCGACGACGCTATTGACGTCATCCAGGAAGAAGCAACAGAAGATATTGAAAAGATGGCTGCTGTGCTGCCGTCCGACAAACCATATATGAAAACAAGCGTCTGGGGCATATACAAAAAGCGTATTCCATGGCTGCTCATACTTATGCTTTCGGCTACCTTTACAAGCATTATTATTTCATCATTTGAGGGAGCTCTTGCAAGCGTAATCGTACTTTCTTCGTTCATTCCTATGATTACGGGATCGGGCGGTAACGCAGGCTCACAGGCTTCCGTATCGGTTATCCGTGCGCTGTCTTTGGGCGAAATCGAATTCAAGAATATTTTCAGAGTTCTTTGGAAAGAGTTAAGAGTGTCGTTCTTCTGCGGTCTTACACTGGCTGCCGCAAACTTTATAAAACTGATGATTTTCGACCTTCACAATGAGCCAAACGCATTTCCGATTGCTCTGGTTGTATCCCTGACGCTTCTCGGTACAATTATGATGGCTAAGATAGTCGGCGGCAGTCTGCCGCTTTTGGCAAGCAAGCTTGGATTTGACCCTGCCGTAATGGCAAATCCTCTTATTACAACGGTCTGCGACTCGCTCTCGCTGCTGATATATTTTGCTGTTGCAACAAGCATTTTGCACATATAAAAGATTTTATATTAATGCTTTAACTCCGAGATACCGAGTTTTCTAAAAATGCTTTTTATATAACGGATAAAGCGACCACCGTCGCTAAACTATAATTTAGCAAACATATAAATGTGTGTTATGATGTTTACCGCACAACCGAAGTTCATCTTCGGGTTCGGGCGATTACATATTAACTCAAACTTCTGAAGCGTCTAAATAAAGCTGTTTTATAAACGAATTTCACGTTTATAAAACAGCTTTTCTTAATTTATTTTATCAGTACAAAATAACAGGCGTGCCTATTCCGACATTATTATAAATAGTTCTTACCTTACTGTACGGAGTGTTTACACAGCCGTGAGAGCCGTTGCCCTTATAGGTTGTGCCGCCGAATTCGCCTGCACTTCGCCAGCTTGCATCGTGGATTCCGCATCCCGAGCGTGTAAAGGCAAGCCAATAATCAACAGGGGACGCATATCCTGCACCCACAAGAACTGTCGGCGACTGCCTTTGCCAGATTGTGTAATATCCCGTCGGGGTGTTATGATAACCGTCATCATTACCTGTTACAACATCGGTTTCAAGGATATATTCGCCGTTCTTGTAAAACCACATATGTTGTTCCTTGATGCTTATTTCAATATATGTGCCGCCGACTGACTGTCCGTAAGCTCCGTTTTGAGCCTTTATTGAATATGTGTAGTATGTGCCCGGTACATCGGTTCTTTTACCGTTTACCGACAGATTTCTGTAAGCTCTTACTCTGAAATAATATGTTCTGCCGGCTTCAAGTCTGTGTGTAGTTGTAAAGAATGTATTCTTTGTCTTTCCGAATAACGAATAGCCGCTGTTTCTGGATCTTGAATAATAAATTTCATATCCGTCGGCATATTTGTTTCTGCCCCAGGAAAGCGTTACCTTTCTCAGCCTTGATGTAAGATTAACTACCGGTGCGCCAAGTCCTGCATAGGCAACCTTAGTAATGCCCTTTGAGTAATAATAGCAATCTCCGTAGAGCAGACGATAAGCTACAATCTTATATCTGTACTGATTGCCTGTAGAAAGATTCTTTTCGGTCAGAGTTGTACTGCCGTTGTCCTTGAGAGTTTTATACTCTTTATAATCCCAATCAGTTTTTTCGTTTGCTCTGTAAATCTTATAGCCTGTAGCATTTTCAACTCTGCTCCAGGACAATTCAATTACATCTGACGAACGGTCAAGGCTCAGATTTTTAATTTCATCCGCCTGAGTACAGGTTTTTTTAATAGTAGGTGCGCCTTCATATCTTTCGCCGTTCTTTTCAACATATGCGGCAACCTTGAAGTAATATTGCGTTGTCTTACGAAGATTTGTAATTGTAGCCGTATTTGAGGTAACTTCCTTAACCTTTGAATAGTTTTTATGTCTGTCAGCATTCAGATAATAAATTACATAACCTGTTGCGCCGCTTACTTTATCCCACTTAAGAGTAACCTCGTCTGATTCAAAGCTCGTTTTGGTAACATTTTTTACCACACCTACATTTTCGACCAAAACCTCACATTCTGCCGTCTTGCCGTTGTAGGTCTGAATTGTAATGACTGCTTTTCCTGCCTTTCGAGCTGTTACAACAGCAGTATTGTAATAATCTTTCTTTACTGAAACAACAGAGCTGTCACTGCTGCTCCACACAACATTGTCGGGATTTGAATATGCACCGGGAGTATTTTCTACAAGTGTATAGGTTGTTCCCGTTGCAAGAGAAATCTTGTTTGTATTAAGTATTGCATAGGTCGGCGCTTTTCTTACCTCTACCTTGCAAGACACCTTCACACCGTTGTATGCGGTTGCCGTAACTGTTGCCGTACCAACGGAGTTTGCTGTTACTAAACCGCCTGCAGCTTTTACGTCAGCTACATCTGCATTGTCCGTACTGTATAAAATGCTGTATGCGCCGCATCCCTTAGGAAGATAACTGTCGAGGTCATAGGTCTCCCCTACTCCAAGGATAATGCTCGTTCTGTTGAGCGACATACTCTTCGGTTCTGCCTTGACTGTTACTTCACACTCTGCACTCAAGCCGTTTGCACTGACGGTTATTACAGCAGTACCAATCTTTTTTGCAGTAATAATTGCACTTGCACCGCTATTTTCAACCTCTGCGACCGAACTGTCACTGCTCGACCATAAGAGTAAATCATCATTGATTCCTTCAATTTCAGCTTCAAGGGTATACTTCTCATTGACGCCCAGCGTTCTGCTGTTCACCTTAAGTTCAAGCTTAGTTGCAGATGTGCTTGGTTGAGGCTCTGTTGCAGGCACAGTTTCCGACGGAACAGTTGTTTCGGGAACAGGCTGCTGAGGTTCTGTCGGCTCAATAACAGGCTCATTAAATTCACCCTGTTCATTTTTTATTTCATCCTCAGGCTCTTCTTCATTAATCACTCCGTCGCTCTGCATAGCAACATCGTATGCGCTGCTGACCCTCAAACCGATACTGTTTTCGTCACTGACTGATGTTGCCGCAGCAGTGCTGAAATTGAGTGTCAGTGCAGAACTTAATACCATTATTGCAGCAATAGTTCCGCTTACAAGCTTTTTAACATTTCTTTTCATACTTATTTCTCCTCACAAACTGTTGTGATATTTAATATGTATATTATAAACCACTATTTGTAAAAAATAAAGGGCATTTTATGAAAAAATTCAAAAATTTTCAAATAATGCCCAAAAAATTTATATAATTTTAGCATATTGCCGACAAATTTAAGTTAAGAATTGTAGGTGTTATTTTCAACAGCCCTGCGAACCTGATTTTTTAGTCTTTCAAACGGAGTGTCATTTTTGTCGATAATCTCTTTAGAACCAAGTTTTCGTACAGTAATATTTGATGCCCCCGACTGGCTGTGCATTTGCAGACTGATATTTTCGTGCTGAATAAGCGCAAAGAGCTGAGAAATAGACTTGCAGCGGTCAATTTCTGCTAACAGCTGTGATTGAGTTTTCTTGCGGTATCCTTTAACTTCCGTGCCTTTCAACTCACATCACCAGCCTTTCATATACTTTTACGAAATTAAATCACGCATTTCCATTATACTTAATTTCCAGTTTATTTTCAATACAAAATTCGACTTATTTTATTTACAGTTCCATTATTTTATGTTATTCTTTGAATATAGGATATTATTTTTATATTTTAAACATATTGTTTCAGAATAATTACGGAGGAATTAATGAAAAAGATTACTTCTATATTTTTAACAGCAATCATTTGTTCAATAACCGTATTTTCCGGTTGCAGTTCCGAAAGCAGTTTGCCTGAACCCCAGAAAGCTACCGCCTCAACCGATACCACGGTAAAGACTACAGGCAACAAAATCCAGATTAATGACAGCACACTGGGTGAAATATGGATTACCGAACTTGACGGAGTACCTAAAAACACACTTAACAACGACAACTTTACAGCTGACAGCACCTTTAAATACTATAGTGAAAATGGCAAAGCCGCATCCCTTGAAGGAATTGACATTTCATCATACAGCGGTGACATAAACTGGGAAAAAGTCAAGAACAGCGGTGTTGATTTTGTAATTATACGTATAGGCGGCAGAGGTTACGGCAAAGAAGGTGCGCTTTATACAGATGACAAAGCGCTTGAATATATTGAGGGTGCACATAATGCCGGATTGAAGGTCGGCGGATATTTCTTTTCTCAGGCAATTAATGTAGAAGAAGCCGTTGAAGAGGCTGACTATGTAAAGTCAATACTCGGAGACATAAAGCTTGAATTTCCTGTTGCCTATGATTGGGAAATCATTAAGGATGAAGACGCAAGAACCGATAATGTTTCTGCTGCCGAAGCCACAAACTGCGCAAGGGCATTCTGCGACAGAATTATTGAACACGGCTACAAAACTATGCTTTACTCACCAAGCCGTGAGCTTTACTTCAAGTATGACCTTTCACGTCTTGCCGACATAGACATCTGGTATTGTGAATATTCGGATGTGCCGACTTTCTATTATCAGTTCTCAATGTGGCAGTATTCTTCAACAGGAAGAGTTGACGGAATTGACGCAGACGTCGATATGAATATCTGTTTTACAAATATTGCAGACTATGATTAACAAGGAGGATATATTATGAAACGCACAGACTACATAAACTGGGACGAATATTTTATGGGAGTTGCTATTCTTGCCTCAAAACGCAGCAAAGACCCGAACACGCAGGTCGGAGCCTGCATTGTTGACAAGGATAATGTCATTTTATCTACGGGCTACAACGGCTTTCCGTACGGATGCTCCGATGACGAGTTTCCGTGGGCACGTGAGGGCACTGACACCAAATACAGCTATGTTGTTCACGCAGAGCTGAACGCAATTCTCAACTCCCGCGGTAAAGATTTGAAAGGTGCAAAACTTTACGTTGACCTCTTCCCTTGCAACGAATGTGCAAAGGCTATTATTCAGTCAGGAATTACAGAGCTTGTATATCTTTACAACAAATACCCCGACTCTCCTGCAACTCTTGCGTCACAAAGAATGTTATCATCTGCAGGCATCAAACTAAGACAGTTAAAAACCGATGTTGATACTATAACCCTTGATTTCAGAAAATAAAATCTTTCTTTTTATCATAGAATAAGGCATACCGCAAACAGTATGCCTTAATTTTTTTGCTGTTTTCAATATAAATGAATATTTTTTTTGTATGAATAGTATAAATTGCTGAAATAAACAAAAACACAAATAAATTTGTAGAAATATCAAATATTTTATGATAGAATGATTTCTGGTGCTAATTTAACATAAATTTTACAATTAAACAGGACGGTGTATTATGGATACATACAGTATACTCCTAAAGGTGATTATGGCACTTGGCGGTCTTGGCCTTTTCCTTATCGGTATGAAAAATATGGGTGAAGGTCTTGAGCTTGCCGCAGGAAGCAAGCTAAGGAATCTGCTTGAAAAAATTACAAGCAACAAATTTATCGCAATGCTTGTCGGCGTTCTTGTAACAGGTGTTATTCAAAGCTCCTCGGCAACTGACGCAATGGTGGTCGGCTTTGCCAACGCAGGACTTATGGAACTGGGTCAGGCAATCGGTGTACTATTCGGTGCAAAAATAGGCACAACCGTAACTTCGCTTCTTCTTGCTATTGACATTAAAGCGTTTGTTCCTATTTTTATTTTTATAGGTGCAGTCGTAATTACCTTTTGCAAAAAGAACAATCATAAGTATTACGGTCAGATCGCCGCAGGCTTTGGTATGCTGTTTCTCGGTCTTTCACTTATGAGTGACAACCTGAAGTGGATGGGTGAAAGCGAAGCGTTTTTAAGCATCGCTGACAATCTGAGCTTTCCTCTGCTTGGTCTTTTTGTGGGAATTGTGTTTACCGGTATTATTCAGAGTTCCTCGGCATCAGTCGGTATTTTAATGGCTTTGGGCACAGCAGGAGTTATTACTGATTTAAGGCAAGCTGTATTTGTAGTATTCGGCTTTAATGTCGGAGCCTGCTCGGCAGCAATTCTGTCTTCTCTCGGTGCAAATCGTACTGCTAAGCAAATTGCCCTCTCAAACTTTTTAATAAGCTGTTTCGGCGCCGTAATTATGACACTTGTAGCAATATTCCTTCCGTTTACCGATATGATTAACTACTTTTTCCCGGCAGAAACAGTAGGTGTTGCGGCACAGATTTCAGCAACGCACATAATCTTTAACATAGCAATTACAATAATTCTTCTGCCATGCTCAGGAATTATTATGAAAATTACAACGCTTCTTCTTCCCGACCTCAACGAGGAAAGAGAAAAAATGGAAACTGTTTATCTCGACACCCGTATCCTCACGACGCCTCCTATGGCTGTCCGTCAGGTTGAAAAAGAATGTGAACGCCTTGCTTCTCTTGCACAGAAAAATTACCGCTACGCTATGAAGGCATTCTTTGAACATGATCAGCATATGATTGAAAAGGTTGAGAAGAACGAAAAGGTTATCGACTTCCTTACTCACGAAATTACACGGTATATTGTAAAAATCAACGGTCTTGACATTGTGGACAGCGACCGTAAAACAATGGGTGTTATGTATTCTGCAATTCAGGATATTGAGCGTATCGGCGATCATGCCGAAAATATCACCGAACACGCACGCACAATGATGGAAAACAAGGTTTCATTCACTGATGACGCTATGAGCGAGCTGAGCAAGCTTGACGCACTTGTTACAAAAATTATTGATGACGGACTGAAAATGTTCAATTCACAGCAGGTTGACTACAACCTTGCAAAGTCAGTAATAGAAACCGAAAGTTCTATTGACAGTCACGTTAAAATTTACAAATTTAACCACATAGGCAGAATGAACGAGGGCTTGTGCAGTGCTGAAAACGGAACTATATTCCTTGATATGCTGACAATTCTTGAAAGAGTCGGCGACCACGCAAATAATGTTGCTTTTTCTATTCCTCGCAACAAGCTGGGTATGTCGCTTAAAATAAAATAGCAGCCGGTGGGCTGCACCTATCCGTGCAGATAGCATCATATG
>DKZL01000039.1 GCA_002493635.1 Ruminococcaceae bacterium UBA7075 | reverse complement strand
CTACACAAAACTTCATTTATTATTCAAATAAACTATAATTTAATTTATCAGGTTCAAACTCCGAGATACCGAGGTTGATATTAAGTCCGACCTTTATAACGGATAAAGCGACCACTGTCGCTAAATTATAATTTAGTAATTTCTAAAATTCAATCTAATAAATTTTTATAAAAAATTATGAGCAAACATCATCAAGAATGTTTGCTCATTGTTTTTAGTTATTTAATTTTGTCTGTATATAATTCAGATGTGTGTCTGAAATTACAGACAATTCGCTGTATGCTTTTTTCAGAAAGAAAGTATTTAGCAGACAAATCATTTATGCTCATTCCGTTTAAATAATCGTTGAAAATCCGATTATTTCTGTCCTCAAGCTCGTGCTTTGTGTTGGTTTTTGTACCCCATTTTACACGATTGCCTGATTTTTTGGGAATGTATATATTTTCTCCGTCAACATATTGCTGTATCAATTCAATTATTTCCTGCGGAAGAATTTTCTCCGCTCTTATATAGCCCATCGTTGCCTCCCAAATGAAATTTATTCACAGGAATAGCACAGCTATAACAATATTAAGTTTTAATTGCAATAGCCGATGCTATGCAACGAAAACATATCTTTTCAAAAAGCAGTCCTCCTAATTTTTAATGAAAATTAAAAAGACGCTTCATCTCGCTTAACGCTCATAATTCCCTCCTTGTTTTTTGTGCGCTGTTACATATCTGTGTTTAAGCGTTTGTACAAAACTTATCTGAAAATTTTCTTTAAAAAGTTATAGTAGCATAATCTCCAGAATATATAATCGTGTTCGTAGCCCTCAACAAAATCTGTCTGATTGCGGATTCCGTTTTCGGTCATAACCTTTCCGTAATACAGAGTAGGGTCAATGTCCCAAGGGTCTTTGCTTCCGACAGACAAGTAAATATATTTCGGTGTGTTCTTTTCATCCTCAATTACAAAATCGTCAAGTATTGGCCAGTTCCAGTATGTGCCCTTGGCATACTCAGTCGGAATGGCTCCCGTGGCAGGTGCGTAGCTTCCTATATATCCAAAGGTTCCCTGATGAGTAAATGCAGTTGCAAGACATTCTACTCCACCCTGTGACTGACCTGCGATTGCAGTGTTTTCACTGCCTGTCAAAACAGAATACCTGCTTTCAATAAACGGCATAAGGTCTTCTTTTATATCATAAACAACCTTGTCATAGCAAAGGCGCATTTCTTCGGGTTCTTTATTTTCTTTGTCAGCCAGAACATCGGTGTACATATCAACAGATACTATAATCATTGGCACTGTCAGGTTTTGCTCAAGCATATTTCCATAGAGAATATGCAAAAACGAGTCATTATGAATTAATCCTGTATAGTCGCCGCCCCAGCCGTGAATTGCATACAGAACAGGATATTTTTTATTGCTGTCATAGCCTGCAGGCAGAAGCACATTGCACCTTTTGTTGTCCTTTGCATTGCTTGAGTAATACTCAACATCCGCATCAATCGTACCGTAATCAACACCTTCGTGCCTTTCAATAAGATTTTCAGGCACATTGTCTTCATTTTCAATGGCGTACGGGTCAAATTTACTTGCCTTACTTGTTTCAATACTTGTTGTTGACGTTGAATTTTCTGCTGTTGATGAGCTTTCGACTGTTGTTGTGTTTTTTGCCGTTTGAGCAGTGTCGGGAGTTTGTGAATTGCCGACCGCATTGCAACCACTCAGCAATACAACTGCCACACTGACGCTTACGCATAAGATTTTTTTAATAGAAGTTTTCATAATGTCACCCTTTCATAAAATTAAAAATATCATTTTCTGTAATATTTTTAGATTGTTTAAGGGAATTGTATAACTTAAAGTGCACTTTAAGTCAATACTTTTATAAAAAAATTTTTATAAATTTAATGATAATATTGACAAATAATATGTAGTAATATATAATAACAATAAAGTTTGATATTATAAAAAAATATTATTTAATGTCACATCAATAACTTTAGAATAATATTTTGATAGATGCACCCCATCGTTTGCTTATTGGAGGTTTATTTATGAATAAGAGGTTAATAAAAATATGTATTACTTTGCTTGTATTGGCAACACTTGCAAGTACGCAAATACTCAGCGCCTCTGCTTTGATTTCTCCGTATCGCAGAGGTGATGTCAATTATGATTATTCAATTGATATTGATGATGTAACATTGTTGCAAAAGTATCTTGCTAATACCATTGATTTAAGCAAAAGATCGCTTTATGGAGGCGAAGTCAACGGAGATGGTAAGCTGACCATAGATGATGTGACAATGATACAAAAGTATTGTGCAGAAATGATAAAATCGTTTAATACAGAAGATGCATGGCTTCATACTGTTGAGGTGTATAATTTTTATTCAGATTACAATTCCGGTAAAGCTCCTGTTGACACTCCGATAACCTTTTATGCCGAGGGTTGGGGTGGAGTTGAGCCATTTACTTATGAATTTTATGTAGACGATGTCCTTGTAAGTGAGAGAGCTGAAACAGATAATTTTTCATATACATTTGATGAAAAAGGTATATATAATATCACGGTACGTATTTACAATGCTTTTGACGAATATGATAAATACACACAGCAATTCGAAGTAGTTGATGAATATCCAAGTGAGCAGCCGGTTATCAGTTCAATATATTTTAATAAGTTAAAAGTGGAAGAGTATGATTTCAGTCTTGTTTTAACTGCTAATGCTGTTTTAGGTAATGCGCCATATGAATACAAATTTTCTATTGATGACGGTGCATATGTGCAGGACTTTTCGGAAAATAATAAATTTGATTTTGGCAGCTATATGTATGAACTATATAAAAATGATGATACTATTGGGGTAAAGCACTATGTAGGAGAGTATACGGTTGAGATAAGCGTAAGGGATTCTACGGGGCAAATTACAACAGAAGACTTTAGTTTTCTTGTGAATTTTGCTATGATTGGCTAAGAAAACTCTTAATACCAACGCTATTGCTATTTAAATATTAAGGCACGGGTTTTGCAGACTCGTGCCTTACTTATTTTATGGGAAATATCCGTGTAAGAAATATGTTAGTATATGTCAGAATGGGAACAGTTCAGTCGCCTATAAGCAATTTTCAACAAAAAACACTTCACAAAAATATGCAAATATACAAAAATTATTTATAAATATTGTATATCGTTATTAATAATGATATAATAATCTAAATTTGTTTTAAACAAAAATTTTGAAGAGGAGAATTAAAAATGCAAAAATCAAAAAGAATTATAAGCATAGTAATTGCTATGATGATTATGGTATCAATGCTTGCAGTGGCAGCAGTTACTACATCAGCGGCAGCAAGTGGTTCACAGGTGTATTTTGACAATTCAAAGTACAACTGGGAGCAGGTTTATGTCTATGCTTACGGTACAAAGGAAAATGCAAAATGGCCCGGTCAGCTTATGGAACTTGACGGAAGCGGTCTTTACACAAAATCATTTCCTTCTACTTACAAATCCGAAAATATAATTTTTACAAACGGACTTGAAAAGGGAGAGGGAAAAGAACAGTATCCCGAGGCAGCAGGACTTGCTCTTAATTCGGGAGAATGCAAGATGCTTACAGCCGATTTACAGTGGGTTGATTACGGAAAGCCCGATGATCACGGCTACGGCTTTGCATATGAAGCATCAGGCAAGGGCTTTTCATCAGATTACCTTGCAGTTAAGCTCGGTCTGAAGAATGCGGACAAGGGCTATTACAGCATTGACGGTTCACCTAAGACAGAGTATGCGAACGGAGATACAATAAAGGTCGGCGAGGGCAAAATTGCCAATACAACCGTTACTCTCGTTCTTACTGCAACAGGTTCGGACGGAGTTGAAACTACTCAGACTTACACCTACAAAAAGTCATTTACAGAAACAAAAACTACTTTTTCATCATCATCAGACGGTCATACAACTGATGCTGAAACAGGTTATTATGATACAAACCCGAATCTTCAGCTCGGAAAATACAAGAAAATAACTGTTGACGGAAATCTTGATGATTGGGACAGCTCAATGATTATTGCACAGGGACAGGCAAACGATGATCCTCGTGTTTATATGCCTTCCTCAATGCACGAACAGCCTTGGGACGCATATGCGCTCTATGCAGCATGGGATGATGATAACCTTTACTTTATGTGGGAATTAGCTAATACTACCTACATCATATCACCAAGCGACAATTTTGCTGCATCAAATGAGGCTCGCCCTTGGAGAAACAGTGTTCCTATGTATCTTGCTTTGTCCGTTGACCCTGCAAAACAGGCAACAGGTGCTGCTGTAGGTACAAATAAAGACGGCTCAACATATACAAATCCGTTTGTTTGGGGCTGTACCGGCGGTGTAGCAAAGGACGGCGGTACAAGCTTTACTACACATATTGACACACTTGTTGCAATGGATTCCAACAATTCAAACGGCGGTGCTTCAATATTTAAGGCTGACACTTTGGCTGATGACGGCACATATATGTTTAACTACGATACTCGTGTTCCTATCGGTGTGATCAATTTCCAGGCACAGGATAACCGGAACGGCTTTAAGATTAAGTATGCAAACGGCACAAAGAGTACTTCTCTGTATGGCATAAATGCTCCTAAGGGCTCAAGAGTTATGGGCGATAACCTTGATGTAAACTCAAACTTTGCAGACTTCTTTGATCTGGGCTACAAGGCTGATTACGGCTATATCTATGAGGTTGCAATTCCGCTTTCAACATTAAACATTGATAGAGAATACATCGAAACAAAGGGTATCGGTGCAATGCAGATTCTGACATACGGTACATCTGCTATGGATACTCTGCCACACGATCCGTCGGTACTTGATAATGCAAATGTAGAGTACAGCTATGATCCTTCAACATCTCACGAAAAAGAAGATATTGACAACATCACTGTACCGCTTGCACGTATCGGTGCATTACTTCCAGACACAACAATCAACGAAGCTCCGCTTGAAGTAAACTTTGGCGCAGACAAAAGCTCAGGTCAGGCTGTAAATACTAATATTACTCTTTCTGCTGACGCTTACCACGCAACAGGAAATGTAAATTATGAGTTCAAGGTAAACGGCAAGACAATTCAGAATTCAGAATCATCATCTGCAAGCTGGACTCCGACGGAAACAGGTACATATGAAATTTCTGTTATCGCAACTGACAGCAAGACATCAGTTGTAAGCACAAAGACTTTCTCAGTCGGTGCGGCAGGAGCTTATGTTCCGGAGCCAACAACTTCTCCTATAGAAACAACAGAGCCTACAACGTCAGTAGATTACAAGCTCGGCGATGTTGATATGGACGGCACAGTCAGCATTGTTGACGCTACTTTAATTCAGAAGTATTCTGCTGAAATGTGTACTTTTACCGATAAACAGAGTGAATTGGCAGATACTGATAAAAATGGCAAAATTGAAATTAACGATGCGACATTAATTCAGAAGTTTTTAGCAGAAATGATAGAATCTTTGTAATTAATATTTTTATAAAATAGTAATAAGCGTGATATGTATTAAATCTAAGTGCATATCACGCTTATATTTTGCTTTATAGAAAACTGCTCTGAAACAGTCGGGCATAGAAGTAAATTTTTATATGGCGTTGTCTGCACGGATAGGTGCAGCCCATCGGTTGCCTTTTGTACAATTTATAAAAATATTATTTTAATTTATGTAAAAATTTGTTGACATATTAGTTTTTACGTAGTAAAATATAAATGTCTAATAAATGTAGTCAAAGAAGTGAGGAGATATAATGAAGAGCAAAGGATTAGGTGCAGTAGAGTCCCGATTTGCTGATATTGTCTGGGCAAACGAACCTCTTAAAACATCAGAGCTTGTCAGAATTTGCTCTGATGAACTTAATTGGAAACGGACTACGACATATACTGTTCTGAAAAGGCTGAGTGACAGAGGGCTGTTTGAGAACAACGGCGGATTAGTCAGTGCAAAAATCACTCGGGATGAATTTTATTTAATGCAAGGAGAAAGCCTTGTCGATGAGGCTTTTAATGGTTCTCTGCCTGTTTTTTTAGCGGCATTTACATCAAATAAACGCTTGTCCAGAGAGGATGTTGATGAGATAAGAAGGCTCATTGACTCATATGAGGAAAAATAGTGATGGATGAAGTTTTTATTAAAATTTTCAATATGAGTCTGGTATCTTTATGGCTGATTCTTGCAGTAATAATTTTGCGGCTGTTTTTGAAAAAATCGCCAAAATGGATCAGATGTGTTTTGTGGGCAATGGTTGCTGTAAGGCTTATTGTTCCGTTTTCATTTGAAAGCGGATTTAGCCTTGTTCCTAATGCTCAGGCTCTTAATGAGTCAAGCTATTCTTCAACATCATATATCAGCTCCGATATTGGTGATGTTATGGAAAATCTGTCTGCTGATTCAGTAGAACAGACTGAAAATACTTTTCCCGATATTCTTGCAATCGCAAGTTTTGTGTGGGCGGCAGGAGCAGTTATAATGTTTCTTTATATGCTGCTAAGTTATGTAATTCTGGCAAGAAGATTGCGTGAACGCATAAAACTCAGGGATAATATCTGGATTTGTGACCGAATAAAAAGTCCGTTTGTATTTGGTATTTTCAAACCGCAGATTTATTTGCTTTCTTCTATGAGTGAGGAGGAACGCAAATATGTAATTGCTCACGAAAATACTCACTTAAAGCGCCTTGACCACATATGGAAACCTCTTGGATTTTTACTGCTTTGTATTCACTGGTTTAATCCATTCTGCTGGCTTGCATATTGGCTGTTTAACAAAGATATTGAGCTTGCTTGTGATGAAAGCGTAATAAGAGAGCTTGATGCAAAAGGCAAAAAGGGTTATTCAACAGCTTTGCTTATGTGCAGCTCGGTTCGACATTCAGCGTCGGCTTGTCCGCTTGCATTTGGCGAGAATAACATAAAGCAGAGAATTAAATGTATTTTAGACTATAAAAAGCCTGCCGTACGTGTAATTGTTATTACCTTTGCCGCTTGTATTGCTGTTGCAGTTTCGTTTATGACTGATCCGTTAAGTGCTAAATCAGCAAGCAATATTTTAAAGGCTTTGGATTCTGAAGGTTCAGTGATGCCTGTTAAGCTTAATGATACAGTTATTTCTGATTTAGAATTAAATAAGGTTTATTCATTAATTTCCGAAGCATTGGAAAGTGATAATCTTGATAGCGGATATAGAGAAAACATTGAAAAAATTGAGTTGGACGAAACAAACAAAGAAATTTTAATTTATATTAAAAATCTTGATGAAAGCAAGCAGGAGTGGTTTGAAAATAATATTTGTGACACTCCGTATGTTGTGTATGTCAATGTAGAGGAAAAAGCAAAAGAAAAACCGACTGAACCTGCCAGTCAAGAAGAAACACAGCCTGTAACAGATGAAGTTTTAACTGATACGCAGGATAACAGCAATGATGATTATTCGGATTATGGCTACTCAGATGAAGGCTATTCTGATTATTCGGATTACAGCGATAGCTATGACGATTACTCGGATTACAGCGATGACAGCGGATATTCCGACAACTCCGATAATTCGAGCGGTCTTAAGATTGTTCCGATAACACCGTTTGAGCCGGAAGATTATTATCATTATGGCTTAATGGATGACGGTTCTGTACCGGGATTAGACAACAGTGGATTTGGCTCAACATTTGATGATTCAAAAAGATACACAAGTGATGATGAAATCTGGCGTTATACACAATGGGATATAAGTGCGGATATGAGTCCAAAAAAATATTGAAATTATTAAATAAAAGAGAGGTATAAATATGAAAACAACAAAAACTTTAAGAAAAGTATTGCCGATAATTATTTCGGTAGTTTTTGCAATGGCGGTGTTGATTGTTGCACAAGTTTCGGCAAGTGCGGCTGTAATAGGAAAAGACATTGCAGACTTAGACAGTTTTTCCGTAGGTACAGGTGAAACAGGCACTTACAAAGGTTATCAATATGAAATTGTTGATATTGACGGAACAAATGTTGCATTTATTACGGGATACACAGGCGGTAAAACTCAACTTGATATGCCGGATGAAATCAACAATTATGTTGTGCTTGGCATTGATGAATGGGCATTTGGCGACAATACCGATATTGAACGGATTATGCTTCCGAGGTATTGTGCACTTATCGGTTCGCATGCATTTTGCAACTGTACTAATCTTGATTATATTGGTTTTAAGGCAGTCGATACTCTGTTTTATATAGGTGAGCACGCTTTTGTCAACACAGCATTGTACAATGATGAGAATAATTGGATAGATAATGTCCTTTATGTAGGTGATATAGCGGTTGACTGTAAAAAGGATGTTGAAAGCGTAAATTTATTATATAGTACTACTGCGATAGGTGAGCTTGCTTTTGCAGATTGTAAAAATCTGAAATCTGTTAATATGAAAGAATGTAACACAAATTTGGTTTATATCGCACCGGGTGCTTTTATGGACACGCCAAAGCTTAAGTCTGTTACTATTCCCGACAGTGTTCAAACAATAGGCGGATATGCCTTTGGTTTTACATATAATGTGGATAAAGATGATGTAGAAAAAGTACCGGGCTTTAAGGTTTACGGTTCATCATATTCGTTAGCTAAAGATTACGCAGAATATTACGGTTTTACATATGAATGCACCAATCCACTTAAGCTTAATAAAAATTCTATCACACTTGGAAAAGGCGAAAGCTACCAGTTAGAGCCGAATGATGAGGTTGTAAATTACTCATCATCAAAATCGAGCGTTGCAACTGTTGATAGTAACGGTAAAATAACAGCAAAAGGCATAGGCAGTGCAACAATTACCGCAGTTACCTATGACGGAAGAAGAGCAACCTGTAAGGTGACCGTAAAGAATGCACCGACTTCAATGTCACTGAACAAGGAATATCTTGTTCTTGGTACGGGCGAACAGTTTGACCTTGACAGTTCACTGCCAAGCGGACAGGGTTCATACAGCGTTGTATACAGCTCAAGCAATTCAAAGGTTGCTGAGGTTAAAGCGTCGGGCGGTATTGTTACGGCAAAATCAAACGGCAAAGCAGTTATTACGGCAAAGGCTTATAACGGAGTAAAAACCGAGTGCGTAGTGTATGTAAATTCAGGCGAAAAACAGGGCGACAGCATTAATCTTAATGCAAAGGTCGGAAATAATACTGACACCTATTCAAAGACCTTCAAGAATGTTGATGTTATTACTGTTCCGGGTCATACCTTCAGCGTTTACAAATGGGATGAATGGAACTGCAAAAAATCAGATTATGTTGACGGTTATATAAGCTCCCGTGTTGTAAAGAACAGCAACGGTACATATACTCTATATCTTTGGAGCAGAGCAAGCTCGGGAACAGGCAATATTAAGACTGTATATAATAACGGCGAAGTAGTCAATTATAAATACACGGTTGCAAATCAGGGCGAAAATATTACTCTGAATACAAAGGTCGGAGATAAGGCAGAAACATATTCAAAAACATTTAAAAATGTAAAAACTATCGCTGTTCCGGGACACACTTTCAGCGTATATATGTGGGATGAATGGAACTGCACAAAATCTGATTATGTTGAGGGCTATATAAGCTCACGAGTTGTAAAAAACAGCGACGGTACATTTACTCTGTATTTGTGGAGCAGAGCAAATCCGGGAACAGGTGTAATTGAAGCTGTATATAAAAACGGTGAGGTTTACAATCATAAATATACTGTTGAGGGAATTGGAGAGAGTATTAATCTGTTTGCAAAGTTCAACGGAAAGTCCGATACTTACTCAAAGACCTTCAAAAATGTAAAAACAATCACTGTTCCGGGACATACCTTCAGCGTTAATATGTGGGACGAATGGAATTGCACAAAGTCAGATTATGTTGAGGGTTATATCAGCTCCCGTGTTGTAAAGAATAATGACGGCACATTTACCTTGTATTTGTGGAGCAGGGCAAACACAGGAACAGGTACAATTAAGGTTTTATACAACAACGGCGAAGTTTATAATCACAAATATACTGTAGAGCCTGTACCGACAAGCGTAGATGTTGAAATAATAGATAATTTAGCAAAAGACTTGTCCGATAAGCTAAGTTAATAACACGAGTAAATTTAATCTTTTTATAAAATTGACCTCCCGAGTTTTTAATTCGGGAGGTCAAATTTTACTTTATAGGAAATTGCTCTGTTGCGCTCGGGCACAGAAGTGAATTTTCATATGATGCTGTCTGCACGATTATGTGCAGGCCACTGCCTGCTTTATTGCTACAAGTTCAATATATCCTCTTGTACCTATTGGTTCAAGCTGAATGCGTGGTTCATCAGTATTCCATTTGTATCCGATAACAGAGGGGTCATATTTTTCAATGGCATTCCGGATTTGCTCAATCGCAGTGCCGAAGTCAGCTTCCTCAAAAGGTTCTCCCTGAAACATCAGATATTTACATTTCGGCAAAGTGATAACATCAAAACCTTCGGGCACTACACCGTCATAATCGACAGACACTTCAACCCCCTGAACATATTCCGAGGTGTCAGGCTTTTTGTACTTGCTTGTAAGCCACATACACACAGGTTCTCCGCTTATTGATTTTATGCTTGTCAGAAGTCCCCAGACATCACATCCTACTTCGTTGCAGTATGTCCAATAATCTTTTGCAGTTAAGCCTCTTTTTATAATGACCTTTCGCTCAGGCTTTTCAATTACTTGAATAAATACATTCTTTGTGTTGCTCATCGTTTTGTTCTCCTTTCGTAAAACAGAATATTTTATACCGTAAGGCTTGAAAAGACCGATTGGAACAGGAGATCTTGCATATTCTTTAGGATTGCACCCGAACTCACGGTAAAAAGCACGCTGATACCCGTCAACGCTGCAATATCCGACTTCTAATGCCACGTCTAATATTTTAACTTTTTCATCACGTAATTTCAAAGCAGATTTTGAAAGGCGGAGCTTTCTGATGTATGCAGACGGCGTCATATTAAGATATTGTGTGAATAACCGATGTGAGTACCAGGGCGAAAAATGCGAAGCCTTTGAGAGGTCAGCAAGTGTTATTTCGGAATATAGGTTTTGCTCTATATATTCCTGCATTCTTTGTACAGCTTCAATCTTTTCGTTCATCTTTTCATCACCTTGGTTATAGTATAACTTTATTATAGCATAATTTCTCGACTTTTATTGCTGAGTTTGTGTATTGACAAAAATATGTTATTATTGTATACTAAAACTACAGTTTTAAAACAGGTGTTTTAAATAAGAAGGAGGGATATGTATGCCGCCAAAAGCAAAATTTACTAAAGAGGAAATTGTTAATGCAGGGCTTGATATTCTCAGAGAAAGTGGAATAGAAAGCGTGACTGCACGTGAAATCGGCAATTATCTTAACAGTTCGGCAAGACCGATATTTACGGTGTTTAACAGTATGAATGAGGTTTTGCAGGAAGTTGAAAACAAGGCTAAAAGTATTTACACTCAGTATGTCAAAGCAGGTCTTGAAAACGATATTGCCTTTAAGGGTGTGGGGCAGGCATATATAAAATTTTCAAAAAATGAACCAAAGCTGTTTCAGTTACTTTTTATGAAAGAACTTCCAAGACAGACAGGTCTTGAAGATATACTGCCTGTAATTGATGATAATTATGATGATATTTTGAGATCAGTAAAGGACAGTTACGGATTGTCAGATGAAGCTTCATTAAAGCTTTATCATCATCTATGGATATATACTCACGGCATTGCAACACTTTTTGCAACTGGTATGTGCAGTTTTTCTGATGAAGAAATTAGTAATATGCTTACAGAAGTGTTTGTTTCGCTACTAAAAAATATTAAGGCAGGTGCTGATAATGATAAAAATTAAAAATCTTACAAAGTATTACGGAACTGGGGACAACAGATTCAAGGTGCTTGATGATATTTCTCTTGAAATAAAAGATGGTGAATATGTTGTTGTTCTCGGTGCGTCAGGTTCGGGAAAGTCAACCTTGCTGAATGTTGTTTCAGGTCTTGAAAAATCTGACAGCGGAAGTATTTGTTATGATGAAAAGTCAATCAGCAATATGTCTGAAAAACAACTGACTTCATTCAGAAAAGACAATACGGCATTTATATTTCAGCAGTATTATCTTCTTCCTAATCTTAATGTAGAGAAAAACGTAAAAATGGGTGCTGACCTTTATGGCAACAAGGATTATAAAAAATATATAGAGGCAGTCGGACTTTCGGATAAGCTGAAAAAATTCCCTAACGAGCTTAGCGGAGGAGAACAGCAGAGGGTATCCATAGCCAGAGCATTAGCTAAAAATCCAAAGGTACTTTTCCTTGATGAGCCGACAGGTGCTCTTGATGAAAAGACAGGCAGACTTGTTCTTGACTACATAATTAAGCTTCAGAAAGAGCAGAAATTTACTATGATAATGGTAACTCACAATTCAAATATTGCAGAAACTGCTGATACTGTTGTGCGTATGAACAGCGGTAAAATCATCGAAGTTACCAAAAATCAGCATAAAAAGTCTGCATATGAGATAGGCTGGTGATGATATGATAGTAAGTATTAAGGACAGCTTCAAGCTGTTTGGAATTTTTATTATAACCTGTTGTGCAGTTACGGTTTGCAATATGTTTCTGAATTACTATCTTGACATTATAGATATTGAAAGTCTGATTAATAATGAATATGCTCAAATCTTCTATGATGCGCAGATTATGACCTGCAAGGTGGTCTGCGCCGTTTCAGGCGGTTGTCTGCTTGCCACAACAGTAGTTATGCTGTTCTTTTATATTAAACATTACATTGACAGCCACGGAAAGGAAATCGGTATTCTGAAAGCGTTGGGTTACTCTGATTTCAGAATTGCAAGGAGTTTTTCAGTATTCGGATTAAGTGTGTTTACAGGTTGTATTGCCGGATACCTGATTTCCTTTGCATTAATGCCGTCTTTTTATGAACTGCAAAATGAGGATAAAATACTTCCTGAATTTTCTATCAGCTTTCATCCTGCATTATTTATAATTCTTGTTGCAGTTCCTGCAATAGTATTTGCCTGCATAGCAGTTATTCACAGTATGCGAAAGCTTAAACAGCCTGCTGTAAATCTTCTTAAAGGAATTACTAAAGCCAAGGGCAAGAATATAGAGATAAAAAATAAAAAGAATTTTATTGCCGATATGAAAAGCTCTGTTATAAGGAACAGAAAAACGCTTGTATTTTTTATCTGCTTTTCATCCTTCTGCTTTGCTGCGATGATACAAATGTCGGCAAGTATGAAAGATTTGTCAAGCGAATATATGGGAATTATGATATTTATTATCGGTGTTACTCTTGCTTTTACAACGCTTTATATTGCCGTTACAACAGTCATAAATTCAAACAGTAAAAATATTGCTATGATGCGGGTGTTCGGTTATCAGACCTCTCAATGCAAAACAGCGGTGCTTGACGGATACAGACCTGCGGCTTATATAGGATTCTTTATAGGTACCGCTTATCAATTCGGACTTCTTAAAATGATGGTTGAAATTGTATTTGCAGATTTTGAAGGTGTGCCTGAATATAATTTCGATGTAAAAATGTTTCTAATCACTCTTGCGGCATTTATTGTTGTGTACGAGGGAATTATGCTCATATATTCTTCAAGAATAAAGAGTATATCCGTTAAGGAAGTAATGAGCGAGTAAAAAAATATAATGCTAACATATAAAGACCTCACAAGTAATTTCACTTGTGAGGTCAAATTTTATATCGTATAGAAAACTGTTTGGACGGTGTTATTACTTATAAGGTTAAATTTTCAAAGTTAACATTAATATCACAATTTTATTACACCGAACTGTGCTAATGTGTAGGAAACAAGGATAAAAATCAGGCACACGGGAGCGATGTATTTTATCATTACATTAAATAATTTTTTTCTTCCGAATTTTTCACCGTTTCGTGTAATCTCATCGGTAATAGCCTTTGGTTTGATAACCCAACCTACAAGAATACAGGTGAAAAGTGCGACAATAGGCATAAGTACACTGTTGCTTAAATAGTCAAAGAATGTAAGGAAGTCCATTCCTAAAATCTTGATGTTTGCCCAAAGACCGTTGCCGAGTGAGGATGGAATACCCATCAACAGGCAAATGCCGATTACAATAAGGCAGGAAACTGTTCGTGAAAGCTTGAATTTGTCCATCAAAGAAGAAACAATGGCTTCCATTACTGAGATTGCGCTTGTTATTGCTGCAAGGAATACAAGGATAAAGAACAGCAGAGCAATAATTCCGCCGCCCGGCATCTGTTCAAAGACCTTTGGCAGAGTAATAAACATAAGTCCCGGACCGCTTGATGAAAGTCCTTCTTCTCCGCTGAATACATAAACAGCAGGAACAACCATAAAGCCTGCAAGCAAGGCTACTATTGTATCAAAAATTTCAATCTGATTTACTGATTTTGTGAGATTGACTTCTTTTTTTGTATATGAACCGTATGTTACCATAATGCCCATTGCAATACTCATTGAGAAAAATAATTGACCTAAAGCGGCAGCAAAAGTAAAAATTGAAAATTTGCTGAAGTCAGGAACAAGATAATAGGAAATGCCTTCAAGAGCTCCCGGCAAAGTTGCAGTGTAAATTGCAATGCCGATTGTCAGCAATAACAGCACAGGCATAAGAAACTTACTGATTCTTTCGATACCTTTATTTACTCCGAGCATAATTACAAGCACGCATATAATCATAAAGATCAAAAAGAAGATGAGCGGTGATATAGGATTACCGATAAAATCCGAGAAGAAATTATCCTGTGCGGCAGGATAGGCAAGCCCCTGTGCATAAACGGTAATATATTTTGTTACCCAACCGCCGATAACGCAGTAGTACGGAATAATTATAATTGGTACGAGAGTTGCTATGTAGCCTAAAAATGAAAACTTCTTATTCAGCTTTTTATAGGCAAGTACAGGACTGAGCTGTGTCTTTCTTCCTATTGCTATTTCGGCAGTCAGCAATGAAAAGCCGAATGTTATAGCCAAAATAAGATATACAAAAATAAATATACCTCCGCCGTACTGAGCTGCAAGGTAAGGAAAACGCCATAAATTTCCCAGTCCGACTGCACTGCCGGCTGCGGCAAATACGAATCCAAGTCCGCCTGAAAAATTTCCTCTTTTTTTATTCATAATAAGTACCCCATTTTTTAATATTTCCTAAATTATAACATAAAATATAATTGAATACAATAATTTTTATTTATTTTTGTATGACTGAAATATACGGACAATTTTCTGCAAAATGAAAAAGCATCCGGTGGATTGCACTTATCCGGGCAGACAGCATTATATAAAAACATACTTCTAACCCGACTATTTCCGAATGCTTGAATGCAAAGTATAAACGGTTTTTTATAAAGTAAAAATGCATAGCATAACATCTCTATAAGTTAAGTGCCTAAAAAATAAAGTATCGTTAAGAGTGATTAAAAGTGACACAAGAGAATATTATACTATGCAATGATGTATATTATCACTATTCCATGCTTTTTTGTCTATATGTAGCGTAAGATAGAGTTTTTTCGTCGCAATGTGTATATTAGCTTTTAAAATTTTGCGATAAATCCTTTATTATAAAGGATAGAATCCCAGATTATGAACATAATACAGTTGAGGTGATATTATGCCAAAGCAGGGAATGAGAAGATATAAATATGATGAAAATAACAATCATCACAATAAAACAGAACAGGTGGCTGAAATTCAGGGCAAAGCCAAGCACGGTAAGGACACTGCAAATCCGATAATTGCAGGAACGCAGGCACCGTCTCTTAAGGTGTATCATACCACGCCCTTTAAGCAGGAAAAGCCTATATCAGATGTATACAGCGAAATTGACAATGACCTTGCAAGAGATAATCTGGAAAATGATATAACAGCGGCAGATTTGCAGGATTTATAAAAAAGCAGCCGGTGGGCTG
>DKZL01000032.1:2059-31509 GCA_002493635.1 Ruminococcaceae bacterium UBA7075 | reverse complement strand
AACAACAGAAGAAGTTCCTACAACAACAGAAGAGGTTCCTACAACTGAGCCGGTTCCGGCAAAGACTTATGTTGTAGCAGGTTCAGAAGAAGTTTTTGGTGTAAAATGGGATTTTAACGCTGAAACAGCTTCAAGCAATGTTATGACAGAAGTTGATGGTGTTTATACACTTACAATTCAGGATGTACCTGAATTTACTAATGCACAGTTTAAGATCGGTACAAACGGTATTGATGGTACAGACTGTATCGGTAAGGGTGCAGACGGTGCTGTTAGCACAGCTCCGGACGCATTTAACTTTGCATTCAATGTTACTGCTCCTTGTGATGTAACAATCACATACAATCCTGCAACAAACGAGGTTACATATACAGGTGAATTTGTAACTGAGTATGTTTTCACTGTTGATTCAATCAGAGTAGTTGGTAACGGCGGTTCAGGTTACCTTAACGATGTTGCATGGGATCCTGCAGCTGATGAAAACCTTATGGAAGAAATCGCACCGGGCGTATATCAGATTGTTATGGTAGACGTTGAGTATTATCCAAATGCTCAGCTCAAGTTTGCAGCTGACGGTTCTTGGGGAACTAACTGGGGCGGTACGTTTGCAGGCTTTGATGTAGAAACAGACGCTGTTTATAACGCTGCTGATAACATCACATTTGACATTGGTGAAGATGATGACAACTACTACACAGTAACAGTTACTCTTGACCTTTCAGGTTTTGATCCTGCAACAAACTCAGGCGCTAAGTTCACAATTTCTCAGGAAGTTCAGGGCGATGAGCCGGACCCAACAGAGGAAGTTCCAACAACAGAAGAAGTTCCTACTACAACAGAAGAAGTTCCAACAACAACAGAAGAAGTTCCTACTACAACAGAAGAAGTTCCAACAACAAAGCCGGAAGATCCAACTCCTTCAACTGATACATACATTGTAGCAGGTTCAGAAGAAGTTTTCGGTGTTAACTGGGACGGTACTGAAGTAGCAAACCTTATGACTTTTGAAAACGGTGTATACAAGCTTACACTTACTAATGTAGCTCCAATTGAGCAGGCACAGTTCAAGATTGTAAAGAACGGTACAGAATGGATTGGCGACGCAACAGGTAACAACTTTACATTTATGGTTGAAACAGCTTGCGATGTTACAATCACATATGATCCTGCAACAGGTGAAGCTAAGGCTGAAGGCGACGGCATTGGCACAGTAACATTCAACCTTGAGTCAGTAAGAGCAGTTGGTAACGGCGGTTCAGGTTTCCTTAATGATGTTGAATGGGATCCTGCAGATGACGCAAACCTTATGACAGAAGTATCTGACGGCGTATATCAGCTCGTTATGACTGATGTAGAAGGTAACGACAATGCTGAATTCAAGTTTGCTGCAAACGGCAACTGGAATGACAGCTGGGGCGGTACATTTGCAGGTTTTGACGTTGAAACAGAAGCTGTTTACAACGGTGAAAATCTTGTAATGACAATCGGCGAAGGTGACGCTGACGAAAACCTTTATACAGTAACACTTACACTTGACCTTTCTGCATTTGATTATGCAACAAAGCAGGGTGCTAAGTTCACAATTTCTCAGGAAGTTCAGGCATAATCTGAACTTACAAAATTTATTGATTTTATAAATTTTTCATTAATATAAGATGAAAAATTGAATTAATAATTTGCTTCCCTCCGATTTTTGTTGGAGGGAAGTTTTTTGTGCCGGTGGTAAAAACTTATTAACTTGTTATAAATGACGGTTAAGTATAGAAATATTAGTATATTGGAGTTTAAATTTGGATATTTTAAATTTGGATATATAATTCTCTGTCTTAAACAGATATATCGGTGTGTAATAAGTTTATATAAAGTAAAAAGCCTCTCCTAACAATAAGAGAGGCTTAGATTTTTTTCATAAAACTTTATTTTTACAAACTTGTTAAAAAGAGTTTGTATATAAAATTAAACAAGTTCCAAATACAATATTTTTATTATATATATCGGGAGTAAAAGAAATTTTATGCCCAATTAAGTGTATCGTTATACAGGTTGATATAGTCCTGTGCAGAACGATCCCAGCTGTTGTCACTCATCATAGCACGCCACATAAGCTGATGCCAACCGTCGGCGTTCTGGATGCCCCAAAGTGCTCTTCTGACAGCACCAACCATATCAGCGGTATCGTAATGCTTGAAAGTAAAACCGTTTCCGTAGTTGTCAGCACTGTCAAATACTGAGTCTTTAAGACCACCAACCTCACGGACAACAGGGATTGTACCATAACGCAGCGCAATCATTTGTGCAAGACCACAAGGCTCTTGTGCAGACGGCATAAGGAATATATCAGCACCCGAATAAATTTTTCTTGCAAGCTCCGGAACAAAGCCATGACAAAAACAAAGTCTGCCCGGATACTTTGCCTGCATATAATTGAAGTAATCCTCGTATTCCTTGTCACCCGAACCAAGAATTACAAACTGCATTTTCTCGGTATTCATAAGTTCCTCAAGACCCATTCTTACAAGGTCAAGACCCTTGTGAGCTACAAGTCGAGTTACCATACCTACAATGGGAACATCCCATCTTTGTTCAAGACACAGACGTTCCTGCAAGGCACGTTTACATTCACCCTTGCCGCTCATATCGTCTTTTGAATAGTTGCGGTACAGCTGATAATCAGTTTCAGGATTATAGCTTGCAAGATCTATTCCGTTTTTAATTCCGCAAAGCTTGTAATGACGAAGATTAAGTTCATCGTGAAGTCCCCAACTGAACCAAGGGTCTTTAATTTCGGCAGCGTAACTTGGAGAAACAGTATTAACACGTGTTGCTGTTTCAATAGCGCCCTTCATCATATTGAGTTTGCCGTTCATTTCAAGAATCTTTGTTTCATTTGCGGGGATGCCTACACACTCAGTATTTACTTCCCAGCCATACTCACCCTGATACTGAATATTATGAATTGTAAATACGCTCTTAATATTATAATACCAAGGTCTGTGTGAGTAGAACAGATAATAGTAAACCGGTACAAGGGCAGTCTGCCAGTCATTGCAGTGAATGATGTCGGGATGAAAGTCAATATATGGGAGCATTTCAAGAATTGCTCTTGAGAAGAATGCAAATCTTTCTGCATCGTCATAATGACCGTAAAGTGTACCACGTTTAAAGTAGTATTCGTTATCAATAAAGTAGTATGTGCAGTCGTTCCATCTTGCCCAAAAAAGTCCGCAATATTGGTGACGCCATGCAACAGGTACAGTAAAGTTTGTTATAAAGTTAAGTGAATTTTTTAATTCCTGAGGAATTGTACCGTAAAGCGGAACTACAATTCTGCAATCCTGTCCCTTGCGGCATAAGGTGTGCGGAAGACTGCCTGCTACATCAGCAAGACCGCCGCTGCCGCAATAAGGGTTAGCCTCAGAGGCGCAATATAATATTCTCATTTTGATTACCTCCATTAAACAACTGATTTTTTAGCTATATAAATGGGATACGAATCAAATCCCATAAGTGAACGTCCATCTTTAATGATTACGTCCTTATCTATAATAACATAATTCAGATTTGTATTACAACCAATTTTTGTATCCTGCATAACAATGCAATTAGAAAGCTTTGCACCCTCGCCGACATATACACCCTTTGAAAGTACGCAGTTTTCAACTTCGCCGTCAATTATACAACCCTGAGCAATAATTGAATTTTTAACCTTGCTTGTAAGACCATAGCGTGATGGAGCATCATCACGGACTTTTGTATAAATCGGGCGCTTTGGATTAAAAAGCTCATCTCTGACTTCTTTCTTCATTAAGTCCATATTAAATTTGAAGTAGTCGTTAATAGAGCTGATAGCAGCGCAGTATCCCTTGTTTTCATAAGCGTATACCTTGTATTTGCCTATTGCATCCTGAAGAAGACGTTTGATGTCAAGCTGGTTTACACTTATGGCAAGACGTATTTCGTCCATCAAAAGTGACTTCTTTACAAGGAATGTGCCATAACATTGATTATGCATTTCTTCTGCTTTTGCACCGGGCTTTATAAATATCTGGTTTACACTGCCGTCAGAAGCAACATCAACGGTGATTGGTCTGTCATAGCCCTCAGGAACAACAGCATTTTTGTATATTACGGTAATATCAGCATCCTTTTTTGTATGGAAATCAAAAACATCTGTGTAATCAATGTTAGTAATGATATTTCCCGATGAAATCAGAATATATTCTTCACGGCAGTGCTCAATATAACCGTGCATATTATAGATGGTTTCTACATAATTTGACAAATTTTTTCCGCCATATGGGGGAAGAATCGAAAGGTTGCTTCTTCTTTTTGAAAGATCATAAGCAGTTCCTGAACCAACATGGTCCATCAGTGACATAAAGTTGCTTTTTGCAACAATTCCGATGTTGTTAATGCCTGAATTCGACATATTTGACAGTACAAAGTCTATCAGTCTGTACTTGCCGCCGATAGGAATGCTTGCTGTTGTGCGGGAAGCAGACAGCTCGGGTATCTTATCATCAAGGGTGGCAGCAAAAATGAAGCCAAATACATTATTACTTCTCATCTTCAGTCACCTCCGTATCACTGTCAATCATAGATTTTGATTTAATTACAACATTTTCGCCGATTTTTGTATTTGCACCAACAACGGTAATTCCCCAATTATCCCTGTTTTCAACATCTTCAGGACGTTCGCCGACTTTTGCATTTTTGCCGATTACAGTATTTTCGGCTACAATAGCAAACTGAACATTTGCACCGTCTTCAATTACTGCACCGGGCATAATAATTGAAGAATTAACAGTGGCATTCTTGCCGATTGTAACACCTGCAAATAAAATTGAAAATTCAAGATTGCCGTAAACATTGCATCCGTCAGCAACAAGTGAATTCTGAATAGACGCATCGCTTGAAATATAGTGAGGCGGCATCATTGGATTGCGAGAATAAATATCTTTTAAATCAAGGGAAACATTTGGGTCAAGCAAATCCATATTAGCTTCCCACAGACTGTCGATTGTTCCTACATCCTTCCAATATCCGTCAAATGGATAAGCAAACATACGCTCACCGGCACTGAGCATTGCAGGCAGAACATCCTTACCGAAATCGTGACTTGAGCCTTCCTTAATTTCATCTTCTGTAAGATATTTTCTCAGTTCTTTCCAGCTGAAAATATATATTCCCATTGATGCATTTGTGCTCTTGGGATGCTCCGGTTTTTCATCAAATTCATAAATTTCGCCATTGTCGTGTGTATTGAGAATTCCAAAACGTGATGCTTCTGAAAGCGGAACATCAATGACTGCAATAGTGCACGCCGCATTTTTTTCCTTGTGAAAATCAAGCATTTTATTGTAGTCCATTTTATAGATGTGGTCGCCTGACAGAATTACAACATACTCAGGATCATAACGATCTATATAGTTGATATTCTGATAAATGGCATTAGCCGTGCCTGAGTACCAGTCAGCACCGTTTATGGCCTGATAGGGACTAAGACAGTTGACGCCCGAATGCATACCGTCCAGATCCCAGGGCTGACCATTGCCAATGTATTCATTTAATACAAGAGGCTGGTACTGTGTGAGAATACCGACAGCCTCTATGCCGGAATTTACGCAGTTTGACAAAGGAAAGTCAATAATACGATATTTGCCGCCAAATGGAACGGCAGGTTTTGCAAGTTTTTTTGTAAGCACGCCAAGTCTTGAGCCTTGACCGCCTGCAAGCAGCATTGCAACTACTTCCTTTTTTGGAAACATTTAATATTTACCTCCAAGTTTATTTTTGTAAAATAAGGGTTATAAAAAAGTATCCGAAAAGCATTGGTTATTTGCAAACCGGATATGCCTGAAATATATCCTTATTTGATTTTTATTTAGAAATATGTATTTACTTTGACGGAATATCAAGCAATTTTACACATTTAAGATAAATTACGCTCAGCGGCGGTATTGTCAGGGAAAGTCCCTGTTCACAGCCGTGAATTTTCATTATCTGCGGCAGCATACCGGTACCGTTTGTTATTCCGGTACCGCCGTATTCAAGCTTATCCGATGAAAAAATTTCGTCATACAGACCGTATACGGGAACGCCGATATTATATTTTTCAAGCTTAATCGGCCGAAAATTGCATACAGCGATAATGTCGTTTCCCTCACTGTCCGTGCGTTTAAACGCAATAACACTGTTTGTAAAATCATCGTGATGAATCCAGTCAAAGCCTTTCCATATTGTATCAAGCTCATAAAGCGGTTTGGTTTCAAGATAAAATTTGTTTATATCTCTGAAGAAAATATTAAGCTGTGAGTGTTTTTCAAAATCAAGCAAATTCCATTGCAAGCCGGAGTTGAAATTCCACTCGTCAAATTGTCCTATTTCACTGCCCATAAATAAAAATTTCTTTCCGGGATGAGCAAACATATATGTAATAAAAGCTCTGACACCTGAAAACTTATCGTTATATTCACCCGGCATTTTGCTGATGAGCGAGCCGGAGCCGTGAGATACCTCATCGTGTGAAACAGGAAGAATAAAGTGCTCGGCAAAAGCGTAAAAAAAGCTGAAGGTCAGGTTATCGTGATTAAACGGTCGCCACTGCGGATCAAGCGTCATATAATGAAGCACATCATTAATCCAACCGACATTCCACTTAAAGTCAAATCCAAGTCCTCCCTCATCGGCAGGACGTGTAAGCTTTGGCCAGCTCGTATTTTCTTCGGCAAACATTATAACGTCGGGATATTTTTCGTGAATTGCATTATTGAGCCTTTGAATAAAATCAATAGCTTCAAGATTTTCCTTGCCGCCAAAAGCATTCGGAATCCATTCATCCTTCGCTTTGCTGTAATCAAGATACAGCATAGAGGAAAGAGCACCAACCCTTAGTCCGTCAACATGATACTTTTCAAGCCAGAACATTGCGGAAGAAATAAGAAAGCTCAACACCTCGTGCCTTGCAAAGTTGAACAGACAGGTTCCCCATGCACGGCGTTCTCCAAGCTTTGGATCTTCATTTTCATAAATAGCAGTACCGTCGAATTTTGACAGTCCGAAGCTGTCCTTTGGAAAATTTGAAGGAGTCCAGTCAAAAATAACACCTATTCCGGCATTATGAAGACAATCAATGAGAAACATCAAATCTGACGGAGTGCCGTAACGTGATGTGGCTGCAAAGTAACCCGTAGTCTGAAATCCCCAGCTTTCATCAAGAGGATATTCCATTACAGGCATAAACTGTACGTGAGTATAATGCATTTCTGAAAGATACGGTACTAATTCGTCGGCAAGTTCACGATAGTTAAGAAGTTCATTATTGGAATGACGTTTCCAAGCCCCCGGATGTATTTCATATATATTCATGGGACTCTTGAGTTTGCTGCGCTTTTTGCAGTCTTCAAACCATTTTTCATCATTCCAGATGTATTTGTCAATGTCAAAAACAACAGAAGCATTGTTCGGTCTTAGTTCAGCGTGAAAAGCAAATGGGTCTGATTTTAAAATTTTTTCACAACTTTGTGTTTCAATGCAATATTTGTAGCTTTCAAAGGGCTTGACGCCTTCAATAAACAGTTCCCAGCAACCGCCTGACAGCTTTTGCATAGAGTGTGATGTCTGATTCCAGTCATTGAAGCTTCCGACAACCGACACGCTGAGCGCATTTGGAGCCCACACCCGGAAAAATACTCCGTTTTTGCCATCAGAAACTGCGAGGTGTGCGCCAAAGATATTATATGCACTGTAATTTGCCCCCGAGTTAAAAAGTTCAATTCCTGTGCAGACCTCGTCAAAGCTGCAAATCATACATTCAACTCCTTGTTAAGTAAGTTTTCGTGATAAATTTATATTATTATCCAAATTATCCGATAAATAAAAAGTATTAAGATTTTTAACATATTATGTTTTGATGTGTACTGTATTACAAAAGTGATAATGCATTGTGGAAATCCAAAGCAAAATATCGTGAAAAATATGCCAAAAAGCTTTATATATGTTTTTATTTGGTAGAAATAATAATATCTCTTTTTATATAATACCAAAAATATATGTTTATTTCAAGCAAATTAGAAAAATAAAAAACTAATTTTTAGTATATTTTTTATAAATAGTGACGAAAATTATTGGATTATAGTGTAAATTTACACGAATTTACAAAATATTATAAAAAATTCAATGCCTTGTTCTATTATTAATTATGCAATATAAGTAAAGCAGAATTTGTCGGATTAAATTTACGGAGATAAAAAATACAAAAAATTCAAGGAAATATAATCGGTTTTGTTATTATAAACAAAATAAATAATACGTTAATTTTTGCGTTGAAATTCTGGTCGAAAGTGATAGAATAAAGAATAAATGATCTTATTTATAAGGGATTTAGGAGAAAGATTTTGATTATCATTTATTTAAGCATTTTTGTTGCGGATTGTTTAAACAAATGGTAATGCGCAGGAGGTTATTTTATGGAGTGGATAAATTTTGAAAGCCTTTCGGAATTTAATTATCTTATAGTTTTAGCAGCAATTCTTTTAGCAACAAAGCTGCTTGGCTTGTTCACAAGGCGTGTTAAAATGCCGCAGGTTGTCGGTGCACTTGTTGCTGGTGTTATACTTGGTCCTGTTGTAAATGCAATTTTCGGCTGGACAACCGAAACCGGATTTTTCTCTTCAGCGGCAGGATCAAACCAACTGTTTGGTATTTTATCGGAGATAGGCGTAATTGTGCTTATGTTTGGTGCAGGTCTTGAAACTGATATTCACGAGATGAAAAAGTGCGGCAAGGCTTCTTTAATTATTGCAGTAATCGGTGTTATTGTTCCGCTAATAATGGGCGGCGCAACAGCGTGGTTCTTTGTGAATGATGCAGTTACGCAGACAAAGATGTTGAAGAGCATTTTTATCGGTGTAGTTCTGACTGCTACATCTGTTTCAATTACAGTTGAAACCCTCAAGGAAATGGGCAAGCTGAACACCCCTGCAAGCAATGCGATTCTGGGTGCTGCAATAATTGACGATGTACTCGGTATTATAGCGCTCACAATCATTACTTCATTCTCGGATGATTCTGTAAACATTATTTTTGTTCTTATAAAGATTGTACTTTTCTTTATATTCGCCGTGCTTCTGGGCATTGGAATGTATTACCTGTTTAAGTGGATAAACAAAAGCACAAAGCGCGACAGCCGACGTCATGTTATTATTGCATTCGCCTACTGCTTGATTTCTGCATTCTGTGCCGAGGTTTTCTTTGGTGTGGCTGATATAACAGGTGCATACATTGCAGGTCTGGTACTTTCAATGACAAACAGAAAAATGTACCTTGAAAATCGTTTTGCAACTCTTTCATATATGTTACTTTCACCGATTTTCTTTGCAGGAATCGGTTTGACTATTGAGCTTCCTTCAATGTCTGTGTCACTGATTATTTTTGCAATTCTTCTTACAATAGTTGCTGTAATAAGTAAATTTTTTGGCTGTGCGTTGGGCGGCAAAATTTGCGGTTATTCAACAAGAGAGTGTTTTCAGATAGGCGCAGGTATGATTTCACGAGGAGAGGTTGCGCTTATTGTTGCCAAAAAGGGTGAGAGTTGCGGACTTATGGATCCTGCTTTGTTCGGTCCGCTTGTAATAGTGGTTGTAATTACCACAATAGTGGCTCCTGTAATTCTTAAATTTTTGTTCGACAAGAAAAACGACAAACAGGATTCGTTGCCGACTGCAAAAGAAGGCAGTGCAGTGTAATTTTATATCACTGTTTTGCTGTTTTAAATTAACATTAATATTTTTAATTCCAAAGTTGAAACTTTAATTGTTGGGCAAACAACATATTCTTCTCCGACCGTTGGTAGGGGTGAGATTGTTTGTCCGAAACGGATTTAGAATACGAACATCTGTAGGGGCGGCTATCAGCCGCCCAAAAAATGCGATTTTAATCGCATTTTTTTATTTTTAGTAAACTGTCAGAAAATAGTCGGGCACAGAAGTGTGGTTTAATATGATGCTGTCTGCTCGGATAAGTGCAGCCCACCGGCTGCTTTTTACTCTATATGAAACTACTTATACTTTGCAGTCGGGCACAGAAGAGGATTTACATATGTTGTTATCTGCTCGGATAAGTGCAGCCCACCGGCTGCTTTTGTTGCATTTTGCTTAATATAGTCGTAATAATTTTGTAATTATTATGTAACACGATAAAAGTAGAAAAATCGCAAAAAAAACATTGACAAATATTTAACAATCATGATAAAATGTATTCAAGACATTAAGTCGATAAATATAGTTTTGAAAGGAATGCGTGTTAATGAAAAGAATTATTTGCGCAGTTCTTGCAGGTGCTTTGTGTGTTACAGCGGCATTAAGCCTTTCCGGCTGCGGCTGCTCCCGCAACAACTCAGAGCCCGGGTATACAGTAGAAGCTACTGAACCTGATCTTAGGGATGGCGATTTTGGTTATTATGTAATCAATAAAAATGAACTTATGATTACCGAATACAAAGGTACTGATAAGACAATCGAAATTCCTGAAACCTACAAAGACTACACAATCACATCAATCGGTTCGTTTGTGTTTGACTCTTGTGAAGCAGAGAGCATCACAATGCCTGACACAATTAAATCAATCGGCGACTACGCTTTTGCAAGCAGCAAAAATCTTAAAAGCATCAAGCTTTCAAAAAATCTTGAAACACTTGGTTCAAACAGTTTCTTTTTCTGCAGAAATCTTGAGGAAATCGAGTTGCCTGCATCAATTAAATATCTGGGAATTTACACATTCAGCGGTACAGGTTTAAAGAGCGTTACAATTCCTGAAAGTGAAACTCTCACAGAAATTGATTCATATGTATTTTATCAGTGTTCAAACCTTACTGAGGTAACAATTCCTAAAACAATCACCAAAATGGAACCAAATGTTTTTTCTGATTCTAAAAGTCCGATTACAGTTAAGGGGTCTTCAGGCTCATATGCAGAGGAATATGTAAAAGAATTTGGTCAGGACAAAGAAAATTTAAACAATCTTGTGTTTGAAGCACAGTAATTTTTACTTTTTTATTAAAAAATTGCTCGTACATTGCAGTTGTGTGTATAAATCAATTTTTTGCACGGAGCGTATGCAGTGTAACGTTGCTTTTGCCAATCATTTTCAGCAATGCTGAATATTAATATAATTCAAGATAAGAGGTAGATTTAATGAGCACAAAAGAGTATCCTATCGTAGAAAATGTAGAAACTTTTGAGAAGGCTTTAGCAGAAGTTAGAGCAGCTCAGCAGATTTTTGCAACCTACACACAGGAGCAGGTTGACAAGATTTTTCTTGCAGCAGCTACTGCAGCTAACAAAATGAGAATTCCGCTCGCTAAAATGGCTGTTGAAGAAACAGGTATGGGCGTTGCTGAAGACAAGGTTATCAAGAACCATTATGCTTCTGAGTATATCTATAACGCATACAAGGATATGAAAACTTGTGGTGTTATCGAAGAAGATAAGGCTTACGGCATTAAGAAAATTGCTGAGCCGATCGGCGTAGTAGGCGCAGTTATTCCTACAACAAACCCAACATCAACTGCAATCTTCAAGACACTTGTTTGCCTTAAGACTCGTAACGGTATCATCATCAGCCCGCACCCACGTGCAAAGAAGAGCACAATCGAAGCTGCTAAGGTAGTTTTAGAGGCTGCTGTTGCTGCCGGTGCACCTGAGGGTATCATCAACTGGATTGATATTCCTTCACTCGAGCTTACAAATATGCTTATGCAGGAGTCAGACATCATCCTCGCAACAGGCGGTCCGGGAATGGTTAAGGCTGCTTATTCATCAGGTAAGCCTGCTCTCGGCGTTGGCGCAGGTAACACACCTGCAATCATTGACGAAACAGCTGATATTCTTCTTGCTGTAAACTCAATCATTCACTCAAAGACATTCGATAACGGTATGATTTGCGCATCAGAGCAGTCAGTTATCGTTGACAAGAAGATATATGCAAAGGTTAAGAAGGAGTTCAAGGCTCGCGGCTGCTACTTCCTTAACGCTGACGAAACAGAAAAGGTAAGAAAGACAATCATCATAAACGGTGCTTTAAATGCCAAAATCGTTGGTCAGAAGCCTGTTACAATCGCTGCTCTTGCAGGTGTAGAAATTCCTGAGGAAACAAAGGTTCTTATCGGTGAAGTTGAGTCTGTTGATATCAGCGAGGAATTTGCACACGAGAAGCTTTCTCCTGTACTTGCTATGTACAAGGCTGCTGATTTCAGCGATGCTGTTGCAAAGGCTAAGCAGCTTGTTGCTGACGGCGGTTACGGTCACACATCATCACTTTATGTTGACGCTGTAAACGAAAAGGCTAAGATTGACGAATTTGCTGCAAATATGAAGACTTGCCGTATCCTTGTTAATACACCTTCATCACAGGGCGGTATCGGCGACCTTTACAACTTCAAGCTCACACCTTCACTCACACTCGGTTGCGGTTCATGGGGCGGCAACTCAGTTTCTGAAAATGTTGGCTGTAAGCACCTTATCAACATCAAGACAGTAGCCGAGAGGAGAGAAAATATGCTTTGGTTTAGAGCACCTGAAAAGGTTTATATTAAGAAGGGCTGTATGCCTGTTGCTCTTGCAGAGCTTAAGAGCGTAATGGGCAAGAAGAGAGCATTTATCGTTACTGACTCATTCCTTTACAAGAATGGCTACACAAAACCAATCACAGATAAGCTCGACGAAATGGGTATCACATATACAACATTTGCTGATGTTGAGCCTGACCCATCACTTCTTTCAGCTCAGAAGGGTGCAGAGGCTATGCGCAAGTTTGAGCCTGATGTAATCATCGCACTCGGCGGCGGTTCTGCAATGGACGCCGGTAAGATTATGTGGGTTCTCTATGAGCATCCGGAAGCTGACTTTATGGATATGGCTATGCGTTTCAGCGATATCCGTAAGAGAGTTTACACATTCCCTAAGATGGGTGAGAAGGCTTACTTTATTGCCATCCCGACATCTTCGGGTACAGGTTCAGAGGTAACTCCTTTTGCCGTTATCACTGACCAGAACACAGGCGTTAAGTATCCGCTTGCTGACTATGAGCTTATGCCTAATATGGCTATCGTTGACGCTGACAATATGATGAGCGGTCCTAAGGGCCTTACAGCTGCATCAGGTATCGACGCAGTTACACATGCACTTGAGGCTTATGCTTCAATGCTCGCAACAGACTTCACAGACGGTCTTGCTCTCAGAGCACTCAAGCTTATCTTTGAGTACCTCCCTGCTTGCTATGACAACGGTATGAATGAGCCTGTTGCTCGTGAAAAGGTTGCTCACGCTGCTACAATGGCAGGTATGGCATTTGCTAACGCATTCCTCGGTGTTTGCCATTCAATGGCTCATAAGCTCGGTGCTTTCCATCACCTTCCACACGGTGTTGCTAACGCTGTTATGATTGAGCAGGTTATCAGATTCAACTCTGTTGAAGTTCCTGCAAAGATGGGTACATTCCCACAGTACGATCATCCAAAGACAAAGGCTCGTTATGCTGAAGTTGCTAACTACCTCGGTCTTGGCGGTAAGAATGATGACGAGAGCGTTGAGAATCTCATCAAGGCTGTTAATGACCTCAAGGCAAGAGTTGGCATCAAGAGTTCAATTCAGGAGTACGGCATCGACGAAACAGACTTCCTCAACAGACTTGACGATATGGTTGAGCAGGCATTCGACGATCAGTGCACAGGTGCAAACCCAAGATATCCACTCTTCAAGGAAATCAAGCAGATGTACCTCAATGCTTACTACGGTAACAACAGTGAAACTGTTTGATTGCCAAACAGCATAAATTAAATGAAATCAGCCCCAAGCAGGATAAACTGCTTGGGGCTTTTAGCATATTCCTAAATATAAGTGCAAACTAAATAAAACTTCCTCAAACAAATACTTCGAGGAAGTTATTTTTGTGTAAAATGGATGTTTGTATTTAAAGTTATTTTATTTTGTTGTAAAACCCAAATTTATGTGTTATACTAAACACTGATTAAAAACAGACTATACTTTTGACTTGCGTATAAATTATATCGCAGAATTTTATATGCAGCTTTTGGAAAACATCGGGAACTGTTGTGTGATGGCTTGCTGCACAGGTAGTTTGTTTTATTTCTTTTATAATTGCACTGAAAGAGGGCAGAAATTTTGAGAAAAATGACGCAACGTACAGTTGCAGTTGTAAACCTTAATCTTCTTGAGCAGAATGTCAGAAATATCCGCAGCAGACTGAATGATGGTGTTGAGATTATGGCTGTGCTCAAGGGGGATGGATACGGGCACGGAGAAAAAGGTATTTATCCGACACTAAAGAAATGCGGTGTAGAACGCTATGCTGTAGCAGTGTGGGAAGAAGGAGCGTCTCTGCGTAATGCGGGTGCTGTCGAGCCGATTCTTTTGCTTGGCGATACCTGCGACGGACAGCTTGAAAACTTGATTAAATATAATTTGACTCCGACAATTTTCTCAGTTGATACTGCTGAAAAATTAAATTTGCTTGCAAAATGGAGCGGCATTGTACAGCCCGTTAATATTAAGATTGATACCGGTATGAGCCGAATCGGCTTTGCCTCTGACGATAAATCAATTGAGCAGATAAAGCAGATTGATTCTATGTCCAATCTTGAAATTACAGGTGCGTTTACGCATTTTTCGAGAGCTGATGAAAACGACGGTATCAGTGCAACCGAACAGTTTAAATTATATCTTGATATGATAGAAAAAATTGAGGCTGAGGGGATTGAAATTCCTCAGAAGCATGTTGCTAACAGCCCTGCAATTCTTTTACGTCCCGAAACACAGCTTGATGCAGTGAGAGCGGGAGATATATTGTACGGTTTGTGTCCGATTGATGAACAGGACTGGAAAAACGAAAATTTACGCCAGATTATCAGCTGGTATACCTATGTAGTTATGGTCAAAGAGGTTCCGACAGGTACAGAGATCGGATACGGCGGAACATATGTTACGAAGCGTCCTACAAAAGTTGCAACAATTCCCGTTGGATTTGCCGACGGTTACAGCCGTCGCTTGTCAAATATAGGCAAGGTTATGATAAACGGCAAGGAAGCACCGATTATCGGCAGAATATGTATGGATCAGTTTATGGTTGATGTTACCGATATTAACGATGTCAGGCGCGGCGATACTGTTACTTTGCTTGATGAGAATCTGAGCGTGCTGTGGATGGCTGATTTACTTGATACAAATGTTGATGAGATAGTTTGCGGAATTTCTAAGAGAGTTCCGAGAATTTATGAATAATACCGGAGGGTGAGAGAAATGAAGGATAAAGGCTATATTTTCAGAGTCATTCGTCATGCAAGCTTTGGCAGAATGAATAAGGTTATTAATGATGTTCACGAGAGGTCGGGAAAAAGCAGAATTGCGATATTTTTTGACATTCTTTATTGTATGAAAAAGTATGGCGCAGGCTATTTTGATTATGAGATTTTTGCATTTTATAATCTTAACAAAGAACAAAGAAAGACTTTTGTTACAAGAATGTGGAGCAAGAAGTTTATGGAGTTTATGAATGATCCGGCTTATTGCGACTTGCTTGATAACAAGGATGAGTTTTATGAAAAATTTAAAGACTATATCGGAAGAGGCTTTATTAATCTTAAAACTGCATCAAAAGAAGAGGTTAAGGAATTTGTAAGCACCAGAAAGCAGCTTTTCGGCAAAGTAAAGGACGGCGAATGCGGACACGGCTGTGAAAGACTTGAGGTTTCAGATTTTAAGGATTTCGACACTCTCTATTCATATCTTATGGAACACTTTGACACTGTCGAAGATGTAATTATCAACCATCCGGCACTTGCAAAGCTGTATCCTAATGCTGTAAACAGTATGAGAATAATTACTGTACTTGATAAAGATAAAGTACCGCATTGCATTTATATTGTTCAGAAGATGGGACTTAACGGCAGTGTAATTGACAATAACTGTTTATTCACACCTGTTGATATGGAAACAGGAAAGCTCAAATATGTGGCTCATTCCGGAGATACTACAAAGGGAATTATCTATGAGGAGCATCCGAATACACATATTAAGCTTGTCGGTTATCAGATTCCGTATGTAAAGGAAGCAGTTGATATGTGCCTTAAGGCAGCGCTTGTCGTTCCTCAGGTAAGATATATCGGCTGGGATGTTGCAATTACTGAGAATGGTCCTGTAATAATTGAAGGAAATAATTATTGTGCTCACGACTTCTGGCAGTTGCCGCCTCATACTCCCGATAAGATTGGTATGATTCCTACCATTAAGAAATATATTCCGGAATATTTTGAAAAGTAATACTTTTATATACGTTGTGTTGTTCAAACGTATGTTTGTAATATTTTCGCCGGAATTGTAATAAATTTAATATAAGATTCAAAAAACAGCACTTGATTTCACCTGATTCAGAGGCGAAATCAAGTGCTGTTTTTCTTTTTTTGAATATAAAGTATAAATTTTGATACAGAAATTACAATAATTTCCTTTTTTATACCTTTTTGTAAATTTTATTTTAAAAATATATTCTTTTGTCTTGATTTTTTCTATTGTATAGAGTATAATGTGTACACAAGGTGTCATATTGTGTCAAATCGTGTTTCATAAAGGCAAATATGAACCAAAAAAGTGGCAAATCCGAATGGAGGTGGGCAATGTGTATATAGGAATGACTAATCATTCAATTGACTCCAAGGGTCGAATCGTATTGCCTGCAAAATTCCGTGAGGAGCTCGGTGATACTTTTTACATCCTGAGATGTCACAATGTTCCGGGTATTCAGGTGCTGTCTGTTGATGCTTATAAGTCAATCAACGAGCAAATCTCCGCATTACCGCTCAGAATGGCACAGATTTTGCAATATACCTATGCTGCTACGGCATCTGAGGTTTCTCCGAATGCGCAGGGCAGAATCGCAATACCGCAAAAGCTTAGAGAATATGCGGGTATTGAGGATGAAGCTATTGTAATTGGTATGTATGACCATATTGAAATCTGGAACGAAGAAAAGTATAACAGCTATGTTGCCGAAAAGTCAGCCGATGTTGATGATGTTCTTGAGGCGTTTGACAAAATTTCGCTAAAGGGAGGAATTTGATGGAGTTTTCTCATATTCCTGTCCTTCTTGAAGAGGCTGTAAACGGTCTTAACATCAAAGAAAATGGTATTTATGCAGATGGCACGGCAGGCGGCGGCGGTCACAGCAGTGAGATTTTAAAACGTTTGACAACAGGCAAACTTATTTCTATTGATCAGGATCCCGATGCTATTGCAACGTTGACCCAAAGATTTAAGAATAACGAAAATTCTATTATAATTAAGGGGAATTTTGCCGATATAAAAGAGCTTTTATGGCTAAGAGGAGTTTGCGAGCTTGACGGTGTATTGCTTGATATAGGTGTTTCGTCACATCAGCTTGATACTGCTTCAAGAGGTTTTTCTTTTCACGAGGATGCACCGCTTGATATGCGTATGAGCCAGAGTGGCACAACAGCCGAGGAACTTGTAAACCGTTTGCCGTTGGGTGAGCTGAAGCGTATTCTCAGTGTATACGGAGAGGAAAAATACGCTCAGTCTATTGCAAGAGGAATTGTAAGTGCCAGAGGAGAAAAGCCGATAAAAACAACTCTTGAGCTTGCCGAGATTGTAAAGGAGAATGTTCCGCAAAAGGTAAGGAGAGAAGGTCATCCTGCACGAAAAACCTTTCAGGCTTTGAGAATTGCAGTAAACAGAGAACTTGAGGTGCTTGAAAAGGGGCTTGACAGTGCATTTGAACTTCTTGGCAGTGGCGGAAGACTGGCAGTAATCACATTCCATTCTCTTGAAGACAGGATTGTTAAGCAGAAGATGGCAGGTTGGTGTACAGGCTGTACTTGTCCAAAAGATTTTCCTGTTTGCGTCTGCGGTAACAAGCCCAAGGCAAAACTTGTTAATAAAAAGCCTGTTTGTGCAAATGAGACAGAATTAGATAAAAACCCGAGAGCAAGAAGTGCAAAGTTGAGAATTTGCGAAAAAATTTAAAAAAATTTCTTCCCAACTATGGACAAAACAGTATATTTATAGTAAAATATAACAAAGTTGTAAATAATATTACAGGCACAATAAATAGTGTACAATGAATTTGTAATAACTAAATATTAGTGTTTTTGATATGTTTTTTGTCAAAGTCGGTAAAAGATTGTGTGTTACAATTTGTAAAATTGTTAAGAATTTGAAATATTTTTGCGTTATAGAATTATAATGCAAAAATACGTGTGTTTTATGAGAATTTGAATATAGAAAGGGACTTATCATGGCATATACTTCAAAAAACGCTGCTTATGATTTGAGTCTTTTTGATGATGAGAGTATCTATACTGACGGTACGGCTGCTCCAAAGCGTGAAAAAGAATCAGTACATAAGAAAAACAAAAAAACAGGAAAAGCCAAAGCTAATAAGGTTGTAAAGCTTCCCGAGGACGAACTTAATAAAATAAGACGCCGCAAGCATAATCCGTTTAAGCTTGCTTTAGGTACAGTTGCCGGTGCCGCCGCAGCTTTTGTAGTCGGCATTATCATTGTGGGACAAGTTCAGCTTACGGAGCTTAATGCAGAAATAGTTGATGCACAGAATACTCTTGCAAATGCTCAGAGTATTTATACTGAAAACGAGATGAAGGTTGAAGCCGGACTTACCGGCTCAGCTATTGAAGAGTATGCTGAAAATAATCTTGGTATGACCAAGGCTTCTAACGCTCAGAAAGAGTTTGTTAGTTTATCGGGAGGAGATAAGGCTGAAGTCTTTTCTCAAAAGGATGAAAACATTTTTACTCAGTTTTTTGACTCCATTGCAAATCTTTGGTCATAACAATCATTTAAATTTAATAAATATGTTATGAAAGAATGAGAGTTGAGACTGACTGCGTCTTAACTCTTTTTTCGGTATTATAGTGGGCGGTAGTTTAGAATGTTTCAAGAATTTTTGCGGTGAAAGGAGTTTTTGTCTTGAGTAAAAGTAATAATTCTTTCTCGTTCATTAGCGGAAAGCGAGCCGCAAAAGGACCAAATCAAAGGTTGATTCAGCGTACTTTTGTGCTGATTATGGTAATTCTTATCATAGGTTTCGGCGCTGTGTTCGCAAGACTTTCATATCTGACTGTTGTAAAGAGCAGTGAATTACAGGAGGATGCAGTTGATCAGCAACTCAGCGATACAACTGTTTCTGCAAAGCGAGGTACAATTTTTGATGCCAACGGAAAGGTTCTCGCAGAAAGTGCTTCGGTATGGCAGGTTGTTATGGCTCCTGCATATTTTTCGGAAGATGAGCAACGTGTATATGCAGCGACTGAGCTTTCAAAAATTCTGGATCTTGAATATGAGGACCTTTATGAAAAATCAAAGCAGCACAGTTATTATGTAATTGTAAAGCGAAAGATAGAATCAGAGGCAAGAGAAAAGGTGCTTGAGCTGATTAATAAATTATCTGAGGATTACGATTGCGGCAATGCTGTTCAACTGTTTGATGACTATAAAAGATATTATCCGTACAATGATCTTGCATCCTGCGTAATAGGTTTTACAGGAAGCGACGATCAGGGACTTGAAGGAATTGAATATAAATATGACAGTTTTTTGTCGGGAACACCCGGCAGAATTATAACTGCAAAGAACGCTTTGCAGACCGATATGCCTTATGCATATGAGCAGAATGTCGACGCAGAGGACGGCAACAACATCTATCTGACTATTGATGAAACAATTCAGTCTATCTGCGAAAAATATATGAAGCAGGGCATTATCGAAAATAATGTTCTTAACCGAGGCGTCTGTATAGCAATGGATGTAAATACCGGTGCTGTTCTTGCAATGGTAACGGTTGACGGTTATGATCTTAATGACCCATATACTCTGAGCGACAGCGACAAGGCAAAGATTGCCGCTTTGCCGGAGGATGAGCGAGGTGCGGCAGAGAGTGCGGCTCTTTCTGCAATGTGGAGAAACAAAGCGATTACCGATACATATATGCCGGGTTCGGTATTTAAGATGGTAACAGCTTCAATGGCACTTGAAGAAAATGTGGTAAATGAAAATTCACGTTTTACATGTACAGGTTCAATTACTGTTCAGGATAAAACAATGAATTGTCACGATACCGCAGGTCACGGAACACAGGACTTCAGAGATGCTATTGTACACTCCTGCAACCCTGCATTTGTTGAAATTGGTCAGCTTGTCGGAATGAATAAGTTTGTAGAATACTATAAAGGCTTTGGTTTTTCTGATAAAACAGGCATTGACTTACCCGGTGAGGCTGACGATGCTTTCTGGAGTTCGATGACGGATGTTGACCTTGCGGTTGCATCTTTCGGTCAGAACTTCTCAATAACACCGATTCAGATGATTACTGCGTGTGCTGCTGTTTGTAACGGAGGTTATGTATTACAGCCGTATGTTGTTTCAAAAATTACTGACTCACAGGGCAATGTTATTAAAAATGTTGAAAAGAAAGTTAAGCGTCAGGTTATTTCAAATGAAACATCAGATAAGATGAATGAATATCTTGGCTATAACACAGAAAAATCAGGTACAACAGCAGGATATGTAGCAGGCTACAAGGTAGCAGGCAAGACGGGTACATCAGAGAAAGTTAATGTAAAGAAAGCTGAAAGTACATTTGGCGAGGACTATATCGCATCGTTCTGCGGTTATGCTCCTGCTGATGATCCTCAGATTGCTATGCTTGTATTCTTTGATACACCTTCGGGAAGCGCATATTACGGTTCTCAGGTATCTTCTCCTGTATTTATTAATATAATGAAAGAGGTACTTCCTTATCTTGAAATCAAGACCTCTTATTCGGAAGATGAGCTTGAGTATGTTGATGTTACCGCCAAAAATTATGTCGGACTCAGTGTAAGCGAAGCTGAAACAACAGCTGAAGCTGACGGCTTTAGTGTAACGGTTAAAGGCGATGGCAGTACGGTTGTTTCTCAGATTCCTCCTGTTTCCTCAACACTTTCAAAGGGCGGAAATATTGTACTTTATACCGACAGCGACAGTCAGGCAGAAAAGGTAACAGTACCGAGCCTTATCGGGTTATCTGTATCAGAGGTAAATAATGTAGCAAGCGCATACGGACTGAACGTAAGCTTTGTCGGTGCAGCAAGCTCGGGTGTTGTCAGTACGTCGCAGGATATTGAGGCAGGTGCACAGGTCAGCCCAGGTACGGTAATATCAGTAACCTTCCGGTCGTCAAACACTGTAAATGACTGATTGCCTGATTGACAATTTTTAAGTATAATTATCTCTGACAGGTATTATGAATTGAACTAACCGAGGTTATTCTTCGGATTGCAAACGGCTGCATTTGCAGCTTAGGAAAAGATGTAACAAACACTTGAAAGGAACGAAAACAAAATGATATACGGTATTTGGACTTTTTGTTCAGCAGTTCTGGCATTTGCTATTTCTGCAATATTAGGTAAATTTTTAATTCCATATCTGCACAAGCTCAATTTTGGGCAGACAATTCTGGAAATCGGTCCTAATTGGCATAAAAATAAGCAGGGCACACCTATAATGGGCGGAATAATGTTTATTGTTGCAATAGTGTTTGTTACAGTAATCAGTACAGTGGTCTATATAATGACGGGCTCTCAGTTTATCCATATTTTCTTTGCGGATATTCCACGAGAGATTACATTTATTTTTGCTGGTCTTGGTCTTGCACTTGCAAACGGCTTAATCGGATTTATCGACGATTTTACAAAGGTTGTAAAAAAACGTAATCTCGGTCTTACAGCAGTACAGAAACTCGTTTTACAGTTTATTGCGGCAGGTGCATACCTTGCAGTGCTCGGCATTGCAGGCTTCGGCACAACAACAATAATTCCTTTTGTAGGTGAAGTTGACCTCGGAATTTTTTACTATATCATTGCGGCAATAGGAATTGTAGGCATTGTAAATTCAGTAAATCTTACAGACGGCGTTGATGGTCTGAACGGCTCAGTAACATTCTTTGCTTGTGTTGCATTTATGCTTATTTCATGCATGATGAGCTATCTTGGCGTTACTGCAATGAGTGCGGCTTCAGCAGGTGCTTGTCTTGGGTTTCTTGTTTGGAATTTTCACCCTGCTAAGGTATTTATGGGCGACACAGGCTCACTTTTCCTTGGAGGACTTGTATGTGCACTTGCATTTGCAACAGGTATGCCGATTCTCTTGTTACCAATAGGAATTATTTATATTGCAGAGGAACTTTCCGTTGTGTTACAGGTTTCATATTTTAAGCTTACTCACGGTAAAAGACTTTTCAAAATGAGCCCTATTCATCATCATTTTGAGATGTGCGGCTGGAGCGAGGTTAAAATTGTTACTGTGTTCAGCATTGTAACGGCAGTGTTCGGTGCAGCTGCATTTGCACTTGTATATTTCGGCGTTTTATAACATAAAAATAGACAAACGAATAATACCAAATTAATATTTATATAAAGAGGTGATTGGTCAGGTGGCTCCAAACAAACGGGTTATGCTAAGGGCAGACCTAAATAAAATGTATGACGAAGAATACTATTCGGAGCAGAGAATCAAAGAAGAAAAGTTCTTTGTACGACCTTCCCGACAGCGCATAATGAAAAAAGCCAAATGGTTTGGTGTAGGAATGGGCATTGATTTACCTTTCTGTATTATTATTCTTGTGTTGCTTACTATCGGAACAATTATGATGTTCTCGGCAAGTTATGCAAACGCATATTACTATCAGGACGACAGTTATTATTATCTTAAGCGTCAGCTTATTTTCGTTGTGGTTGGTATAGTTGCAATGGGCTTTATGTCGTTTTTCAATTACAACAAGCTGCACAAGATTGCTCCCATTGTATTGGGTATTTCTTACATAGCTCTGCTTATCGTACTGATTTTACCTGCCAACGGCGGCGTTCGCAGGTGGATTCCTCTGGGCTTGTTCAATATTCAGCCGTCAGAGATTTCAAAGCTTGCTATTATTTTGTTTTTTGCTCATTGGTGCAGTAAGTACTACAACAAAATTCAGATTGCAAAATACAGTGTATTGCCCGGTCTTATTATTTTCGGCTCTACTGCTCTGCTGCTGTTTTTAGAGCCTCACTATTCGGGTATTGTAATCATAGGTATTCTTACTGTATTAATGCTTTATATAGGCGGTATGAAAACAAAATATCTTGCAATCGGTTTTTTGGGTATTGTAGGAATTGTGCTTTTTCTGGCTGCCACGGGCGGACTCAGCTATGCTATGAGCCGACTTGACGGCTGGGGGCAGGCGCTTGAATATACTACTGAGGATATGTGGCAGACAACGTGGCAGACAAGAAATTCTTTGTATGCTATAGGTTCGGGCGGAGTCTGGGGACTTGGTCTGGGTCAGTCACGGCAGAAGTATTTGTGGCTGCCTGAGCCTCAGAATGACTTTATCTTTGCCGTTGTGGTTGAAGAACTCGGACTTGTCGGTGCCGCAATAATTCTGATAATTTTTGCACTTCTCGTATGGAGAGGTATTACGCTTTCTTTAAGAGCTAAGGATAAATTCGGAAAGCTTCTCGGAATCGGTCTTACATCGCAGATAGGTATTCAGGTTGTGCTGAATATTCTGGTTATTACCGACTGGCTTCCAAATACAGGTATCAGCCTGCCGTTTTTCAGCTATGGAGGCAGCTCGCTGATTATGCTGCTTGCGCAAATGGGTATAGTACTTTCAATTTCGAGAACAGCTAATATTGAAAGACAGTAATTTTTGGAGGTTAAAGCAATGAAAATTTTGCTTGCAGGCGGTGGTACAGCCGGTCACATTAATCCGGCACTTGCCATTGCAGGATATATAAGAGAAAAACGTCCTGATACAGAGTTTTTGTTTATCGGCAACAAGGACGGAATGGAGCAAAGACTTGTTCCGCAGGCGGGTTTTAAAATTGAATCAATTATAATCAGCGGTTTTAAAAGAAGTTTTTCACCAAAAAATATGCTTGAAAATGTTAAAACCGTTAAAAGAACTTTTTCATCATCAAATAAGGCAAAGAAGATTATATCGGAATTTAAGCCCGATATTTGTATAGGCACGGGCGGTTATGTTTCGGGACCTGTAATAAGGACAGCGGCAAAAATGGGTATTCCCTGTATTATACACGAGCAGAATGCTTTTCCCGGAGTAACAAATAAGATGCTTGCAAAAAGCGTTAAAAAGGTTATGCTTGCCGTTCCGGACGCTAAGAAATATTTTGAGAAGGCGGATGTTGTAATTACCGGTAATCCTGTCAGAGGTGAAATCCTCACTGCCGACAAGGAGAAATCAAGACAGATGCTCGGACTTGATTCAAGACCTGTAATTCTTTCGTTCGGAGGCAGTCTGGGCGCAAGAAAAATCAACGAGGCTGTGGCTGATCTTGTAGCACGAAGCGGCAAGGACGGCAGGTATCAGCACATTCACGCATACGGAAGTTACGGCGAATGGTTTCCATCCCTTGTCAAGGATAAAGGTACAGACATTGAAAAGTGTGATAATCTTGATATTCGCCCGTATATTGACAATATGTCGGTATGTATGGCTGCTGCCGACCTTGTAATTTGTCGTGCAGGTGCAATTACACTGAGTGAAATTCAGGCTATGGGCAAGCCTGCCATTTTAATTCCGTCACCGAATGTTGCTGAGAATCATCAGTATCACAATGCTATGGCACTTGTAAACAGAGGTGCAGCCCAAATTATTGAGGAATCGCAGCTTTCGGGTGAATTGCTTATGAAAAAGGCAGATAAAATGCTTATTGATCCCGAGAATCTGTATAAAATCAGTGAAAATTCAAAGAAAATGGCTATTATAGATGCCAATGAGAGAATATACTCCGTTGTAAAAAAAGTTTTGGGTATTGTATAAAATCAGGGCAACACCACAAAATTAACGCATAGATGCTTTTTGTGCGCTGATATTTTAAAAAATCTGTCACAGGAATATTTCTCAATCATAGAATGTAGAGGTATTTTATTTAAGAGGGTGTTACTGTGTCAAGATTGCTTGTTACAGGACGGCAAAAACTCAGCGGAGAAACTTATGTTCAGGGAGCAAAGAACAGTGCACTGCCTATTTTGGCGGCGACAATTCTTTCAAAAGGAGAGAATGTAATTTATAATTGCCCGCAGCTTACCGATGTGGAGGCATCTCTCGGAATACTGCGTTATCTTGGCTGTGATGTCAGAAGAAGCAACAGTACACTGCTTATAAGTGCAGACGGTATTTGCAGATCTGATATTCCTCATGAGTTGATGAGGAAAACCCGCAGTTCAATAGTGTTTTTGGGTGCTGTGCTTGCACGAACGGGCAGAGCAAAGCTTACATTCCCCGGCGGATGTGAGATAGGACCTCGACCTATTGATCTGCACCTCAAGGCTTTGCGTGAGCTTGGCGCAGTAATTAAAGAAAAACACGGCTATCTCGATTGCAGTGCACCGAACGGACTCGTGGGAGCAAAGGTTACGCTTTCATTTCCAAGCGTAGGTGCAACTGAGGATATTATGATTGCAGCGTGTCTTGCAAGCGGCACAACAACCATAATTAATGCTGCCCGTGAGCCTGAAATCGTTGACCTTGCGGATTATCTGAACGAATGCGGTGCCAAAATTTACGGTGCAGGCGAGGGTGTGATTGTAATTGACGGCTGTGACAGCCTTGAATGTGCACACCATACGATAATTCCTGACAGAATTGTTGCGGCAACACTGATGGCTTGTGCGGCGGCAACAGGCTCGCAAATTACATTAAAGGGTATTATATCAAGTCACCTCGCATCAATTATCCCTGTGTTTGAGGATGCAGGCTGTAAAATCAGGTGCAGGGACGGCTGTATGAAGTTTTCAGCTCCGTCAAGACTTTATTCAATGAAGACAGTAAGAACAATGCCTTATCCAGGATTTCCGACCGATGCGCAGGCACCAATGCTTGCGGCGGCGTGTACGGCGGAGGGAACATCGGTTTTTGTTGAAAATATTTTTGAGAACAGATACCGTCATATAAGCGAGCTTGTACGAATGGGAGCAAATGTCAAAACAGAGGGCAGAGTTGCAGTTGTTGAAGGTGTTTCATCGCTTTACGGAGCATCGGTAGAGGCTACTGACCTTAGGGGAGCGGCAGCACTTGTGGTTGCATCCCTTGGTGCGGATGGTTCAAGCGACATAAGTGGTGTTAAATATCTTGAGAGGGGATATGAGAACCTTGAGGTTACTCTCTCGGAATTGGGAGCAGAGATAAAAAAGATTTAGCATATATAACAGATGTTTAAAATAAAGGAAGTTTTGAAGGGAGGAATTGACTGTGGCAAACGGCAAAAGACCGCTTACGGCAAAAGAGAAGAAACAGCTTGAAAAACGGCGTAAGCAGGCGGCGAAGCAGGCAAAAAAATATCATAAAATGCAGGAAAAGCAAAGTGCTGACAGCCGTAATCTTAACAGAAAGTCAGCTCCAAAATCCCGTAATCAGATAGAAAATCAAAGAACAAGAGCGTCGGTGTCTGAAAGCTACAATAAAAGGACGCCGCGCAAAACTAAAATTCAAAATGACTATACATTGCCGGAAGAGCAGGTTGTTAAGGGTTCCGGCAGTAAAATTATAGATTCAATTAATGCACATCAAAAAAATGGTAATAATAAAATCAGCCGTGAGCAGAAATACAGACTTCAAAGCGACAAAAAAATTAAAAATCTTGAGCCGAAAGAGTCAAGCAACGGCGGTTATTATGTTGATGAGTTTTCTGCCCGTCAAAGACAGGAACGCCGTGCAAAACAGATAAGAAAACAGGAGAATGAATACATTTATCGTCCCAAAACTCCTGTTTCGCCAAAGCAGGTAAGGCGCAAGCGAATTTTGATTTACAGCGGAATTTTTCTTGTAGTACTCATAATCGGTGTTGTGCTGAGCCTTACTGTTCTTTTTAAAACAGAAAAAATCAAGGTTGATGGTGACGAATATTATTATCAGGATCAGATTGTTGCGTTCAGCAATGTTCAGCTCCAGCAAAATATATTTATTGCGGCAATAAACGGTACTCCCGAGGAGATTGTTGATAATCTTCCTTATGTAGAAAACGCAAGTATCAGTTTTAATATTCCTGATACGGTTATTATAAAGATTACAAATGCAGTGCCATCATATGTGATTAAATATAATGACGAATTTCTGATTGTAAGCGCAAAAGGCAGAATTATTGACAGACGTGCAGACAATCCGGATGAGCTGCCTGAGCTTTTCTGCCGGGAGCTTAAAAGTACAGAAATCGGAGATTATGTCAGCTTCAGCGATAACAATATCCCTGATATTTTGGAGGATGTTTCTGAAAGCTTAAGTAAAAACGAAGTTAAGAATATAAAAGGTTTTGATGTTACCGATACAGCTAATATAACTCTTAATTATGATAACAGAATTTCAATTAATCTTGGATTGCCTGAGGATTTAGATTACAAAATCAGAACGGCTATGGCGATAATAGATGAAAAGCTTGACCCGAACAACACTGGCACTGTTACAGGCACGCTTGATGTTTCAAATTGCAACAGTACGAAAGTGTCTCGTTTTAAGCCGTCAGAAACAGAACCTGCAAACAGCGGTAACCAGTCTGCGACAACAGCAGAAGGGGAGAGCGTTACAAATCCGACGGCGTCTTCAGAGAAGAGTACAGTTACGTGGGATAACATTTCGGGTACAAATCCACCTGCAACGCAAGGTGAAAATGCAACCGAGCCGATAGACAATAATTTATATGGAGAACAGGGCGGACAGGCATACGAAGCAGGCGATAATTATCAGAACGACTATGCTAATGAGCCGTATGAATACGGTCAGGGTGCATATGATAACTATAACAACTGAGTGTGCGAAAAAATACTGTCGGTGAGTGATATGCAGAATAAAATTTATACGTTATGGAAAACTGTTTTGTTAAATACAGCCCACAGGATGTTTTTACTAATTATTACTTAAAATCCAATAAAACAACACAAAACTATTGATATTTTTTCGGAAGTATGATACTATATAATAAATATTTATGTATTTTACGAAATTATTTAATTTTGGATTTCATATATGAAATAAGGAGGACGAGAAAATGGCATTTGAATTGGAATTGGAAAGCGAATATATGCCGAGAATTAAAGTAATAGGTGTCGGCGGAGGCGGCGGAAACGCCGTAAACCGAATGGTTGCAATGGATGTTAAGAACGTAGAGTTCATTGCAGTTAATACAGATGAACATGTGTTAAGACTTTCAAAGGCTTCACAAAAGATTCAGATTGGCGAAAAGCTTACAAGAGGTAAGGGTGCCGGCTCAATGCCTGCAATCGGTCAGAATGCTGCCGAAGAGAGCAAGGACGAGATTGCAGCCCTTCTTAAAGATACAGATATGGTATTTGTTACTGCCGGTATGGGCGGCGGTACAGGAACAGGCGCAGCTCCGGTTGTTGCAAAGATTGCTAAGGATATGGGGATTCTTACTGTCGGCGTTGTTACAAAGCCGTTTGCCTTTGAGGGTAAAAGAAGAATGACTCAGGCTGAGCAGGGTATTGCAGAGCTTGCTGCTTGCGTTGATTCACTCATTATTGTTCCAAATGAAAGATTAAAATATGTTTCAGATACAAGCATCACACTTCAGAACGCATTTGCTATTGCCGATGATGTTTTAAGACAGGGTGTTCAGAGTATTTCAGACCTCATTCTTCTTCCGGGTCTTGTAAACCTCGACTTTGCCGATGTTACATCTGTTATGAAGGACGCAGGCTATGCTCATATGGGTATGGGCGTTGCTTCCGGCAAGGACAAGGCTACTGTTGCTGCTGATAAGGCTATTTCAAGTCCGCTTCTTGAAACTTCAATTGACGGCGCAAAGGGCGTTATCATCAACATCACCGCATCTGCTGATGTAAGTCTTGATGATATTGACGCAGCTTCAACAATGATTAAGGACAAGGTTTCAGACGATGCAAACATCATTTGGGGTGCTGTTATCGACGAAAAGATGGACGACGAAATGAGCGTTACTGTTATTGCAACAGGCTTTAACGCTGACGGTCAGATTGCCGCAGCAAAAATGGCTCAGGCTTCTAAAAATGCAAACAGCCGTTCATCTGCAAACGAGTCAATTTTTGCTCCTGAAAAAAAGGAAGATACAAAGACAGTTGACAAGACAGAGGACGAAGATGACGATACATTCTATGACATTATGTCAATCTTCAATAAATAATAATTATTAAAAAATTTAGAGGCAAGGTGAAAAACCTTGCCTCTTTTATGCTTAATAGTAAATTGCTTACTATTAATTACAAGCTAAATTATTGTTTAGCAGTTTATATGCAACCTATATTAAACAATTGTAGGGAACGACCCCTGTGTCGTTCCTAATAATATAGTGCTATTGTTGAAACGAGGAA
>DKZL01000032.1:0-1753 GCA_002493635.1 Ruminococcaceae bacterium UBA7075 | reverse complement strand
CTACGGTATTATAAAATATAAGTTCATATAAACTATAATTTATATGAACATATGGTAGAGAAAGGGATTCCAAAGGGGAACCCTTTGGTCGTTTGAAGGAAAGGGGATATTTAAAGGGAAAGGGAGATCGAAATCCCTTTCCCCTTGAATTTGCTTTCTTTTCGTTCTTTTCTTTTCAAATAAAAGAAAAGAACATATTTTTGGATGTTTAATAAGTTTGATTTATTATCAATTGTTGTAACCCGAAGATATACTTTTGTTTATTGATAAGGTTTATAACCCCTAAATAAATAATTATCTTTGTTATTCAATTACGGCAAGTCCAGCCATATGCTTTTGAATAAGCGTTACATCATCAACACCGACTTTTCCATCCTTGTTGACATCAGCAAGTTCTTTTTGCTTATCGGTAAAATCAAGCATTTCCGCCATATATTTTTGAATATTGGTTGCATCGTCAATTCCGACTTTTCCGTCACCGTTTACATCACCGAGTAAAGTAACTGATTTTCTTATCAAAGCATAAACCGATAAATGGTCGGTAGTAAATACATATTTTCCGTCTATATATTCTGCGTTCATATTTACTTTTGTTCCGTCATCTTTAACCCAAAAGACATCACAATCGTTATATTCTGACGGAATTGAAATTGTAATTTCACCGTCAGGCTGAATAATATCACCATATTTTGTGAGTGTAATATCAAATGTTGAAACAGCATCTTCAACTGTATTCTCAACACTTTCAACATTCAAGGTCGCATTAGCATCCATTACACCGCTTATCTGTATTCCCGTATTTTCATCAACAAGATCTTTTTCAACAGGTGGTTCCTCCATTATAACATAGGGGAAATCATGACTTTTTGCCCATTTAAGTCCATATGAGTCATCATATACATAAAGGGTGGGATTAGAGCCATGAAAATCACCATCATTAATCCACTGAATTTCTTTTGACACAAACACCTTATTTAAATTTCGACATAAATCAAATAAAACTATTTCTTCATTTGGTTTATTATATTTGGGATAATTTACTTCTTCTATACTTACTCCAAATATAGCTCTATCTCCTATATATTCAAACTCAGAGTTAAACTTTAAACACTTTAAATATATATTGCTGGCAAACGAATAAGATACTAAACTTGTAACAAATTCAGGCACATAATAAGTTTCATTCTTTTTAGATAATGGGTAATATAATAATTTGTCTAATCCCTTATTAAACAACACTCCATCAATAGATGCAAATTCAGAATTTTTAGGATCAACTGTTATTGAACTCAATTGAGATATTGTATTAAATACTTGAGGGACACTATTGTTAGCACCAATAATTTTTACTGTACTTGAAATATAGATATTATGAATAGTATTATTCATAAAAAAGCATTTTATATTAATTTTGCTAACCTCATATCCATCAATTTCTTCAGGAATATTAACGATAATATCACTACCAGTATAAGAGATTAACTCAATAGTTCCATCATCTAATATAGAATACTCAAAATCAGATGTTGTTTCAGTAGCACTTACTCCGATAGGTATAGCCGCTAAAAGAATTACTGCAATCATAAAAATTGCAAATATACTTCGTTTAAAATTTATTGCTTTCATTTTTATTTTCCTCCTAAAGAATTAAAAGGTATAACTATTTTTGTGAATAGTCTTTACAACTACTGCAAAAACTGTTATCATATGTAATAATAAATTTGAAACATAATTTTTCGTGAAATATGTCATT
>DKZL01000052.1:11667-13217 GCA_002493635.1 Ruminococcaceae bacterium UBA7075 | reverse complement strand
CCTGATAAGGCAGCGTTGGAAGATGTGCTTGATGATTATATCCATGAAGCCCGTTGTGTAACCATTACATACAGTAACCGGGATTTAGTAAAGCCGCAGGGGGTTGAATATGTGATGCTCGTTCCCGGCAGACAGGGCAAGCCAACGGCAGAGGTGAAGCAGGGCAATCAATTCTTCTACTTCCCATTGACAACAGGTTTTGAAGTCCATAATTGCAATGAGTTCTTGCGTTCTTTGGGTTTAGATGTGAATGTCCGCTTTGAAACTTACTTACAGTATGGAAGAATGCTTGACACGATCACCGAGCTTCTGAAAAAGAGAAAAGCCCCTTGCCCGATCCGGTAAGGGAACAAGGCAAAGGGTAAGCCACACGATATAGTATGACCTCAACACTTATATTATACCGTGCGGCGGCTCTCTTGTCAAATATGGCGGTTATATGAAGCGTGAAAGGCGGTGATTGATTGAAAATAAGGGTTGCATATACAGAGGGCGAAAAGGACAAGAAGAAGCTGCTTGAAGAAGCCGCAAAATCCCTGTTTCCTGATACCAAAGTGAAAGAAACGGGACTGAAAGACGGCTTTTTACATACGGTTTTGACAGTGCCAAAGCCCGGAAGCACCACAAAATAAGGCGGCTATCTTGACAGATACCCCCCTATGTGGTATAATTATATAAAATAGATTCGGCATGAGTACCGCATACCCCCGCTTGTGGGGCGTGTTAGTCTTGATTTCAAGGCATGGGAAGCAATTAGACGGAAACCGTCTTTTTGCTGCTCATGCCTTATTTATTTGCAATTAGCCCACTTCGGGCGTTAATAGAAGGGAGATTTTCAAACTATGGAAGATAACAACAATATCAACCAGAACGCAAACCCGGCAGCCGATCAGGGAACAGGGGAAAAGACCTTTACACAGGAAGATGTAAACCGCATTGTTGGTGAACGCCTTGCAAAAGAGAAGTCAAAGAACAGCGGTGAAGCCGATCTTGCGAAAAGGGAACAGGAACTTGCACAGCGTGAACTTCACATGACCGCAAAGGAACTGTTATCAGAAAAGGGCTTGCCCGTGCAGCTTTTTGACGCTCTCAACTGTACGGATGAAGAAACCATGAAAAAGAGCGTTGCAACCATTGAAAAAGCATTTAACGATTATAAGGCGAACCTTCCAAAGCCTGTTTTCAAAGGCTTCCAGCCGGGGGCAAGTGAAATAATGCCAAAAGCAGAAGCGGCGGGGGATTTAGAAATAAGAAAGGCTATGGGGCTTCGCACTTAACGGAAAGGAAGCGTAAAACATGGCTATCAATTTAGCAACAAAATTTTTACCGTATGTTGATGAAAAATTCAGCACGGAAAGCAAGAAAAGCCTTTTAACCAATCAGGATTTTGACTGGACGGGGGCGCACACTGTAAAGGTGTATAAAATCAGCACTTCGGCAATGAACGATTACAACAGGAACACCCCGGACGGTATGACGGGTTCACGCTATGGCGTGGTGAAAGACCTTGACGCAACCACCGAGGAAATGACCTTGAAAAAGGATCGTTC
>DKZL01000052.1:0-11343 GCA_002493635.1 Ruminococcaceae bacterium UBA7075 | reverse complement strand
ATCCCGGAAGTGGATTCCTACACATACGGCGTAATGTGTACCAATGCCGGACAGAAACCCACAGCAAAGGCACTCACCAAAGAAAACATCTATCTTGAAATCCTTGCGGGCAACAATGCCCTTGACAATGAGGAAGTGCCGGAAACGGGGCGCATTATCGTTGTCACGCCTGATGTGTATGTGCTGATGAAGCAATGCAAGGATATTACAATGGAAACCGATATAGGCAATGATTTAAGGCTGAAAGGCGTTATTTCCAACCTTGACGGGGCTATGGTTATCAAAGTACCGAAAAGCCGCTTGCCGGAAAACTTCGGCTTCCTGATTGCTCACCCGTGCGCCACGGTTGCGCCCACCAAATTAGAGGATTACAAAATCCATGAAGACCCGCCCGGAATTAGCGGTTCGTTGGTGGAAGGGCGTATTGCCTATGATGCTTTTGTTTTGGATAACAAGGTAAATGCGTTGTATTATCAGGCACAGACAGCAGCCAGCAAGTAAAAATTCATTTCGTGCGCCGGGTTATATCTTTTGATTACCCGGCGCATTTTTTGAAAGGTGATACAGATGAAAGCATTAGACAGGCTTATTATTAAGGCAAAGAAGAAATGCGGCGTTGACCGTCTGGAAGTCGGCTTTATTTCCCCATCTGAAACAGAGCCGGGAAAGTGGGTTGCAATGGGGCAGATATGGAACGGCATACCGGGAAGCGGCGTAACAAGTGCAAGCTGCTTGTGCGATTCCATAGAAGAAGCGGAAAAGGCGTTGCAGGAATTGGGCGAAAAATACCCCAATAACAAAGATGTTGTGATCTTCATTGAGGATATAACGGAATAGGCGGTTTATATGGGTAAACTTGAAAAGTTAATTTCAATAGCAAGGCAAAAATCAAGCAGCAGACAGAAAACAGAAATTCGGGATATATACGGTAAAATGACTATGGAGCAGCTTGAAGAACTTGCGGACGGAAACCCAACAGAAGAACGGATAAAAGAAATATTTGCTTCTGTTGGTGGGCTTCATATTTTAGAAAGTGGGTGATTATATGGCAAGGCGCAACTTAAAACTTGATACCCCGGACAATATCAGAAAAGCCCTTGCTAAAGTGGCAAATATGGTTTACAAGGGCGAACTTGATACAAAGATTGCAAACAGCTTTATTCTTGCCTGTAATGCCATTTTAAGCGGCATACGCACGGATGAACAGGAAAAGAAGATTGCTGAATTGGAACGGATCATAAACGAATAGAGGGGGCAGCTATGACCGCAAGGGAATATTTATCAGAAGTTCAAAGGCTTCAAACTGTCATTGAACAGAAACAGGAACGAATAAAGGAAATCCGGGAAAGCGTTTCCACCGTCCGGGCGGTGCGTTTTGATTTGGAGAAGGTGCAGGGCGGCGGGCATACGGACAAGATCGGGGAAGCTGTTGTTAAAATTGTTGATTTGGAAAAAGAGGTTGAAAACGATATAGTAAACCTTGTCTATCGTCAACATGATATTACTAACCAAATTCACAAAGTGGACAATCTAAACTATATGAAGATACTTTACAAGCGGTATATTGAGGGTAAAGACTTCCAAACAATAGCAAATGAAATTCCCCTAACTTATGAGTATGCCCTTAATCTGCATGGAAAAGCCCTGAAAGCGTTTGAAGCGGCAAATAAAGAATTGTTTAAGGGGTAAAGGTATGATTAAACATAAATTTGTTTTTGAATGGCTTGGTGGCAAAGTAACCGCTTATAAAACACAAGCGGAAATTGCGGAAATGCTGAAAAATCCCAATATAAAGCTAATCAGTATCAATGGTGCTAAAATTTATAGGCAAAAAGGAAAGAAGGTACACCAACATGAATAAAGCAGTTCAGGCGGCACAGAAAGCCGCAAGGAAAGCAATAGAAGGTACATATACGGGGCTTTTGAAGGTGACGGAATATCAATCAGTAAAAGACCCCGTAACCCATATTACACGCACTGAAAAGGTTGTTGTTTTGGAAAATCAGCCTTGCAAATTGTCTTTTGAAACTATTACAACGGCAATCCAAACGGAAGCAGCCGCCACTATTTCACAAGCGGTCAAACTGTTTGTTTCCCCTGATATAACAATCAAGCCGGGTTCAATGCTTACTATTGCACAAAACGGTGTGACAACAGAATACACTTCAAGCGGTGTTCCGGCAGTATATCCCACACATCAAGAAATCATGTTGGAATTGTCCGATAGGGCTTGACTATGCCGCCATTTTAGGCGGCTTTTCTCTTTGTCCTATACTTTATCAAAGAATGTGTTTTAGTGGCTATATGGGGCTTATATGAGGGCGTGAGGGGGCAAGGACAACGGTACAATCAAACAGGCAGAATATAAAAAAGTTCAAAGCTGTTTATCTTGGTGAGAAGTGAAAACAGCTTTGAACATTACACCCGTATGACACAAAAGCGGCGAAAAGCCTTTGTTTATCAGGTGTATTCATTGTATCTATATGGATATCAGCCATTATGTCAATATGAAGAGGAATCTGTTAGAGACGAAACAATAATTGGTAAACATTTGTATGAGGGAAAAGAGTATGTAGATGAACATGGGCTAACAGTAAAGGGACGAGATTGGAGAATCTTACCTTCTCCCATTCCATTTAGCTTGATGAATAAAAAAACTCCATCAATGCTTTTGAAAATTGCACAGCAAAGAAAAAATCTTTACGATATTGCTGAAACAATGAATGTAATTCATGATTCGTATGGTGAATACACCGTGAAAATAATCGATGATGAATTCATGCAAGCAATTGAGTGTATAGCAAATAAAGCGATTGAAAGCAAGGATGTCACAAAGAGGGACGAAGTGTGTCAGCATATAAAAGAAATGAGAAATTCACTTGTGTATAGTGATACTACTTATGTGATACCAAATGATGCATATATAGGGGATGGTTGTATTTCTGAGGAACATAAGAAAATGGTTAGAGTTGATCATTTTGTAAAATCCCCGGTTATTTGTGATGCGGTAGAGAAAGAAATTGAAAAACTCAACAAAATTGATAAAATTATTGCCTCTCTTGAGCCTAAAATTGATACTGATTTTGAAGAATATGCTATGGCTTTGTTTACCGGTGTAATTAAAATTGTTGGTGTACAAATTGTGTATGTTGATGATTTTGGTATGAATGTGCAGTTATCTGCACCTAATATGCCAATGGGTATGATTAGACTTTATCAGGCTTACAAGAATTTTAAATCACTCGATGAAAACACTCGCAAAAAATTAAAAAATATTGTAGATGAGAGAAATAATATGGCTATTCCTGCTGCCGAAACAATAGAGGGTTGTAGGAATATGACTGCACAGTTAAATACTCAAGTGAAACTTCAGCAATTACAAGTTGCAAAAATAAGGTTTGTAGCCGAGGCTAATGATATACTTATTTTCTTTGATGACCTAACCAATAAGCTTGATGAATACATTATGACGTACGGAATTACTTTATAAAGCATCCAAAAATTAATTGCAGTCAGGGAGAAATCCCTGACTGCATAAACAAAGAAAAATGAGGGTATAAAAAGGAAAATAACAGACAATTAATAGAAGAAAAAATATTATTACCCGCTTGTGAATTGTTGAAAAAAATAATATTCAAAATCATAATTTCGAAAGACCCAAGTATCCAACTTGTGTTTTTTACTTAAATATTTAAATACTTAAGTTTAATAAAATATCCCTGCAAATATTTAGGAAAGGGTGTTGGTTATGAAACAATACAGAACAGTGGCAGGACCACAAAATATTAGTGTATCAAAGGGAAACGCACAGTCTGCGTTTGATTTATTTGCAAATATTATTAATCAAGAAGCAGCTAACGGATGGACATATCATTCAATGGAAACAATATCAGTTACAGAAAAGCCCGGTTGTATCGGAAATCCGGTAACTACATATTACTATATGCTTGTTTTTGAAAGAGAAGTTTAAATTATTATTTGTGGGAATATTTTAATATATGAACAACAATGAAGAAGTTTTTTTCAGTTATGAAGATGCAATAAAAAATTTTGATCCTTATAAAAATGACCCGAGAAGTATAAATTACCAAAGAATACATAAGGTTCCTAAAATTAATTGGATAAGGTTTTTTCTCAATATAACTTTACCAATTGTTAGTCTTATAATTTCCTATATTTTTCTTGTGAATTTTTTTGAGTTTGGCAATAAGAAATCTATAGTTATATGGTTCTTTATCTTATTATATGTATTTTATCTTTGTATAAGAATGAAGTCTATAGTTATATGGCTTGTTAAGGCATATCAACATTTTGCACCTTTTAAAATAAGAGATAAGTGTAGATTTGAGCCAAGCTGTTCAGAATATATGATATTGTCTATTGAAAAATATGGTGTTTTGAAAGGTTTGATAAAGGGATTAAATAGAGTTTATCGGTGCAGTCATAAAGATGGCGGTTATGATTATCCATGAAACGAAAACCACAGTGACAATTTGTGAAATGATATAATAATAACTATAGGAAACCTAATGTTTATTTTTATCAGGAGGATTAAAAATGGATATTAATGAATACGCAAGATTATTTGGAGATTACAGAGAAGGTTATCATTCTATCGGTTTATATTGTCTGACAGCCGATCGACAGATAAAGAACGGAACTGTTGAAGTTAATGATGTAGGTAACGCAAAAGCCTTTTTGAGAGATAAGAGAACAGGGAAATGGTGTATCGTAACAGGCGGTTACGGTAATGACAAAGTAAAAACTATGATGTTGGGAGCGGTTTGCGGTGATGTTGCAGGGTCTGTTTATGAATGGCATAATATTAAGTACTGTCCAGATAAAGAAAAAATCGTAAGTCGAAATGCTCATTTTACAGATGACTCTGTGATGACTTGTGCAGTTGCTAATGGATTGAAAAAAGCTCTATCGCAAATAAGTGTTACTGCTATCGAAAACAATGAGTATGATGATATGATTGAAAAAGAGATAGTGAACTCTTTAGTTGAGTACGCCAGAAAATATCCTAACGCTGGCTATGGAGGTTCTTTTAGAAGGTGGATATGGTCAGATGACCATAACCCTTATAACAGTTGGGGCAATGGGTCCGCAATGCGAGCTTCATATGCAGGGTGGGTAGCAAAAACTATGTATGAGGCTGAGCATTTCGCAGAACTTTCTGCAGAAGTTACTCACAATCATCCTGAGGGTATAAAAGGCGCTAAAGTGGTTGCAGGATGTATTTATATATTACGCAGAGGTGGAAATAAGTCAGATGTTATCGAATATGTGAAAAAACATTATGATATCGATTTTACCCTTGATGAAATTCGCCCTACATATTACTTTGATGTTAGTTGCCAAGGTTCTGTTCCGCAGGCGATTGTAGCTTTCTTAGAGGGAAACGATTTTTCAGATGTCATATCAAAGGCGATTTCAATTGGTGGAGATAGTGATACTATTGCTGCAATAGCGGGAAGTATCGCAGAAGTTATTTATCCAATTCCGCAGGGCTTTAGAGGACGAGTTATCGATAGACTTGACAGTCATTTAAGAAGAACACTTATTGAAACAATTGATTTCGCTGTTTCAAGAATGAATGATAAAAATTAGTTACTTTTGTTACATAAATCATTCATACTAATATTAAGTTCTCAATTGAATGTACTGCTGTAACCCAAAAGATGGAGGATACGATTATATCTAAAACGAAAACCACACAGAACTTTTTCTGTGTTATAAACTATAATCTGTAAGATAAAATTTGCAGATTATATTTAGTATCGGAGGAATACATAATGTCAGAATATTCAGTAAACAGATGTAGCAGATGTGGAAGACAGTTAACTATGGAGGAGGATGCAGCGTTTCATCCACCAACTTGTATGAACTGTGCAAGAGAGCATGTATCTACAATTAAGAAAGAGATGATAAAAAACATAGCCATAAGTGTTGTTTTGATGATTGTCGGTATTGTTATAATTCAAAATCCAATGGGAATTTTGCTCGCAGGTATTCCCTATGGATGGTCTATACTGAACAGAATTACTCCTGCAATGTTCTTGTGGATGTCGTGGGTTGGCTGGATAGTTTATTTTCTTATCAAACTTGTAATTGCATATTTTATCGGAATAGTTGCATTGCCTATTAAACTATTTCAGTGGATTTCTGAAATTATTAAGGTTAAAAACCTCGAAAAAAATATTCATTAAAATTAAAAGGAGTTGTAATTTATGAAAAACAAAACAACATTAATTCAGGGTATTATTATTTGTGCTCAAAGCATTCTTTTGGATGCATTTGCACTCTACGCAGGAATTCCTCTATTGGGAAATCTATGGTTTGGCGATCTTTACGGAGATGAAAAATCAGTGGCAATATTCAGCTTGATTATATGGATCGGTGTTTCGATTGGTGCAAGTATCGCATTGAGTATTGGAAAAAATAAGATTATTGAGTATTTTTCAGATGGTTCATCGACGGTTAGTAATTATTCTGCAAGTGAACCCCTTTTTATAGACTGTCCTAAATGTTCTGAAATTAACACCAGTAAAAACGAATATTGTTTTAAGTGTGGAGCGTTATTAAGACCATCTCAAAATGTTCCAAGTGATGGGGCAGAGAGTTGGACTTGCCCAAAGTGCGGGAAGAGTAACAGTCACTATATCGGTACATGTGGTTGCGGACAGCAAAAACCAAATAGATAATTACTTATATTTTCCCTTAATAGCCTTTATCGCAACTCGGTAAGGGCTATTATGATATATAAATGAATGGGGTGAGAAATGTGTCTAGATGTCTAAAAAGAGGATCTAAAATAAAACTTAATTCAAACGGAAATGTTACAGAATTTACGATTGATAATATAAAGGGTGTAGGTGGCAGCTGTACTGCTTATGAAGTATCCTTCTTTGAGTCTGAAAATATTTTACATAAGGGAATACTTAAGGAGTTTTGCCCTGCGTATCTTGAAGATGAATTTAAGAGAGATAATTACAATATTATTGTCACAGACAAATATATCAAACAATTCCAAAATGACTTATCTAATTTTAAAGGAACATATAAAGCAATCAACGAATATATTGCAAATAATGTTTCTGCAAGTAATTATCATCCAGTTCAGCTTGGTTTGTATGAGGGAAATAATACGCTATATACTCTTTCATCCTGCGATTACGGAAAAAGCTATGATAAACTCGAAGATGATAACCTGTATTCTTTAGTAAAGATTATGCTTGCGGTTGCCAAAGGTGTTGAGCAGTATCATAAGGCAGGATTTTTGCATTTGGATATAAAACCGAAAAATATACTTGTGCTTGATGATGTTACCGACATAATTAAGCTGTTTGATTTTGACAGTTTACTGAAAATTGATGATATAAAAAACGGAACAGTGAGCGAAATTCCTGTTCCTGAGGATTACTATGTTCCTGAATTAAGCGATTTGAATTTAAGAAATATCGGTATACAGACGGATATATTTGAAATAGGCGCAATGTTTTATACAAGACTGTTCGGAAAATCTCCTCAACCGAAAGATATGGAATGTGACTCAGAGTATAATTTTGATAATGCACCACTGCTCAGCGGTGCTTCGCCCAAGGCAGTGTTTGAAATTCAAAAGCTGTTCAAAAATACCTTGCAGATATCAAAGAGAAGAAGATACAAAAATACTTCACAGCTTATCAGTCAGCTTGAATTTATACTATCACTTGTTGACAACAAAAAGCCGTATTTGTTGAATCTTCCTGTTTGGCAGCCTTCAAAATTATGTATCGAGCGAACCGATGAATTAACGGAGATAGATTATCGACTAAAAAATGACGGCTATGTGTTTGTAAAAGGTATGGGCGGATTGGGTAAATCCGAGCTTGCAAAAATGTTTGTAAAAGAATACGGAAGTCAGTTTCATACGATACAGTTTTGTAAGTATTTGGATTCATTAAAGTCATTGGTTGCTTCAATTCCTATAAGCGGAATAAATGATGAGAATTACGAAAATATAGATGAGCTTGCAAAAGCAAAAAATAAAATTCTTCATCAGTGCGATTCAAATACACTTATTATAGTTGACAACTTCAATGTGACCTACGATAAATTCTTAAGAGAGTTTTTGCCTTCCGATAATAACGGATTTAAGGTTATTTTTACAACAAGATGTATGCCTGCTGCCGATTACTATGCTGATAAGGTGCTCAAGCTGGCACCGCTTTCGCTTGAAAATTGCAAAGAGCTGTTTTATATGCACAGCGGCATTGAACGCAGTTTGGCAACTGATGATTTACTTGAAAAACTGGTTAATGAAATTCAGTGCAATACGCTTTTGCTTATTCTGATTGCAAAAACCGTAAGGAAAACAAAAATGCAGATAAGCGAAATCATCGAAAAGCTCAGAGAACAGGAGCTTGACAGCGTTAACGTCAAGGTGTTCTATGAATACGACTATTTGGATGATGAGATAGAGGTTTGCAATAAAATCAATTCTCACCTGAATAAGGTATTCAACATAAGCGCTCTTACATATGAGGAGCAGGAAGTCTTGCTGAATATGACCTTGATTTCTGCATACGGAATAGAGGAGGATGAATTTATATCAGCTAGCAATTCTGAGCCGGTAACTATTGAAATAATTGAAAATCTTATAAATCAGGGCTGGCTTGAAAACAGAGACTCACTTATTTCTATGCACTCAATTGTTTCTGATTTAGTTTCCGAAAAAGGTATTGAAAAGCTTGACTGCTATTACAACTTGGCCGAGTATCTTGAGAACAGTTGTGATGTTGATGAGGATTTTCATATATCCGAACTTCAAAAGGCACTTGCAACCGCAAAACATTTGGAGAGAAGATATAAAACCGAGAATGAAATGTCAATCGCTGTTATAAATTTTATTCTTGGCAACATTTATATGGTTTTGTACAGACCGAAGGCAGCAAGGGCTTGTCTGGATAAATCTCTTTTGATTGCTGAGCGTGAACAGGATTACGAAGACTTACCGTGTATGTACAATAAATTCGGCGATTATGAAAGCAAGTTTGGAACAAAGACAAAAGCGATAGATTATTATGAAAAAGCTATTGCAGTGGCAAACGAAACTGACGGAGAATTTCACGATGAAATGTGTGACGCAATTTTCGGAATAGCCGAATGTTATGAAGAAAATAATGAAAAAGACAAAGCCTTGGAGCAATATAAAAGGCTTTTAGATTATAGAATTGAAAATAATCTTGATGAGTATATCGACGGAATAATCAGCGATATTATAAGGCTTTCAGAAGAGTTGGACAGGCAAGATGATTTAAGTTATTATCTGAATTTGCAGAAAAATTATAAAGATTCTGATGTTTCTGATGAAAATAACTTAATTAAAGATAATATAATGTTAGGTGATTATGTTCAGGCAAGAAAAGAATATGAGGCGTTATTGCTTGAAATGCGTGAGCAACTCGGTGAGGATGCACCTGCATATAAGGATTTAGCTAAATACAGATGGATTTACTATTTTCTAAATGATGATAACGAACAGGCAATGCATCTAATAGCCAAGAATATGTCTTTTATTGAAAGTGCATACGGAAAAGATTCAATGGAAATGGCAGAATTTTTGTCTGTTGCAGCCTTCCAATTGGCAGATAACGCTGAATTTGAAACTGCGCTAGAATTTGCAAACAGAGCTGTTGAGATATGCAGAGTGAATAATCAGGATGATTCCTACATTGCTTCAAAGGCAAATATGGATTTAATATCGGTGTATGTTGCAAAGGGTGACTCATATACAGCCGGAAAAATAGCCGGGAATCTGAATTTTAATAAATTTTGCGGAAAAGAATTCATTTCTGATATAATACGAAGCGTTGGTTTGTTAATGGTCAATCTGTGTATGTATGATAAGGTAGTGCCTTTAGCAGAAAAGGTACTTAATACAAAAAAGTTTGACAGATTAAGCAAAATATTAGCTGCTGAAATGCTTATTATATACTATGAGCAATCGGGAAATATTGAAAAGGCAGAAATCTATTTACAGTCTATTGATAAAGAAATCAAATCCTTAAAAACACTGAAATTCGTATCAGACTATATAGTTATCTATGATAGAATGGCTGCAAAAATATGTTATAGAAAGAATGATTTTGAGGAAGCTATAAAGTGGCTTAATAAAGCAATAGATTTAAAAGCTGATGACAGGGCATATGCATTGTTTCAATGCTATCAGGATAGAGGAGTATATCGCACCTATCTTAAAGAGTATGAAAAGGCAAGGGAAGATTTCAGTGCTTGCGAGGAAATAATCAAAAGATATTCTCTTTCTGATAAAGTGAACTTTTTACTCTATAACAACATTGCATTAATTCACTATAACAGAAAAGAATATGAAGTCGCCGAGGAATATTACGATAAAATATTCAATATTATGCCGGATATAAGAAATCCTCAGAATTATACAGAGGCAGTAATATGCCAGAATTATGGCTGGGTTGAATATAATCTTAATGATTCTGCTAAGGGAGAAGAGTATATCAAAAGAGCAATAAGATTTTATGAACAGAAAAAACTAACTGATTCTGTTGAGTATATAACGGCAGAGTATAACCTTTCGCTCATATATACAGGTCAGAATAAATATGAGGAAAGTTTTCCTTTATTGCTTGATTTATATGATTCCATAGATAAAATACAGAATAAAGCTTACTCTGTAAGAGTCTATATATGCTCCGGCATAGTTGTCGGTTTAATACTATCTGACAAAGCGCAGGAGGCATATGATTTTGCAAATGCCGAAGATAAATTCTTTGCTAAATCTTACGGCAAGAACAGTACAGAAAGAATTGATTATCTTCAGAAAATAGCAGGGGCATTTAAGCTCTGTGGTTATGCCGAAGCCTTTGAATTTTTGGAAATGTCAAGAAAGTTGATTAAAAAAGCAAAGCTTGAAAACTCAATTTGGCAGGCAAGTCAGGATAACTACGTAGGAGTAGTTTTTCTGGATATTGAAAATGATGCAAAAACGGCACAAAGATATTTTGAAAATTCAAGAACTCTGCTTGAAAGCTTGTCGCAGCAGGATACTCCGCTTTATTCCCTTATTGAAAATAACTTACAGCAAGCAAAGGATAAATTTATGGAAGAACTGATAAAAAGAATGGCTAAAACTTTAATAGACGAAGAAGGAGATAATAAATGAGTGCAACATACAATGATAATTATACAAAAATGCTTGATGCAAAAATGAACGATTGGGGGATTGAGAGAATATACGACATTGAAGATGATATTGAAAAACTTGAAGAAAACGAGGAAGAAATCATAAAATATCTTAATGGACCATAGTCAATAAAGTGG
>DKZL01000078.1:18029-27121 GCA_002493635.1 Ruminococcaceae bacterium UBA7075 | reverse complement strand
TTAATTTGCAACAGCCCCTTTTTCGCTTTATGTTTATAAAATGTCCAATAATAAATTATACAAACTTAACAGCTGTACCGTAAGCAAGCACCTCGGCAGCCTGCTGAGCAACTGAAGCTGATGTATAGCGAACACTTACGATTGCATCTGCGCCCATCTGTGCAGCCTGATCAATCATACGCTGTGTTGCAATAGCTCTTGCCTTTGACATCATCTCGGTATATGACTTAAGCTCACCGCCGACCATTGTTTTAAATCCCTGTCCCATATCGCTGAACATATGCTTTGACTGAATAGTGTTTCCTGTTACAAGACCCAGTGTTGCGAGGTTTTTTCCTGAAATTGTTTCTGTTGTAACTAATACCATAATTATTATCCTCCATAATCTTTGGAAATACCTATCATTTATGTTACAAGGTATTTCATATATATTTTACATTATTTATATACTTTCGTCAATAAGCTCAAGCTCTTTTTCATCAACTTTTTTAAGCTCTTTTCTGCTGAAAATATCATAAATTACAGGAACAATAAAGAGCGTCATAAACGTTGCATATATTAGACCTCCGATACATACAACAGCAATCGGCTGCATCATTTCAGCACCCGTGCCAATGCCCAGAGCCATTACGGACAATCCGAGAATCGTTGTAAGTGCAGTTATCAAAATAGGACGCATTCGGGTTCTGCCAGCCTCAACAATTGCTTCAACTCTCTGCATACCGCTGTTTGCACGAAGATTATTTATATAATCAACAAGCACAATACCGTTGTTTACTATAATACCACAAAGCATTACAAAGCCTATAAGCGATACAACGCTGACATCAAATCCTGTTATGATAAGTCCGAGGAAGCCGCCCGTAAATGCAAGCGGAATTGTAAACATAATAATAAACGGTGATTTCAGGCTCTGGAACTGTGCAACCATTATGAGATAAATAAGTATTACTCCCAGCAAAATCATCATCATAAGCTGTTTTACTGCCTCCATGGTAGTTGCATCAGAACCGGAATATTCGATTGAACAGCCGTTTGGCAAATCGTAATCATCAAGTGCCGCTTTCACATTATTTGATGCAGCCGTTACAGTGCTGTCATCAGCAACAGAAGCCGTTATAGTAAGGTATCTCTTCTGATTCTGACGGCTGATTACATCCATTGTCTCCGACTTTGTTATTGATGCAATCTCTGAGAGCAGAACGCTCTTATCCTCTCCGTCCTTATTTTTATAGGTAAGCTTAATATCACCTACGGAATCGGACGATACCTTCTTTTTGGCATCCTTTACAATCACAACATCCATCGACTCTCCATCGTCATTAGTAAGAGTTGTCGAGGTGGTCTCGTCTGAAATAGCAGCTGCAACCTGCTGATACACCTGTGCAACGGTAAGTCCCTTTTCAACAGCCTTTTGCTTATTGACAGACACCTTGATCTCAGGCGAAGTTGCGCCTACTCCGCTGTCAACATCAGATATTCCGCTGACCTCTTCAAGAGTTTTTGCAATATCGTCAGCAGTATTTTTGAGAATGTCAAGATCATCTCCGTAAAGCAAAATATCAACTGTTCCGCTGCCTAAAACCGACGTCATAGAGCTTGCAGAACCTCCGCTTACAGTAACCTCTCCGTCAATGTCTTCAAATGAATCTTCAAGCTTTTCCGATATACTTTCACTCTGCTTTGCATAGCTTTCGTTAAGCACACCGTAAGCAGTAACTGAACCTGCGCTGTCCGAAGCTCCGCTGATTCCGCCCATTGCAATCAAATCCGAGGTTGAACCGACAAGCACACCGACTGTGTCAAACTCCTTGTATTCACGCATTGTGTTATTAATCTTTTCAGCTGCTTCAACTGTTTCTTCAAAGGTAGCATTGTCCTCAAGCTGAACTGTAACAGAAATTTCCGTACTGCTCATACTCGGCATAAAGCTGAAGCCCCTTGCCAGAGCGCCTGCAACACTTGCAAATAGAACAGACACCACGACAATCAGCGTTACAACCTTGTGTCTTAACACAAATCGGAGTGATTTTTCATATGCATTCAGAACTTTGCTGTCCTTATTACTCTTTTGTTCCTTTGTTTTGCGAAGAATTTTGCGGCTCATCGCAGGAACAAGCGTAAGTGCCACAATAAGACTTGCAAGCAATGAATAACCGATGGTAAGTGCAATATCCGAGAATAACTGACGGGTAATTCCCTCTACAAATACAATCGGCAGAAATACACAAATTGTAGTCAGGGTTGAGGAGGTTATTGCTCCTGCAACCTGCCCTGCACCGTTTACTGCCGCTTTGACTGCGGAATATCCGAGTCCTCGCAAGCGGTAAATATTTTCAATTACAACAACCGAGTTATCAACAAGCATACCGACACCTATTGCAAGTCCCGAAAGTGAAATCATATTAAGCGTTACACCGCTGAAATACATAAGGACTATTGCAAAAATTACACTTATCGGAATTGAGCAGGCAACAATTACTGTCGGCTTTATGTCACGCAGGAACAGGAAAAGAATTATAATCGCAAGCACCGCACCCATAAGCAGATTTTGAAGCACACTGTTGATTACAATACCTATGTAATCGCCCTGACTGTATAAGTTAGTAAAGTGCAGTCCGTCATATTCCTTTTCAAGCTGTTCAAATGTATCATTGATATTGTCGCACACGGTAGAGGTAGCAACGTCACTCTGCTTTGAGAAACTCAATACTACGCCGTTCTGACCGTTGATTTTTGCGTAAATTTCACTTGAATTGTCGGCTGTAAAAACATCAGCGACATCCTCAAGCTTTACAACGCCGATACCGTCAATTCCGGTGTCAAACAAAACAAGACTCTTCATTTCCTTTTCGCTGTTTATTTCGTCACCGACACGAATCATATATTTATTATTTTCCTCGTCAGAAACATAGCCGGCAGGCATAGAAAAATTCTGAGCCGTTAATATACCCGAAACCGTATCAATGGTAACGGTATTATTCATATCAGCACTGTCCTTTGCCTTTTCCTTGGTGTCCGAAAGCGAATCCATCTGCTTCTGAATCTCATCATTTGCAGAATTAAGCTGAGTAAGTGCGCTGTTTACCTCCGTCTGTTTTGAGGTAAGTGTTGAAAGTGCCGATGAAAGCTGAAAATCTGCGCTTGACTGTTGCTTTGAAATCATTGCAAGCGCATCGTCAACAGAAAGCGACTTATTGTCAAGTCCGTTTATTGCTGAATCAATCTGCTCTATGCCTTTATTAATCAAAACTATTTTTTCGCTCATACTATTAAGTGCTTCGTCTACAGTACTGCTTGAAATATTCATTGATTTAAAGCTTTTCTCTATTTCAGACAGTCCTTCATCAACAACCTTTTTGGCTTCCTGAAGTGCTTTCAGATTCTCTGCTAAATTTCCGACTGTAAATCCGTAGGGTTTCAGCTTTTCATTTATTTCTTCAATTTTTTTGATAAAATCATTATATTCGTCACTGTCAGGGGAAAGCTTATCCATCTCCTCTTTTATCTTTGTATAGGAGTCATTAATAGGAATAATCGCATTAAGCTTATCATTTAACGCATTGCTTTGCTCTGTAAGCTGTACATAATTATCCTTCAGCGACAGCAAAGTTTTGTAGGTAGTTTCAAGAAGCTCTTTAGTTTCTGCAAGCGAGCTTTTCTGTACAAGCAATTCCATTTTTGCAGAAATAATCTCTGTCTTTCCGTTATTTGCCTGTTTCTGAGCGTCTGCAAGCTGATTGGCAAGTTCCTCCTGCTGAGCATTTATTCCCTGTATAGAAGCGTCTATTGTTCCTGCTCCCTCTTTGGCTGCGTCAATATTATCTTTCAGCTCTTTTTTTGCGTCATTAAGCTTATTTTCAGCATCCTCAAACTGTAAATCAAGCGCTTCATCAATTCTTTTGTTCAGCTTGTCAATCTTTTCCTGCGAGATTACTACATTTTCAGTCTGTTCCAGAATTCCCTTTGCAGATACAGAGGCTACGCCGTCAATACCCTCAAGTTTATTCATAAGCTCTTCACTGACGAAATCGGAAATCTCGGATTGGTCTTTATCCGAGCAGTCAACCGCTGTCATTGTTACAGGCAGCATATTGGGGTTTATTTTGAGAAGATACGGTGTTCCCACCCCATCAGGCCATGCATCCGAAATTGTGTCAAGCGAGGAACGCATATCAACCGTTGCAGTATCCATATCTGTTCCGTCCTCAAACTCAATCATAAGCATCGAGTAGTTTTCGGCTGAACTTGATGTAATTTCCTTTACACCGTCAATCGTCGCCATAGACTGCTCAAGCGGTTTGGTGACAGTTGTTTCAACTGTTTCCGGCGTCTGACCTACATATGTTGTCATTATCATAGCATACGGAAAATCCATATTCGGCATAAGGTCGGGCGTCATTTTTGTAAATGACACTATGCCGAGCACGATGGTAATAACAACACAGACAAATACTGTCATAGGCTTTTTTACACTAAATTTAGATAACATATATTACTCCTTTATCTGCTTTGATTCTACCTTTTACTTACCAAGTATTATATCACTCCGCCATTTATAATGCAGCATATTTTAGTTGTCATTGCCGCAACTGTCGGTTACAAGAGCTCCCTGTTTTATTATTTTTATCTTCCTCATAAATTCTTCCCTTACCTTTTCGGGATCTTCGTTTTTCACAAAAAGATTAAACACTGCGTTTTTCAGAATAAGTGTTAAAATCAGCGAGAGAGAATGAATTTCCTCTTCACTTTTAAATCTCAGATTATCCTTGATAATGCGGTCAATTCCGTTAAATATTTCGGAAATCCCTTCAAATCTGTTTATCATATAATCGGAAATCAGGCTATCATTCGCCTTTAAATTCTTTAAAAGATTTTTAAGAACAACCTTTTGTTTCTTATCAATCGTATAATTTGTTATTAATACAAATATATGGATATATGTAGAGAAAATATCTCCCTGTGAATTTGCCAGCGCCGTATAAAATTCATCATATGCAGTATTCATAAAGGTCTTTACAAGCACCTCAACAAGGTCGACCTTATCATCAAAGTATTGATAAAAACTGCCCCGTGAAATGTTTGCCGCCTTAATAATACGGTTTATGCTCACCTTTTCGGTTGATGCACTTGCAAATTCGTTCATAATAGCGTCAATTATACGATTGCGTTTTTCCTCGGGTAGATTATAAAATGTAGATTTTATCAAAACAAAACACTCCTTTGCAATATATGACAAGTTGTCATATGACTACCTGTCATATTGTAACATTTTTGCAAAGGAGTGTCAATCATAAATTTAATTTTTCACTAAATTTTCACATAACTTTTTGTATGATTTTACCAAAAAATTATAAGCATCCCGAATACAGATTTTCAATCTGTATTATCGGCTCGTAATCTTTATTTAAATACTTTATTTTCTCGGTTGCAAGCACACGAATTTTATCATTCGGGATTTTGCAATCATACGGAACAGCAAGGTCGAAAATTAACTTTGTTTTCTCACCTTTAACCACACGAAAATCGTGAATGGAAAATTTATTATCAATCTCACACAACTTATCGGCAACAAGATTTTTTAGAGCCATAAGCTCCATATCGTCTGCGGCAATCGGGTCAAGATGAAGAGTAGCCATACAGCGGAATTTCTGCTCAAGAAGTTTTTCCGTACGGTCAATAACATCGTGTGCTTCTGTAAGAGTCAGCTTGTCGGAAAGCTCGGCGTGGAGCGAAATTATACATCTGCCCACACCGTAATCGTGAACAATCAAATCGTGCACACCGATAATTTTTTCATCAGCAAGCACAGTTTCTCGGATTTCACTTACCATATCTTCATCAGGCGGATTTCCAAGCAAGGGGGATATGCTGTCTTTCATTGTATTGACACCGGTGAATATGATAAAAACTGCTACGGCAACACCAAGATAACCGTCAATGTTTATGCTCCAGATATGTGAGATAATAAGACCCAGAATTACAACAGTAGTTGCTGCACAGTCTGTAAGGGAATCAAGAGATGCCGCATTAAGTGCCTGAGAGTTAATTTTCCTTGAAAGAACTTTGTTAAAAAAATACATCCACATCTTAACACAGACGGAAGCTATCAGAATAGCCAGTGAAACAAAGCTGAATTCAGTCTTTGCATCAGGCGAAAATATTTTATGAACAGAGTTCATTATCAACTCAAAGCCCACAAGAAAAATAACCACCGATATGCCAAGTCCTGCAACATATTCATATCTTCCGTGACCAAACGGGTGCTCACGGTCGGCAGGCTTGCGTGCAAGCTTAAAACCGATAAAAGTAACAACCGAACTGCCTGCGTCGGAAAGATTGTTTAGTGCGTCGGCAATAACAGACACAGAAGCCGAAATTATGCCTGCACCAAGTTTTGCAAGAAACAGACATAAATTCAGAATAATGCCGATTATACCTGACAAATTGCCGTATGCGGCTCTTACCTCGGGATTTTCGGTATCATCACAATTTTTAATAAATAAGCGTGTAAGTGCACGTATCAAGCTAACTCTTCCCTTTATATCAATTAATATTTGTTTTATTTTATTCCGATATAAACGAGTTAGTCAATAGAAACTTTATTTACTGTTCCGGATGCAAAAATATATTCAAGGGGAATGTCCTGGATTTTCCATTCCCCCTGAATTATCTCACTTCATCACATCATATCATAATCATCATAATCATAACTGTATTCGTCATCATAATCGTCATAGTACGGGCTTTTTTCATTCGGTTTGCCGTCTGAATCAAGTATACCGACATCTTTTAAAGCCTGTATAGTATTGGTATAGCTTTTCGGTACAACAAGCTTTTCGTGTGAGCCATAATAAAAAAGCATATTATAATCATTATTATATCCCAGATCTATTATGCACACATAATCACTGTATTTTTGTTGTATTCCTCTCAAATCAACAGCTTCCCTATAAATCCAGATGTCATCTTTCGACGCATAGAACAGAGCTTCATCAATATCCTTAGTGTCCGCCTCAAAGTCCTTTATATATGCGTCCAGTATCTTTTTGCGGTCGTTGCTTAACTTCTCGGATTTATTTTCGTAATCGTCATTAAGCGAATATTCACGGTAAAGAGAATATCCATCATAATCAAGATGAAAACCGCTTACATACATTTCGTTTAATTCATCAAAATCAGCATTCAAAAATGCCGAGTATTTTTGCTGATATTCCTTTGTTTTTATCAATTTTTCGATTAAATCAGTTTCCGTTTCGTAATATACATCATCATCCATATACGCAGAGTTATAAAAACCGGTGTCATATATAATAGTAGAAAACTTTCTTGTGATTACTCTGCCGTTCTTCATTTTGTAGCTGAATGCTTCATATCTATTACCTACAAAATCCATCGAAGAACTAAATATATTTACCCAGATTTGTGAAAATTTTGATGTCGATGTATCGTCAACATTTTTAAGTATATTCTTATGAAGTTCAACCGTCGCTGAAAGTCTGCTTTCATCATTAAAATCTGAATTTGCGTCTTTTATAATACTATTCAAACTTGTCTTATCTTTATCAACATAACAGTGCTGACCGTCAATAAAGCCTGCACTTTCAATTTTATCAACCTCGGGGACAAATTTGTTATAGCCTGTAACATCAAAATTGACAAACGCCATAGCACCAATAACAATTGCTATTAAAGCACCGAGCGTAACACTCGTTCTGACAATTTTATGAAAGCCGTGATAGAAAATCAAATGACACACAATAAATGCAGGAATACTTGCCAGAATAAATCCAAATACAAAGCCTGCAAAACCATATCCGAATACATTCAAAGAGCCAAAAATCACTCCGAGGAACATTCCTGCAAGGAATGAAACAAGAATCTTTACAATATGGCACGGCAAATAATAAGCAAAAGATGACTGTGCACGCTCCGCTCTGCGGTTTTTAACAAGGTATGCAGAAGCCGCTAAACAAACCGCTGTAAATATGAGCCAATAAATTATATTGTTTCCGTCGTATGCACTCAGCGGACAAAATGCATTCATAATAAAGCTGTTGTTTAAATAATCACTGCTTGAACCAATATAAAAGCTATCCATCACACCTCTTACAAAAAGTGCCGACATAGGATATACAACGCTTACGGCAATAAACATAAGTATAGAATTTATAGTTGTTCCGCAGCACACTGCAATCAGTCCGTATGCAGAAATGCAGGCAAGAGAACCCATAATAATTCTTACAAATATCATTGCATTATCGCCCATCAACGGCTGTCCCATTATAATTGAAATAAAAGCTGATATACCAAAGAACACCATTGCAGGAACAACGGAAAATATAAAGGCTGTTGCTGATTTTGAGAAGAAAAGCGTTATTCTGCTTACGGGCATTGAACCGTACATATCTGTCTGCCTTTTATTATGCAGATACATAAAGACCTTGACTGTATAAATGATTGTAAAAATCACAGTCATAAAGTAAACCATATAAAATGATAAATACTGAAAAGCCAATCTTGCCATTGCAAAACCTGAAGGCTGTACTTCATCTTCAGCCATAGAAAACATAAAGCCCGGCAAAGAAAAATTTTCAATAGGAGCTGAACTGCCTGTTACACCTGTACTTGCTAATGAATTATCCATGGTTATTCCTATCGCAAGACAAAGCGTCAGTATAATTACCATAAATACCGCTGTCAGAATTGAATAAATCGTCAGCGTGCCTGCGCAGGATTTAAGCTCCCACTGAAAGAACGAAAACGCCTGCTTAAGCTTATCTTTGAACGATGCTGTTGATGTCATATCCCGCTACCTCCATTTCGCTGATAAATATTTCTTCAAGTGTAAGCGGCAAAGCAGAAATATATGCCGGTTCAAGTGCGTTAAGCTGAGGCATAAAGCTTTCCTCCGTGCCCCTTATCGTAAGATTAAACACATTTCCGTTCTGCCACACGTTTATTAAATCTATACCCTCAAAAATATTTGGCTTCTGAGGTATTTCCTTGAACGCAATCTGAACCTTGCGCATTTTCATTCTAAGCTCATCAATGTCGCTTTCCATTATCATATTGCCCATATGCAAAAGGCA
>DKZL01000078.1:13514-17684 GCA_002493635.1 Ruminococcaceae bacterium UBA7075 | reverse complement strand
AAGATGACGTACAACAGGGTCAAGTCCGTCAAAAATCTCGTCTAAAAACAAGTATTTTGGACAGGTGGAAAGTGCCAGAATAAGCGCCGCCTGACGCTGCATACCCTTTGACATATTAATTATTCTCTGTTTGCGGTTAATGGGAAACACAGAGCAAAACTTATCGAAAACCTCTTCGTTCCAGTTAGGATAGAGTTTTCTGTATAAAAAAGCCGTATTTTCAAGCGTACTGTTATTATAAAAATACGGAAAATCGGGAATAAAGTAGCACTCGCCCTTAGCTATGTAATTGTCAAAAAGCGAATTTCCGTCAACAACGATTTCACCGCCGTCAGCCTGATAAACACCCGACAGCACACGCAAAAGCGTGGATTTTCCGCTGCCGTTGCTGCCAACAAGTCCCACAACGCTGCCGTCATTTACGCTGAAGCTTACATTATTGAGAGCGGTCAGTTTATCAAATTTCTTTGTAATATTTTTAATTTCAATCAAGAGTTTCCCCTCCTCCATACACACTGTCTATAATTTCAATTAACTGTCCCCTGCTTGCCCCGTACATATGAGCCTCGTTGGTACTTTTTGCAAATCTGTCAAGTGCAATCATTTTTTGTGCTGAGTTCTCAAGCCTGTCAGTCAAAAAGCTGCCTCTTCCGACAGTTGAATATATATAACCGTCGTTTTCAAGTTCACGATATGCCTTTGCCACTGTATTGGGATTAATCCCAAGCTCTGCGGCAAGCGTGCGCACAGGCGGAAGCTTGTCGCCGCTTTTCATAACTCCTGCTGATGCCAGATTTATAAAGCCCTTGACAATCTGCTCATAAATCGGTACTCGGGATGCAAAATTGACCTGAACCATATTACACCTCCGGAATAAATAATAATATCTATTGTACTATATCAAATAATACAATATAACAATATCATTAATAAAATGTTTTGTCAATCCTTTTTATGTTATTTATGCAAAACTTCCGGGCAAGATATTATATATTTACCGTTTTATTAAATTTAATTTTTTAAACAAATTATGCTATATATCTATTGATTATCCGGTAATAAAAGGATATAATTAAAAATAATTACCAAACCAAATGGTAATCATACAAACAAAAGATAATAAAAGGAGCTGAAATATGGCACAAGATATGTTAAATGCCATTTTTGAAGCTGAAGAGGAATGTAAACAGCGTGAATCAGATGCAAAGGAAAACGCTGTTAAAAGCCGTGAGCAGGCACAAAAGGATGCCTCAGACCTTGTAAAACAAGCAGTCCTTAATGCTGAAAGCAAAGCACAGCAGCTTTATGACAGCATCAAAAAGGACAGCGACAAAGAGCTTGATAACGCAAGGCTGGCAGCCGGAAATGAATGTGAACGCATTTCCAAAACAGCTGAAAAAAACCGCAGTAAAGTAATTAATAATGTTGTAGATTTGCTCACAAGCTGATCTGCATCAAACGCTAAATAAGTGTGGTGATATTAATTTGGCAAAATTAAAAATGAAATCAGTCAGGATTATCGCCCTGCGACAGGACCGAAAACGACTTTTGGAGCACTTGCAGAACAGTGCGCTTGTTCAAATCAAGAAAAATGAAAACTCTGAAAAAGGATTTTCAAAAATTGATATGAACTCACAGATGCAGGTGTTTGAACGAAATGTCACTCTGACACAGCAGGCACTCAATGTTCTTGATGAGCTTGCTCCGCAAAAAAAGGGAATGCTATCATCATTGGCAGGCAGAAAAATAATCGATCCCGACGAAATCGGCGTTATTGCAGCAGATGCTGGCAAGATAATTGACGAGTGCAACCGCATTACAGAGCTTAACAAAATTCGTGCTGACAATGCGGCGGAACAGATAAGAATCCGCACAGCCCTCGCTCAGCTTGAGCCATGGCAGAATCTTGACATCCCCCTCAATACAGAGGGCACAAAAACAACGGCAGTATTTATAGGAACTCTTCCAAAAGGATATACCGATGTTACACTCTCAGAAGAACTTGCAAAGCAGAATACAGAGCTTATATTTAACTTTGAAATTCAATTCTCGTCAAAGGATATGACCTGCGTGGTGCTCTTTGCTCCTCTTGCTCAAAAGCAACAGGCGGAAGAAGCACTGCGGAATATAGGTTTTGCCAAGCCTATGACTCAGACAAGTCACACGCCTAAGGTTAAAGCCGAAAGGCTCAGGGAAAAGAGTGTTCTGCTGACAAAACAGAGCAAAGCTGCAGAAGATGAAATTATCTCTTATGCAGATATGAGAGAAAAAATCTGCAACACGCAGGATTATTTCAGAATACGGGCTGACAAATATAATGTAATCAGCGAGCTTGACCAGACAAAGCACGTGTTCGTGATTAACGGTTATATTCCCGAAGAGGACTGCGACAAGCTCACGCAGATGTGCGACAGAATTGCCTCGTGCTACATTGAATTTGGTGATGTAAACGAAGAGGAAGCTCCCGTAAAGCTTAAAAACAACAAGTTTGCCGAGCCTGCACAGAGTATTGTAAATATGTACTCTCCCCCCTCGCACGCAGACATTGACCCGACTCCCATACTCGCATTTTTCTTCTACTTTTTCTTTGGTATGATGTTTTCCGACGCAGGCTACGGACTGCTTATGGTTGTAGTTATAGGAATTGTTCTTAAAATATTCAAACCCGACAAGAATATGCGAAACAACCTTAAGCTGTTTCAGTATTGCGGTGTTTCCACAATCATATGGGGGTTGATTTTCGGCAGTATATTCGGCGATGCCCCCGTATCTATTTATAATGCATTTACAGGTGCAAGCCTTACTATGAAAGAAATTCTTCCGTGGCCTACCCTTGACCCGCAGAAAGATGCGCTTATGCTGATGGTAATATCCATTGCTTTCGGTCTGGTGCATATTCTTATAGGTATGGGATGTAAATTCTACATTTGCTGGAAGCAAAAGGACTACGCAGCCGCCCTGTTTGACACAGGATTGTGGATGCTTATGCTTATAGGCTTTGCAGTTCTGGCTGTTGGTATGATTACAGCTCCAATCGTTATGTATATCGGAGCAGGAATTGCTGTTGCTTGTGCAATCGGTTTAATTCTTACTCAGGGTAGGGGCAAAAAAGGCATCGTCGGCAAAGCAATCGGCGGTGTAGCCTCACTTTATGACATCACAAGCTATATCAGCGACCTTTTAAGCTATTCAAGACTTCTCGCTTTAGGTCTTACAACAGGCGTTATGGCGCAGGTATTCAATATGCTTGCAACAATGCTTGGCACAAATATAATCGGCATTATCTTTATGATAGTTATTTTCGTTGTCGGACACGCCGTAACAATCGGACTGAACGCACTCGGCTCTTATGTTCATACAATGCGTTTGCAGTATGTTGAGATGTTCAGCAAATTCTATGACGGCGGCGGACAACCGTTTGAACCATTCACACTAAACAGTAAATATTTTAAAACAAAGAATAGCAACGACGACTAATCTTTGTTATGTTCAGGAGGTAAAAAATGAACGGACTGTTTTTTGCACTTTTAGGTGCTTCAATCGCAACTGCTCTTGCAGGCTTCGGCTCTGCAAAGGGTGTAGGCAGTGCTGCACAGACAGCAATGGGAGTTCTCTCTGAGGACTCTTCAAAATTCGGTAAAATGCTCGTACTCACACTTCTTCCGGGCACACAGGGACTTTACGGTTTTATCGTAGGCTTCCTTATTCTCGTAAACTGCGGCGTACTCGGCGGAAATCTTCCGACAGCAGGACAGGGACTTGCTTATCTGGGTGCATCCCTTGCAATCGGAATTGGCGGTATGGTTTCAGGCTTTGCACAAGGCAGAGCAGCTGTTTCAGGCATCGCAATGAGTGCTAAAGACGACAAAAACTTCTCAAAAGCTATGGTTTCAATTACACTTGTTGAAATCTACGCCCTTCTTTCATTCATCGTTTCTCTTCTTGTTGTAATTTCAGTTCCTAATATTAATGTCTGATAAAAGAGAAATAACTTAAGCAGAAAGGTGGGCTATTGATGAACAACGGTGATAAGATTCTGAGCAGTATCAAAAGCGACTGCGACAAAGCTGTCAGCGTTATCAATGCAAACTCCGCCAAGGTATGTGACGAAATTCTCGCAAACGGCAGAACCAATGCCGAAAAAGCGGCAAAAGAAGTGAACGCTAAGGC
>DKZL01000078.1:0-13204 GCA_002493635.1 Ruminococcaceae bacterium UBA7075 | reverse complement strand
CGTAATACTCTGCTGAAAAAGCGCAGAGAAGAAATTGACATCACATTCAAAGCTATTTATGACTATCTGATTAATCTTGACGGTGAAAATTACTTTAACATAATATACAAGCTATGTTCCAAACTTTCGGGCAAGCAGGGTGAAATTCTGTTTAACGGCAAAGACCTCAAAAGACTGCCCAATGATTTTGAAACAAAACTTGCAAGTACAGGTCTGAACGCAAAAATCAGCAAAAACACTGCCGACATCACAGGCGGATTTATCCTGAAATGCGGCGATATAGAGGAAAATATGAGCTTTTCATCTATGCTTTCCGACAGGCGTGAACAAATTGAGGACCTGATAAATCGTGAGCTGTTTGCAGAGTAAGGAGGAAATCTATGGCTTTATCATATGAATTTTCCATTGGCTCTGTTCGTGCCAAAGAAAACTCGCTTTTTACTAATGCAGAGGTTGAGCAGATGCTTGCCTGTAAAAGCGAAAACGAGCTTATCCGTTTTCTTAATGAAAAAGGATACGGCGAAGGCGGCTCAATTGATGAAATAATAAATAATAACACAAAAGAAATGTGGAAATACATTCGCAGTGTTGCTCCTGAATTTGAGATTTTCAATCCTTTCTTCTATCAGAACGATGTGCACAACCTCAAGGCTACGCTAAAGGGTATTATGGCGCAGAGAGATTATGAACTTCTTCTTCTGAGTCCTTGCACTATGGATAAAGAAGTCTTGAAAAATGCAGTTGAAAACAGAAAATTCAAGGCTCTGCCCGAGTGGCTTTTGGAAGCCGCCGACAAAGCATACGAAACAATTGCACACACAGGTGATGCAAGACTGAGCGATGCGGTTATCGACAAGGCAGTTATGCAAAAAATGCTTGACGAGGGCAAAAAATCAAATTCCGAATTTCTGAAGAAGTACTTTAATACAGTTGTATTTTACTGCAATATCAAAATTGCAATTCGTGCTGCACGCACGGGTACAAGCAAGAACTATCTTTTGCAGGCTTTGTGCGAGGTTGAAGACTTCAGAATGTCGGCAGTAATTTCAGCCGCACTCAAAGGATATGACGCACTCCTCGATACGCTTTCAAAATTCAGTGAATACGATTGTAGCAAAGCAATTGAGGAATATAGTAAATCTCCCTCAGCCTTTGAAAGATTTGTTGATGACAAACTTATGGCTCTCACAAAGGAAAACTGCAAAAGAGCAAGCAACGGTGCTGAGCCGCTGATGGGATATTATCTCGGCTGTGAGACTCAGAAAAAAGTAATCCACATTATTGCAAGCGGTTTGAGAACACAAACCCCCGTGGATATTATCAGAGAAAGGCTGCGTGAATTATATGGCTAAGAACATTGCCGTAATCGGCGACAGCGAAAGCATCAAGGGCTTTGGTGCAATCGGAATTGATATTTATCCCTGCGATGACATTGAAAACGCCGCTCATCTGCTGAGAAATCTTGCAGACAACGACAATTACGCAGTTATTTATATGACAGAAGAGCTTTTTGAGCTTGTTGAAAAGGAAAGAAACCGTTATGAAAACAGACTTACTCCTGCAATCATTCCCCTGCCCGGTGTCAAGGGCAACACAGGAATCGGTTCAAAACGACTTTCAGCATTTGTTGAACAGGCAGTAGGCTCTGATATTCTCTTTGGGTAAACCGAATTTATCGGCATAACTCAAAAATTGAGGTGTATAATTTGAAAACAGGTATAGTTACAAAAGTCGCCGGCCCTCTTGTTATTGCAGACGGTATGCGTGACGCAAATCTATTTGATGTTGTGCGTGTAAGCAGTCAGCGACTTATAGGTGAAATAATCGAAATGCACGGGGACAGAGCTTCAATTCAGGTTTATGAAGAAACCTCGGGTCTTGGCCCCGGAGAAATTGTTGAATCAACAGGCGCTCCGCTTTCCGTTGAGCTTGGCCCCGGTCTTATCGGCTCTATATATGACGGTATTCAGCGTCCGCTGAATGAAATTATGAAGGCGGCAGGCACAAACCTCACAAGAGGTATTGATGTTGCTTCTCTTGACCACAACAAAAAATGGCACTTTACCCCGACTGCAAAGGTCGGCGACAAGGTAAGTGCAGGTGATGTGCTCGGCACAGTAAATGAAACAAACGCCGTACTTCACAAGATTATGGTGCCAAATAAAGTTGAAGGTACTGTTAAAGACATTAAAGAAGGCGATTTTACCATAGACGAGGTCGTTGCCGTTTTGAAAAACGACAAGGGCAGTGTTGAGGTAAAAATGGCAACAAAGTGGCCTGTTCGTGTGGGCAGACCATACAAGAAAAAACTTTCCCCTGATGTTTTGCTCACAACAGGCCAAAGACCGATTGATACACTCTTCCCTCTTGCAAAGGGTGGTGTAGCCGCTGTTCCGGGACCATTCGGTTCGGGCAAAACAGTAGTTCAGCACCAGCTTGCAAAGTGGGCTGCGGCTGACATCATTGTTTATATCGGCTGCGGTGAGCGTGGCAACGAAATGACAGACGTTTTAAACGAGTTTCCTGAGCTGAAAGACCCACGCACAGGCAACTCACTTATGGAACGAACAGTTCTTATTGCAAATACATCTGATATGCCTGTTGCAGCTCGTGAAGCTTCTATTTATACAGGTATTACCATTGCAGAATATTTCAGAGATATGGGATATACTGTTGCGCTTATGGCTGACTCAACCTCACGTTGGGCAGAAGCTCTGCGTGAAATGTCTGGTCGTCTTGAAGAAATGCCGGGTGAAGAAGGTTATCCTGCATATCTCGGCAGCCGTCTTGCACAGTTCTATGAGCGTGCAGGTCGTGTAATCGTAAACGGCAAAGAAGATACTGAGGGTGCGCTGTCTGTAATCGGTGCAGTTTCCCCTCCAGGCGGCGATATTTCAGAACCTGTATCACAGGCTACACTGAGAATTGTAAAGGTATTCTGGGGACTTGACGCTAACCTTGCGTATAAACGACACTTCCCTGCCATCAACTGGCTTACAAGCTATTCTCTGTACACAGACCAGCTTGCAGACTGGTTCTCGGAAAATGCCGCTCCCGACTTTATGGAACTAAGGGGCAGACTTCTTTCACTGCTTCAGGATGAATCTGAGTTGCAGGAAATCGTAAACCTTGTAGGTATGGACGCACTCTCTGCTCCCGACAGACTGAAACTTGAAACCTCACGCTCAATCCGTGAGGACTACCTGCATCAGAACGCTTTTGACTCGGTCGATACCTATACCTCGCTTAAAAAGCAGGTTCTTATGATGCGTGCTATTATGAGCTTTTATGACAAATCTCTTGACGCACTCGACAAAGGCGCAGATATTGAAATGCTTGTAAATATGCCTGTTCGTGAAACAATCGGCAGATACAAATATGTAGATGAATCAAAAATTGACGAAGAGTTTACCTCTATTGAGGCAAAACTCGACAGCGATATTAAAGATGTGCTTGAAAGGAGTGATGACTGATGCCAAAGGAATACCGCACCATACGAGAGGTTGCAGGCCCTCTGATGATGATAAGCGACGTTGAAGGTGTAACCTACAACGAACTGGGTGAAATTGAACTTCCAAACGGCGAAATCCGCCGTTGTCAGGTGCTTGAAATTGACGGCAATAACGCTCTTGTTCAGCTCTTTGACTCAGCAGCAGGCATCAACCTTGCAGGCTCAAAAGTTCGCTTTTTAGGTAGAGCAATGGAATTACCCGTTTCTCCCGATATGCTTTCCCGTGTATTTGACGGCTTGGGCAATCCTATTGATGACGGCCCTGCAATCATTCCCGAAAAGCGTATGGATATCAACGGCACGCCGATGAACCCTGCCGCACGAAATTATCCGCAGGAGTTTATACAGACAGGTGTTTCCGCTATTGACGGTCTTAACACACTCGTAAGAGGACAAAAGCTCCCTATATTCTCAGCTTCTGGTTTACCTCACGCACAGCTTGCGGCACAGATTGCCCGTCAGGCAGCTGTAAGAGGTAAAGACGAGCAGTTTGCGGTTGTTTTTGCCGCAATGGGCATCACCTTTGAGGAATCCGACTACTTTATTCAGTCCTTTAAAGAAACAGGCGCAATAGACAGAACGGTTATGTTTGTAAACCTTGCAAACGACCCTGCAATCGAGCGAATTGCTACTCCGAGAATGGCACTCACAGCCGCTGAATACCTTGCATTTGATTTGGGAATGCATGTGCTTGTAATTATGACAGACATTACAAACTACGCCGACGCACTTCGTGAGGTTTCAGCCGCACGAAAGGAAGTTCCGGGCAGACGTGGTTATCCCGGCTATATGTACACAAACCTTGCCACTCTTTATGAAAGAGCAGGCAGACTGAAGGGTAAGGACGGCTCAATCACACTTATTCCGATTCTTACAATGCCTGAGGATGATAAAACCCACCCGATTCCCGACCTTACAGGCTACATCACAGAGGGACAGATTATTCTTTCACGTGAGTTATACAGAAAGGGTGTCACTCCTCCTATTGATGTTCTGCCTTCGCTCTCCCGTCTTAAAGACAAAGGTATAGGTCCTGACCGTACACGAGAGGATCACGCCGCAACTATGAACCAGCTTTTTGCCGCATATGCAAGAGGTAAGGATGCAAGAGAGCTTATGGTTGTGCTTGGTGAAGCGGCACTTACCGAAATGGACAAGAAATATGCTGAATTTGCCGAAGCCTTTGAAAAAGAATATGTTTCTCAGGGCTACAATAGCAACCGCTCTATTGAAGAAACTCTTGACATCGGCTGGAAACTCCTGCATATTCTTCCACGAAGTGAATTAAAGCGTATTAAGGACGATATGCTCGACAAATATTACGGCAAAGAATAACTGCATTGAGGGTGCTTATCAATGGCTATTATGAATGTTAATCCCACACGAATGCAGCTTACAAAGCTGAAAAAACAGCTTGCCACTGCCGTGCGTGGACACAAAATGTTAAAGGACAAGCGTGATGAGCTTATGCGGCGCTTTATTGATTTGGTGCAGGAGAACAAACGACTGCGTGACAAAGTTGAGCATGAAATTGCTGAGTGCAACTCACATTTTGTCAATGCAAGCGCAGTAATGTCAAAACAGGCGCTTGATGCGTCGCTGATGTCACCAAAACAACAAATAAGCGTTGAGGTCAGTGCAAAAAATGTTATGAGCGTAAATATTCCCGAGTTCACAACATCAGCACGCACAAACGACAAGGGAGATATTTTCCCATACGGCTTTGCGTTTACCTCGTTTGAGCTTGACGATGCAGTGATGTCACTCAATGACATTCTGCCTGACCTTATCAGACTTGCAGAAATCGAAAAAAGCTGCGAAATGATGTCAGCCGAAATCGAAAAAACACGCCGCAGAGTAAACTCGCTTGAGCACGTTATGATACCTCGGTATCAGGAAACAATCAAATATATTTCTATGAAGCTTGAAGAAAACGACCGCAGCAGCCGTACAAGACTGATGAAGGTCAAGGATATGCTGCTTGACAAGGCGCATAATTATTCGGGCAAATATTGAGCAGACGGTGGTCTGCACTTGTCCAAGCAAACAGTACCATATAAAAACACACTTCTGTTTCCGACTGTTTCCGGGCAATCTTCTATAAAGTAACGAATGGCTGTTGCAAAAGAAAATTTTGCAACAGCCCTTTTCTTATTATTAAATTCAAAATTAATTACCGTAAACATTAAGCAAAATATTTTTGATTTCGTACAACTTTTTGGAAAGGTCAACATAGTAGGTATGCGGATTTTCAAAACGCTTTACCTCGTCCCAAAGCAAAGAAACCTGCTTTCTGCAATAGTCCGCAATCTCATTTATATTTGGAGAATCATAAACGCATTCACCGTTTTTGAAGATTGGCACTTGCAATTCTTTTGCTGTGAAGTTTGTAATCGTCTTTGTTTTCCATGTTGCATTGGGGTCAAAAATTGTGCGTGGCTTTGTGGCATCAACCACCTCATCATAAAGGCAAAGCTCGTCTGCAAGAGCCTTTCCGCTTTCATTGTCAAAATAACGGTAAACCTTTTTGAAATGCGGATTTGTAATCTTGGTCGTATTTTCACTGACCTTGATTTTCGGTACAATTTCGCCGATTTCGTTTTCAACAGCGACAAGCTTGTAAACTCCGCCGAATACAGGCGAGCTTGAAGATGTTATTAACCTCTCGCCCACACCGAAATTATCAATCTGAGCACCCTGCATCATAAGATCACGAATAAGGTATTCATCAAGTGAATTTGAAGCGGTGATTTTACAATTTTCAAGCCCTGCCTCATCAAGCATTTTGCGTGCTTTTTTTGATAGATATGAAATATCACCCGAGTCAAGGCGAATTGCACAATCTGTTTTGCCCTGCGGCAAAAGCACCTCTATAAATACCTTAATTGCATTCGGAATACCGCTCTTTAAGGTATTGTATGTATCAACGAGCAACGTAGGATTATCGGGATACAGCTCGCAGTATGTTCTGAATGCATCATACTCGCTGTCAAACATCTGAATCCACGAGTGCGCCATTGTGCCTCCTGCGGGAACACCATACAGTTCGTCAGTCAGCGTGCAGGCTGTTCCAAGACAACCTCCGATAAAAGCCGCCCTTGCGCCGTCAACTGCTCCGCTTGCTCCCTGTGCACGGCGTGAACCGAACTCAAGCACTGCTCTGCCCTGTGCCGCACGTACAATTCTGTTAGCCTTTGTGGCAATCAGGCTTTGATGATTTATGGTGAGCAAAAGGAATGTTTCAATAAGCTGCGCTTCAATTGCAGGTGCTTTTACAGTCAGAATAGGCTCATTCGGGAATACAGGAGTTCCCTCGGGAACAGCATAAATATCGCCGCTGAAGTTGAAATTTCTCAGATAGTCAAGGAACTGTTCGTCAAAAATTCCCTTACCTTTAAGAAATTCAATATCGTTTTCATCAAAATGTAAATCTTTTATATATTCAATAACCTGTTCAAGTCCTGCCGTAATTGCAAAACCGCCGTTATCGGGAACTTTACGGAAAAACAAATCAAAGTAAACATTCTTTTTATAAAAACCGTTCTTAAAATATCCGTTCGACATCGTAAGCTCATAAAAATCGCAGAGCATAGAAAGATTTTCGTTTTTCATATTAACCTCCTTATGGGTTTATTTCATATATATAGTTTATTATTATTTGAGCCATTTGTAAAGTCTTTTATCGTGCTTTAAAAGTTTTCCTAATAATACGGTTAAAATTTTTGTGTGGACAAACATATGAAAAACGATTAGAATATATGTAGAAAAAGGAGTTGTTGATATGATTATTCTTGCGTCCGGTTCACCGCGAAGAAAAGAGCTTTTATTACTGATTACCGAGGATTTTAAAATTATACCTGCCGACATTGACGAAACAGCAGATAAAAATATTGAACTGATGAAACAGCCTCAGCATCTTGCAGAAAAGAAAGCAAGATATATTTTTGAAAGCGGTCACAAAAATGACATTGTAATCGGAAGTGACACAGGCGTTTTTATTGACGGCAAAATGCTCGGAAAACCAAGCGATGCTGAAAATGCAAAGCAAATGCTTGAAGAACTTTCAGGGAGAAAGCATAAAGTTATCACAGGCTGTTCGATTATCTCAAAGGATAAATGTGTAAGCTTTTCAGAAGAAACAATCGTTGAATTTTATAAACTGAGCAATAAAGAAATTGATGAATATATTGCCACAAATGAGCCGATGGATAAAGCCGGCGCATACGGAATACAGGGCAAAGGTGCAACGCTTGTAAAAAGAATTGAGGGTGATTACTACAATGTTGTAGGTCTGCCTGTAGGCGCACTTAAACGCAAGCTGGAAGAATTTTAAGCCTCCTCCTGCTTTTTTTGCATTTTCAGCCAATTTATCAGACCATACAAATCATTAATGAGGAACACAATAAAGCACACAACCATAGGCACGCAGGAGGCATCACCAAGCGATGCAATCACCCAAAGCACAATAAGCACTATGTCGTTGAGTGCATATGCTGCTGCATAGAGTGGACTTCTCAGTACCGTAAGCATCGAAGCAAGAAAGCTTGTTGCAACTGAAATTGTACTTATTATAAGACTTGCAGTATCGCAAAGCTTCAAAATAAAATAAAACAGCACTGTTACAAGGACTGTTGAAAAGAGCAGAAGTACCATTTTCTTTAAACTTACCTTGCTGACTTTTACCTCACTTGAACTGTATGGATTTTTCAGCCAGGTAATTACCGAAACAGCCGACACAGGAGCAGACATTCCGACATATGTAAAAATCTCACCATAATACTGCTGCGTGAAAGATATGTAGCCATAAAACAGGCTGAAAAAAATAAGAATTACAGGCCCCAGAACATTTCCTTTTGCAGTAAAAATGAGTGCTGTCACACCTATAAGAGAAGCTATAAGCGTTAAAACATCATATTCACCTGCAAATAAATATGAAACTGTTATCATCGCAGCAGAACCAAGCCAAAGTACCCATTCAAATGCTGTAAGTCTTATAAAAAAATCTTTAATATTCATTATACCCCTCCAAACAAATAGCATCCGCTGATATATCTTCAAAGACCTAATGATATACCTGCGAATGCTCCGCATACTACCCAGTGGCAGTTACTATTCTAATTTTTTGTAATTATAACATAAAAATTTATTTAATTCAAGATAGTTATATATTTTTCTTGATTGTATCGAGCGCACCCTTTTCTATTCGGCTGACCTGAGCCTGAGAAATGCCTATTTCGGTTGCAACCTCCATTTGTGTTTTTCCTCTGAAAAAACGCAGTGATAAAATCTTCTTTTCCCTGTCAGACAGATTACTGATTGCCTCTTTTATGGCAATTTCTTCAAGCCAGGTTGAATCATCATTATTATCCCCTATCTGATCCATAACATATATTGTATCATTTCCATCTGAAAATACAGGTTCATAAAGCGACACAGGCTCAACAATCGCTTCAAGAGCAAGTACCACGGTTTCTTTTGGAACTTCCATAATCTTTGCAATTTCTTCAACTGTGGGTTCACGGTTATTCTGATTGGTAAGCTGTTCTTTTATTTGCATAGCACGATATGCCGTATCCCTCATAGAACGTGAAACACGCACGGAATTATTGTCACGCAGATAGCGGCGGATTTCACCTATTATCATCGGCACACCATAGGTGCTGAATCGCACATCAAGATTCGGGTCAAAGTTGTCAATCGCCTTTATAAGTCCGATTACACCGACCTGAAATAAATCATCGGGATTTTCTCCTCTGTTTGTAAAACGCTGGATTACTGACAACACAAGTCTGAGGTTGCCGTTAATCATCTTATCTCTTGCAGCTTTTCTTTCTTTTTCACTGCCGTTTCTGATTGTTTGCAACAGTTGTTGCTTTTCACTTTCTTTGAGCAGCTTAAGCTGTGATGTATTTATGCCGCAAATTTCAACTTTTCCGTACTGCACATACTTACCCCCAAAAACTTCTTTAGAATAAGTATTGTCAGCACAGCAAAAATTATTCGTATGTCTGAAATATAAGCCATGATATGATAAGCCAACAAAGTAGCAATAATATATACATATAAATCTAAATATGTCTTGAATTTATGTGAGTTTTATGCTATAATTAACTTAACAGAACTATATTATATTGTTATCCTTGGGCGGAGATAATATGCCGAATTATAAAATTGCAGATCTCTGCATAAAAATAAATCCAATATATGAAAAAACAAGACAAAGACTTACACCTTACCTTACAGTTGACAGTGACACTGACTTTGAAATAACTGTTACTGCAAGCGAAATAACCGAAAAGAAAAGCTTGAGTAAAATTGCATATCCTGAAAGCGAACACGAAAGTTCTCTCATTCTGACAAAACTGTGCAATAAGCTGCTTGAATGTTTCAACGGCTTTTTCTTTCACTCATCGAGCCTTATGCTTGACGGTGAAGGATATGTTTTTACCGCCCCCAGCGGTACCGGAAAATCAACCCATACCGCACTGTGGCAGAAACACTTTGGCAGCAAAGTAATTATGATAAATGACGATAAACCGTTAATACGCCGCAGCGGAAAAGATTTTTTTATTTACGGAACACCTTGGATGGGAAAATCAAATATAGGCAATAATATTAAATCTAAGGTAAAAGCTGTGTTTGTCCTTAAAAGAGGCGAGCAAAACAGCGTAAAACGAGTGAGTATAGGAGAAGTTTTTAAGGAAATTCTTGAGGCAACGGTTGTTCCCACGGACAAAGCAATGATGTCAAATCTGCTTGAATTGCTTGACGAATTTTTTTCAAAAGTTCCCATATATCTTTTATACTGCAATATTTCCGATGAAGCAGTGATAACTGCATATAACGCAGCCAACAATCAAAACAATCTGTAAAAAGGAAAAATAGTTATGAATTTACAAGAAGTAGTTTCAGTTGAGAATATGCGTAAAAGCGATGCAAAAACAATTGCTGAACGCACAACATCCGCCGAACTTATGTACAGAGCTGCGCAGGGAATTTTTGATGCAGTAAAATTTACCGGTAAAGTAGCTATTGTATGCGGAAAGGGTAACAATGGCGGTGACGGCTATGCTCTTGCCTGCATTTTATGTAAAAACGGAATTACACCGACTATTGTAAGAGCAAGCGACGGATTTTCAAAAGACGGCTTATATTACTATCAAACTGCAAAATCACTCGGTGTCCTTGAAGAAACACTAAACAATATCGGTAACTTTACGGGATATGACATTGTTGTTGACTGCCTGCTCGGAACCGGGTTTTCAGGAGAGGTTACAGGCAGTATCAAGGATGCAATCGAACAAATTAACACCTCAAATGCGTTCATTATCAGTGCCGACATAAACAGCGGAATAAACGGCGATACAGGCATTGCAGACATTGCAGTAAGTTCTGACCTTACCGTGTCAATCGGAGCATACAAAACAGGTTTATTTCTGAATGACGCACCGTACTTTATTGATGCAATGGTCAATGCAGACATAGGAATTGAATTAATTTCCGAAGAATACAAGCTGATTGACTATTCACTTCTTCATATGTTTGAGGGATACAACTCTGTTGTTATGACTAATGAAGAGTTTTTTGAAAAATACGGATATAATCCGCAAACCTGTAATATAGCGAAATGCCTTTGGGATATAAGCACAGCAAATCGCAAAACAGTTGTTGTTAAAACCGATCATTCGGCTGTAATTGCTGATTTAAAATACATTTACTTTTGCGCTGACTATGCAAAATAAAAATTCACACTAAAAAGCATTAATTTTCTATTTCTTTTATTATTATTCTTATCTCGTCTCGGAAAATTATCAAAATTATTTATTGGGGTGAAATTTATGAAATATAAAAGAATACTAATTGAGTGCAGTAAAAATTATGCAGCCAAAATTCTACGCAATCCCTTTGATTCTTCCGATATTTATAAAAAATCTGCATTCAGATGGCATAAAGAATATGAAATCATATATGTAGAAAAAGGTTCTGTACAGATAAAAAAACTTGATAAAACTATAACAGTAAACGCCGGCGATTTTTCCCTGATAAATTCTGAAGAAGTACACGCTTACAGCCATATTTCAGACAATACTGACTTTCTTATCATCAATATGCGTAAAAATGTTGTTTATCCGTATATTGATGATATAAATAAAGTAATAGCCTTTACGATTGACAACAATATTGCTTATAAAAACATTTTGAAATCTCTTAAAGTTATGTACAATCTTCCTCAACTTGACAGTTCCTTTGAAGTCATTAAAGTTAAGGCACTTCTTACTAACATATTATATTATCTTATTAAATATTGTATGGTAAACAATCCTGAATATGTTTCGGGGTCATCATCCGAAGATTTTAACTATGCAAAAATGGCAATTGAGTATATGTATATGCACTATAAAAGAAATATTACGCTGGCTGAAATTTCTGAATATATCGGGCTGTCAGCTTCCCATTTTTCAAAATATTTCAAAAGTAAAACCAACGTTACTTTTTCAAAATATCTGCGTCAAATCAGACTTGAAAAGGCACTTATGGATATGTCAAAAAACGGTGTCTCCGTAAAAGAAGCAGCAGAAAACAACGGATTTCCAAATGTCAATTCATTCATTGTATCCTGCAAAGAAATCTGCAACAGAACTCCGCTTGAAACGCTTAACCTTATGTTATCATAGTAACAAAACAAATTCGACAAATTGAATATTGTTCTTTTGTATTTTAAATGTTACAATACGCATAGAAAGGACGATTGTTATGCGAAATTTAATCCAGCGATTTATGATATTTATGCAGGGCAGATACGGCACTGATACACTGAATAAGTTCTTGTTTGCTCTGTTTATTGTGCTGTGGATTGTCAATATTTTTATATTCAATCTATTGGCAAGAAATATTATATGGCTTATTGAGCTATTAATTATTGCTCTTGTAATGTTTCGCTCATTTTCAAGAAACATCAACAAACGCAGTGCAGAAAACAGAATGTTCCTGAAATACTATAATCCCGTAAAAAGCTTTGTGAAGCTTAACATACTTAAGTTCAAGGATCGTAAGGAATACAAATACCTGAAATGTCCGGTTTGCAAATCTCAGCTCCGTGTAAAAAATAAAAAAGGTAATCACACTGTTCACTGTCCACGCTGTGGGAGTGAATTTGATAAAAAAATATAACATATGTCAAATTGACATACAACAAATGTAAAAATCCTTATATTTGAAATAATATGCAAATAACACTTGATTTTCATACATATTTTGGTTATACTAAAAGCAGATTTTTTATTAATTTTATAATATCTGCTGAACAAAACTAAATTATATTATTTAGCAAGTAAAAATATGAAAGGATTGGTGTTATGGCTGATAATAATAAAGAACTTTTGGAAGAAAATGAGGGTATGCTGATTACACTTACTGATGACGAAGGAAATGATGTTGATTTTGAATTTCTGGATGTTGTTGAGTATGACCACGAGGAATATGTTGTTCTGATCGAAAATGACGAAGATGCTGATGAGGTTGTTATTCTCAGGATTAATTCTCTTGACGAAGAAACTGAAGAGTATGTAAGCATTGATGACGAAGAACTGCTTATGGCTGTTTTTGAAAAGTTCAAAAGTCAGTACTCCGGCGATATTACATTTGCATAATTATTTTATCATACCAAATAATAAAAAAGCAGCCGGTGGGCTG
>DKZL01000013.1 GCA_002493635.1 Ruminococcaceae bacterium UBA7075 | reverse complement strand
GGTCGTTCCCTACGGACTGTTAAGAAAAAATATGATTTTAAACATAAAACCAAAGTACATCTTCGGGTCGCAATGGTTACATTTTAATGCAAACTTATGAAGCGTCTAAAAAATAAACTATAATTTAGCTTACTTAAAGGGATAACCTAATAAAAAAATATCCCGAAGTCTTAACTTCGGGATATTTTTTATACGGTTGTCAATTAAAGTTTGAGCAGAGATTATGAACTTTCCAAAACAATCAAAGTAAATCTTCGGATATATGTATTTTGACGAGTATGAAATTTATGAAGCGTCCGTTATTCATAAATAAAGCTTTCTGCTTTAAGCTGTTTTATTTTTTTGTGTGATTTTATAAACAGCAACAGTAAAAAAATTCCCGAACCTGCACAAATCAACCCCATGATACCGATTGGAGTCATAAACAAAAGTACTGTACCAATACTTATTTCTATTATATTTAAACAAGCTGCTGCTTCTATAACAAAAACGGCTGTTAATATAAAAAATGCAATACTTAATATTAAATAGAAAATTGATAGTTTTGAATTGAACTTTATCTTTGACTCTCTGTCACAGACAAATTCCTCTGAAACCTTGCCCTTTGGTGCAGTGAGATACAATAAATTTCCAACTCCGTCCATTGTATGCGGAACACTCTCATAACCGCATTGTGCTGCAAAAGTTGTCATCTGAGAAATTTTTTCTTTATCGTCCATATATATAGTTGTAAAGTACTCGTCAGGCTGTGTTTTTACATATGTATAAAAACATCCACACTTTATATAAACAAGCTTCCAACCTTGTTTATTCATATTATTAATGTATTCAAGCTCTTTTTCAAGGTCAAAAAAACCTTTAAATTGTGTTATTGTGTTTTTATCTTTATTTTTCATTTGCATTTTCCTCCAAAATTGTTTCTCCGTTTCTAACCAATTCTCTTAATCTTTCAAGCTCGTTTTCAACTGCCTGCTTTCCCAAATCGGTTATCAGGTATTCCTTTTTTGATGGGTCAGAAGAGTATTCTGTTATCAGCCCCTTTGAAAGCAGAGTGTTTGTTGCACCGTACAGCGTGCCTGCACCAAGACTAAGCCGTCCGTTTGTGAGCTTTTTTACATTTTGCATTATGCCGTATCCGTGCAGAGGTGTGTAAAGTGACAGCAGAATATAGTAAACTGCCTCGGTTAACGGTTGTATTTTTGCGCTTCCCATTATTAAATCTCCTTTGTACCATTTTACGATATATCGACCAACGATATATCGCTTTACGAGCATTATATCGTATGCCGATATAAATGTCAATAGTATTCTGGAAAAATTTTTGTTTTATAGGAAATTTCTTGGAATGTAAAGGTACATAAACTTGTATTTATATGATTTCATCTGTATAAATAAGTGCAGATTATATGCTGTTTATTTATAATAATTCTGATATATTATTACAAAATATACAGTTTGCACAAAAACGAGTATGAAAGTTTAGCATTAGTAAAAAAGCATATTATTAATAAAGAAAAATATAATAGATTTTTATTGATAATATATAAGTGATTAATTGTGGGATATGAAGGATGTATCCTGCAAAATATGAGGAGTGATATAAATGAAATTTCGTAAGATTTTATCACTGGCTATGGCGGCAATTATGGCAACAAGTGCAGCAACCATTGCAGCAAACGCTATAACTATTGATGATAATTCGGTAGGCTATGGCAGCTACTACAACGGTAGTTATCTTGAAAATTATGCAAGTGCCGCTTATAACGAGTCAGATCTTGGTGCAAGCTATTCAAGTACGTCGACCACATTTAAAACATGGTCGCCTGAGGCAAGCTCGGTTAAGGTTAAGCTTTATTCAACCGGCTCGGACAGTGAACAGGGTGCAAGTGTAATTGGTACATATGACCTTACCAAAAACAGTACCACAGGTGTCTGGTCAACCACAGTAAACGGTGACCTCAAAAACAAATATTATACATATATTATTAATGTAAAGGGTTCTACAAAAGAAACTCAGGATGTTTATTCAAAGGCAACAGGCGTAAACGGCAAGCGTTCGATGGTTGTTGACCTTGATTCCACTGACCCGCAGGGCTGGGACAGTGACAAGCATGTTTTGTTCAACAGTGCTTCTGAGGCAGTAGTGTGGGAAGTTCATGTTCGTGATTTTTCTGCTTCATCTACATCGGGTGTAAGCGAGCAGAATCAGGGCAAATACCTTGCTTTTACTGAGGGAGGAACTACACTTAATTCGGACACAAGTGCAAATGCTGTTTCAACAGGTATTGACTATCTTGTTGAACAAGGCATTAACTGTGTTCAGCTTATGCCGGTATATGACTTCGGTTCAGTTGAGGAGAGCATTGCTTCTTCTTCATCTAACCGTAACTGGGGTTATGACCCGCAGAACTACAATGTTCCCGAGGGTTCATATTCATCAAACCCATATGACGGCAACACAAGAATTACAGAGTTTAAGCAGATGGTTCAGGCTCTGCATGACAGAGGAATTTCGGTTGTAATGGACGTTGTTTATAACCATACATATTCAACCGATTCCTGCTTTACAAACACGGTGCCGGGTTATTATTACAGAATGACATCTGCTTCAACATATTCAAACGGTTCGGGATGCGGTAACGAAACTGCATCGGATAAGCAGATGTACAGAAAATATATGATTGAATCTGTCAAGTACTGGGCAGAGGAATATCATATTGACGGCTTCCGTTTTGACCTTATGGGAATCCACGATATTACAACTATGAACAATATTCGTTCAGCTCTTGACGGACTTTATGCAGACGGTTCAGGTAAAAAGATTCTTATGTACGGCGAGCCTTGGACAGGCGGTACTGTCGCAATTTCCGACGGATGTTCACAGTCGAAGGCATCGTCTCTCGACGCAAGAGTTGGTATGTTCTGCGACTCTTACCGTGACGCTATCAAGGGCGACACGGACGGTGCAGGAAAGGGCTTTGTACAGGGCAATACTGACAAGACAGGTACTGTTGTAAATGGTGTCAAGGGCAAGGGATTCGGTGCAAAAGCACCTTCTCAGACTATCGCTTATGCAGACGCCCACGATAACCTTATTCTCTGGGACAAGATTGTAAAAAGTAACGGCTCATCAAGCTGGAATTCAACTTCTGCTTCACTTAAGGGGCAAGTGCAGGAGGTTATGGGGCTTCTTCTTACCTCACAGGGTATCCCGTTTATGACAGCAGGTTCTGAATTCTGCCGTACAAAGCAGGGCGACCATAACAGCTATAAGTCAAGCGACTCAATAAATAACATTGATTGGACAAGAGTTTCAACATATTCTGATGTGGCAGAATATTACAAGGGACTTTTGCAGATAAGAGAAAACTACACCCCTATGAAGAGCAGCACATTCAATACTCCGAGTTTCCAGTCTGAATGGGGAGATGTTGTTGCATACACATATTCAAACAACAAGTCCGATGAGTGGGGCAAGGTTTGCGTTCTTGTAAACAGCAGTACACAGGCTTGGACAATTACACTTGACGGAAGCGGATGGACAGTTGTTGCCGACGGCAAAAAGGCAGGTCTTAAGAGCCTTGGCACAGTAAGCGGAAATACTTACAGCGTACCTGCAAAGAGTGCTTGCGTACTTGTACAGTCATCTACATTCGGACAACTGAGAGCCGATGATTCGGAACTTGCAACACTCAATATAAAGCATATTGACGAAAACGGCAACGTGCTTAAGACAGCAAATGCAAAGTACAGAGCAGGTTCGACATACCGTGCATTGCCTGACACAACAATTCTTTATGATTACGACCTTGTCGGCACAACAGGTGCAACATCAGGTACGGTTGAAGCTGGAAAAACATATAATGTAATATTTACATATAAATCATCAGGAATTGAGTCCGGCTATCTGACAGTAAAATATGTTGATTCAAACGGTAAGTCAATAAAGGATTCAATGAAAACACGTATGCGTGCAGGTGATAGCTATGAAGTACCGGCAGTGTCAGTTATGGGATACCAGCTTGATACTGATAAGTATCCGGCAGAAAGTTACGGTACATTTACAGGAAGCGACAAAACTATAACATTTACATACAAAAATCTTGACAGCTCTTCAGTTACAGTTCACTACTATAACTCGAAAAACTGGAGTTCAATCAGGATGTACTCCTACACCGACGGTGGTGACGAGCCAAACGGCGCATGGGCAAGTGCAACAATAATGACAAGCGAGGGCAACAACTGGTATAAGGCGGTTGTTCCGGCATCAAGTGCATATGTAATGTTCCATCCTTCAAGCGGAGAAGGACAGGAGCCGGCACAGGGCGCAAGCGGTTACTTTGCTTCAGGTGACGAGGTGTGGATTCAGAACGGAACAGTTAAGTTTAATGCAACCGTAATTACAAGTCACATCAGTGCAGCTACAGGTAAAAAGATTACTGCTGATGTTATAGATTCAAAGACATCTGTAACTTCATCTACAAGCTATACGACTGCTGCTTTGTCCGGCAGAACCGATGTGGTTGTTCCTGCAAACGCATCAGGCAATTATACGGCAGGCATAACTAATGTTGTATATGTTTACACTGACGGCAGTGTAATTCCTTCTACAGCTCCTCCTGAGACGACAGTTCAGCCTTCAACGGCTCCCGAAACAACAGTCGGTCAGAGAATTCTGATTGGTGATGTCAATCTTAATGACAGAATCACAATTGATGATGCAACACTTTTGCAAAAATATATTGCGGAGCTTACAACATTGTCAGCAGATGCTCTTATTGCTTCCGAATGTTATGACGACGGCGATATAAATATTATGGATGTTACGATGATTCAGAAATATATTGCTGGTATGTCTGAATATGGTAAAGTAGGAACATATACAGGAGGTCAGACAGAAACAACTGCTCCGCCTACAACAGCTGAGCCTACAACTGTACCTCCGACAATGGCACAGCCAACCACAGCTCAGCCGACTACAGCGCAGCCTACAACAGGAAGTTCTGACAAATATACAATGACACTTACAAATAACTATAATTGGAACAATGTTTATTGCTACTATTGGTCTGAAGGCAATACAACTATGACTTCATGGCCTGGCGAAGAAATGACATATTCATCAACAAATGATTTTAATCAAAAGGTTTATACAATAGAAATTCCAAGCAGTGCTGAGTTTCTTATATTTAACAACGGCTCAGGCA
>DKZL01000054.1 GCA_002493635.1 Ruminococcaceae bacterium UBA7075 | reverse complement strand
AATTTCTGATAGCCGGCATCCGTAAGGAACAGGCGCATCTTATCACCTTTGTCACCCACCGGGGAATCATAAGACAGCACATCAAAGACGATCATGTGGCGTACCTCCGGGTCGAAGCGTTCCAGCGCCATGATGTCATGCCCCTTCAATTTCTCCGCACCGGATTGCTGCCTGGCCTCGGCAATCTTTTCCCCAATCGTCCGGGGAGGGTAAGGCAGACGGTAATTCTTCTGAATATCCCGCACAATGTCCATGCACTCGGCATCCGTCAGAACGCGCAGCTTTGCCATCAGATTCTCCGCTGCCTTCCGCTGTTCGGGATTATTTGTGTACCGGGCGGTCATGTAAAGCTCGTTCAGGACTTTGGATTGATAGTCACCCTCAACCTGAAAAAGCAGCCGTTTTTCCATTTCATTTAATTCCATGTGAATCTCCTTTCTCCTGAAAATGGGTATGAAAAAAGGGGGTCCACCTGCAAAAGTGAAACGCCCACGGCAATCAGCGATCCGGCAATATACCGGACCGCTGGCACTATTAAATTTTGTCGTTAATGAAACAGCCTCCTTTATTCGATAATTTTCTCGTCATATTTCAACTTGGAAAAGGAATTGAATAAATGACGGCAAACGCTCAAACCCCTTGAAAATAAAGGCTTTTTCCGTTTGTCGTTATTATACCGTAACGGCATTCGCATGTTTCACTTTTAATAAATCAAGGTTATCAAGCCGCCGCTATTGCTGATAGAGTCGGTCACGAAACCGTGGAAATTACCGACAGATATACACACATATATCCGTCAAAACAAAACGAAATGGCGAATACACTTGATGAATTATGGAAGGAGAGAAAATAATATGTCACTTAAAAACAAAGATGAACACAACCGTTGGAGAAACAAGACTGTGGCTTTTAGAGTTTCGCCCGAAGAGTGGGAACAGATTGAACGCTATGTTCAGCTTTCGAGTTTAACCAAACAGGACTATATTACAAGGCGACTTGTAAACAAAGAGGTTGTAGTTCAAGGCAATCCGAGAGTATATAAGGCTTTGCGTAATAATCTTGCAGATGTACTTACGGAATTACAGAGGATTGAAAACGGCGGTGAAGTCAATGACGAATTACTTGACTTAATCAAAATGATTGCCGATATTCTCGGTGGATTAAAGGAGGTATTAGAATGACAGAAAAAGAAAAGACCGCTCCGGTTGTATCTGTTGGCGCAGATACGGAGCAGTCACTAAATGTATGTAATGATAGTATAACCGATTTTAATGAGGATGGCAAGAGCTTAGATGATTATCTTGAGGAAATGCAAAAAGAATTTTTGCAACAGCTCGACCCATCACATTTGAAAACGATTTTTATGCGTGAGTTATATAACACGGTGTATCAAAGCAAACCGCCATTGATTGACGGCTTGCTTTACCCCGGAACATATATTTTTGCAGGAGCTCCGAAACTTGGCAAAAGTTTTCTTATGGCACAGCTTGCTTATCATATCAGCACAGGCACACCGCTTTGGAATTTTGATGTAAAAAAAGGAACTGTCCTATACCTTGCTCTCGAAGACGACTACCACAGATTGCAGGAAAGATTATACAGAATGTTTGGAACGGAGAGTACGGACAATTTGTACTTTTCTGTTTCGGCAGGTCAACTTGGAAATGGACTTGATGAACAGCTCTCAAAATTTATGGCGGAACACTCCGATACAAGATTGATTATCGTAGACACACTTCAAAAGGTGCGTGAAGTCGGCGGAGACAATTACAGCTATGCAAACGATTATGAGATTATCACAAGGCTTAAAAAGTTTGCGGATAGTTATGGAATATGTTTGCTGCTTGTTCATCATACAAGAAAGCAAAATTCCGATGACAAGTTTGATATGATTTCGGGTACAAACGGATTGCTTGGCGCAGCCGACGGTGGCTTTATTTTACGGAAAGAAAAGCGTACAAGCAATTCGGCAACGCTTGAAGTTTCAGGCAGAGACCAACCGGACCAAAAGATTTATCTTAATCGCAATCCCGAAACTCTTGTGTGGGAACTTGAGAGAACTGAAACAGAACTTTGGAAGTTGCCGCCCGAACCATTGCTTGAAAATATAGCAGGCAAAATTACAAATGAAAACCCCGAATGGTATGGCAGTCCGACAGAGCTTGTTGAATTTCTCGGTGCTGATATGAAAGCAAATGCATTGACTATGAAGTTGAATATCAATGCTGGGCGTTTGTTTAACGAGTATGGAATAAGTTATCAAAACAAACGCTGTCACGATGGGCGTAAAGTCAGTTTGACTTATGAACAGCGTGACGATGCGTGACGGTCGTGTCGGTGTTTTAGGTGGTACTTAAAACATCGTCACCATCGACACAGACCGACACGGATAAAGTTTTTGCAGGGTGCAGGTGGCTTTTTTCAAAAAGCCGCTCCTGCCCCTCGGAGAGCGCAAAACCTGCTTGCAGGTTGCATTTTTGATGGGCTCGCCTGTCAAAAGTGCTTTTGCGTTACTCTTGACAAGAGTAACAGAACCGAGAAAGTACTATTTTAAGAGATTGGAGGTGTAACTTATGAAAAGAACGATAAGCGCAATGGTCGGTAAAGGCTCTGTAAATCATAACAGCCGCAAGTTCAAAGCGGAAAATGTGGACGGCAGCCGTACACATCTCAATATCGACTACTGCAATGAAAATATCAAAAAGGTTTATCACGAATTGTTCGATGAGGCACTTAAAAAGTACAACGATAAACAGACAAGAGCTGACCGCAGAATAGAAAATTATTATGAGAAAATCAGAAATTCAAAGCAGGAAAAGCCGTTCCACGAACTCATTTTGCAGATAGGCGATAAAGAAAACATGAGCGCAGAAAGCGAAAACGGAACACTTGCAAGAGAGGTTTTGGACGAATATTATCGTGGGTTTCAGGAAAGAAATCCTCAGTTAAAAGTGTTCTCGGCTCATCTTCATATGGACGAAGCAACGCCCCATTTGCACATAGATTTTGTTCCGTTCACCACCGGAAGCAAGCGTGGACTTGATACAAGAGTATCACTCAAGCAGGCGCTTGCCGCACAAGGATTTAAGGGCGGAACCCGTGGAGATACCGAGTGGAATCAATGGGTACAGTCCGAAAAAGAGCAGCTTGCCGCCGTGATGGAGCGATACGACATCCAGTGGGAACACAAGGGTACTCACGAAAAACATCTAGCAGTTCTTGACTATAAAAAGCAAGAACGAGCGGCAGAACTTGAAAAATTAGGTGCCGAAATCGAGAAAAAGCAAACCGAATTTAACGCTCTGTCCGACAGAATATTAAATTATGACGAGGGTTTGGAACGCCTGCAAACGGTGGAAGAAATGCTAGATACCGCACCCGAATATCAACTGCCCGAACCGCAAGGCTTTATGACTGCAAAAGCGTATAAAACAAAAATCGTAGAACCGCTTATTAAAAAGTTAAAAGCATTGGTCAAGACAGCATTGGCTCGTTGTTTTGAGGCTTGGGACAATTACCACAGGCTGAATGTTACCAATGCTAACCTGTATCGTGAAAATGAAATGCTGACGAAGATCAATGACAAACTTAAAAACGAGAACGAAACTCTGCGTTCAGAAGTGAAGGATTACAAGCTGTTACGCAAGGTTTTCGGTCATAAACAGATAGACGATTTGCTTGAAAAAGCAAGAACAATCAAAGGTCAAAAGCGTGAAAAACCACGCTCAAGATAAATAAAATTTTTGGAGGTAAAACAAAATGACAAACACAATTTTTGAACAATTAGGCGGTACTTATACACAGGTGGGCGACTATATGTTACCCGATTTGTTACCGGCGGAAGAAGAAAAGGAAGCAAATATCGGCGTTTGGGGAATGCGACACAAACGATATTTGAAGCAAAATCATAAGGTGCTGTACTACAACTTGCTCACAAGCGGTAAGCTTAACAACTACCTTGCCGACATTGAAAGCCAAGCTCAATGCCTCTTTTCTCGGCTGGTAAACGACTTAGCCGAAAAAGAAAATGTAACTGAAGAACTTAAAGCAACCGATATGATGCTGTGGGTGCAAAAGATGAATAATATCCGCAACAGAGCAACGGAAAAAGTAAATGCAGATATAATTTACACGGTATAAACACAACGGCGGCAGGGAGCAATCCCTGCCGATTTTTTTGTTGCTTAAAAACAGTTGACTTATTTGCGGATTAAACATATAATTAAACTGTATAAATATGTTCTGCGGTATGTGCAATCTAATATCGAGGGTACATTATGATTACAGATAAAATTGGTAATAGAATACGAGAGTTAAGAAGTCATACCGGATTGAGTCAAGAAAAATTTGCTCAAAAAATAGGTATGGACAGAACTTATTTTGCAAGCGTTGAACTCGGTAAACGCAATATTTCAATCGTCAATATTGAAAAAATCACAAACGGCTTAGATGTATCACTTTCTGAGTTTTTTAAAGATATTTAAATCCAGTCCGATTTAATGGACGATATTTAATTTATAATTAAGTTAGAATAAATCAGCGGAGGAATTACAATGAGTGTAACTGAAACAACATATAAAACCTCATTGATAAACAATAGACGTTATTTAGGAAATAAATACAAGTTGCTTTCGTTTATCACCGGCGTTGTAAATGATGAATGCGCCGATATTGAAACAGTTGCAGATATTTTTGCGGGAACCGGTGCAGTTTCTTCTGCTTTTGCAGATAAGACACTTATTACAAATGATTTGATGTATAGCAACTATATTTGCAATTTTGCTTGGTTTGGTGCTGAAAGCTATGACCAACAAAAAATAATTGATTATGTTGTTAGGTACAATGCAAAAACTAATTGTGGGGAAAATTATATGACACGCAATTTTGCAGATACCTATTTCACTAAAAAAGATTGCGCTAAAATCGGATATATTCGAGAGGATATAGAACGAAATTATAAAAAAGGCAATTTAAATAATCGAGAAAGAGCAATTTTAATTACATCGTTACTGTATGCAATGGATAAAATTGCTGTAACCTGCGGGCATTACGATGCATACAGAAAAGGTGCAAAATTTGAAGGGGCGTTAGAGCTTTATGTTCCTTTGGCAGAAGTAAATAATAATTCCAAAAATCAATGTTTTAATGAGGATGCTAATAACCTTGTTAAGAGGATTGAGGCTGACCTCGTTTATATAGATCCGCCGTATAATTCAAGACAATATTGTGATTCATATCATTTGCTTGAAAATGTTGCACGTTGGGAAAAACCAGAGGTTTTTGGTGTCGCCAAGAAGATGGATAGAAGCGGAATGAAGAGTAAATACTGTACAATCGGAGCAACAAAATCATTTGAAACACTGATAAACGATATTAAAGCCAAATACATTCTACTTTCATACAACAATATGGCTGAAAAAGGCAACTGCCGTTCCAATGCAAAAATTTCTGACGATGATATTATGAGAATTCTGAGTCAAAAAGGAACTGTAAAGGTTTTTGAAGAAAGCTACAAAGCATTTACAACTGGTAAATCTGACATTTCAGAAAATGCCGAAAGATTATTTTTGTGTATTTGTTTTGATGAGGAGTAAATTAGATGATACAATCACCGCTTAATTATACCGGCGGCAAATATAAATTGTTACCTCAAATATTGCCGCTTTTTCCAAAAGACATAGATGTGTTTGTAGACTTGTTTTGCGGTGGATGTAATGTTGGTGTCAATGTTGATTGCAACCGGGTTATTTATAATGACCTAAATGAAAACCTACTTTACTTATATAATACATTTAAGAATCTTGATAAAGAATCTGTTTTAGAATGGATTTATGAAATCATAGAAAAGTATAACTTGTCACTTGTAAGTAAACACGGTTATGACTACTATGGCTGTGAAAGCAACAAAGGACTTGGTAATTATAACAGAGAAGGATATTTAAGGCTTCGTGCGGATTTTAATCAAAAACACGTAAATGAAAACTTTGATTATTATTACTATGTTATGCTTTATGTAATAATCGTATATGCATTTAATAATCAAATTCGATTTAATTCAAACGGCGAGTTTAATTTACCGGTTGGAAAAAGAGATTTCAATAAAAAGATGGAGCAAAAACTCATTGATTTTGTTGACAAAATCCAAGAACAAAACTGTATCTTTACCTGCCGTGACTTTAGAGAATTTGATACATCAAAATTAACACCAAAGGATTTTGTATATGTTGACCCGCCATACTTGATTACTTGTGCCACATACAACGAACAAGGTGGTTGGGGTGAAAAGGATGAAAAAGACTTACTATCTTTTTTAGACGAATTGAATGATAGGAATATTCGATTTGCCTTGTCTAATGTATTGAGAAGTAAAGGTAAGGAAAACAGTATTTTAATTGAGTGGCTTGAAAAAAACACAGAAAAATATAAGGTAATACAACTCAATTATAGCTACTCGAATTCAAATTATCAAACTAAAGATAAGTCCTCCGTTACTGAGGAAGTCCTAATAACAAATTATTGAGGAGAGTACGGTTATGCCGAATGTGATTCCGTATAAAAGCTTTTGCTGGAGTCTGGGAACAACCAGCTTTAGAACAAAAAATTTCAATAAAACTATTGAAGAACAACTTTCGTTGTTAGATGAGTTTTGGAAGCTTGAAGAGAATAAGAGTAAAAGCTGGTCGGGAAATAAAGATTTACAAACTCGTTATTATGATTTTATGCAATCTAAAGACTTTGTTGAAGGCAATGCCGGAAACAAACCAAAAGACGCTCGTGAAAAAACTTCGGGCTTAGTTGATATTGGGGTAATAGATGATGGAAGAAAACTGAGCAATGCTGGTAAAGCACTGCTTAAAATCACTTCAGAAAATGATTTTTCTTCTGATAATCAATTTCAAATAGCAAAAGACAGCTATATCTATTTGAAGCAATTGCTGAAAACATATTACAATGTGGACGGACACACTGTGCGACCATTTATGGTATTGATTCATTTGTTGAATAAATTTGATTATTTAACACTTGATGAATATACATATCTTTTACCTCTTTGCATTGGCGAAACAGAAACGAACGAAATTATTGACGGTATATCCAAATTGCGTTGCAGAAATATATCTATTGATGAAATTATTGTAAATCGATTGATGGGAATGCTTAATTACAAAACGGCTTTGGATTATCTTATTGATAACGAAGTTACAGAAGAGTTGATATGTGAAATAGGACTCAACAGAAAAAGTCGACAATACGATAAGCCGTATTTTAAGTTGTATCAAGCATTGTATCGAGTTTTCGTATTGAACGATATGGATAACTTGATATCTGTTTATGATGCAACAAGAGATATAAAAATAGGGAAATGGTGGCGCAATTATTTATTTGATACCACCTCTGAAAAGGCAATTAGTAATCATCCTGTGGCGCATTTGAAAACAACATTATTTAACGAAGTTGAAGATGACAACACCTTCAAAATTGCTTTCTTTAAAATAATGCACTTATTTAAGTCTAAAGCCACGCTTTCAGACTATCTTGACCTCAATCGTAGGTATATTAAAACAACGGATGTAGTGTTATTTGAGGATGATACTATAAAATTTGATATAGTGCCGAAACACTTTTTTAAATCAGTAGCAACGAAATTATATCAAGATGCATTTACTTCTTCTGAATTGCTGTATGAAGATTGTGATATGTCAGAAATATCAGAATGTCTCATAGTTGATGATGACACTATTGTTGCAGGAATTAATGAAGAACTCGGCATAAATGTTTCTGATATGCAATCGGCCCGTGCTGCTTTGGAGGATACACGCTACCAGAGATTACAGCACCTTATAGATACTAAATTTACTGATGACAAGATATTGTCACTTTTGGATTGCTTTGAAACCAGAAATGATGATGAAATCAGAAGTATGGTTACCGATAATGCCGATGTGCCCACGATTTTCGAATATGTGCTTGGTATTTTGTGGTACAAAGCAAGTGAAAGGCACGGTAAGATTCTTGATTATATGAAGCTCTCGCTGGACGCTGATTTACTGCCTAAAACTCACGCAGCCGGTGGCGAGGCAGATATAGTTTATGAATATGAGGCAACCGAGTACTATCCTGAACATACACTTTTGCTCGAAGCAACACTTGCTGACAGTACTAATCAGCGCAGAATGGAAATGGAACCGGTATCAAGACATCTGGGCATGCATTTAATACGCACCAGTAATATGGATTCTTACTGCGTATTTGCTACAAACTATCTTAATATAAATGTTATTTCTGATTTTCGTAGCAGAAAAACAACGCCATTTTATGATCCACAAGACTATTCAAAGTCTATTGCAGGAATGAAAATAATTCCTTTGCAAACATCCGAATTGAAGAAAATAGTTTCCAACAGAAAAACATATAAGGAGCTATATCCTATATTTGAAACGGCGTTTAACTCAACATTACCACCGCACGAGTGGTATGACAAGCTTATTCCGAAAATATAACTTGTTGTCGTAGAATAAAAAATAATTAGTAGCGATAAAATATATTGTATGATTTTAAAAAGGAGTTATGCAATATGATAGATCGCTTATCCAAAAAGGTGGTAAAAAGAGAGATGAATATTAAACCGCAAGATAAGACTATAAAAGAATTGTTGCTTTCGGGACGTCAATTTATTATTCCAAGATTTCAAAGAGAGTATTCTTGGGACAGGAAAAATTATAAAGAATTTTTAGATGATATGCTTAATTGTTTGATCATTAGTGAGGGCAAGGTAAATTATGATCAGTATTTTCTTGGAACAATGCTATTTGTCGGAGACTGTTTTGAAGGGGATAAAAATGAAATTGATGTAGTTGATGGGCAACAGCGATTAACAACTATTACAATACTATTTTCCGCCTTATCTGATCGTTTTATACAGATCAATCAGAACACGCTTAGTGAACAAATTTTTAAATATATTATGACCACAAATGACGATGGTGAAGTTGTAAGGATTATACAAAGCAAAACCCATTACCCTTTTTTCTCTTTTTATATACAAGAAAGAGAAAAAACAAATATTGAAAACCCTTCAACTGAGGAAGAGCAATGCATAAAAGAAACTTATGAATATCTTTATAATAGTTTAAGCGAGGATAAGCTAAAGGGATTTTTAAAGAAGAAATATGGCGATGATAATGTTGATGAATTGAACTATATCGATATCCTCAAAGCAGTGAGAGATCAAGTATTAAATACCACATTTGTATCAATATCTACAAAAGAACGAAAGCAAGCAAATATGATTTTTGAAATTCTCAATGCCAAAGGAAAAAATTTATCAGGTGTCGATTTAATAAAAAACAAAATATTTGAAATAGTAAATGATACAGAACCTGCAGATTATGCTGAAGAAAAATGGAAATCAATAAAAAGCCTTCTAAATGATCGCAATATAGATGTCGGATTTGTTCAATTTTATCGATATTTTTGGATTTCTAAGTATAAGAAGTCTAGCGTTAATAAGCTGTATGATGATTTTAAATCTACCATTAGGCCGGTAAGCAAAAAAAGATACAAGGAATTTTTAGCAGAAATTGAAGATACAGCAAGAATATATGTTAAGACTGTTTCTCCTCAGAGAAATGACTTTCAAAATAAAAAAGAATATTTTGGTCTTATTCAAAGTATAAAAGTCCTCTCCGATGATTTTAATATAGTCCAAGTACGAATAGCCTTAATTGCGTTACTAGAAGCTAAAGAAAAAGGGATTATAACACTGAAACAATTGAAGTCAATTGTCTATGAACTTGAAAACTTTCACTTTCTTATAATGCAATTTGTTCTAAGCCTACTAACAGATTGGAAAAAATTTATTCTAGTTTTTCAATAAATTTAAGAAAATGTAGCGATAAAGTTAAAGCTCGTGAAATTTTAAAAGACTTAATTAATCAATTAAATGCGCTCTATGTTTCATATCAAGAATTCGAGAGCGAGTTTATAAAATTATCATATTCAAAACATGATACAATCACAAACATTAAAGCCAGATACGCTATTAATAAAATTGCAACATATTTTGAAGAAAGTGAATTGTTTAGAGATGAAGGCAGTATTGAACACATATTGCCTGAATCAGAAGGTGGCAATAATAACAATATTGGTAATTTGATTTTATTAGAACAAACGCTTAACGAAGAGGCCGATTGTTTATCGTATAGTGATAAAATAAATGTTTATAATAGATCATCATATAGGTGGGTGCAGGATTTTATAAGTGAAAACTCCCAATGGGATAACACAATGATACTTCCACGTGCTAAAAAGCTAGCGATATTTTATTATAAAAATATTCTAAATAAATTGATATCATCTGACGATATGTAATTTAATTATTTGTGGCAACGAAATTGCAACAAAAAATCGGATAGCGTATGCTTTACCGATAATACAAATAATGTAGATACTCTCTGCTAAATCCTATAAACAAATGCGTTTAAGATTGATTTATAGGGAGCGAGTGGGAATAAAATAAAAAGCAACTCCTTAAGCCGGTATTTATGCGGCTTTAGGGGTTGTTTTATTTTAGTGTGGTCTTGATTTGTACTGTTTTAGAGAAGAGTAACTTTTATTAATCAGAAAATTATATTGTAATTTAATGCATTATTTTTGTGAAACCTATTGACTGAGCTGTTAAAGCTGTATATAATAGCAATATACAGTTAAGCGGAGGTGATTGCGTGGATATTTTAATTTACAATAAAAGCGGAGCACCGATCTATGAGCAAATATATTCCCAAATTAAAAGTCAGATTATCAGCGGAGCGTTGAAGGAAAATGATATGCTTCCGTCTATTCGTGGCTTGGCAAAGGATTTGCGAATCAGCTTTATTACTACAAAGCGTGCCTATGAAGAGCTTGAAAAAGAAGGCTTTATATACACGATAAAGGCTAAGGGCTGTTATGTTGCAGCTAAAAATGTTGAATTGCTCAGAGAGGAAAACCTGAAAAAGATTGAGGAACATATTGAACAGATTGTTCAGCTTGCCGCTTCTTGCAATTTAAGCAGGGAAAATATAATTGAAATGGTTAATTTCAGTCTGGAGGAACAGGGATGAATGCACTTGAAATCAGAAATCTATCCAAAAGTTTAAAAGGGTTTAAACTTGACAACTTAAACCTAACACTTCCCAGTGGTTGTGTTATGGGTTTGATTGGCAAAAACGGTGCAGGGAAGAGCACTACAATAAAGTTGATTTTAGATATGCTCCACAAGGATAGCGGAACAATCACTATTCTTGGCAAGAATAATGATGATAATATTCAACTTACCAAGGAAGATGTGGGCGTTGTTTTGGACGAGGTCGGTATTCCCGAATGTCTGACTGCAAAGCAAGTAGGAAAGGTTATGAAGTATACATTCCGTAATTGGAGCGATGAGGAATATGCGTGTCTTTTGCACAAGTTCTCTCTGCCGGACAACAAGCAGTTTAAAGACTTTTCACGTGGTATGAAGATGAAACTCGGCATCGCTGTTGCTATGTCTCATGGAAGTAAACTCCTCTTACTTGACGAAGCTACAAGCGGACTTGACCCGGTTGTTCGTGATGAAGTAGTGGAAATGTTGAATGACTTCACAAGAGATGAAACTCATTCAATACTTATATCATCTCATATAGTTAGCGACCTTGAAAAGTTATGCGATTATATTGCTTTTATGCACAATGGTAAACTTCTTCTTTGTGAAGAAAAGGATAAGCTTCTTGCTGAATATGGTGTTATCCATTGTACAGCGCAACAGCTCGGAGAAATTGCCCCTTCTGCTGTTAAGCATAAAAAGGAGTCGTCATACGGAGTGGAAGCGATTGTACTGCGTAAAGCTATTCCGACAAATATTAATATCAGCCCAATCAGTATCGAAGAATTGTTTGTATTTATGGTAAAGGAGGCAAAGTAAAATGAAAGGACTTCTTTTAAAAGATTTTTATATGATACTAAAGTATTGCAGAGCATATCTGATTATCATAGCTGTTTTTATTTTGGCATCATTCCTTGTAAATGATGATAACTTGTTCTTTGTGTTTTATCCTTGTCTGTTTTCAGGAATGCTGCCGGTTAATTTGATTAGTTATGATGAACGCAGTAAATGGAACGAGTATAGCGGTACTTTGCCTTATAGCAAATCGCAAATTGTTTCTGGAAAATATATAATAGGACTTATAGTTCAAATTATTGTTTTTATTTTGACAGGAATAGCTCAGGCGGTCAGAATGAATATGAACGGCAACTTTGAACTTAATGATTATCTGGCTATTATTGCAATGATTTTATTTATGTCTTGTGTTTCGTCATCAATTAGTCTTCCTTTTATATTCAAATGGGGAGTTGAAAAGGGCAGACTGGCTAATTTTGTAACGATTGGTTTTATCTTTGCGGGAAGTCTAATTGCATCAAAATTATTTGAGTCAGATTTGCAAACAGAAGTAACATTTAACGTTATAATGCTGCCTGCTCTCTGCATACTCGGAATTGCCATATTTGCTTTTTCGTGGTATCTTTCTACAGTATTCTATAAAAAAAGAGAAACAAATTAAAATGCTAATCTGTTTTATTATATAAGAAACTATGGATGTGATTTATATGCAGTTACCGGAAACAATTATGAATTTAATTGCTGGTGAACAATACATAACCGATGACATTGGAATGTCAGATTCTTCTGTTTTGATTTTTTCTGATAAAGTTTTGAAAATTCAGAAAGACAACAAGGAATCTCAGAACGAATATAGCATTATGAAGTGGCTTAAAGGCAAGCTTACTGTTCCTGAAGTACTTGCATATGAGGTTATAAACGGAAAATCATACTTGCTTATGAGTAAATGTAGCGGCAAAATGGCGTGTGACAAGCTGTATATGAAAAATTGGTTTCATTGCTTGCAGACGGTCTAAAAAATCTTTGGAATATTGATATTAACGATTGTCCGTCTGACTTGAGCTTGAAATATAAGCTTGCTCAGGCTGAATATAATGTAAAAAATAATCTTGTTGATTTAGATAATGTTCAGCCGGATACTTTTGGAGAAAACGGTTTCAAAAATCCCGAGGAATTATTAGGCTGGCTTTATGAAAATCAGCCCGAAGAGGAACTTGTTTTATCACATGGAGACTTCTGTCTGCCAAATATATTTTTTGATAATGATAATATTTCTGGATATATAGATCTTGGTAAAACGGGAATAGCAGATAAATGGTGTGATATAGCATTATGTTACCGAAGTTTGTCGGATAATTATGCAGGCAGATATAACGGGCATGCGTATTCCGGCGTTGATGCTTCCCTGCTGTTTCAAAAAATAGGTGTAGAGCCTGATTGGGAAAAAATAAGGTACTACATTCTTCTTGATGAATTATTTTAATTCCGATAAAAACAGAAGCAATGTTTGTTAATCTGTACTAATTTTCTTCCGAAATCGAGTGTTAATTCTCTCATAATATTACTACACTGTAATTTGATTTTTCTGTTATTAGTAGTATAATTATAAGTGTGGATGTGGGGGATATTATGAAAAAAGATAGAGAAACGCTCGGGTTTCACAGCATCAGTGCTTATAGAAATGAGCTTTTTGCATTTTCTATTATAAGCATAATATTATTTCATTTTGTTGGCGATTTTCTTGATTCGACAACCGCTACGGGCATTGCGATTATGCCTGCAAATATGTTTGCAGATATAATCAGCAGTATAGGTGTTGAAATCTTTGCATTGCTGTCAGGATTAGGACTTTACTTTTCTTTCAGAAAAAATTCTGATGTTCAGAGGTTTTATAAAAAGCGTTTTATACGAATTTTAGTTCCGTACGGTATTTTTGGATGTGTAGCATGGCTTGTGCTTACGGTAATCAGCAAAAAAGATTTCTGGTATTACATATATAATTTTTCGTTGATGTCATTTTGGAACAGCGGAAATGTAATGCTTTGGTATATTGCATTTATTTTGGTAATGTATCTTGCCTTTCCGCTGATTTTCGCAATTATTAACTCTGAACACAGCGGACGCAATACTTTAATAACGCTTGCAATTATGTACTTGATTTTATTCGCATGTGAGAATAACAGTACATCAATATATAGTGATGTAGAAATCGCTTTGTGGAGAATGCCTGTTTTTGTTGTAGGAACATATTTCGGAAAGCTTGCATATGAGAAAAGGCAGTTTAAAATAAGTGACTATGTCTTTTTTATTGCTGTTTTTGCTCAGAAATTTTTATTTTTGTTTTTAGAAATTTTTTCTGATGGAGAGGGAGCTGCAAATCCTTTTAATGTAATTTATGATTTTACGCATAAATACTTCAGGATATTTTCAGGATTATACTCATTGGGACTAATTTTTATACTTGTCGTGATTTTCAGATTTTTCAATTCCGGTATAGTATCAAAAATATCATTGCCAATCAGTAAAATAACTCTTGAGCTATACATTACTCATGTAACTATAAGGAATATTTCCAGAGCGTTGAATTTACCCATTGGTAAATTCTGGTTTTTCTTAATATATATTTCACTCTCTATTATTGTCACAATACTTATAAATGTCGTTTCAAATATAATAATTCAAAGAATCAACAACGGATCTAAACAAAAATTAAGACATTGCAGATGATAATATCAAACGGCGCAAGATTACTTGTGCCGTTTGTTTTTTACTTTATAGGAAATTGCTTGGATGTAACCGGGCATAGAAGTAAAAAACAGATGAAACTGTCTGCCCGGATAGGTGCAGCCCACCGGCTGCTTTTTTACTTTATAGATAACTGTTCTGAAGCAGTCGGGCACAAAAGAGAGTTTTGTCTGCACAGATAAGTGCAGTATATCGGCTGCTTTTTTAAATAAAAGTAATTATTTGTACACAAAAAGACCACTTCGTAAATCGAAGTGGTCTTAAATAATATTTTAAGAATTAAAGTCCGAGAATTTTCTGAGCTGAAACAACAAGCTTTTTGCAAACGCTTTCAGCATTCTCTTTGTCTTTGCCTACTGCCGTAATGTACAGCTTGATTTTGGGTTCTGTACCACTCGGACGAATAATCACAGCATTGTTATCAGAAAGATTAAGAGCAATAACATTGGACTGTGGAAGGTCAATAGCAGTTTCTTCACCTGTTGCAAGATCTTTCTCTTTCTTTAACAGATAGTCGCATACTTTTTCAACCTTATAGCCTGCAATTTCATCAGGAAGATTTTTGCGCACATCTGACATCATATCAGCCATTTTTTGCATTCCTGCGGCGCCGCTGAATTCGTAAGAGTATGTCTGATTAAGATAATAACCAAATTCCTCGTACAGACCGTCGATAACTTCAGCCAATGATCTGCCTTGCTTTTTATAATAAGCAGCCATTTCGCAAACAAGCATAGATGCAACAACAGCATCCTTATCTCTTACATATGTGCCTGAAAGATAACCGTAGCTTTCTTCAAAACCGAAGAGATACCTGTTTTCCTCGTTTTTCTTTTCAAGATTAAGAATAACTTCGCCAATATACTTGAATCCGGTTAAAACATTCTTTAATTCACAGCCGTACTTATCGCAAAGCTGATTTATAAGTTTTGTAGTAACAATAGTTTTTACAACTACGGGATTTTCAGGGAGTACACCGTTTTCTTTTTTACAGGAGAGAATATAGTTTGTAAGCATAACGCCGTTTTCGTTGCCTGTAATAAGTCTGTAGCTACCGTCATAATCCTTTACTGCAATACCAACTCTGTCTGCGTCAGGATCAGTTGCAAGAAGAAGGTCGGGCTGTTCTTTTTCACAGAGTTCAAGTCCTTTTTGCAAAGCCTCTTTAATTTCCGGATTAGGATATGGACAAGTGGTAAAATTACCGTCAGGCAATTCCTGCTCTTTAACAATAGAAACGCTTTTAACACCGATTTTATCAAGCACTTTTCTTACAAGCTTATTACCTGTACCGTTAAGCGGAGTGTAGACAACTTTGAGGTCAGCGTCTGCACAAATACCTGGGTTGACCTGCTGTTCCATAACTTTTTCGATATAGCTGTCATAGACGCTGTCATCAACATATTCAATCATATTGGACTTTACTGCATCATCAAAGTCAGCTATTTTAACATCATTAAAATAATCAAGCTTTGTAATCTCATCATATACTGCATTTGCGGCATCGTCTGTCATCTGACATCCGTCCTCGCCATAAGCTTTATAGCCATTATAAGCAGCAGGGTTATGACTTGCTGTAACCATAATACCGGCCTGACACTTAAAATAACGAACAAGATATGAAAGCACAGGTGTAGGCTGGAGTTCAGAAGTAATGTAAACCTTAATTCCGTTAGCAGCCAAAACTCTTGCAGCTTCAATCATAAAAAGGTCAGCCTTGATTCTGCTGTCGTGAGAAATTGCAACAGAACCCTTGCCGTATTTTGCAAGGATGTAGTTTGCAAGACCTTGTGTAGCCTGACGAACAACATAAATGTTCATTCTGTTTGTGCCGGCACCGATAATACCTCTTAGTCCTGCAGTGCCGAACTTGAGAGAAGTATAAAAACGCTCATAAATTTCAGTTTCATCATCTTTAATGTTTTCAAGTTCTGCAATTAAGTCTTTATCCTCTGTCGCTTTGCTGAGCCAATCATTATAAATCTGTTTAATATCCATAATATAACCCCCAAGAATTGCTTATCTAATCACAATAAAGTATTAATAAATGTACATCCTTATTAATATACCACATTATGCTAAAAAATACAAGTTAATTATTGCTTTTATGATATATACATTTTTTATATGAATGTATACCTAAACGGATTAATCATTAATAAGATTAATTATTCGATTTTTCGAGTTTATAGCTGATATTTGTTTCGTTGACCGAATATCCCCAGTCATTTGAAATGTTGTCAACGACCATATCATCCCATTTAGAATTTTTGAGAATATATATATAATCCGGCACTTTTTCAGGGTTAATTTTATAATATTCTTCAAGTCTTTCAAGGGATACTCTGTTTCCTTCTGTAATCCAGGCTGACAGGGTACCATATGAAAGATTGTCAACATCAAGATACGTCCAGGTTTTTTCAGTTAATAGCAGGATATTACCTTGATTATAATTCTTATAGCTCGCAATATCATTATAAATTTGAACGTAATTATTGCAGTTATCAGCATTAGTCATAATTCCCTTTGCCGGACCTGACGGAATTTCAGAAGTAAGAGTATTCATACTGCTTTCCCAGAAGCAATGCTCTGCCTTTGCTTTGAACTGCAAAAATCCTTGAATACAAATAGTAAGAACAACTATTGCTATGGAAGAATATTTAAGCAATACCTTATAATCAAAGTTATCTTCAGTTTCTTTCATTTCCTTCAGCAGCTGAGCAAGGAAAATGTAGCTTGCAATATTAGAAGATGCAAGTGCCATTGATATAACATAAAAATACTGATTGGACGTCATTTCAAGTGAAATCGAATGAATAATTCCGAGTACAAACAGGCTCACAAACAATCTTCTCGGCTTTTTGTCACACAGAATATATGATGTAATTCCGATGAAAATCATAGGGAACATTACAGCATTATAGCTGCTTGAATTGATAGTCGGTACAATAAGTATCAGAGTGAATATCGAAAGTGCTGATGAAATTATGAGATACAGACTTCTGTGAACTTTTCTATTTTTATCAATAATCATAGCAAACAGCATTATAAAATAGCTGATTACTGCGATTTTAAAGTTGTCATGGAATTTATAGATTGATTCATAATATAATCTTATCTTATAATCAAGCGAAAGCTGAGGATGCTCAGGGTCAGTCATTAAGTTTGGCAGAACATTTATTATATCGCCTATACCTGCTCTTGAGAGAGCAAAGGCAAGAAATATAACAGCAGGTATAGCCACACCGATTGTAAACTTTAAAAATGATTTAATACCAAATATTTCCTCGGAAATAACAAATTTTAAGTTTTTCTTCTTTAGCACATAATGAAGTATAACACATATTCCGTAAAGAACATATGCAGCCGCCAGATACGGTGAACATAATACTGCTGCTGCAAAGGTAAACCCTGCAATGATTGTAGGCAAGGTTTTGTTTTTGTAGTTCGTTCCCATAAGTACACCGGTAACGGCTACAAAATCAAGTCCCATTGTGTTATAACTCAATGCCATAATATTATACGGAGTAAATATGAAAAACAGGAAAGAGGCGACAACCGATAAAATACCTTTGTTTCTTAGTTTTAAGTAAATTACGGAAGCAACAACAGCGTGGAATATAATATAGTTAAATCTTGCTGCAAGAATTATTCCTTCGGTAGAACCGACAATGAGCTTATATATGCTGACAAACGGGATAAGCAAAACACTTGAAAGCTGTGACAAATGCCACTCTTCCGTAATCAGCGCATCTCCCATAGAAAGTCTGTCCGGAATTGTAAGATAAAACGCTTCGTCGCTTCCGCCGAATCCGTAGAAGCATTTCCAAATTGCAAACACAATGCCGCATGCCATTAAAGCTATAAACAAAATGTCCTGCCACATTTTTTGTGAGCCGTGTTCCTTTTGAATTTTTATATAGTTAACAATTTTATGGAAGAGTGTAATTATTCCCTGTGCCAAAACGTTCATAATAAAAGAGGCTGCTGTTGACAAAATAAACACAACAGGAACGACAACAAAATAGAAAGGAAGTCTTTCTTGCATAGGAGTGATTGTTTTATTCAATACATCATATACAAGCTTATCAAAAATAAATGAAATCAAGTAAATACCGAGTGCAAGGTCAGAAAGTTTCCAAAGTGCAAATTTAAATTTTGCACTGAATTTGTCTGTTTTAATTCTTGTAAGCAGTACAAAAAGAAATGATGACAGAACATAAGGTTCAAATCCATACCAATAAACATAAGTGCCGGATTTAAATGTAGTACCATAGCTTCTGTAAAAGTTAAAAGAACCAAACAAAACGATTGCAGCAAGGAATACGGCAATTAAAGTTCTTGTTTTGATTTTCATACCGTATTCTCTTAAATAACAGCCTACAAAGTAATAGGCGATAGGATATACGCCTGTCCACCAAGCGGGCACAATTTTCTGGAATGTGTCGCTTGATGTAGGATCGCCCCACCAAGCGATATTATCAAAGTTAAATATATTAAGAAGTGACGGCAGAATTGTAATTACAGCAAAGGTAAATACCAAAACTTGCTTTTTTCTTTGAGAATCCAGCTTATTATATGCGAGATTAAGGAAAGGTGCAATTAAAAATAGACCTATATACATCTCAATATACCAGGAATAATTTGCACCGGTAAAATCAAAGGTGTTAAAAATAAACTTTATCAGTGAAAATTCTTCGCCATCATGAAAAGTTTTAAACAGCATACAGGCTAAAGTGGCAATAACAAAAACAACAAGCGTTTTTGAAATGCCTTTGTAGTATTTTCTGCTCAGTGTCTTGTTGCACATCAGATAACCTGTAAGAATCATAAACAGCGGGACGCAAACAGAAAACAGTGTTCGCATCAAAGTCATTATATACATAGAAGTTCCTTGAACGGTTTCATAATAAAAACCGTTATGCAGGAAAAAATGTACAGAAAGTACTGTAAAAGCCGCTACAATTCTTATAATGTCAAGAGCAGGATTTCGTTTTTCAAGTTTTGAAATATCCAAGATAATTCACTCCTTTTGATATTATACAATTATTTCCATAATATCATATATTATTGTAGTTATAATGCTATAAAGGCAATAATTTATAATATTATAAAAAGCAGATAAAAAACATCCGGTGTGCACAGCATCATATAAATACACACTTCGACTATTTCCGAGCAGTTTCTTATAAAGCAAAAAATAAAGACCAACAGAAGTCGGTCTTTATCTGATAATTTTTTAAACTTACGTTAGTCTTCAAGAATTTTTTCAACAATAAACCTTGGTCTGCGTTTAGTTTCAAGATATATTTTTCCAATATATTCTCCTATAACACCAATAGCCAACAGCTGAAGTCCGCCGATTGCCCATATTGAACACAAAAGACTTGCCCAGCCGCTTACTGATACACCTATAAAAAAGCTTACAAGTGAGTAAATAATCATAATAATGCTTATTGCAAAAACAATAGCACCCAACCAAGTAATCATTCTTATGGGTTGAATACTCATTGAGGTTATACCTTCCCAGGCAAGAGCAAGCATCTTTTTGAGCGGATATTTACTTTCGCCTGCAAGTCTTTCAGAGCGTTCATATGTTACGATGTCCGATTTATAACCGATAAGCGGAACCATACCTCTCAAAAAAATATTGGTTTCTTTATACAGAGAAAAGGCTTCAAGTGCTCTTTTGCTCATAAGTCTGAAATCTGCGTGGTTAAAAATAACCTTAGCGCCCATCTTGTTAAGAATTTTGTAAAAAGCTTCGGCAGTAAATCGTTTAAAGAAAGTGTCAGTAGCACGTTTTGAACGCACACCGTACACTACATCACTGCCTTCCTCGTATTTTGCCACCATTTCATCAAATGTGTCAATATCGTCCTGTAAATCTGCGTCAATAGAGATTACAGCGTCAGCCTTGTCCTTTAAGGTCATAAGACCGCACAAAAGTGCATTTTGATGACCTCTGTTGCGGCTCAGCTTAATCCCCTGAAAAACAGGATTATCATTGTGAAGTTCCTCAATAATACTCCATGTTTTATCCTTGGAACCGTCATCAATAAAAACGATTTTACTGTCTTTGCTTATTTTTCCGTCGGACATCATACTGTCATATTTATTTTTGAGTTTTTCGGCAGAGTCTCTTAAAACTTCTTCTTCATTATAGCAAGGTATAGCTAAATATAATTTAGTCATATAATAAATCTCCTGAAACTGCGAAAGTCTGTTAAATTTGCATATATATAAGTATAAATAAATACTGATATAAAGTCAAGTTTTATTACATTATTATAATATTTTTGAGAAATATAGTTAAAATTATAAAAATCCTCTTGTAAAGAAAATTTAATTGTATTATAATATTTAATGTTAATAACCTTCAGGAGGTAAATTTTATGGAACAAAAAGCTATTGCTGTACTTACAAGCGGCGGAGACGCCCCCGGAATGAATGCTGCCGTCAGGGCGGTAGTGCGTGCCGGCATAAATAAAGGTATGAAAGTTTATGGCGTTTACCGTGGATACAACGGTTTGCTTAATAATGATATTGAAGAAATGAATTTAAGAAGTGTTTCCGATATTATAGGTAACGGCGGTACTATGCTTTATACTGCCAGAAGCACTGAGTTTCCCAAACCTGAGGGAATTCAGAAAGCTGCTGATTTTTGCAGAAGTAAGGGAATCAGCGGTGTGGTTGTAATCGGTGGTGACGGTTCTTTTCGCGGTGCCCGTAAGCTTACAAACGCTGGAATTAACTGTATCGGAGTGCCCGGTACTATTGACAATGATATTGCTTGTTCAGAATATACAGTAGGTTTTGATACGGCAATGAATACGGCTATTCAGATGGTTGACCGTATTCGTGACACAGCGCAGTCGCACGACCGTTGTTCAATAGTTGAGGTAATGGGCAGACACTGCGGTGATATTGCTCTTCAGACAGGTATTGCAACAGGAGCTACTGCAATTCTCGTTCCTGAGATTGAATATAATATTGAACGTGATGTAATTGCAAGAATTATCAATACTCAAAAGACCGGCAAAAAGCACTTTATTGTTGTAGTTGCAGAAGGCGTCGGCGGTGTTGAAGATCTTGCAAAATATGTTGAGCAGCGTCTTGGCATTGAAACAAGAGCAACTGTTCTCGGTCACGTTCAGCGTGGCGGCTCGCCAACACTTCGTGACAGAGTTGTAGCAAGTGAAATGGGCTTTAAGGCTGTTGAACTGCTCGACCAGAACATCGGTAATCGTGTTGTTGTTATGCGAGAAGGCAAGATTGTTGACCTTGACATCAATGAAGCTCTTGATATGAAAAGGGTATTTGATGAAGATCTTTATAATATTGCAATGTCAATTTCAATTTGATATTTGATTTTTCAAAAGCAAAAAAACGGGCGGACAATGTTCGCCCTGTATTTTTATTTTATAGGAAACTGCTCGAAAACAGTCGGGTACAGAAGTGTGTATCTATATGATGCTGTCTGCCCGAGTAGGTGCAATCCACTGGTTGCTTATTTTCCTGAAAGGAATTATGATATGTTATCAGACTCTAAAGTAAAAACAAGTAATATTATTTTTTACTCTGTCCTTGTTTCAGATTTTGAAGATTTTGATTTCAAGGATGATGCCTTAGCTGGTGTGCGTGCAAATTACTTTAATTCGGACTGTTCAGCTCAAAAAGAAGTTACTGACGTTAAAATTCATTCGGACTCTTATAATATTTCATATAATATGAATAGCAGTTCACCGCTTTCATGGAAAGTAACACGCAATAACAGACCTTATCAGTCAGCAAAGATTGAATCCGGCGGATTTTATTGCGTGTTGTATTATTCTGAAACAGGAGCAGTATATAAGCGTATATATTTTGATAACAAACATAATTGGCTTAAAACAGAGTATTATAAAAATTCAGACAAGCCCGTTTGCAGAATTTCCCCTGATTTTAAAAGCGGCGAGGTAAGATTAAAATTTGAAAAAAATCTTTTTTCAAAATCCGAAACGTGCGAGTATTTGTTCCCGTCAATATCATCTCCGGAAAATAAATGTGCCGCTCTTGCATATACAAATTCGGGTATGATATGGTTTGTTGCTGCATATAATAATATTTGTAAGGATAAAAATACCAACAAAACTGAACAAAAAGGCTTTGCTTTTACTGAAAAATCCTTTGATGTCAATGGAAAAGCAAAATTTGATATAACAAAAGTGGTTTATCTTGATGAAATCAATGAAAGCATGCCTCAGGAATCAGATGATACCACGGCTGAGTTACCTGTAAGTTCTGATGAAACAAACAATTGTTCTGCGCATGGATACTCAGCTTATGATATGATTCAGAATATGCTTGTTGAAGCACAAAAGACAAATAAAAATTTGTTCGGCGATGTTATCGATGTTCAAAATGCTCTTGAATCTGATGAAATAGAAAAAAATGATGATGAGTACAATCTTGAAATCGGCACTGAAATAAATAATGATTCAGAAATTGTTACTGCATCCGGAAAATATCTTTATTACGGCGATCTGGACGAAGCCGGAAACCGTCACGGAAAAGGCAGAACAGTAACCCCTGACGGACTTACTGCCTACGAAGGAGAGTATAAGCATAATTGTAAAGATGGATTTGGTGTAGGATATTACAAAACAGGAAATATTAACTATGTAGGTAACTGGATTGAAAATAACCGCAGCGGAGCAGGCGTAGGTTATCGTCTAAGTGATAGTACAATGCACGCAGGCAGGTGGCTCGATAACAAGCCCGACGGATACGGAGCACGTTTTGATAAGGACGGCAGACTGATTGATGTCTGCAATTATAACAAAGGTGCAAGAAACGGCAAAAGCGTTGCTTTTGATGAGGATGGCAATATTGTTATTTCTGTCTGGCAGAATGGAGAAAAGATACTTGAAAAGTTAATACAGGACGGTGATTTAATTGGGGAAATTCATTGAGAACGTTCAGAATTTTGGCTTTCAGATTCTTATTGCAATTATAATCGCTGTTGTCGGCTATGTTTTTGTAAAATTAATTATTTCATTTTTAAAAAAACTTCTAAGCAGAACAAAAATTGATCAGACTGCCATTACATTTATTATTTCTGTTTCAAGAGCAATTCTTTACTTATTTATCATTATTATTATTCTGTCAACCCTTGGTGTTAATGTAAACTCCATTATTGCTGCTGTCAGCGCAGCTGCAATTACAGCGGGACTTGCTTTGCAGGATACCTTAAGTAATCTGGCAAGCGGCGTTATAATTCTGATAAGCAAACCGTTTGTTGCAGGTGATATTATTGAGTTTGAAGGTCTTAAGGGTAGTATCGTAAGCATTAAAATTTTTACAACTACCATAAATACTTATGACAACCGAACAGTTACAATACCTAATTCACACTTGACAAAAGAAAATTTAATCAACTGCACAAAGGAAGAAGTCAGACGTCTTGATTTGAAATACACTGTCAGCTATGAGGATGACATTCAAAAGGTAAAAGATGTTATAATGTATGTAATATCCGAAAATGAAATGATTTTGTCTGATCCTCAGCCGACTGTTTTTGTGGGAGAGCACCTTGACAACGGCTTGCAGATTCTTGTGATGCTTTGGATAGAGCCGAATGATTATTATCCAGTTTATTATTATATGCAGGAGAATGTAAAAATTGCATTTGACAAAAATAGCATTACAATTCCTTATCCTCATATGCTTGTTTTAAAAAATGATAAATAAAATTAAAATTATTGCTAATAATAATGGTGCTGAACTTACAGCACCATTATTTATTTTAGGGTGATAATATATGAAAAAAATTATGTGTGTTCTTGCCGCAGCGGCTATGATGTCATTCTGTTTTGTCGGATGCGGTAATGATAACAACAACAAAAACTCAGCTGTTGAAAATGCTTCTAAAGCAGTTTCTGATGTTGGAAGTCAGATTGCAACGGTTGCAAGCGATGTAGTCGGCGACGGAACGGTATCTGATACAGATGGAATAATTGGCAACGAGGAAGATAAAACATCTGCTAACGGAAACGCTGATAACGGCGATAACGATAACCGTAATGCTACCGATAATACAAATGAAAATGATAGCCAGAACAATATGTCAGATGCAGATGACGAGTTGTTGTAAATAATTGTATACCGTTTTAATTTATTACGAAAGATACAACTACTTCAACAACTGCACTTGTACGAATACTGCGACTTAAAAGTAATTTTCGATAATGTAAAAGAAAGGTGGGGAGAACTCACCTTTTTTACTTGATAGAAATTTACTCGTATTTTGCAGTCGGGCACAGAAGAACATTTTCATATGTTTGTTATCTGCTCGGACAAGTGCAGCCCACCGGCTGCCTCAGACAGCCTTTTCGAGTTCCTTTTTTAACTGTTTAATAATCTTTTTTTCAAGTCTTGATATGTAAGATTGTGATATTCCAAGTTCATCTGCAACCTGTTTTTGCGTGTGTTCTTTTTTGCCGTTAAGACCAAACCTTAATTCCATAATCATACATTCTCTGTCGTTGAGCTTTGAAACGGCTTCAAGCACGAGGTATCTGTCAATTTCATTTTCTATATTTATGTTGACGGTATCAGGCTCACTTCCCAAAACGTCACATAACAGCAGCTCATTACCGTCCCAATCTGTGTTTAACGGTTCGTCGATAGAAATTTCATTCTTAAGCTGTGATGATTTTCTCAGATACATCAATATCTCGTTTTCAATGCACCTTGACGCATATGTAGCAAGCTTAATATTCCGCTCCGGTGAAAATGTTTTTACAGCCTTGATAAGCCCTATTGTACCGATAGAAATCAAATCCTCTGAGCTTGCGTTCGGCGTTTCAAATTTTTTGGCTATATAAACCACAAGTCTTAAATTGTGAACAATCAACTTTTCCCTTGCCGAATTATCACCTTTCATAATTCTTTGCATCATTTCATATTCCTCGTCCTTAGTCAGAGGCGGCGGAAGTGTTTCACTTCCGTTAATGTAAAATATTGCATTTTCAGATAAAAACATCAGTTTAAGTTTTGTGATTGCAATTATAAACTTTTGATAGAACATAAAAACACCTCAAAATTAATTTTTATATGCAAGCTCTGAGGGGATTAAAGCTTTAATATCACCCTTCAGAACGTTATTGCATATACCTATATAAATAGAATTATCTTTTTTTTCTCCGTCAATTTTTATTTCATCCGGTTTAAATCCTCTGATTATTCCACATCCTCCAAGACTTTCAAATGGAATAATTCTTGAATTATTGTCAGACGGAGTGTAATTATCAATTAATAGATTTTCGACTACTATAACATAATCTCCCGAAAAAGGTTCTTTTAAATTGCATCCTGTATCTACCTTTGCAGGAAATGAATATGAGTTTTCCTTGATTATTACTTCAATATTACAAATATCATAACCGTCTTCACCTTTCGTCAGTCTTCGTATTATATATTGTATATAATAACAAATGACAGTAAGAATAATTAAAAGTACAGGGGAAATATTAAAATACACAATATCATTATAAATTGCCATTCCTTTCGGTTTGAAAGCAGTATATATTCCAAGCATTATTCCGCAAAATGAAAATACAAGCGAAAAATATACTGCAATCCGTTTTATAAATGTTTTAATACTGCAAATACCAAACGATGCAAATATAATCAAAGCTGCACTTATAATATCTACTGCAATGTTCACAGGAAATATAATGCTTGGCAAAAGTGCCACAAGACTTAAGATCCCGCCTAAGATACTTCCCAGTATCATTCTGATATACTTTACTTTAATATGTAAAAACTTTCGTGTGCAGACAATAAGCATAAAATCAATAAATACGTTTACAGCAATCAGAACATCAACATATATTACCCTCAAAATTAATCACCGTATCAATTATTACATATAAACAAAATAATAAATGTCAAAATATGTTTAGGAGGCAAATATGATTACAGGTTTAATAATCGGATTATTTGTAGGTGCATTTATCGGAGTTAGTTTGATGTGTATTCTGTATTTTTCAAGAGACTAACAGAAATGATGTCAAAGAAAAGAAAAAGTCCCCGTTCGGCTGAACGGGGACTAATTGACTTTATCTATTTATTTATTCTTTTACCAAGGAAAAGAATAGCAAGCATACCTGAACCGACGTGTGTTCCGATAACCGGACCTATGTCGCAAATCTGTACCTCTTTGCACATTCCTTTAATCCTCTTTTTAAGCTCTTCTGCGCCTTCCTTATTGTCAGCATGAGCAACAAAAACCAGATTGTTTTTAGTATCTTCACCCTCAGCTTCAAGATGCTTGACAAGAGTAGGAATAACATTGCTTTTTCCACGAACCTTTGCAGCATTATATAAATGTCCGACTTCATCCACTCCGATTAGCGGTTTAATCTGCAAAGCCTTGCCAAATGTTGCGGTAACTGCGGATATTCTTCCTCCTCTTTTTAACTGATCCAGATCTTCAACTACAAACCAATGGCAAATTCTGTCACGAGTTGTTTCGATATACTCTGCAAGCTCATCAATGGAACATCCTGCTTTGTATTTTTGACCGGCAAGATATATCAGAAAGCCAAGACCTGCTGAATCACATCTTGAGTCAATTACAATAATTTTTCTGTCAGGATATTTTTCTTGCAATTCACGCACGGCAATTAAGCAGGTATTATATGTTCCGCTTAAGCCGGTTGAAATACCTGTGTAAATTACATCAATACCTGCTTTGAGATATTTTTCAAAAGCTGTAACAAAGCCGTTTACGTTAATCTGAGTAGTCTTTGAATAAACACCGCTTTTAAGCTTTGAATAAAAATCTTCTAAACTCATCATTCTGGCATCAGGATAATGAAGATAGCTTTTTCCTTCCATTTCAAATTCCATTGGCAATACTTCAACGCCAATCTCATTTACCTGTGCAGATGTAAGGTCACATGATGCATCGGTCATAAAAATATAATCCATATATTTCAGCTCCTTATATACTAATGTATAGTATATACATTTTAGCAAATACAACTCTAAAAGTCAACGAATTAACCTTAGTGTTCAGGCATATATATTGTGTATAAGGAGAGATGGTTATGAACTGCAATTTGACAGATTTAAAGCATAAGGAGGTAATCAGTTCCTGCGACGGAACAAGAATAGGCTTTGTAGACGATGTTATTGTTGATACTAAGACTGCTAAAATCGTATCTCTTATAATATTTGGCAGGTCAGGATTTTTTGGATTTTTCGGAAGGTGTGAGGATTATATAATTCCGTGGCAGAAAATTGAACTTATTGGGCAAGATACTATAATTCTGTCCTGCAATATGCCAAAGCCTGTAAAAAGGCAGAAAAAAAGACGTTTTAAGGACAATTTTTAAAATAATTGACTTTCTAACACTTGGTCAAAATAAACCAACCATAGTAAATTATATTGTGTAATATAAACAAAGAATAATTTTTTATTGAAATTATAAAAACAAATATTACAGTAAAATTACAAATGTTACAAAAAAATTCGTTGCCTTTGACTTGCATTTTAACATAATTTGTGTTTAAATACATTTGATGTTGTGTGTTTGATAAAATTTTACGACTAAAGACAAAGCACATTAATCAGGCAAATATCATTTTATTTGAATGTGCAAAAATCAAGGGAGGACAAATTTTTGAGAGCTACAAAATATAAACACTACGGAAATGAAGACGCTGTTTCTGAAAATAAAATTCAAACAAAGAAGTCTTCATCCCCGAAAACAAAAAAGAAGCTAAGGGTATTTTCCTTTTCTATTGCTTCAGTGCTTATTGCAACTGCACTCATTATTCCAACTACTACTCTTGCACCGGGCGTTGATGCATTTGAAGACAGCAAAGCAGCTTCTTTTTCAGTTGGTAATCTTGATGAATTTTCAGCAGTAATTACTGAAAATTGTATCCCTGTAACCACGGCTCCTGTTACCGAGACTACAACAAAAGAAATTGAGAAGACCACTGACAAATCAGAGGAAACAAAGCCCGAAGTGACTGAAAAAGTTACAGAGAAGGCAACAGAAGTACAAACCGAGGCGATTACAGAATCGGAAACTCACGACACAAGCGTTGCTGAAAGCTTTGAATCAGAAGTAAGTGAAAATAATTACGAATCATCACAGAATGAGGCTTCTGACAACGACAATAGCGGTGCATCAAATGATTCATCATATACTGAGAATTCAAACAGCGGTAGTTATTTGATAAATATCAGTAATCCTGATTATTCATACAGCCCTAAACCGGTATCACTTTCATCATATGACAGAGCAAAGCTTGAGCGTCTTGTAATGGGCGAAGCCGGCTCAATGGGATTTAACGGCTGTGCTCTTGTTGCTCAGGCAATAAGAGATGCGATGAACCGTTCAAACACATCATCTATAGATACAATAATTTCAACATATCAGTATTATGCTCCGACAAATAAAGAGCCTAATCAGGATGTTAAAGATGCAGTTTCTTACATATTTGACCAGAATAATTCAGCTGTTCAGCATAGAATATTGGTATTTTACACCGGTACAAGCGGTTGGCATGAAACTCAGAATTACATTATAACTTGCGGTAATGTACGTTTCTTTGATATGAAATAATTGACTGAATTAGAAAATTATATGAAAATCAAGTGTTTTATAAAAAATACTTGATTTTTTTCATTTTTATGGTATAATATATAAGCATTTCGCACGCTGATGCTTGACAGCAGGGTGGCAGGCTTTGCTTATTGGGCTGTCAAAAAACAAAGCACAGCGGAGGTTTTAACCTAAGGAGGATATAAAAATGGCAGTAGTATCAATGAAACAACTACTCGAAGCTGGTGTTCACTTTGGTCACCAGACAAGAAGATGGAACCCTAAGATGGCTGAGTACATCTTCACAGAGCGTAACGGAATCTACATTATTGACCTTCAGAAGAGCGTTAAGAAGCTCGAGGAAGCTTACAACTTTGTTCGTGAGATTTCTGCTGAAGGCAAGAGCGTTCTTTTTGTAGGTACAAAAAAGCAGGCTCAGGATTCTGTTAAG
>DKZL01000002.1:20562-25785 GCA_002493635.1 Ruminococcaceae bacterium UBA7075 | reverse complement strand
TTATATTTAACAACGGCTCAGGCACACAGACTGTTGATGTTCCGATTACCGGAAGTGCAAAGTATTATATTTCAGGCGGTTCAGGCAGCAGCTGTCAGGTTGCAACATGGTAATATTCCGATAAGTAATGGAATAAAATTTACATCTAAAGAAATCCCCCTCAAAGTTTTAAACTTTGAGGGGGATTAAAGTTTGTTACAGAATATCAAAGCAAGCAGTTATTTTTACTTTGAAATTTTTATATTTTATCTGCAATTTCGCCTAAACGTTTATAAATACTGTTTTCGCTTACATATCCTCTTACAAATGACAGCGGATAAATATTTGTGTTTCTGCCGATTACAGAGCCGGGATTTAATACGCTGTTGCATCCGACCTCAACATTATCGCCGAGCATTGCACCGAACTTTTTAACACCGGTTTCAACTTTTTCTCCGTCACACATTACAGTTACAAGCGACTTGTCGCTTTTCAGATTTGATGTGATTGTGCCTGCACCCGTGTGGGATTTATAGCCGAGAATGCTGTCGCCGATGTAATTGTAGTGCGGCACCTGCACTCCGTCAAACAGGATTGAGTTTTTAAGCTCAGTTGAGTTGCCTACAACGGCTCCTTTGCCGACAATTGCACTGCCTCTTATGAATGCACAGTGTCTAACTTCGGCTTCCTCACATATAATCAGCGGACCGCCCAGATGAGCAGACTCAAACACTGTTGCACTTTTTGCAACCCATATATTTTCTCCTCTTTGCTCAAAAATATCAGGGTCAAGCGTTTTGCCGAGTTCAATGATAAAATCCTTTATTTTCGGCAAAGCCTCCCATGGATAATCTATGCCTTCAAGCAGCGGCTTTGCAATTGTTTTGTCTAAATCATAAAGATTTCTGACAAGCATTTTTTCTTTGCTCATTTAAATGTACCCCTTTTATTCTTCTATAAAAAACAGCCAATAGCCATATGAGTCTTTTCCTGCAACAAATTCAATACCGTTGCTTATATATTTTGAAAAAACATAGCTCTTACCGTTTTGCGGATTAGTTACTGTGACGCAGCCTCCTGCGTGCGTCCATTTTTCAGAGAACACATTGATTCCCTTAATCAGAAATACTTCTTTTGAAGTTTTTCCTGCAAATCTGTAATTTGCCATTTAGTATACCTTCTTTTTGTTCCGTTGATTTGAAAGTTTGTTGTCAAGACCTGTTTTTCTGAACAGCAAAATAATAAATAAAGCCGATAATACGCCGAGTGCCATTCCAAGCAGAACATCCGACGGATAGTGAACGTAATTATAAAGGCGGGAAAATACAATAAGTACAGCCAGACACATTGCAGGAATGCCGATGCGTTTATCCTTTGAAAGTATAACTGTTGCGGCGGCAAGTGATGAACAGCTGTGTCCGGACGGACAGCTGTATCCCGAAGGCGGTAAAATATTAAGTATAATATCCGTATTAACGATAAACGGTCTTGGCCTGCAAACAATATTTTTTAAACCTACTTCGCCGACAAAAAATCCAATTCCCATTGCACAAATCATCATTATGCCCATTGAGCGTGTTTTTCGTAAAAATATAAATATAAATGCTACGATAAGCCAAATTGCCCCTTTGTCGCCGATATAACTGAAAAACGCCATAATTACATCAAGAAAATCACATTTGATGTATTGCTGTATAAAATCAAGAACTGCGGTGTCGATTGTCGTAATATTCTCAAAAAAATTCAAATGAATTCCTCCGTTGAGTTAAATTATACCAAAAGAAATAAACATTTTCAACATATTTATTAACATTATATATACATTTATTGTTCAATTTCAAAATTCTTTACTTTTGAATACAAAACTTCGTCAACAATAGCTTCAATAATTACTCCCTCGGCAAGGTAGTCCTCGCTAATAAGTGTACCTTTACTGCGGATTTCACTTGTAAGTCCTGCATTGGCAAACGGAATAAGCAGTTTTACACGTTTTATTCTTACAGGAAGGTTTTCGTCAATAGCCGACAGCAAATTGTCAATACCTGTTCCGTTTTTTGCACTGATTTTAATACAGGCTCTGAAATCCTGTGCAAGGGTGGAATTATCAATGAGATCGCATTTATTAAGAACAGTAATAATCGGGGTATCTCCGCATCCGAGTGACTCCAGCAAATCGGTTGTTACCTTCATATGAGTTCGTGCTTCATCGCTTGATGCGTCACAGACATTGAGTATAATATCCGATTGTGCCGCCTCTTCAAGCGTTGAACGAAATGCTTCAACAAGATGATGAGGAAGTCTTCTTACAAGTCCTACCGTGTCAATCATCATAACAGTAACACCGCTCGGCAGTTTAAGCGCACGGGAAGTGGGGTCAAGTGTTGCAAACAGTTTATCCTGCGCAAGCACACCCGCATCTGTAAGGTAGTTCATAAGAGTTGACTTGCCTGCGTTTGTATAGCCGACAATAGCACAGGTTATTATGCCGTCCTTTTCACGGCGCTTCCTCAGCATATTACGGTGTTTTTCTACTTCGGCAAGTTCATCTTTGAGAGTTTCCATTCTTCTTCTGATATGACGGCGGTCGGTTTCAAGCTTTGTTTCACCCGGTCCTCTTGTGCCGATACCGCCGCCGAGTCTTGACATAGCAATTCCCTTGCCTGTAAGTCGGGGGAGCATATATTTTAGCTGCGCAAGCTCAACCTGCAATTTGCCCTCCTTTGAGCGTGCACGCTGTGCGAAAATATCAAGAATGAGTGTGGTTCGGTCAATTACTCTTACATCGGTTGCAGCTTCAATATTCTTTATTTGTGTGGGTGACAGTTCGCTGTCGAATACAAGCAAGTCTATTTCCTGCTGTTCACAAATTTCTGCAATTTCCTGCAATTTTCCTGTTCCTACAAATGTAGCTGTTTCGGGCTTTTGCAGATTTTGAGTGACAGACATTATCGGGTTGGCACCGGCACTTTTTACAAGTTCGAATAATTCTTCAAGTGAAGCCTCAGCGTCATAATCGCCTGTGTCTACGCTGACAAGCAGTGCAGACGTAATTTTTTCTTCATTACTTTTAAGTTCCATAGATACATCCTTTGGATAATTGTTTTAATGATGTGCTTTACTATTTTTCCAATTAGTAGTATAATATATTAATAAAAATTTGTAAAGAAACAGGAATTTATCAATTTTTTTAAAAAACCGAGGTCTATATTATGGAAAAGAAATATGATGTCATAATAATCGGTACGGGTGTGGCTGGATTGTATGCTGCACTTAATTTCCCAAATGATGTCAATGTTCTGCTTGTATCAAAGCGTGAATTACCGTTGTCTAACAGCTCGCTTGCACAGGGTGGAGTTGCCTGTGTTCTTGATACTGTTCATGACAGCTACAAGTTGCATATTACCGATACTTTGATTGCGGGTAAATATAAAAATAATCTGTCAGCAGTTGAAAAGCTTGTTGAAGAAGGCCCTGAGGATGTTCTGAAAATCAGTGCTTTGGGCGTTGATTTTGACAAAAATTCCGACGGAACTTTATGCAAAACTCTTGAGGCAGGTCACAGCCGCAACAGAATTGTTCATCATAAGGACTCAACAGGTAAGGCTATTGTCGACAGACTTGTGGAGGTTGTCAGAACTCTTCCGAATGTTACGATAATTGATGACGCACTTGTTTACACTATAAAAAAAGTACTTAACGGATTTTACATAAGTATTCTTAAGGATGGAAAAAGCCGTTACTTTGGATGCAGTTATTGTCTTCTTGCAACCGGCGGTATCGGCAGAGTTTATAAATACACTACAAACTCTGCAATTGCGACAGGCGACGGCATAGCCTTTGCGTATATGCTCGGTGCAAAAATCAGCCATCTTTCTCGTGTTCAGTTTCATCCGACTGCTTTTGCTGCTGATAAGGACAGAGAACGTTTTTTAATCAGCGAAGCTGTACGGGGAGAGGGCGCAGTGCTTTTAAACTGCAACGGAGAGCGCTTTGCGTTTGATTATGACAGCCGAGGCGAACTTGCTCCGAGAGATGTTGTTTCAAATGCAATTGTCCGTGAATCATTAAAGACAAAAAGCGAAAAATTTTATTTAGATATTACGCACAAGGATCCTGATTTTATTAAGCAGCGTTTTCCGATGATATATGAAAGATGTCTTGAAGAGGGCGTCGATATTACAAAGGATAGGATTCCTGTATTCCCATGCCAGCATTACCTTATGGGCGGTATCAATGTTGACCTTGATGCAAGGACATCGGTTGAAGGTCTGTATGCGGCAGGCGAATGTTCGCACACAGGTGTTCACGGAGCAAACAGACTTGCCAGTAATTCGCTTTTGGAGGCACTTGTGTTTTCAAGGGCGGCTGCAACAGATATTGCAGAACGAATCAAAAAGCACGGACGCCGTCCGCTCGGCAACGAGCCTGCACATCGTCCTGTTGAAGGAAAGCCTGTTCCTAAGGGCTGTCGTTCTAAAATCCGTGAAATTTTGCAGGATACATATTTTGTGATTCCGAAGCCTGAAAAATATCAGGAAAGCTATGAAAAAGTACAGGAAATTCTTGACGAGCTGTTGCAGGATAATTACGAAATTTGTTCTGATTTGATAGAAGCAAAGAGCACCGCCATTGTGGCAAGCATTATTCTTGATGAAGTTAGAGAGGGGATTAACTTATGATTTTAAACAGCATTTATGTTGATAATATTATTAAAACTGCACTTTTAGAGGATATTAATTACCTTGATACAACAACTGATTATCTTATTGATGAAGAGCAGGAAAATACCGCAAAATTCCTTGCAAAGAGCGACGGCGTTCTGTGCGGTATTGAAGTTGCTCTAAGAGTTTTTGAAATATTGCAGCCCAGCGGCTTTGAAGCAAAGGTATACAAGAAAGACGGCGATACTCTTAAAAAAGGCGATATAATTGCCGAGGTTCACGGAAAAACACGCACAATTCTTAAGGGCGAGAGAACTGCGCTTAATCTTATTCAGCATATGAGCGGTGTTGCAACAGCCACAAATAGGGCTGTTAAGATTGTAGAGGGCACAAATGCATCTATTGCAGATACAAGAAAAACTCTTCCCGGTATGCGCCCTTTGCAAAAGTATGCAGTAACAGTCGGCGGTGGCAGAAACCACCGTTACAATTTGTCTGACGCCGCAATGCTCAAGGACAACCATGTTGACGCAGGCGGCGGCATTGCAAACGCAGTTGCAAAGCTTAAAACAAAGCTCGGTCA